>CACJJL010000001.1 GCA_902593735.1 uncultured SAR116 cluster alpha proteobacterium
TCCGTTAGAGATATTAATAACAATACAATTAATGAATTAGATACAGATGTAGTGCTGGTATCCGTTGGAAGAAAACCAAATATTAATGGATTGGGTTTAGAAAAATTAAATTTGAAAATAGACAAGCATGGATTTATAGAAACAAATGAAAATTTTCAAACTTCAGTATCAAACATTTATGCAATTGGTGATGTAATTAAGGGACCAATGTTAGCTCACAAAGCCGAAGAAGACGGTGTGGCGGCTGTAGAGATAATGAATGGGGAAGCTGGCCACGTTGATTACAATCTTGTGCCAGGTATCATATATACTTCGCCTGAAGTGGCTGTTATTGGCAAGACAGAAGAAGAATTGAAAGCAGAGGGTATTTCATATAATAAAGGAACATTTCCTCTAATGGCTAATAGTAGAGCTAAAGCTATTAGACATACGGATGGCATGGTAAAGATCCTATCAGATAAATCTACAGATAAGATACTAGGGGCTCACATGATAGGCCACGAAGCAGGAACTGTAATACACGAGTTATCTATTGCAATGGGATTTGGTGCGTCGTCAGAGGATGTAGCTAGAATTTGTCACGGACATCCTACGGTAAATGAGGCAGTCAAAGAAGCGGCTTTAGCAACCTACTCCAAAGCGATACATTTTTAATTTGTACCCATTTTACTATAAAAAACCAATAATATTACCCCAAGAATAATAAGGCCTAGACCTAAAATAGCCAATAAATCTGGTATTTCTTTATATTTTAATGCGCCTAAAATTGTTATTGCAGAAATTCCAATAGCTGCCCAAATTGAATATGCTATGGCAATAGGAATGGTTTTCATAGCAAGCATCATAAAATAAAAAGCTGTCCCAAAACCTAGTACAACGTAGGTGGTAGGTAATAACTCCGTGAAATTATTTGTACTCTTAAGATGAGTGGTGCCAATTACCTCACCAATAATTGCGATTAAAAGATAAATATATCCCATATGTTTTCCTTCACTTTGTTTTTTTATACTATTTGACTTTTTTAAATACAATATGAGAGAATTAAAATTTTATGGTGTTATAAAATGGATGAAATAAAACTAACAGAAAATTATTTATCAAATGATAATTATCTTCAAGAACGAAAAGACTTGGCCGCTGCATTTAGATGGGCAGAAAGAATTAATTTGCATGAAGCAGTAGCTAATCACTTCAGTCTTGCGGTAAATCCAGAAGGCACTCAATTTTTAATGAATCCAAATATGTGGCATTTCTCAAGGATAAAGGCTTCTGATTTACTATTATTAAATGTTGATGATAAGTCAGTCCTTTCAGGAGATAATCCACCAGATGCAACAGCATGGGGATTACATGGAGCTATTCATAAATTATGTCCACACGCTAAATGCATAATGCATGTTCACTCTGTTTATGCAACGACTTTAGCTTCTATTGATGAATGTATTTTACCTCCAATTAATCAAGTTGCATCTATGTTTTTCAACAGACAAGTAGTAGATAAAAACTATGGAGGACTGGCTTTTGAAGAAGAGGGTAAAAGATGCGCAGATTTACTTTCTGACTCAAAAAAACATACCTTTATAATGGGCAATCATGGAATATTAATATTTGGGCAAAATGTTGCTGAAACTTTCAATAGACTATTTTATTTTGAAAGAGCAGCTAAAATATATGTACAAGCTCTTCAAACTGGAAAAACACTTAGCATATTAGATGACGTTATTGCCGAGAAAACTGCTCAGGAATTGGAAAATGAAGAGTTTCCCAATCCTGCGGGAACTGCTTTTTTGAGAGAGATAAAACTTATTCTTGATCAAGAAAAGTCTGATTATTCTCAATAACAATCTGAATTCAGAATAGTATTTTTTGAACTAATTTACGATTATTTTTATTAGTAAATTAAAAGATTTTAACAAAATCAAAAATATAAATTTTACACTTGAAAAACTAGTTTTAATTACCAATTTACAATATAAACCATCAAAATTAAGGTAATTCCTATGACTAATATGAACAACAAATTTGAAGCTGATACCGGGAAAATTCTAGATATAGTCATTAATTCTTTGTACTCAGAAAGAGAAATATTTTTGCGTGAGTTGATTTCAAACGCTTCAGATGCGCTAGATAAAAGAAAATATCTTGCTTTGACAGATAAAAAAATTGCTAACTCATCAGAAACCCCAGAAGTAATAATAGAAGTGGATAATAAAGAAAAAACTCTAACTATTTCTGATAATGGTATAGGTATGAATGAGGAAGACCTTAAGTCATCATTAGGAACAATAGCAAGGTCAGGAACAAAAGCTTTTTTAGAACAAATTTCAAAAAGCAATAAAGATAAAAAAACTGACATTTCAATGATTGGTCAATTTGGTGTAGGTTTTTATGCTTCATTTATGGTAGCTGATGACGTTGAAGTAATATCTAAGAAAGCTGGAGACAACCAAGCTTGGAAGTGGTCTTCAGATGGTAAAAATGGTTTTAATTTAGCTAAAGCTGACAAAGATAATTTTGGGACATCTATTTTATTAAAACTTAAAAAAGATGCAAAAGAGTTTCTAGAAGAAACTAGACTTCAATTTATTGTAAGAAAGTATTCGGATCACATTTCTTATCCTGTAAATTTAAGCCAAAAAGATAAAAAAGACACTGAAATTAAAACATTAAATGAAGCTTCTGCCCTTTGGACTCGTCCTGCTAAAGAAATTAAAGATGAACAATATCAAGAATTTTTCTCTCATATAGGCGCGGGATTTGGAAAGCCACTCTTAACAATGCATAATAATACAGAAGGAACAATTAGTTACACTAATCTTATTTGCATACCATCTACTAGACCTTTTGATTTATTTAATCCTGATAGAAAATCATCTTTAAAATTATATATTAATAGAGTTTTCATAACTGATAAATGCGATGCATTGATACCTAGTTATCTAAGATTTATAAAAGGACTTGTTGATACACAAGACATAGATTTGAATGTTAGTAGAGAAATGCTTCAAAATAATCCTGCTGTTGCAAAAATTAGCAAATCTTTAGTTGGTAGAATCCTAAGAGAGCTTAAAAAAGTTAGTGAAAAAGATTTGGAAGGTTATAAGAATTTCTGGAAAGAATATGGAGCCGTTCTTAAAGAAGGTTTATATGAGGATGCAGAAAGAAAAGAAACATTGTTAGATTTATGTAGGTTTTCGACTGATGAAAGTGAAGACCCAATATCTCTATCACAATATTTAGAAAAAATGCCTGATACACAAAAAGAAATTTATTACATTTCATCTGAAACAAGCGCTCAAGCATTAGCTAGTCCACATCTAGAAGGCTTTAAATCAAAAAACATACCAGTGCTTATAATGACAGATGCAATAGATCAATTTTGGTTACCAATGGTTGGATCTTTTAAAGAAAAGAAATTTACATCAATTACTCAAGGTAAGATAAATTTAGATGAATTAGACTCAAAAAATAAAGATAAAAAAAATAAGTCTAATGATGATAAAGCTAAACAAGACAAAGAGTATGTAGATTTAATTGCTCAACTAAAAGTTGTTTTGGGAGATCAAGTTAAAGACATAAGGTTATCCTCTAAATTGACAGATAGTCCGGTATGTCTAGTAGCAGACGAGGGTGATATGGATATAGCTATGGAACAATTAATGGCTCAAAGAGACTCTAACTATAAAGGAGCCCCGAGAATATTAGAAATTAATGGAGATCATTCTTTAATCAAAAATATGAAATCACTTTTAAGTAAAAAAGAAAGTAATGATTTAGTAAGTGATGCTGGAACGCTTTTATTCGAACAAGCAAGACTAATGGAAGGTAAGATGCCAGCCGACCCTGCACAATTTAGTAAGATAATGAACCAATTTTTATTAAAGGCCATACCTAACTAATGGAATAATTTAGCTTTTCCTAATTAAAAAATAAAAGCCAGTTGCAATAAGGCATATTAAACCAAGATATATGTTTATTCGAAGCGTTTGGTCAACAGGGATTAGTGTTATTATCCATGACAAGTTTATCAATCCAAGTGGGGCTGTTCCAATACAAGTTACAAGTATACCAAAGTTATTACCCCTAGAAGTTGTTGAGGCCTGGTATACTAATGCTCCTTGCATTGTACTGAACCCTGAAAGAAAGATCCCTCCACAAGTTAAACTTATAAAAGCTATTAATAAGTTAGGTGAATAAGAAAACAAATACATACCAAAAAAGAAACCTCCCACACCAGTAATAAAAATTAAAGAAAGATATCTTTGAGGTGCAATATTTCCAATGAGTAAGGCACCTATAAGTGCTCCTAAACCTTCTGACGATGCCAGAATGCCAATATTAAATTCAGATAGCATTAGCTTTTCTCTACCTAATACAGGTATTAACGAAACTAATGGAAACCCAAAAACATTAAAAATTAGAGTGGTTATTAATACGAACCTTAAACTTGTTAAACTATAAGCTTTTTTACTGGTTTTTAAGATTTCACCTAAAAGTCCATGTGCCCAATGCTCTTTGATGTTTGAAACTATTTTGTTTGAAGAGTTTAAAAACTTTTTATTATTTGTATTATCTTTAAATTTAAATATTAATCCGAGTGCAAAAATATACATCAATAATTGAAGACAAAAAATACCTGATAAACCCACAAAAGCGTATAAAAATCCAGCACAAAGAGGTCCAATTAACCGTGTTGCGTTGTTAGAAAGAGTTTCCATTGCCAGAGATGAACTTAAAAGATTTTTTTTAATATTCTCTGCTAATACACGTCTTCTAACAGCAAGATCTACAACCCAAGTAATTCCATTTATAAATGCAAGAGTAAATGCAAAATAAACATTAAAATTATTCGTGATGACTAATATTACGCTTGTTGCAGTAAAAATATTAGATAAAGAATAAATAATTTTAATTAGTAATAATGGTGATATTCTTTCTGAGATAGTACCTATTATTATTCCCAAGAGGCTCATAGGTAACATTCTTGCTGCAAAAATCATCGTAACTAAATATGGAAGTCCGAGCTCTTGCAGAGCGTATAAACTTAGTGCTAAAAACTCCATTGCTCTTGCAATGCCAGTCATTCCACCGGCACCCCAAAGAACTCTAAAGTTTCGATTTTTAAAACATTCTTTAATCATTTAAGTTGTTAGGAAATTTTTTGATGGACTTCAATGACATTACCCTCTGGATCTTGAAAGAAAACTTGGTGCCATTCTCTAGCAAAAGTAGTTCCGTAGTCTGAAAATGGTATATTATTATCCCTTAATATTTTTAAAAATGACCTAATATCATTTGTTCTAAATGCTATATGCCCATGATCAACAGGATTAATTGTTTGATTATTTTTAAAAGCAACATTTAAATCTCTCTCAGCTAAATGCATCTCTATTTTACCTTCAGTAACAAAATTTATTTTTCCACTATATCCACTATCAGCTGTTTCTTCTGTTCTAGGAAAGTTTTCAATAGGAATGCTATCCATAAACAAAATGTTTTTATAAAAATCATTCATTTTGTCTACATCTTTAGATACAAAGTTAATGTGGTGAAATTCTAACTTCATTTTAATCTCCAAAGTATTTATTGATTATCATTTTTTTGTTATTTAAATTAATATTAATTACTAGAAATAAGCTAGTAATATATAAATAAATTTATATATATATAATTCAAATTCACTTGCTAATGAGGACCAACATGCCAGACACCACAATTCAAGTAGAAAATTCTGTTACAAATGAAGATATGATCACAGAAGTAAGAGAATCTGTAGCTAAATTATGTGGGGATTTTCAAGGTGAGTATTGGCGGAAACTTGATAGAGAGCAGGCTTATCCAACAGAATTTGTAAAGGCATTAACAGATGCTGGATTTTTAGGAGCCCTTATACCAGAAGAATATGGAGGTGTTGGTTTAGGAATGTTAGCTGCCTCTGTTATTTTAGAAGAAATTCATCATCAAGGATGCAATGCCGCAGCATGTCATGCGCAAATGTATACTATGGGAACCGTTCTTAGACATGGCTCTCCTGAACAAAAACAAGAATATTTACCAAAAATAGCTGATGGATCTCTAAGATTACAAGCGTTTGGTGTAACAGAACCAACAAGTGGCACAGATACAACAAGTTTGCGTACAGTAGCAGTTCGTGATGGTGATGACTATGTAGTTAACGGTCAAAAAATTTGGACAAGCAGAGCAGAACATTCAGATCTAATGTTGCTCTTAGCAAGGACAACACCATTAAATGAAGTTAAAAAGAAAACGGAAGGTCTGTCTGTTTTTCTTTTAGATATGAGAAAAGCAAAAGGTAATGGCCTTACAATTAGACCAATACGAACAATGATGAACCATTCTACAACTGAAGTATTTTTTGATAATTTAAGAATACCAGCCTCAAGTCTTGTTGGCGATGAAAATAAAGGTTTTAGATATATTTTATCTGGTATGAATGCAGAAAGAATCCTCATAGCTGCAGAGTGTATTGGAGATGCTAAATGGTTTACTAAAAAATCTACAAAATATGCTAATGATAGAAATATTTTCGGAAGAGCAATTGGTCAAAATCAAGGTATTCAATTCCCAATAGCAAGGGCATATGCACAAATGAAAGCAGCTGAATTGATGGTTTACCACGCAGCAAGGCTTTATGAAGCCGGGAAGCCTATAGGAGAAGAGGCTAATACAGCTAAATTGCTTGCAGCGGATGCGTCATGGGCAGCAGCAGAAGCATGTGTTCAAACTCATGGGGGATTTGGGTTTGCAGAGGAATATGACGTAGAGAGAAAGTTTCGAGAGGCTAGGTTATATCAAGTGGCTCCAATATCAACTAATTTAATTTTATCTTATTTAGCTGAGCATGTTTTAGGAATGCCGAGGTCTTATTAAGAATTTTTGTCTTTTTCCGCAAGATCTTTAAGTTTCCATCTTAAAATATCGCTAGTAATTATGTTGGCTAAAAACTCATAGCCTTTAGTCTTTTTTGTAATTTCTTGAGCCATTTTTTCTGACTTCTTGTCATTAGACTTTGCATTAATAATTACCCAACTTTCTCCACCATCGTCAGAGTTAATAGAGGAAATTGTTAAGATTAATCCGTCTTTAACTTCATACGACAACGTAGGTAGATTTTTTGTATATTTTTGTGTGGATTTTTTAACATCATAAAAATAAAAGCTATTAATTACGTCTCTAGCATCACTTAGTTGTGTATCGTCAATTTTAAATTTTACAGCTTTTGGTGTCGTCAAACTCAATTTATTCTCTTTGGATTGAATTTCAATTATCCCATTGTTATTACTTAAGTTAATCTTCTGAACATCACCCTTTTTAATAGATAAAAGTAAACTTTCAAACCAATCAGATTTTGTTGTAGGCATCCTAATTGCACCTTTAAGAAGGTATGTCTGGTCTTCATTTGGAAATCTTGCAAACTGACCACCACTTATTCCACCAACACTTCTATCTACCATCCCAAAAAGTATTGAAGAATAAATAGTTCCGTCTTCTTTCTTCAATGTGATTTTTGTTCCATAACCTTCGTCCTCATCTTTACTTTTATTTTGTTCAGGAAGAAGCAGATTTAGTTGTGAGTGCCTAGATGGGTCATTTGTTTTCAACTCTTCAATTCTTAACAAAGATAAACTTGTAATCAAATTTTCCCACAATCCTTTTTTTAGTGGATAACTTGACTCAGATATATAACTATTATTTTGTTTAACTAAATTAATATTATTTTCAAAAGACCTAATTGATATAGTTGTAATTTCATTAACGTTTTTGGTGAAGTTACCTAAAAATAGCTTACCTTTATTTTCATAACCATAATTACTTTTATTAAAGTTTATTGAAATAATCGCTAAAACAACGATTGCTACAGTTATTATAGACATGTTTAAAAATCTTTTTTTAGTCATTTTTTATCCAATATTTATTTTAGTAGAATAATTTTTTTCTTCTTGAAGATATAATTAATGCTAGACCAGCAAAAATTATAGGAATTATTGCTACGTTTAAAGCTATTACCCATCGTTTTAAATTTTCAACATCTCTTCTAAGGTCAAATTTAACACTTCTTAACTGTGATCTTGTTGACATCATTTCAGCTTTAAAACCATCAATCGCTTCAATAGTTTCAGGAGATAAAACATCTGAGTTGTTGTCATTATTTTGCGTTAAATCTCTAATTTTATTTTCCATTTCGTTTAATTTTTTAGCTAGTCTTTGTTCTTCTAAAAGAAATTTTTCCTCAGCGATTTTTTCTAATTCAATTATTTTATCAAATGGACGCCATGATGTACTCTTACCCCTAAGATCGGATAAGGCATTACCACCAACCATTTGTTCAACTACATTAAGAACGAAGTCGCCATTGTTAGCAAAAGCGCCTCGTTGCGTTAACCAATTTCGATCCATTAACATATCAGCGTCAGATACTAAAAGAATGTTTGATTTATTTTGAGATTTCAAAAGTTGACCATCTTTTTTACTAAATGATGAGTTAAGATTTGTTTTTATCCATCCTGCTAAAATTAAATTTTCGTTATCAGACTTTATGCTTGATAAAAAATCTCTTGGGTCATTTTTAGGATCACCTGCTTTTTGTGCGTCACCTAAACCAGATTTTCTACTAGTGGTAATAATTGGTTCTAAAACTGTGTCTTTATTGGCTTTTTCTAATGAGCCAGCGGTAGTCATTACAATTGTGCTTAAGTTTGATAATGAACCTTCGTTTTTATTCAAGCCATCTCCCCTAATATTTAGCCAAGGGTAGTTGGTAACTTGTATATCACGACCATCAATATTCCTAGTGATCCTGAAACCAAATTCTGAGTCTAAAACAGTCTTTTTATTATCGAATTTTATTCCCCATGTATCTAATAATTTTTTTAGATTTGATCTTGGGTTCATTGGGGGCATGCCTGGTTGTCTACTAACCTCTGTTTCAGCATAAGGATCTAAAAATATTAGGGTAGATCCTCCTTTAAGAACCCACTGATCTATCATATATAAAGTCTCATCCGATAAAAACTTTGGATGAATAATCATAAGAACTTTTGTGTTTTCATTGAGCTTATTATCGCTTTCACTAACCATTTCAACTTTAAACATTTCATTCATTTGTTTTAAAATTTGTTGTTCTGGTTTACCAATTCTACTGTCTGCCATGAGTCCAAGGTTATCAAGAATACTTATGACTGGCTTTTGAATCTGACTTATTTCTGAGATTAAACTTGAAAGATCATATTCAAGGAAAGTTTCTCTTTCCGGAGAAAAAATAGGAATATTTTTTTGCCCTGTAGTTGAATTTGTAGCTGCTAGTCCAAAATATAATGCATCTGACATTTCTGTTGCAGAAAATGAGTTAATACCCATTCCAACAGCTCTGTCTTCTTCATCTGAGAAAGGTTTTGGATCAATCACCTCTAATGTTATTTTTCCATTAGAAATGTCACTATAAGTTTTCAGTATTGTCTCAACCCTGTTTGCATATGTGGAAAGCTGAGGTACTTCTTTAACCAAATTTCCTGATACAAAAAGCCTTATATGTATTGGCTCATTCAAATTTTTAAGAAGATTAGTTGTGCTATTAGATAAGGAGTAAAGTTTTTTTTCTGTGAAGTCTACCCTTGATGAATTGAATACATTGTTCGTAATTATATTTACACAAAGAAATATAATTACGGCAAATAGTATTGATAATTTAACAAGATTTTTGGGTTTTATCTTATTTAAAAAGTTCATTGTAACCTCAATCTGCTTTTTTAACTTGGACTAACTGTACATTTATCCAAAGACATAAAATTATCATTGAAACGAAGAAAACTAGAGTACTCAAATCAAAAACACCCATTTGTATCCTACTAAAATGTGATAGAAACGACATTGAACTTATTGTTTCTGTTATCCAATTTGGTGACCATGACCTTACAGCTGATAAAACCAGATTAAAGCCAGCCATTATAAGCACAAAACCACTTATGGATGATATTATAAATGCTATGACTTGATTTTTAGTTAGTGCCGACAGACAAGAAGTAAGAGCTAAAAAGGCTCCTGCCATTAACCAGCTGCCAAAGTACGATATTAAAATAACATGATTATCTGGTTCACCTAAATAATTAACTGTTATCCAGATAGGCATTGTTAGAATAAGAGCAATCAGAGTAAAAATCCAGCTTGCTAAAAATTTACCAACGACTAGCTGTGTATTTGTAACAGGTAAAGTTATTAACAATTCAATTGTGCCGGATCTTCTTTCTTCAGCCCATAATCTCATACCGATAGCTGGCATCAATACAAGGAATAACCAAGGATGCCATGAAAAAAATGCCGTTAAATCAGCCTGATCTCTCTCAAAAAACCTTCCCAAAAAGAAGGTCATACCTGATGATAGAGCTAAAAAGACAAGCAAAAAAATAGATGCTAACGGAGTTCTGAAATATCCCTTTAATTCTCTATCTAAGATTATATATGTTTTGTTTAAGTAGTTATCCATGGGTTTTTACCAATTATTTTGAATTGTTTTCTGAGGTTATTGTTCTAAAGATTTCTTCAAGACTTACCTTTTGAAAATTTGCCTCAATTACATCGAGCTTGAGTTTGCTTATCTGTTTTAAAACTATATTAAGATTTGGATTTTTCTTGCTGTCACTTACTAGAAGAGTATGAGTTGAAATGTCTGTTTTTTGAATTTTGACGTCATCATATTTTAATAATGATTTTATTTCTTTAGAGAAAACATTATTAATTTTATTAGACACTTTAATAGATAAAGTGTTTTTGTTTAAAAATTTATTTTCTAAATTTTTAGGAGTGTCATTTGCAAGTAACTTTCCATTTGAAATAATTACAGCGCGTGAACATACTGCCTCAACCTCTTCTAAGATATGTGTTGAAATAACAATAGCTTTATTAGTAGATATTCTTTTTATGAGGTTTCTCATTTCGTGTTTTTGATTAGGGTCTAAACCGTCAGTTGGTTCGTCTAATATTAATATATCAGGGTCATGTATTAATGCTTGAGCAATACCAACCCGTCTTTTAAAACCTTTAGAAAGTGTTTCTATAGGTCTGTTCCACATTTCTTTTAAGTTAATTTGATTAGCCATTTCTTCTAAGCGATTGGTTAGAGAATTATCATTCAACCCTCTCATTTTTCCAATAAATGACAAAAAGTCTGCGACTATCATATCTGAATATGATGGAGCACCTTCAGGTAGGTAACCTATGTATTCTTTTGCTTTTAATGGATCAGATTTAAGATTAATATTGTTAATAAAAATCTTACCATTATCTGGTTCTAAAAAACCAGTTAGCATCTTCATAGTTGTAGACTTTCCTGCACCATTTGGACCAAGAAAGCCAACCACCTCACCCCTTGAGACTGACAAATCAATATTATCTACAGCAATAAATTGATCAAAAGATTTTTTTAAGTTAGTTGCGTTTATAAGTTTATCAGACAAAATATTTACCTTTTAGGGACGATACCTTATTAATACTTGAATATTAGTTAATTTTTTAAATTATAAATTTCAAGATAAAAAAGTTATTTTTTTATATTTGAGTTAGTCTTTATAAATCTACATTATAAAAACTTGCTGACTTCAGGAAGTTGAGGCTCTCCCAGATAATTTTCTAAAGCTAAAGCGATTTCAACTGCTTTCTCATCTTCGTTTTTACCACATATGATTTGTAAACCAATTGGTAATGTTTTGTTATCTTTATTATTCAATAAATTATGGATAGGAAAAGAAATTCCACATAATCCAAAAATATTTACAGGTTGTGTGTTTGCTGAAGCAAAAAGGCTTCTTTCGTGAAGTTCTCCACCTATTATTGATTTATCAACCTCAAGGGCCTGCATTACAGTTGTAGGTGAGATGAGAGCATCATATTTTGTAAAATATTTTCCAATAATATTTTCTAGTTTTATGACTCTATTTTTGGCCTTAATGTATTCAAATGACGATACTTTAAGACCTAGCTTTGCCCTGTTGCCAGTTACTGGGTCCATTTTTTCAACATTTTTATTAAACCTATCTACTCCAAATGCACTAATAATTTCTGATCCAACAATTGCAGGAAACAAAGTTGTTTTTTCATTTGCTTCAGGAATTATAACGTCTTCAATAGTTGCACCTAGATTTTCCAATTTACTGGAAATAATTTCAAATGCTTCTGCAACTTCCACATCCAAATTTGAGGTAAAGGGTTCCTTAAGTTTACCAAAATTCATATTTTCAAGTTTTATGGCCTGTTGATTTTTGGTAGTACCGTTGTATGTATCAAAAATTAATTTTGTATCTTTTACATTTCTTGCTAAAGGTCCTGGAGTATCTAAAGTTGGAGATAAAGGAAAAATTCCGTCCGTTGGCCATCTATTTTTGGTAGTTTTTAATCCGACTATACCATTAAGTGAAGCTGGAATTCTAACTGAACCACCAGTGTCTGTGCCAATAGCAAAAGCAGCTAGTCCAGAAGCAACAGCTACAGCAGAACCGCTACTTGATCCTCCTGGCATCCTATGCTTATTTTCGTCCCACGGGTTTTTAGGGGTACCTTTATATTTATTTAACCCAGTTGCTCCAAGAGCAAATTCAACAGTATGTGTTTTACCTAAAATAATACAACCTAAGGATTTTAATCTTCTGACCAGATTTCCTTCTGGTCCTGATATATCGTCACTTTTAATCTGAGATCCATTTGTTGTTGGCATTCCGTTAACAGAACAAATATCTTTTATTGCTATAGGAATGCCCATTAGAGGACCTAAATCAATGCCACAAGAAAATAGTTTATCTATGCCATCTGCCCATATAAGTCCTTTTTCCTCATTTGTATGAATATAAGCGTGAAGGTGTGGATTTAAAATTTTTATTCTTTCAAAATAAATTGATGTAACTTCTTTACATGTAATCAAACGATCTCTGAACTTCTTACCTAATTCATTGATTGTTATTCCATTTAGGGGATCGTTTGGCAAACCTTTATTTAAATTTTTCATTAAATATCCTTTAATTTTTAAACTGATTTTTCATTGAACCAAAAATACCTTTCAATCTTGGTGATGTTGAACAATCAGCTTCTAAAATCATTTTTTTCTCTACAGGAACATGGATGCCAACATAGCGCACTGATTTATATTTTGGGTTAGATATCAGTTGTACTTTTCTATCTGATTTTAATCTATACCTTGCCACCCCTTTTTTAAATGGAAAAATTATATCTGTTCCTGGAACTGCAACTGCAAAACTATCATTATCAACGGAACATTTATTATTTAAGGTAATTGTTACTGAAATAACCTCTACAGGTTTAAAAGCTTGTTGAATATTAGGCATGCCAAACCATAGCATTAGCCCAATAACACTAATTCCTGAGAGAAAAAAAATAATTTTAGTAAAAAAACGCATTGATACCTTAAAATAAACACATTACATCTTATCATAATGTTAAATATACCAAATTTATGACACAAGTAACTAATTTTTAGACAAAATTTTAAGGACTTATTGAATAATTTATGCGAAACGAATTTGATAGAATTAAAAGATTACCGCCATATGTCTTTGCTGAAGTAAATAATCTCAAAGCTAAACTAAGATCTAAAGGTAAGGACATAATTGACTTTGGAATGGGAAATCCTGATATGCCAACACCAAAGCATATCAGACAAAAATTAAAAGAAACTGTAGAAAAACCTGGTATAGGTAGATATTCTACGAGTAAAGGTATCAATGGGCTTAGAAAAGCGCAGGCTGCTTACTATAAAAGGCGATTTGATGTTAATTTAGATCCTGAAGATGAAGTAATAGTTACCTTGGGCTCTAAAGAAGGCCTAGCTAATTTAGCTCAGGCAATAACATCACCAGGAGATATTATTCTATCCCCTAACCCCTCATATCCTATTCATCCTTATGGGTTTATAATCGCTGGTGCTTCCTTACGTCATTTACCTGCTATAGATGATGGCATCTTTAACCCTGATTTATATTTAGAACGATTAGAAAGATCTATCATTGAGAGTGTACCTGCTCCAGTGGCTATTATAGTGTCCTTTCCATCTAATCCAACAGCACAAGTTGTGTCCTTAGATTTCTATCAAGAAGTTGTAAAAATTGCTCTTAAATACAATGTCTATATATTATCTGATCTTGCATATGCAGAAATATATTATGATAACTTCCCACCTCCTTCAATCCTTCAAATATCAAAAGCAAAAGAAGTGGCAGTTGAGTTTACTTCAATGTCTAAAACTTATGCTATGGCAGGATGGAGAATTGGTTTTGCTGTTGGTAATAAAACACTAATAAACGCACTTACTAGAATTAAGTCGTATTTAGATTATGGAGCTTTTACACCTGTTCAAGTTTCAGCTGCTGCTGCATTGAATGGTCCTCAAGATTGTGTTCAAGAGATAAGAAATATTTATCAAAAAAGAAGAGACGTTCTCATAAACTCTATGGCCAGGGCTGGATGGAATATTCCTAGTCCAAAAGCAAGCATGTTTGCATGGGCTCCAATACCAGATAAATACAAAGATAAAGGCTCTTTAGAGTTTGCAAAAGAATTGATGCTTAAAGCAGATGTTGCAGTATCTCCAGGTGTAGCTTTTGGTGAATTTGGAGAGGGCTTCGTACGAGTAGGTTTAGTAGAGAATGAACAAAGGATTAGACAAGCTGCAAAAAATATTAAAAAGTTATTAATATAGATTTGACATATTGTCTCAACCCTAATTATTTAAATGTATCCTTATGAAGTCATTTGATAAATTTATTACTCGAGATTTTACAAACCCCGGCAAATCTAATGTAATAAGCTCAAATTTTATGACGACTTCGTCACATTATGTAGCATCATCAACAGGTGTTGAGATTTTAAAAAATGGAGGTAATGCTATTGATGCAGCATTAGCAATGAGCGCTGTTTTGTGTGTTGCAGAACCACACATGACTGGTATTGGTGGAGACTGCTTTGCAATGCTTTCAATCGATGGTAGTGCTAATATAAAAGCACTAAATGGTTCAGGAAAATCTTCTGAAAATTCAAGTGCTAACCATCTTCGAAATAAAGGCATAAATTTTATTAAACCCGACATGCCTGATGCAATCACAATACCAGGTGCTGTTGCAGGGTGGAGTTTGCTTCATAACGAACATGGTTACATGCCTTGGAATGAAATATTCCAGCCTGCAATAAACTATGCTAAATCAGGTATAATCGTTCATGAAAGAGTAGCACATGACTGGGCCAAAAATACAGAAAAACTTTTAGCTGATAGAGATACATCTAAAATTTTTTTAAATAATCAAAAACCATATAATGTTACTGAAAACTTCAAAAATGTAAAATTATCCAAAACTTTTGAAACAATTGCAAAAGAAGGATCAGAAGGGTTTTACAATGGTTGGGTGGTAGACGATATGCTTGAAAAATTAAATAATATTGGAGGATCGCATACTAAAAATGATTTTAAAAATTCATGTGCAGAATGGGTAAAACCAGTATCTCAAAATTACAGAAACATTAAAATTCACGAATGTCCTCCAAATGGTCAAGGTATAGTTGCTCTAATTATAATAGGAATTCTCGAACATTTTAATGTTAAAAGCATGTCTAAAAGTGATTACATTCACTTATTTTGTGAAGCAGTTAAGATAGGATACTTTCTGAGAGATCAATATCTTTCAGATGCTTATTATAATAAATTGTCTGTGACAAATTTTTTAAGCAAAAAGTCACTGAAACAATACGCATCTAAAATTGATTTTAACAAATCTAAAATATATGAGAAAAGCTTATTTCCTGATCATCCTGATACAATTTATTTAACTGTGAGGGATAAAAAGGGGATGACAATTTCCTTTATTAACTCACTTTTTGATCCCTTCGGCAGTGGAATTACAGCACCAAGAAGTGGTGTTCTTTTCCATTGCAGAGGGCGAGCGTTTAATTTAATAAAAGATCATCCAAATGAACTTCATCCAAATAAAAGACCTCTACATACTATCATTCCAGCAATGATTTCGAAAGAAAACAAATTAATTGGTTCTTTTGGAGTTATGGGTGGTCAATATCAAGCGGCTGGCCATGCATATGTATTATCACAAATGATTGATTTTGGTTTGAGCCCTCAAGAAGCTCTCGATTTGCCTAGAGTTTTCCCAAATGACAATGTTTTAGATTTTGAAAAAAACTTTGATAATTCAATAATTGAAGATATGGTTTCAAGAGGACATGAAGTTAACTATCCTGTGTCGCCAATTGGTGGTGGTCAAATAATACTTATAGATATTAAAAAAAATATTTTAATTGGTGCTAGTGATTTTAGAAAAGATGGGTGTGCAATAGGATATTAATTATTATTTTTCTTGATTTCTCTATAAGTTATCAAAAGACAAGAGCCAATTACAATTAATCCACCAATAATTTGATTGAATGTTGGAATTTCATTCCAAATTAAATATCCAAAGACCGTAGCTATTGGAATGGCTAAATATCTAAGTGTTACTAATATAGTAGCTTCTGCATACTTGTAGCTTTGCGCCATTAAATATTGTACGAATGAACCTACAAATCCTAAAAAAATTAAAGAATAAAATATAGAATTTGGTGTAATCAAAATTTCAGAACCGTATTTTCCTATAGTTCCATAAAATTTTGTACCAAAAAAAATCATTGCAATAATAATTATTATTGAAGTTATAAAATTATGTATTAGAGCTGTTGAAGCAGGATGTTCTGTTTTACCAATTTTTCTTAGAATTAATGCTAATCCAGCATGAGTAATTGCGCTACTAAAAGCTAGTAATAATCCTAATGTAGATAATTCACTAGTTTCTTTAATAATGCCAATTGGATTAATCATTAAAAAAACCCCAATTAATCCAATTATTACAGCTGTCCACCTTACAACCCCAATTTTCTCTCCTAGAAATAATGGAGATAATAATGTTACATATATTGCAGAACTTTGAGCTAGAGCTGTAGTTAAGCCAATAGGAATAAGTTGTAAAGATGAAAAAACCATAATCATTGTCACAAAACCGAATAAGGAGCGAATAAATATATTACTCCAATTATTTATTTGTAAAAAAAGCATCTTTCTGGCAATTAAAGCTAAAATAAAAAGAATTGGTAATGAATAAACAAACCTAGCAAATAAAGTAATTATAAAATCAACTTCACCTGTCAGAGACTTTATTATCATATGAGAAAACACTGATAAAAAAATAAATAACAACCAGATCAATGATCCAATTAAATTTGGTGACATATTAAGCCTAAAAAAATACAACTTGAAAATTGTAATCTTAAATAATAACAATAATTAAACAATCTTTAAAAATATTTAGTTAGGTATTTGTGATGACTAGTAAAGTTATAATTGTGGGTTCTGGCAATGCTGCATTATCAGCAGGCATAGCCTCATTAGAAAAGGGCTCAAATGTAACAATTTATGAAAAAGCTGATAAAAAAATGTCTGGTGGAAACACTAAGTATACTGCAGGGGCAATGAGGTTTTCCTATGAAAGTGGTGATCAATTAATAGGCTTGTTAGAAAATCCAAATGATGAAAGAATTAAAGACACTGATTTTGGTTCTTACACACAAGAAAAATTTAAAAGTGATCTTCTCAATTTTAATGATGGTAGACCATTGAGTTGGGAACAAGAAATACTAGTATCTAAGTCACATGAAACAATCCAGTGGCTTTCTTCTCATAATGTAAAATTTGAGCCAATATATTCAAGACAAAGTTTTTTAAAAGACGGGAAACACATTTTTTGGGGAGGTCTAACTCTTGCTGCTGAAAATGAAGGCGTAGGATTGTTCAACCAAGAATTAGCTGCTTTCTTATCTTTAGGTGGAAAAATCTTTTATGAAAGTCCTGTTACAAATTTATTATTTAAAGAAAATAAAGTTACAGGGATTTATGTTGGGAATAAAAAAATAGAAGCTGATGCAGTTATATTAGCCTCAGGTGGTTTTGAAGCTAATGACAAATTACGTAAATCTTTTATTGGAGATGATTGGTTAAAAGCTAAGGTAAGGGGTACACCTCACAACACTGGTGACGGTCTAACGATGGCTTTGGAAATTGGAGCTATAAAACATGGTTTATATGGAGGTTGTCATGCAACTCCAATGGATCTTCATATGAAAAATTATGGTGGATTAGATTTGGAACCAAAGGAACGAAAAAATTATCGTAAAATTTGTTACTTTTTAGGGATTATGATAAATGCAAAAGGTCAAAGATTCCTTGACGAGGGAAAAAATTTTAGAAATTACACCTATGCTCAATATGGTAGAAAAGTTTTAGAACAACCAGGACATTTTGCTTGGCAAATATTTGATAGTAAAGTTTATGATTTGCTCTATGAAGAATATAGATTTCATGATGCTCATTTTGTTGAAGGCAAATCCATAGATGAACTTATTGAAAAAATGGATGGAATTGACAAGATTGAAACAAGAAAAACTATCGTAGAATACAACAAAGCTGTAGATTTAACAACTTCTTTTGATCCAACCACATTAGATGGAAAATCTACCAAAGGTTTAGAAATTAAGAAATCTAATTGGGCTCAGAGAATTGATAAAGGACCGTTTAGAGCTTTTCCGGTTACTGGAGGCATTACGTTCACTTATGGAGGACTAAAAATAAATTCACAAGGTTCTGTTTTGAGTAAATATAATAAACCAATAAGTGGTTTGTTTGCTTGTGGAGAACTAGTAGGAGGTGTTTTTTTTAATGGATATCCTGGAGGTTCAGGATTAACTTCTGGAGCAGTATTTGGAAGAATAGCTGGATATGGTGCATCGAAATGATAACTAATAGGAAAAAATTAAGTGTTGCTGTTCTTGACGATTACCAAAATGTCTCACATGAATTTGCAGACTGGGACAAATTAAGTGAAAAAATAGAGTTGGATGTTTTTAAAGATTATATCGGACAAGAAGAAAATTTATCAAATATTTTACTTAAATATGACATTTTATGTTTAATGAGAGAAAGAACACCTTTACCTGAAGAATTAATTAATAAACTTCCAAATCTCAAGTTGGTTATTACAAGTGGAATGTGGAATGCTTCAATAGATGCAAATGCACTTAAAGATAGAAATATAGTTTATTGTGGAACTGATACTAAAATTCATTCTACAGCAGAATTAGCTTGGGCACTTATTATGAATAGTTGGAGAGGGTTACAGATTGAAATTGAAAATATGAAAAATGGTAAATGGCAAACAACTATAGGAAGAGCTTTAAAAGGTAATACATTGGGAATTTTGGGGCTTGGTAAACAAGGAAAGCAAGTTGCTAATTTTGCTAAAGCTTTTGGAATGAAAGTTATTGCATGGAGCCATAATTTAAGTAAGGAAGAATGTAAAAAAATAAATATAGAGTATGTTGAAAGCATAGATTTATTTAAGAGGTCAGACATTTTAACAATACATACTAGATTGTCAGAAAGAACAAAAGGATATATTGATAAAAATAAGTTAAAGTTAATGAAAAAAAAATCAGTAATAGTTAATACTAGTAGAGGTCCAATAATTAACGAACAAGACCTTATAAACGCTTTAAATGACGGTATAATTTCTTATGCTGCCTTAGATGTTTATGATCAAGAACCTCTTCCAAAAGAACACATATTAAGAACGACTAAAAATACCTTACTTACTCCTCACATTGGTTATGTTTCATCAGAAGCATATGAAAAATTTTTTAACGGGTATTTATTAGCTATAAATGCTTATTTAAATAATAAACCAATAAATCAAATAAATTAGTTTATAGCCAATTCTCTATAACCCACTCAGGAGTTTTAAGTTGTTTATAAATTTTTTTATAAAATTGATATTTTTTTACTGGCCATTTTCCTTTTAATACATCATCAGGATCAGGTTTACCTGTAAAAGCAACTATACTGGTTTCTTTAGGAAGTTTTGCAGCTTTCCAAATTCTAAGTGGCCAAGACGGAAGAAGATTATGTTTAAAACTTTGACACCAATTTGTGGGCCAAAAGATTTGATCTTTTATTTCATCACTAATATAGATTTGTTCGATGTGATATTTTTTCCAAATTTTTACAGGTTCTTTTTGAAATTTACTAAAAATTGAAGTGTATTTTCCAGCAGGAAATCTAAAGCAACTTGTGTTGCCTATATTTTGACCTTTTTGTGTCCAATTTTCAATAACACAATACTTACCAGGTTGATAATCAAAAAATCTATCAAGGTTCCCTGTAATTACCAAATCAAGATCTAAAAATAATATATCTCCACTTAATTGACTTAATGGATATTGCCAGACACTTATTTTTCTCCATGGTGTATTTGTAATAGTTCTAGGCAAATTGATTTCAGGTAGTAGATTACAAATAACGTTTGTATTTATACCATCTTTATTATCTGTAAAGCAGTAAAGACTAGTAGGTCTGTTGGTATGTCTTTTAATTGAATTAAAGAGTCTATTCACAAAATTAGGCCCATATCTAGAACCCCATTTCATACATATAATTGTTTGCAAAATGATATCCAGTTATAAATATTAATTTCAAAAATAGTAAATGCCATTTATAACATTATTAAATAAATTATAAAGACATAAATATTATGAAAATTAACATTCTATTACCTTACAAAGAAAAGTTTGACGAAAACAAAGCTTCTTCTGTTTCAATTACTGTTAAAAATAATTTAATGCATACTAAATTTTTAAATAGGATAAAAGTTTATGGTCAAAATGTTGAAAATGCACTTTTTAAAGATAACTTTGTAGGCCTTAATTACTCTATTTTTTCACTTAAAAGTAAAAATGCATTTTTGTTACATAGAATGTTAAAGATGATATCTGCCGATAATTGTAAGCAACAATTAATAGAGATACACAACAGACCCTACTTAATTAATCAAATTAGTAGGTATAATGATTTTCCTGTATCGTTGTTTTTTCATAATGATCCTTTAACTATGAAAGGATCAAAGTCAATTAGTGATCGACAAAATATTATTGAAAAATGTGCTGCTATTTTTTGTGTAAGTGAATACATAAAGCAACAATTTATGAAAGATATTTCTAATGAAAAAAAGAAAGTTCATGTGTTGTATAATGGTGTGAATAGAAAAATTGCGCATTTTCCTGAGAAGAAAAAAGAGATCTTATTTGTTGGAAGATTAGTAACTGAAAAGGGGGTTGATTTATATGTAGAAGTAGTAAAATCAATTGCCCCTAATTATCCTGATTGGAATTTTGATATTATTGGATCATTAAAATTAGGAGATCAAAATAAAACTAATTACTTCGGAAAAAAAGTAATTGAAAAATTCAAAAGTATTGGATCCCAAGCTAGATACTATGGATTTAAAGATTACAGTTTTGTTGAAGAAAAAATGAATACAGCTTCTATCATAATCATACCTTCTTTATGGCAAGAACCATTTGGTTTAGTTGCTGCAGAAGCAATGAGTAATGGAATATGTATAATTGCCTCTAAAGTAGGAGGAATACCTGAAATTATTAGAGACAATGGCGTTTTAATAGAAAATATAAATTTTCAAAAACTAAAAAAAAGTTTAATTGAACTTTTAAATGATGACAAATTAAGGAACTTTTATCAAAAAAAAGCATGGAAAGATTTCGAATTCTCTGCAGAGTATAGTTCTAAAAAATTAGATAATTATAGACAAATTATTTTTAATCAGAATGACTGTTAATGACAAGAGAACATTGACTATGGTTTTTATATCCTGTTATGGGAAAGAGTTCAGGAAAAATTTTATGAAAAAATATGTTTCTTACAATTCTTGTGTCAGTTATATTTTTTAAATATACGATCCCTTCTCTGTTTCTAGATATCCATCTAAAATCCTGATTATTTATTTTACCATTCTCCAGATCTTTTAACATTGATATAGTAGGGATAGGCGGCCACCCATCTGCGTGAATGTTCAATGAACTTAAATCGTCATCAAAAAAATTATATTTAATACCATGTATTAAAGAAAACTTAAGACGATCAATTTGTGACGTGTGATCATCCCATAGTGCCACTACTTTTTCGTTTTGAATAGAAGGAACATTTTTCGTAATATCTGTATTTATATAAGTTGCTTTTTTGGAATTATACAAATTATTCTCAAGATTAATATCATAGCAATAGATTTTACAATTTTCATTTGTAGCTACGTCAATTAAATAAGTAGTGAAACCTTTCATTATACCAGACTCAATTACAACAGTCGGATTGATAATTTTTAAAATAGTATAAAAAAATACCCCCTCATTAAAACCAAAACCGCTTCCTTGTTCCTTTATAGGGCTTTTCATGAAAACGTCTTCAAATTCGTTAATATAGCTTTCAATGTCAAATTTGTTTAATTTCAAACCAGAAGATTTTAAGAATGATATAATTTGTTTTAGAATTAAATCATTCCTGTATTTTTTAACTTTTAAATCAACAACAAAAGATGAATAAGCTTCATCTTTTTGAGATTGGTTTTTAATTAATCTTACACTTAATTTAAAGCCAAAAAAGTTATAGATTGAATTTTTGAATTTTTTTAAAAAAACAGAAAATGAATTATTTTTTCTAGGTTTTGTACTGAAATTATTCCAATATTGAGTAAATGTTTTCTTTTTGTGAAAATCAAATTCCAAAGATTCAAACTTTCTAAATTTTTAAGCAAGAATTAAATTATTTATTATATATTTTATTCTTAAAAACAAGAAGTAATGTCATGATTGTTAATGTCAATGTTTGAAGTAAACTTATTATATATATAAATTAGGCTAAAAACAGTTTTAATTTTACTAATTGTAATTATAGATAATAATTACTATACCCCAATTTTAATTTTATTTTTAATTATCCACAAGAAAATTAAAGAAGGAATAACCATTATTGTAGTTAAAATAAAAAAGGTTCCCCAATCACCATTTAGCCAATCTACTAGAGCTCCTGAAGATGATGCAAGAGTTGTTCTTCCTGCAGTTCCTATAGAAGCAAGCAATGCGTATTGAGTAGCTGTATATGTCCTATCAACCAATAACGAAATAAATGCAACGAAGGCTACAGTTGCAAATGCTGCTGTAATATCATCAGCTATAACAGCAATTGCGAACAATAATTCGGATTTGCCTGTCCATGCCAAAATTGCAAACAGTAGGTTAGTAAGAGCCATTAATCCTCCAGCACAGAATATTGTTTTAATTGTTCCTGCTTGCATTGCCATTATGCCGCCTAACAATGTAAAGATAACTGTTGTAATCCAACCAAGTCCTTTTGAATAAATGCCAATTTGTACCTTGGAAAAACCTATTTCTTTGTAAAAAACGATAGACATACGACCAAGAAATGCTTCTCCAATTTTGAATAAGAAAACAAAACCTAATATTCCGAATGCTATAGAAAATCCATTTCTTTTAAAAAAGCTAATTATAGGTCCTATAATTGTCCCTATAATATATGTAGCAAGGTTATTTATAAAGCTATAGGACACACCAAGTTTTTTTGAAATTATTCTGTCGTTTACTTTTTGTTTTGCCTTCCTGTCAGTTACTACAGGCTCATGAACAAACATCAAAGCAATATTCATTAAAATTATGATTGCGCCTAATACTAAAAAAGTAACTTGCCAATAATCACTAATACCTGTGTTCTGAAAATATTCTGCTGTGAATAAAGAGATAATACCACCTAGTTTATACCCAGTCCACCACCCAACAACGGCCATAGCAGCACCAGCAGCCATGGCCTTTCCTTCATTTTCATCAATTTGTTCTATTCTTAATGCATCAACTGTTATGTCTTGCGTAGCTGAAGCTATTGCAATAATTAAACCAACAGAAATTAGTATAGTAAAGTGTTTGGTTGGATTAATTAAACTCCAAATTATTAAACTAATTAAAATTGTAGTTTGCATTAATATTATCCACCCTCTTCTATGGCCAATTTTTTTTGTTAATAGAGGTATTTGAATTCTATCTATAATTGGAGCCCACAAATAATTAAATGCGTAAACACCAAAAATTAAACCTGCCCATCCAATGGTAGATCTACTCAAACCTTCTTCTTTTAACCAAATACTTAAACTGCTTGCAATCAAAACCCATGGAAAGCCACTCATGGCACCAAGAAGTAAAATTTTAAACATTCTGATATCTTTATAAACTGTGATTGTTTGAAACCAGCTTTGTTTTTTTTTAACCATAATAAAAGCAAATCAAAAATTATAAGTAGAATTTTACGCTTATTTTAAATAATAATATATATTTTTCGTTTGAATTGATAATTTATAATAAGTTATGAAGAAAAATTGGTTAGTAACAAATCTAAATAAAAAATATTTCATTACAGTTGGAAATAAAACTTTTGATTGTCAAATAGGTTCTGGAGGTCTTAAAAACCCAGCAAAAAAAATAGAAGGTGACAAAACAACTCCAATTGGCAAATGGTTTTTGAACTCTATATATTATAGACCGGATAGAGTTTTAAGACCAAAACTTAAGAAAAAATATATTTTAAAAATTAAAAAAATTACAAAAAATTGTGGTTGGTGCGATGATGTTAATAGCAATCTATATAACAAATATATTAAGATTAACAATTTTCAATCACTTAATATAAGTCATGAAAAATTATGGAGAGAAGACGAGGCTTATGATATTGTTATTGTAATATCACATAATATTAATCCAACAATAAAAAATAAAGGAAGTGCTATATTTATTCACTGTAGCTTTAACGACAAAAGAGCCACTTCAGGATGTCTAGCTTTGTGTAAAAAAGATTTGATTGGGCTAATAAAAAATGTAAAAAAAAACACAGTCATCATAATTTAAACTTTACACGCATCGATAATATTACTAAGTAAATAATATTCAAATTACTTTTGGAGTAAAAAATGTCAAATGCTATCTTTCCAATAATATTAGGAATTCTTGGCCTCTTATCAGCTTTAATTGTTTACAAAAAAGTTAAAAGTTCACCTGAGGGTGTAGGAAGGGTAAAAGAAATTGGAGATGAAATTCATTTAGGAGCAATGGTTTTTATGGCTGCCGAATATAAAAGGTTAGCCATTTTTTGTATTGTTTGTATCGTAGCTTTATATTTTTCATTGGGTGTCGAAACAGCATTGGCATTTTTACTTGGTTCAATTTGTTCAGGTGTTGCCGGTTATATAGGTATGTATTCAGCAACAAAAGCCAATGTTAGAACAGCAGTTGCCGCGAATGAAAAGGGAGCTCCAGAAGCATTAAATGTTGCTTTTTTTGGGGGCTCAATAATGGGGTTGACCGTTGCCTCTATGGGATTGCTAGGTATTGGTATTTTATTTTATTTTTTTGCTAATAATGTTGAGACAGTTCATGCAATTGAAGGATTTGCAATGGGTGCATCATCGGTTGCTTTGTTTTCAAGAGTTGGTGGAGGTATTTTTACCAAAAGTGCTGATGTAGGTGCAGACCTCGTTGGAAAAGTGGAAGCTG
This sequence comes from uncultured SAR116 cluster alpha proteobacterium, assembly GCA_902593735.1. Lineage (GTDB taxonomy): Bacteria > Pseudomonadota > Alphaproteobacteria > Puniceispirillales > Marisalimonadaceae > Marisalimonas. The sequence continues at coordinate 25,507 of CACJJL010000001.1, forward strand.
GTATTCCAGAGGATGACCCTAGAAACCCAGGTGTTATCGCAGATAATGTTGGTGATAATGTAGGGGATGTTGCTGGTATGGGGTCTGATATTTTTGAATCCTATTGTGGTTCTATGATTGCATCTATAGCATTAGCTGCCTCTATGACTAGTGCGACAGTTAATTCATTAGGAGAAAGTAAGGCAATTTTACAATTTATGCCTCTGGCTCTTGCTTCTCTCGGCCTTGTTTGTTCATTAATTGGTATACTTACTGTAAAAATTTTTTCAAGTAAGAGTCCTGAAACTGCACTGAGATTTGGAACTATTGGTTCTGCAATCATTTTTGTAATATCATCTTATTTTCTTATTTATCAAATGGATGTGTCATTGGGAGTATGGATAGCAGTGCTAATAGGTGCAATTGGTGGAATTATAGTTGGTTTAGTAACAGAGTTTTATACAGGTGGTCCACCTGTAAAAAAAATAGCTAAGGATGGTGAAACAGGTTCTGCCACTATAATGATTTCAGGATTATCTGTGGGTATGCAATCTGTAGCTATTCCAGTTTTAACGATAGTTGGAATTATTTTTGTAGCTAATTATTTTGCTGGCCTTTATGGGGTAGGCATTGCAGCAGTAGGAATGCTAAGTACGGTTGGTATAACAATGGCCATAGACGCATATGGACCTGTTGCAGATAATGCTGGAGGAATTGCAGAAATGGCTGAAATGGGTTCTAATACAAGACAAATAACTGATTCACTTGATGAGGTAGGAAATACTACTGCAGCTATTGGGAAAGGATTTGCAATTAGTGCGGCAGCTTTAGCTGCTTTGGCTTTAATAAGTGCCTATATCGAGAAAGTATCCGCTAATGATGAAAGTTTTGTTCTCGCTATTAACGACCCATATGTATTGTGTGGTATGTTTTTAGGAGGGATTTTTCCATTTTTAGTAAGTTCTATGACAATGACTGCTGTTGGTGACGCTGCATTTGATATGATTAAGGAAATAAGACGGCAATTTAGAGAAATACCTGGTCTCCTTGAAGGTAAAGCGAAACCAGACACAGCCAAATGTGTTGATATAGCAACTGTCGCAGCATTAAAAAAAATGATTGCACCAGGATCTTTGGCTGTATTAGCTCCTGTTGTAATAGGGTTTATTTTAGGACCAAAAGCTTTAGGAGGGATGCTAGGAGGTGCGCTTATTTGTTGTGTTATGATGGCATTAATGATGTCAAATGCTGGCGGTGCTTGGGATAATGCAAAAAAATACGTTGAGAAAGGTAACTTTGGTGGAAAAGGTTCAGATGTTCACAAAGCAGCTGTTGTTGGAGATACAGTAGGTGATCCTTTAAAAGACACTTCGGGTCCATCAATGAATATCTTAATTAATGTAATGGCTATTGTAAGCCTAGTTATTGCACCATTGATAATTTAGAATTTAAATTTAATTTTGTAATTTTTAAATTATATACGTATTAACTTAAGGTGTTTTTATGAAAATCTTAATTACTGGTGTTGCAGGTTTTATAGGTTTTCATTTGTCTAGATATTTACTAAAAAAAAAATTTGATGTTTTTGGGATTGATAATTTAAATGACTATTATGATATCGATTTGAAAAGTTGTCGCTTAAAGATACTAAAGGATGAAAAATTAAGATTTAAGAAAATTGATATATCAAACAAGGCTCATGTAGATAAAATTTTTCTAAAAGAAAATCCAAGTCATGTTATTCATCTTGCTGCTCAGGCTGGGGTTAGATTTTCTATAGATAATCCATTTAATTATATAAACTCAAATATTGTTGGTTTTCAGAATATTATTGAAAATTGCAGAAAATATAATATAAATCACTTCATATATGCATCATCATCATCAGTCTATGGTCTTAACAAAAAAATTCCATTTTCAGAAAATCATATTACTGACAGTCCAGCAAATCTTTATGGGGCTACCAAGAAATCGAATGAGCTAGTAGCTTTTTCATATTCAAACCTTTACTCTCTTCCCACAACTGGTTTAAGATTTTTTACAGTATATGGCCCTTGGGGTAGACCAGATATGGCATATTTTAAATTTACAAAAAACATAATTGAACAAAACCCAATCGAGGTTTATGGCTACGGAAATATGTACCGAGATTTTACATATATTGACGATGTTGTTTACGTTATTGGAAAGTTAATTAACATTTTACCAAAAAATAATGGTGATAATAAAAATAGATCAATACCCGCAGAAATATATAATATTGGAAATAATAAACCAGAACATTTAGAAAATTTTATAAAAATAATAGAAGATACAACAAAACTAAAAGCAATTAAAAATTATTTACCTATGCAAATGGGTGATATTATTAAAACTTTTGCAAATATAAATAAAATTTACAAAAAAATTGATTATATACCTAAAATAAACATAAGCACAGGTCTACCTATGTTTATTGATTGGTATAAAAGCTTTTATAAATAACATTGCATTTTTCAAAAATTATAAAAGTAATAGATAAAAAATTTAAAAATGAAAATTATTTAAAGATGTTTTTTTTTAGAAATATATATAATAATCAAAATTTTCTATCTATTCACGTTTTAATTTGCACCTGGTTTGGTTCTGGTTTATTAAGCCCCATGTCTGGAACATGGGGAACTTTGGCTGCCTTACCTATAGCTTATATTGTTACCATGTACGGCAATATAACTATTTTAATTTTTTTAATACTAATTTTTTATGTTGTAGGAATTCTTTCTATTAATAAATATTTTTTAAATTACAAAATTATCGACCGCTCTGAGATCGTCATTGATGAAGTTGTTGGAGTTTGGATTGCTACTTTGAATTGTAACAATATAACTTTTAAGTGGATATTAGCATTTGTAATTTTTAGAATTTTAGATATAGCCAAGCCATGGCCTGCAAACTTTTTTGATAAAAAAACAACAAGCCCTCATAGTATAATGTTAGATGACATAATTGCAGGAATATATGCGCTAATTTTTTCCGAGACTATTTGGATATTATATAATTCAATTTGAATTAAAAAAACTTTACATGCTTATTATTGATGATTGGTCAATTAAAATGTTTATGATAATTAAATGTAAACAAGTATTTTTAGGATATTTTTATGTTAACATTTTTATCATCTGATTATTTTGATATCAATAAAAGTTTTCTGGAGGCAGTCAAAAAAATTCGAAAGCTTTCAAACTTTGATAAAATAATTACAATTTTTTGGTTATTAGGACCTCTAATTTTTTTAATAGAACGTGATCCAGCTGATCTTTGGTTAACCTTAATAGCTATTTTATTTTTGATAAATTGCTATAAAAATAAAGACTGGTTATGGGTAAAACAAACATGGTTTAAGTTGTCAATTCTTTTATGGTTAATAAGTTTATTGTCCAGTTTAATTAGTCCGACTCCAATTTTTTCATTTTGGCAAGGTTTTATCTGGATAAGATTTCCATTGTACGCAGCTGCAGCTCAAGCTTGGCTAGGTAAAGACAGAGATATAAGAATATTTATGTTCTTGATAATGCTTTTAGGAACTATAATTATGTGTTTTATTTTAACAATTGAATTTTTACATGCAAATTTTTTTTGGGAAGAACCACATCCAAAATTAAGGCTTGAATGGCCATACGGAGATAAAATACCCGGTTCATATTTATCGAAAGCGATGCTTCAAGTTTTTTGTGTTTTAATTGCATTATCTCTTTATGTGAAAAACAAATCAGCCATTTGGTTAGGCGTATTAGCTATTTATTCTTTAGTAATTGCTTTTTTAACTGGTGAAAGAATAAATTTTATTGCTAGGACATGTGCAGGTGTTTTAAGTGCAATGATATGGAAACCTATTAAGTCAAGGTTGTTAATAATTTTAATTTTGTTTATGTCCATTATTGGAACAATATTATACGTTAAACCAATATTATTAAATAGATATTCAACAGACTTTGTTGATAAAATTAACTTCTCTTCAGGTAATTGGGGAGCTTGGAGGGCTGGAATACAACAAGGATTAGAGACACCATTTTTAGGTATTGGGCCAAGTGGTACAAGATATTCTTGCAAAGAATTATCACAAAAAGAACACTGGTTACCTGGGAAAAATTACTGCGGTAATCATCCTCATAATTTTTATGTTCAATTATTTGCTGAAACAGGTTTGCTTGGATTAATTATTGGTTTCTTTTTATTTTTAAATATCATATGGACTTGTTTTAAAGAAAAAATTAATAATACCAAGTGTCCTTTAGTTGCTACAAGCTTTATAATACCTCTAGCAGCTTTTTTCCCTTTACAACAATTCGGAAGTTTTTTTGGGCAGTGGGGTAATTTATTTATATGGTTTGGTATAGGGTTTGCACTTAGTCAGGTTCAAAAATGGAGAAATGGTAAGTAACAGAAAGCCAATAATAATTTAAAATAGGTTATTACTCATTTAAAATAACATTTATTATTAAACATTATTAACAATTTCTGAGAAATCATTTTTTCCTTTACCGATTTCACTCATTTTTTTGTATTTTTCAAGAGCTTGTTCCAAAAAAGAAAGAAATTCTGATCCATTTTTTGAGGCATCTACTGCTAGTGACAAGTCCTTTTTCATCAAATCTGTAGAAAATCCTGCAGTAAAATTTTTGTCTGCAGGGCTAACTGGCCCTATTCCAGAAACTGGAAAGTAATTGTTAATAGCCCAACAGGAAGCGCTTGAAGTAGATGTTACTTCGTATAATTTCTTCAGATCTAAGTTTAATTTTTTTGCCAAACTTATAGCCTCACCAACTCCAATCATTGAAATAGCCAATATCAGATTATTGCAAATTTTCACAGCTTGCCCAGAACCATCCTCTCCGCAGTAAATTGCCTTATTACCCATTAGATTGAAAATAGGCAAAACTAAATTATAAGTTGCTTTATCCCCACCAACCATAAAAGTTAATGTCGCAGACTTTGCGCCTGAAACACCACCAGACACAGGGGCATCTAAGGAGAGTAGATTTAGTTTTTTTGCTGAATTGTGTATATGCTTTGTTGTTTCAATATCTATGGTAGAGCAATCTACTATTATACTTTCTTCAGAAGCATAATTTATATTTCCAGAAATAACTTTATTGACAGCTTCTCCGTCTGGTAGCATTGTGATAATTACTTCACAATTTTTAAAAATTTCTTCAATATTATTAGTGGTTTTTATATTTTTAGCATTTAGACTCTGATAAATGTCTTTATTAATATCATAGCCTATTATATCACTACTAGAATTATTAAGGTTTTGGATCATTTCAAACCCCATATTTCCTAAACCAATAAAACCAATTTTTTTCATTTTTATTCCTCCCTTATTTATAAATTAATTATAATTTATATTTTAATGAAATATTCAATCATTACAGGTGTATCCAGTCAGGCTTGTTTTTTTTTGATAATAACCATTCATAACTAAAAATCATTTTTTTAGCCACTTGATCCCAGCTATAATTTCTTTTCATCCAAAATCGACCATTTTTACCTTTATTAAATAAATCAGTTTTTGACATTGAAAAAACTTCTAATAATGTACTTTCTATACTTTTAGAATTGTTAGGTATGTGCCATCCACAATCCATTTTAACAACCTGAGACCAAGGTGTATCTGCACCGCATATTACAGGTGTGTTGTTTGAAAGTGCCTCAGCTGCAACCATACCAAAATTTTCATTATATGATGGCATTATTAATATGTCTGCAGTTTGGATAAATTTAATTTTTTCTTTTCCATAAACAGGCCCAATATACTTAATTTTTGTCGATTTGCTTGTAGAAATAATTTTTTTAATTTTTTTTTCATATTTTACTTCACCTTGACCAGCAATCTCGAAAACCCAATCTGGGAAATTGCCAGCCACAGAAGACCAAGCCTTAATAGTATTTTCAATACCTTTTTTAGGATGAATTCTTCCTAAGAAAATTAATTTAAATCTTTTACTGTGTTTCTTATATTGTATTTTTGGTATGTCAATTCCATTTGGAATTATGGTTACAGGTTGGGTAAGTCCAAAATCCCTAACATCTTTAAGTTCTTCAGAGCTGGTAACATGTATCAAGTCTACGTTTTTTAAAATATTTCTTTGAAATAAAAAATAGAAAATAAATTTTTTAATTTTTGAATATTTTAAAGATTCTTTGCTCATCGTTCCTCTTGGTGAGAGAACAGATTTTTTACCTTGTTTATAAGCTAATCTTATTGGTATGACATTTGGAAACATCCATAAACCATTTGTATGAATGATATCGTAATTTTTAATATTAATTTTAAACCATTTATTTTCTTCATTAGACCAACCTATTCTACTAAAAAAAAGGTTAGGTTTATGTTGTATAACTTTCAAAGGCCAATTTACTGATTTTTTTTTAATATATAATGTTTTAAGAACAATTTTGTGATGAAGTTTTTTTATAGCAACACTTAAGCTAGGAACAGAATATGATGGTCCGCTAATTTCGTTATAGATATACGGTACAATTTGACATATTCTTAATTTAGTCATATTACAGCACATGAAAATTAACTACAAAATATCATATAACAATATTTTTCTATAAAGTTACAACAATAATAAGGAATTTCATGAAAAAAGCTCTAATTACAGGTGTAACTGGCCAAGATGGTGCATATCTAGCTAATTTTCTGCTTGAAAAAGGGTACAAAGTATTTGGTACAAGACGGCGAAGTTCTAGTTCTAATACATGGAGACTTGATTATCTTGGGGTTCTTAATAATCCTAATTTTGATCTAGTGGTCTCTGATGTTACAGATTTGGGAGACAATATTAGATTATTAGAACGATGCCTACCAGACGAAGTTTATAATTTGGCAGCTCAAAGTTTTGTTGGAACCTCTTTTTTTCAACCAAAACTAACAGCTGGAATTACTGGGCTAGGTGCTTTAACAATTCTTGAAGCAATAAGAATTGTAAATAAAAAAATTAAATTTTATCAAGCCTCATCTTCAGAAATGTTTGGAAAAGTTCAAGAAACACCTCAAAGCGAAAAAACATATTTTTATCCTAGAAGTCCATATGCTGTAGCTAAACTTTTTGCACATTGGAGTACTATTAACTATAGAGAAAGTTTTGACATGTTTACAGCTTGCGGTATTTTATTTAACCATGAATCCCCTTTGCGAGGTGAAGAATTCGTTACAAAAAAAATAACTAAAGGTTTAACTAATATTAAAAAAGGAAAACAGAAAGTTCTATATCTTGGTAATTTGTACGCAAAAAGGGATTGGGGACATGCAAGAGATTATGTTAAAGCTATGTGGTTGATGTTACAAAGTAATAAACCAGATGATTATGTTATTTCAACAGGTAGAACAGAAACAATAAAAACATTTGTAAACTTGTCTTGCCAAAATTTAGGTTTTAAAACCAAATGGCAAGGTAGAGGTTTAGATGAACAATGTATAAATACTGAAAATGGAAATATACTAGTTAAAATAAAAGAAGAGTTTTTTAGACCAAACGAAGTGGATTTGTTAATAGGTGACTCATCAAAAGCTAAACTAAAGCTTGATTGGCAAATCACTAGTACACTTGAGGAGCTATGCCAGGAAATGGTTGATTTTGATTTTGAGTATAAATAGTTTATCATGATGAATTATAAAGTTTTAGTAACTGGCTCTGACGGTTTTACTGGTAAGATATTAGTTAAAAAACTTAAAAAAAAAAATTTTAAAGTTATTACTCTAAATTGTGATATTACTAAAAAAAATGACTTAGAAAAGTTCATTAAAAATGTTGAATTAGATTTTGTTATTCATCTTGCAGCAATCTCAAATGTTGCTTTCCTAGACCACGATAAAATTAATAATGTTAACATAAACGGAACCAGAAATCTTCTATCAATATTAAATAATAAGGATAATCCGCCAAAATTAGTTGTTATACCAAGTAGTGCGTATGTTTACGGTATTCCAAAAAATTATATTTTAAATGAAAATTCTAAAATAGATCCTTCCAATATTTATGGAAAAAGCAAGCTTGCGGTCGAGAATTTATGTAAGATTTACAGAAATTTTCAAATTTTAGTTACAAGACCATTTAATTATACTGGTGTTGGCCAAAGCGAAACATTTTTAATTCCCAAAATAGTCAATCACTTTAAGCTGAGAAAAAAAGAAATTGAGTTGGGAAATACAAATATTATAAGAGAGTTTAATGATGTAAGAGATGTTTGTGAAATTTATATCAAATTAATTGAATGTATAAGATCTTCTGACACGGTCAATATTTGTTCTAATAAAGGTTATTCCATTAAAGAAATTATGCAACTTTGTAAGAAATTGACTGGCCATGAAATAGTAATTAAAGTCAATGAAAATCTTAAGAGAAAAAATGACACACCTATTATAATTGGTGACGCAACTAAAATGTTGTCTTTAATTAGCAAACATGAGTTTAGAAATTTAGAAAACACTCTTAAATGGATGTTGTTTGATAATAAGAATATTTAATTTAGATTAAGAATTATTAATGAGTATATTAAAAAAATTATTTAATATTTTAGATGCAAAAAATAAAGTCCAAATATATATATTAGTATTTCTTTCGTTAATTGGAATGATATTAGAAACTATCGGCATAGGAATGGTTATGCCCTTACTAATAATGCTTACACAAAGTGATTCCGTTCCACTAGAAATAAAATATGTTCTTCAAGTTTTTGGCATTAATTTAAATTCTACACAAAATATTATGATTATGCTTATTTTTATGGTTTTTTACTTTTTTGTGAAATTTTTATTTTTACTATATTTATCTTTCAAACAAAACTCGTTTGTTTACAAACTACAGTCACAAATATCTACATTGTTATTTAAGGGTTATCTTATGTCCCCTTACGCCTTTCATTTACAGCATAATTCAAGCGAACTTATCAGAAATGTTATTGGAGAAGTAAATCAATTTACAGGAGCAATTCTTGCACTTTTAGTGTTTGTCACTGAGTTTTTTGTTTTAATAGGTATAATAATTTTATTACTTTTTATTGAGCCATTTGGAGCTATTATCACGCTACTAGTTTTGGGGACAAGTGCTCTTCTTTTTGATAAAATAAGTAAAAATTACGTAAAAAGCTGGGGTTTTTTTAGGCAAGAAAATGAGGGCATTAGATTAAAAAACCTTAATCAAGGGTTAAATGCATATAAAGAAATTAAAATTTCTGGAACTGAAAAGCTATTTATAAAAAAATTTGAAACTAACTCTTTGAAAGTAGCTGACATGGAAATTAGATCAAATGTTTTGTCATCTACACCAAGACTTGGTTTAGAGTTTTTAGCAGTAATTGGTGTCTTTACATTAATTTGTATCTTATTAAATCAAGGTAACTCTTTTAAAGAAATAGTTCCTACTATTGGTATATTTGGAGTAGCCGCATTCAGAATCATGCCTTCTATAAATAGGTTAATAAATACTGGTCAGGTAGTAAGATACCATCTTTCAGTCATAATAATGTTAGAAAAAGATATACTTTCCTTTAAAAAAATTAGGGAGAGAAGTAACAAAGAGTTTATTAAAATTAATAGTATTGAAGTTGAAGATGTAAGCTTTAGGTATCCTGGAAATAAAGATTTCACATTGAAAAACTTAAATCTTAAAATAAAAAACAAAGAATTTATCGGAATAATTGGTGCTAGTGGTGTTGGTAAAAGTACATTTATTAGTATTCTTTTAGGACTTTTAAAACCTAATAAAGGATATATAAAGAATAATAAAAAAAATATTCATGATAATATTGATAATTGGCAAGACGCAATAGGATATGTACCTCAGGATGTTTATCTAATAGATGATACCATTAAAAATAATATTGCATTTGGATTAAAATCTAATGAGATTGATAAAGACAAATTAAAAGAGGCTATTGAATTTTCGTCTTTGAAGCATTTTTTAAATCAACTTCCAAAAGGCATAAATACTATTGTAGGAGAAAAGGGTGTTTTGATATCAGGAGGTCAAAAACAAAGGATTGGTATTGCTAGATCTATTTATAACAAACCTCAGTTGCTGATCTTAGATGAAGCAACTAGTGCTTTAGATACTAAAACAGAAAAATTGATAATAAATAATATTAAAAAATTGCCATTTAAGCCAATTATTCTGATGATTACTCACAGAGAAAACTCATTAAATTTGTGTGATAGAATATATGAATTTTCTAATAATATTTTAAAAAAATATAAAAAAGGAAAAAAAGTTGACTAATTATCTTATTACAGGTGGAGCAGGTTTTATTGGTTCAGCATTAATCAGATATCTAAGTGGTTTTCAAGATGTAAATATTGTTAATATAGATAAACTAACATATGCAGGTAATTTAGAAGCTTTGAAAAGTGTGGAATATAAAGAAAACTATAAGTTTTTAAAATTTGATATATGCAATCAATCAAAAATGGAAGATGTTTTTGAAACTTTTAAGCCTGATATTGTTTATCATTTAGCTGCTGAAACCCATGTAGATAGGTCAATAAATAATCCGACAAATTTTTTAAATACTAACGTATTTGGAACAGCTAGTTTGTTATCTGCCGCTTTATCATATTGGAACAAGCTTAGTGGTTCAAAAAAAGATAGATTTAGATTTATTTCAGTTTCAACAGATGAAGTTTATGGAAGTATTGAAGAAAATAATTTTTTTGATGAAAAAAGTCCTTACATGCCAAATTCGCCATATGCAGCTTCAAAAGCATCCTCTGATCATTTGATCAGAGCATGGAATAAAACTTATGAATTGCCAACAATAATAACTAATTGCTCAAATAACTATGGTTCTTTTCAATATCCAGAAAAGCTTATTCCTTTGATAATTATAAATGCTATTAATTATATAAAGTTGCCTGTATATGGTGATGGAAAGCAGATTAGGGATTGGTTGCATGTTAGTGACCATGTGGACGCATTAATAAAAATTTCTAAAAAAGGTGTTGTAGGAGATAAGTATAACATAGGTGGCAATGTACAAATTGCTAATTTAGAAGTTGTACACAAAATTTGTGATATACTCGACAATTCATCCTTAGAAAAAACTAATATTAAATCATTTAAAGATTTAATAGCTTTTGTTGATGATAGACCAGGTCATGATCGAAGATATGCAATTAATTTCAACAAGATTAAAAATGACATTGGATGGTCACCTAGTATATTATTCGATCAAGGTTTATTTGATACTGTTAACTGGTATATTGATAATAAAAGTTGGTGGCATAGAAAATTTCAAAATACTAAATATTTTTAAAGAGTAGGCTTGTAAAATGAATAAAGGTATTGTTTTAGCTGGTGGACTAGGAACTAGACTCTACCCTGCTACTAAAGTTATAAGCAAACAGTTACTTCCTCTTTATGACAAGCCAATGATTTATTATCCTATATCAGTTTTGTTGTTAGCTAATATAAGAGATATTTTAATTATAAGTGATCCCTATAATTTAAAATCTTTTAAAAATTTGTTAGGTGATGGGAATGATCTCGGTATTAAATTTTCCTATGAAGTTCAGCAAGAACCAGATGGTATTGCTTCCGCATTTCTAATAGGTGAAAGTTTTATAGGTAACTCTAATGTATGTCTAATACTTGGAGATAATTTATTTTTTGGTCCTGGTTTTAGTAGTATTCTTCAAGAGGTATCTTCTAACGTTGTTGGCGCAAATTTATTTGCTTACGAGGTTAGAGATCCTGAAAGATTTGGAGTAGTTGATATTGGAAAAAGTGGAGAGATAAATAATATTTATGAAAAACCGATTAAGCCAAAATCAAATTTAGCTATAACTGGTCTATATTTTTATGATAATAGCATTATAGAGGTGACAAAAAATACTAAGATTTCAAAAAGAGGAGAAAGAGAAATTACAAGTATAAATAATTTTTATTTAAAGACTAATAATATTAAGGTCAAAACTCTAGGAAGAGGTTTTACATGGTTAGATACTGGTACACATGACTCTTTTTTGATCGCATCGCAATTTATTCAAATGTTAATAAAACAACAAGGTCTTCAAATTGCTTGTTTGGAAGAAATTGCTTGGAGACAAGGCTGGATAAGTGATGAAAAGCTTGAAGAACACAGCTCTTATTATAATAATAATGATTATGGACGCTATCTAAAAAAAATACTAGTTTCTCAAAAATAGTGTTGAATGATAAGATTAAATATTATTTAACTGCTTAAATAATTATTTTTTTAAAGGGGTTAATTTTGAATTCTTGTAGAGTATGTGGAAATAATTTAGAGGAATTTATTAATTTTGGAATGATGCCCATAGCTAATTCATTCAAAAAATCAATACAAATTAGTGAGTATAAATTTCCCATGTCGGTTGGTTTTTGTAAAAATTGTATGACTGTTCAATTAATACATCAACCTGACCCTAAGAAGATGTTTCATGAAAACTACGCTTTTTTTTCGTCAACATCCTCTTATATGAAAAAACATTTTTATGAATTTGCTAATAAATTAATTGAAGATCGTAATTTAAATAATAAATCTTTTGTAGTTGAAATTGGGTGTAATGATGGAATTTTATTAGAAAATTTTTTAGAAAAAAAAATAAAATCGTTAGGTATTGAGCCCTCTCAAAATGTTGCACAAATAGCTAAAAAAAAAGGTATAAACGTAATTAATGATTTTTTTAATGATAATGTGATTGACAAAATTCTTACTACATTTAATAAAGCAGATGTTATTGTTAGTGCTAATGTAATTTGTCATATTCCAGATATTAACATTATTTTTTCTTGTGTAAAAAAATTATTGGCGGATGATGGTGTTTTTATTTTTGAAGACCCATATCTACTTGATATAATGAATAAAAACTCTTTTGATCAAATTTACGATGAACATGTATTCTTTTTTTCTGCGATGTCTATTTCTTATATAGCCAAAAAAAATGGTTTAGATTTAATATCTTTAGAACCTCAAAAAACTCATGGTGGTTCTATGCGATATTCAATTGGACACAAAAACATTAATAAAATAGACAAATCTGTTTCCAAACAAATTTCTTTAGAAAAAGATAGGGGACTACATTTAATTAAGTCGTATTACGATTTTGAAGTTAATGTTATGAAAATTAAGTTAGATTTAATAAAATTACTAAAAAAAATTAAATCAGACAAAAAAACTGTTGTTGGTTATGCTGCTACTTCGAAAAGTACTACATTAATAAATTTTTTCGGAATAAGTTCGGATCTTTTACCAGTTATTTTTGATACAACTCCAAGTAAACACAATACATACTCTCCAGGTGCCAATATTCCGATTTTACCTTATTCTATGTTTCATAAAAGTGATCCTGCTTATGTTTTACTTTTTGCATGGAATCATTCTGAAGAAATTATGAAAAAAGAAGCAAATTTTATGAAAGAAAATAGAAAATGGATCCTATACGTACCAGAAGTAAAAATGATTTAAAACCTATATATTGTTCCAATCCACTGGAAGAAAATAAGAATTTAGGCGTAGAAATAGAAAAAAGTATTCTTAAAGTCATAAGAAGTGGGAATTATATTCTAGGTAAAAATGTTGAGCATCTCGAAGAATATTTTGCAAGATATATTGGTAGTCCATATTGTATTGCTGTTGCAAATGGGACTGACGCATTATCATTATCACTTACAGCAATGGGAATTGGGAAAAAAGATGAAGTTATAACAGTATCTCATACTGCTATTGCAACGATCGCAGGAATTGAGATAACAGGTGCAAAAGCGGTCTTAGTAGACATTAATAAAACTAATTTTACTATTGATACCTCCAAAATTGAAGCTGCAATTACTAGCAGAACAAAAGCAATTGTAGTTGTTCATTTATATGGCCATGCAGCACAGATAAAAAAAATTAAGTTTTTATGTGAAAAGCATAATTTGAAGTTAATTGAAGACGTATCCCAAGCACATGGTGCTAAATATGAGGGGAAATTTCTAGGTTCAATAGGTGATGTAGGTTGCTTCAGCTGCTATCCTACAAAAAATCTTGGTGCTTGTGGAGATGCTGGCTTGATAACTACAAAGACTAAAAATTTGAGTAACAAAATAAAAATGTTAAGACAATATGGTTGGGTTAATAGGGTAAGCCAAATTGCAGGTCAAAATTCCAGAATGGATGAAATTCAAGCAGCTATTTTAATAATAAAGCTTAAAAAATTAAAAGAACATAATTTTGATCGAAATAAAATAGCAAATTTTTATAGAAATAATTTGTCAAAAACACCCTTAGAGCTTCCAATTGAGGAAAGTGGATGCACTCACGTTTATCATCAATATGTTGTTAAAACTAAACATAGAGATAAACTCAAATCATTTTTAGAGAAGAGTTTGATTTTTCCAGGAATACATTACTCTCTACCAGTTCACAAACATCCTGCTTATTTAAATAAAATTTTAATATCAGGAAGATTAACTAATACTGAATTAGTTTCAAATCAAATCTTATCATTACCTATATATCCTGGCTTAGAAGAAAAAAAATGTGCTAGGGTAGTAAATGAAATTTATAAATTTTTTGGAATGTAATAATGATTTTCTTTCCCACTGAATTTAAAGGTATAACACTTATTAAAACTGATTTTTATAATGATCAACGAGGAAAATTTGGAGAAATATTCCGTAAGGATCTATATTACAAAAAAGAGATAAAAGTTAATTTTCTTCAAGACAATTTTTCTATTTCAAATAAAAATTGTTTGCGGGGATTACATTATAGAAAATTTAAACCTCAAGCTCAATTATTAACCATATTGAAAGGAGAAATTTTTGACGTAGTGCTTGATCTTAGAAAGGGTTCAGAAACATTTGGGAAATGGTACTCTGTAGAATTATCAGCAGAAGGTAACAATCAAATTTTTATGGATGCTGGTTTTGCTCACGGCTATTATGTAAAATCTTCAACTGCTGCAATTCATTATAAAGTAAGCGAAATATATGATCCAAAAGATGATCATGGAATTTATTGGAATGATCCAAATCTCAATATAAATTGGCCGTCAAATGCACCATTCCTGAAAGAAAGAGACGCTAATTTCCCGTTTTTTAATAATCAAAAAGACACTAATTTTTTAGAATATTAATATGGCACATATTATTAAACTACCAATACATAATGACAAAAAAGGTTCTCTTGTAAGTATTGAAAAATGTTTGCCATTTGAAGTTAATAGAACTTATTTTATTTATGATATAAAAGCACATGAAAGAGGTGGTCATCGGCATAAAGTCTGTGCACAAGCTCTTGTTGCAATTAGTGGCTCATGTATTGTAAATTGCAATAATGGATTAAATAAAAATATTTTTATTATGGACAGTCCTCATAAGGTCTTAATATTAGAACCCAGAGATTGGCACAAAATGTACAAGTTTGGAAAAAACACAATACTACTAGTCTTAGCTTCACACTACTATGATATCAATGATTATATTTATGAAGATTACCAATGAAAATAGTTGTTACGGGAGCGTTAGGTCATATTGGCTCAAGATTAATAAGAAAACTTCCATTATCATTCCCAAATTCAAATATTATTTTAATAGACAATTTATTAACTCAACGTTATTGCTCATTATTTGACTTGCCTAAGGAAGGAAAATTCGCTTTTTTTGAAAAAGACATTGTTAATCAAAATATAAGACATTTGTTTGAAAATAGTTCAGTTGTTATTCATCTTGCAGCAATTACTGATGCAACGAGAAGTTTTGAAAATGCATTAGAATTTGAAAATAATAACTTTAAGGCCACTAAAATAATAGCTGACATTTGTTTTGAAAAAAAAATACCACTTTTAACACTATCATCAACTAGTGTTTATGGATCACAAGAAAAAATTGTTGATGAAAATTGTGAGGTATCAGACTTAAATCCTCAAAGTCCTTATGCAGAAATAAAGTTAAAAGAAGAAAATCACCTTCGGAAACTTTATGAGAAGCAAGGCTTAATGTTTTCGTCTCTTCGTTTTGGAACAATTTTTGGGACTTCACCTGGTATGCGTTTCCATACTGCTGTAAATAAATTCTGTTGGCAAGCCGTTTCAGGTTCTCCACTAACTGTTTGGAAAACTGCACTAAATCAAAAAAGACCATATCTTGATCTTGACGATGCAGTCAATTCCATTGTGTTTTTTATAAAACAAAATATTTTTAATGGAGAAGTATATAATATAGTGACATGTAACGCTACAGTTAAAGAAATAATTGATTGTATAAGAAATAATATTGAACAATTAGAAATACAATTTGTAGAAAGTAAAATAATGAACCAACTATCTTACAATGTATCTAACAAAAAGATTAAATCACTGGGATTTAAATTTGAAGGAAACCTTGAGAAAGGGATTTTTGAAACAATTAAATTGATAGAAAATCTTAATTTTAAAAATAAATTAGGTTTGTATGAATAAAGTCAAAAACAAATATTTAACTATAATACTTCAAATAAGAGATAAACATGAGTATACTTTTCGATGGCTTGATTATGCTTATGACCAAAATTGTCCATTTCAAATTTACATAGCAGACGGATCTAGAAATTCTAAAGTTAAAAAATATATCATAAATAAAAATCTTCATCATAGATTGAAAATTGAATATAAAAAAACAGATTATGATATTAATTGGAAAACATACTGTTCTAAAATATCATTTGCATTAAATAATATAAAGACTTCATATATTCTCATAGCAGACAATGATGATTTTTATAATTTTAAGAATGTTGAAAAGTGTATTCATTATCTAAATCAAAATTCTGATTATGTTTCTTGTGGAGGAAATACTGTTAATTTTTGTATATTAGATGGTAATGTTCAAGGAAATAAGGTTCAATTTAAAAAGCAAAATAAACAATCGTTTATAAATAATAATTTATTTGAAAACGTTAAATTATATTTATCTAATGCCAGTGGAGGCCCATATTATTACGTTCATAGAAGAATAATTTATAAAGATGGATGGAGAAAAAATATTAATTTAAATTTTTTAAATCCGCGCATGACAGAAATTTTTATGGAATTGTATATTTTATCGTCTGGAAAGGTAAATGTGCTACCTTTAAATTTTTATTATAGACAGTATGGTGAGGGAATTGGAAACTCAGTTGGTTTAAGTAATAATTTTATTGAAGAAGTTTTTAGATTTAATTGGTATAATGATGTTAATAATATTTTTGATATAATTAGCAAAAAAATTTCTAAGTTAAATAATTCTAAAGTCAATATAATTAAAAGTGAGCTTTTTGATTATTTCAAAGTTTTTTTAAGACCTTGGTTAATAAATAGTATTGATTTAACTGGAAAATCATTAGAGGCAAAAAAAGCTAGAAGGTTAATGATAAAAAATGCTATTAAATATGGGTATTTAAATAATGTTTATGTTTTTATTAGAGCAATAAAATCTAATCTTATTCAATTTTTTTTCAGTGGAAAAAAAGGAATCGACGATATTAAAATATTATCAGAATTTTTAAAAAATCATAAAAATTGAATGAAAATGAATAAACAAAAAACAATTTTGATCTCAGGCGGGGAAGGTGAATTAGCTAGAGCAATTTTAAAACACAATAAAAAACTTAAAATTTTAGCTCCAAAGAAACAAGATTTAAATATTCTGTGTCTTAAACAGTTGAGAGAATATTTAAAAGATAATAAGCCAGATATTTTTTTACATGCAGCCGCTTTTACAAGACCAATGTTAAATCATCAAAAATACCCACAAAAAAGCATTGAAACAAACATAATCGGCACTTCAAACATAGTTATGGAATGCATTAGACATAAAATAAAGTTAGTATACATTTCAACAGACTATGTTTATCCAGGATTAAAAGGAAATTATAATGAAGAAGACGCTCTAAATCCATTTATAGGTAATAGAGATGGAATAAATAAATACGCTTGGTCTAAATTAGGAGGTGAGTGTGCAGTGCGGATTTATGATAATTCTTTGATAATTAGGTTATGCATGTCAAAAAAACCATTTCCTCATAATCAAGCTCCAAGTGATGTAATTAAAAGTTATATTTATTCTGATAAAGCTGCAGAAATAATTTTAAAAGTAATAAACTTGAAAGGAATACTAAATGTTGGTGGAATAAGACAGTCAATTTATCATTTTGCACTAAAAGATAATCCTGAAATTAAAGAAATTAGCAGGCACGATATTAAAGATATTCTTATGGCACCAGATACGTCTATGGATCTAACTAAACTTAAAAAATTGATGAAAGAAAATTAAGGTAAGTATTTATGGAGATTTTATGTCTTTCTTTATCAGCATTTGAAAAAATTGGAGGTATTCAGACATATAATCAATTTTTTTATAGAGCTCTTGATGAAAATAAAATTACCTATAAAGTAATTTCCTTACATGACAAGATATCTCCAAAAGAAAACATTTACGTTTGTAATTCCAATTTTTTAAAGTTTATATATTTAATTTTAAAATTTTATAAACGCAAAAATATCATTGTTTGGCAGCACGTTTCTTTGACTATTTTTTTACCAATTTTGAAAGCTTTTGGAATGAAATCAAAAAATATTGTTACACTCTTTGGTACAGAAGTGTGGGGCAAAAACGTGTCAATTTTAAAAAAATTTGGTTTAAAACATAATGACTCTTATTGGTGCATCAGTAATTTTACAGCAAAAAAGATATCTTCTAAATTTAAAATAACTAAGGATAAAATAAAGATCTTACCATGTTGCATTCAAATTCCAACTAAAGTTCTAAAGGAAAAAAATCCATATAAAAATAAATTAAATATTCTTACAATATTAAGATTAGACAAATCAGGAAAGTTGAATGCTATTTTTGAGATATTAAAAGTAATGAAATTTCTACGCCAAGAATTTGAAGATCTTCATTTTACAATTTTAGGTGATGGGAATTATAAAAAACAGATTTATAATATTATAAAAAAAAATAATCTTCAGGATAAAGTTTCTCTTCTTGGATATAAGAAAAACACAAAGCCATTTTTACAGCATTGTGATGTTTTTACCTTAACAAGTCCTCTTGAGGGATTTGGTATTGTTTATCTAGAGGCAATGTTATATAAAAAAGCTTGTATTGCATCAAATGGATGTGGTTCTGAAGATGTAGTTTTAAATAAAAAAACTGGCTATTCAACAAAACTTAATGATAGCTATCAACTGGCAAATGTAATTAGAAAAATTTTGATTGATAAAAAACACTCAAGAAAATTAGGATTAAACGGTTACAATCATTTGTTACAAAATTTTTCATTTAAAAAATTCAAAGAAAATCAGATGAGATTATTAAAAAGTCAATTTTAACTATGAAATAAAACTAAATATTTTTACAGTTAATAAATTTTTTTAAGATACTAAAAAAAAATTAGAGAACCTTATTAGAACTTTTGACACATAGCATAATATCATGGGATTAATTAAAGATATAAGTTATATTGAAAGTAAAAAAAATGACATTAATATTCAAATCACCAAGGGATAAAAGTTACTTCTTTGGTTATTACGGCAAGTCTCAACTTGATAAAAAAAATTATAAACTTCTTGCCTTAGAAACTAATTTTACAAAAAGATTACCCCAAAAGGGTGACGAAGCAAAAATTGGTTATTTTGAAATAAAACAAAAGAAAGCACAGTTTAAACAATTGGCTATTACGAAGACCTTTAATTGGCAACAAGGTTGTATGCTTCAATGGCTAGGCCCAACATATAATAATTTAATTATATACAATGATCTTTATAAAAAGAAATTTTGTTCAATTATTATGAACATTATAACAAAAAAAAAAATTTTATTACCAATGCCAGTCTATGATGTCAATGCTGAGGGTACCAAAGCTATTTGCATTGACTTTGAAAGGCATTATTTTTGTAGACGAGGATATAGTTATGCAGGTATAGAAAATTTTGACAAAAACAAAAAAGTAGTTGATGACGATGGTATTTGGCTTTTATCCCTAAAAGAAAAGAAAACGCAAAAAATAATTAACATTTTAGATTTAATAAACTTTAAGCCGCTATCAAATATGAAAGACGCAACCCATTATATAGAACATTTAATGTTTAGTCCAGATGGTAAGAGATTTTGTTTTCTTCACCGCTGGAAGATGAAAGAAGGAGGTATCTATACTCGTTTTTATACTGCAAATTTAAATGGAACTGATTTATACTTATTGTTAGATACAGGAAGAATGAGCCATTTTTGTTGGAGAAATAATAAAGAAATACTTGGTTATGGAGGAATGCCAAATCCGATAAATAAGTTAAGAAAAAATAAAAATTTTATTAAAATTATTTTTAAGCCACTCCTACCTATCTATCATTTTTTGTTCAAAGACAATAGTTTTGTTTCAAAAGTAGCTACTGGTGACAGTTACATTCTTTTAAAAGATAAAACGAGTGAAATAAAAAAAGTAGCTTCCGAGCTAAAATATGAAGATGGTCATCCAAGTTTTCTGCCTAACAATAAAAATATTTTTGTAACAGATGTTTATCCTAAAAAATTTAATAATCATATCGCAAAATTAATGATATACGACTTAACAACTAAATCAATAATCATCATCGACAAATTAAAATCTAATCCTATTTATAATGAAACCCCGATTAGATGTGATTTACATCCTAAAATTTCATTTGATGGAAAATACGTGGCAATAGATATTTTAGAAAATGAAACAAGAGGTATCAACCTATACATGATTAAGACCAATAAGAATTAAAGTCATGAAATTTTCAATAATTATTCCTACTTATAATGAACAAAAAGATATAATAAACACACTTAATACAATTTCACTACAAACATATAGAAATTTTGAAGTAATTGTAGTTGATGATTCTAGTGATGATACTTATAAAGTCATAAAAAATTATAAAAAATTTCCCATCAATTTAATAAAACCCCAAAAGAGATATGGAAGAAGTGAGGCTAGAAATATTGGCCTTAAAAATTCAACTGGAGATGTGTGTATAATTTTGAATGCAGATGTTCTATTACCAAAATTCTTCATTGAAAAAATAAAAGTTTATTATGATCAAGGCTATGAATCTGTAACTGTATACAGTGAAGTTGAAAATTTAAAGAATAATTATGCAAGATACGTTGGTCTTCATCATTACTGGAAAATTAAAAGAAATATATATAAAAAAAGAGAAAAAAATTTAAATAGTTTATGGTGGTGTGAAGGTTTTTCTGTGAAACGGAGTATAGCGATGAAAACTTCATTGTTTCCATCTGGTTTTTCAATGCCAATAGTTGCTGGAGAGGATGTTGCTTTTGTAAATAGTTTAAGAAAATTAAACTGTAGAGCAATTTTTGATGACTCAATCGCTGTAAAACATAAAGCGCCTGACACTTTTAAAGAATTTTGGAGTACTAGAGTTGGAAGAGGAGAAGGCACCCCACAAATTAGATCTTTCATAGATAAATGGAGTTTAAAAAAAATTTTTATAGTAATTACAATTAAATGTTTAATCAGATTAATTAAGTTTTTATCAATAATTCCTATGTTAATATATTCTATACGGTTGGCACAGTTTTCAAATGAAAGGTATTATATGCTAGAAATATTAATAATGTCCAAACTTTGGTTCATAGAACAATTAGCTTTCAGCTTTGGAGAGTTTAGGTGTTTATTTAATCTAATTTTTGATAGAAAAAAAAATGATCAAAATTAATTTATCCTCAGGTTTAAGATTCAATGCAGGTGCAACAGCACTTGCTTTATCTCAAAGTGACATGAAATTTGAAATCTTTTCTTCTACCCCTAAAAATAAATGGCCTGCTATTTCAAGAGAAGAATTATCTTTTAGACCTTTACCTTTTAAAATACTTGAATATTTAAACTTGATAAAAAGAAACAGATTTTTACGTGAAATTGATGCAATAATTTTTGATAATATAGTTACTTTATTAAAAAGTGATTGTGATATTTTTCATGGCTGGGCCACATTTTCTTTAAATACTGGAAAAAAATATAAAAAAAAGGGGATACCATTTATCCTTGACAGAGCATGTCCACATATAAGTTTTCAGGAAAATTTACTTATCGAGGAAGCAGAATTAACAAAGTCAAATTACATTCCAAATAGTAAAATGTTTCTAGAAAGGTGTTTAGAAGAGTATGAATTAGCAGATAAAATTATCGTTCCATCAAATTATTCATATAAAAGTTTTATAAATAAAGGTTTTAAAAAAAATAAAATACATAAATTAAAACTTAACATCAATTATATTCCTCAGAAGAAAAGAAAATTTATTAAAAATAATAATAAATTTGTTTTAGGAACAATAGGAGGTAATCCTTTAAGAAAAGGGATAAAATATTTAATCGATGCATGGCAATCACTAAAATTACACAATGCTACTCTATTGCTAAAAACAAGTGAGTTTGAATTAAAAAAAAACAAAGACTTATTTAAAAAAGTTAAGAACGATCAAACTATTATGATCATGCCATATTTTAAAAATATTGAAGACTTTTATCTCAAATGTGATTTATTTTGTTTGCCCTCTGTAGATGATGGTTTTGGTTTAGCAGCTTTAGAAGCAATGGCATCTGGAGTTCCAGTAATTGTAACTGAAAATGTTGGTGCAAGCGAAATGGTAGAAAACAATGTAAATGGTTTTGTTGGTAAAATAAGAGACGTTAATTTTTTATCAGAAAAAATTCTAGCTTTGTATCTTGATAAAAGTTTATTAAAATATTTTTCAGAGAACTCCTATTCATCTTACAATAATTATCTTAATTCAAAAGATAACTATAATAGCAACATTCTTAAAATTTATAGATCATTGTTTTACAAAAATTGAATGTTTGCCTGCCAATGTTTTGGAGGAGGCTTGCTCTATGATAAAAAGTTTTTTTCTATCTGGAATACCAAAATTTTGACTAATTTTTTTGAAACATCTTTCATAAATTTTTGAAATATTTACCTTATTTCTCGCATTTAATATTATGTAAACGGTGTCTTTTTTAATTAGATACTGAACAGAGTAAATTTCAGGGATATATTTTAAAAAATGATCAAAAAAAATTGTACTTATTGTTGCTGTTTTCCCGTTAGTTAGCCTTATTGGTATATTGTTTCTCGATTTACCTAAAATTTCTTTTATTTTTAAAATAGATCCATTAATAGTAAGTTTGGTTTTTACTCTATCTTCAGTGTCGTAATTGATTAAAGGGAAGATGCGTTTTGTTAGAGTTGTTAAATAAAGATTTGAGGTTTCATTTTCAGTTAAAATAAAGTTATTCCAAAAGATTATAATATTTTGGGTTTGGTTTTTTGAATATCCTATTACACCTGTTTCAGCCATCCCGTATTCATTAATGACATTATGTGCCATGGTTTTTTTAATTAATTTAATATCTTTTATATAAGCTGTCTCAGAAGTAAGAATGATATTATTCAATTTTCCAAATCTAAATTTTAACCCATTTTCACTCATAAACTTTGCTAATTTAAATATATTTCCTGAATAAGAAATAATTGTTGGGGGATATGCCTTATTAATTTCATCAAAAAAATATCTAAGGTTTGTCTCTGATAGATCATACGAGCTTAATCTCTTAGTATTTATAAGATAATCCTTTATCTTTCTAACAAACTTTTCTGAAATTCCTTTAAATCCACTAGCAAATAAGTGAGAATGACCCCACAACATTAAAATTTCAGACAATGGTTTAATATTCCACCAATATCTTCCTGTGTAAGCAACTATGTATGCATTTAAGGATTCTATATTATCAGTTGGAAATAATGTTGTTTCACCACTCGTACCTCCTGTAAATGTTGTTCTATGATTTGAACTATTAGCAACTATTAAATCATAATAATTATTGATAATTTTTTTATTTAATGGAGGAAAATTTTTTAAATCATTAATATTAGTTATAATTTGAGGTAATTTATGCTTTTTTTTCCACATCTTATAAAAAGGGTTTGTTTCTTGTATATACTGCCAATAACAATTAAATCTATTTATTTGGTTTAATACAATTATATCTGATTTTATAGTTTTGTTATAAAATCTTACAGATTTTTCAATTTCTTGTATCTTCTTTTTAAAAATAGTTTTTTTGAGTAAGAAAGTAATGTTGTTAGTCATTACTTTTCCCATACTTTATCATAAAATATAATTTTTGAATTTGGTTTAATATCTTTCCAAGCTAAATCTATCTGTTTAATTAAATTATCTTTTTGACTTTTGCTTGCTACCATGAACTGTGAGCAATCGTTGCATGTTTTGACATCTCCAGTTAGGAATTCTTTTTGTATACTTTTACGTTTATGATTTTTTAAAACATTATCAAAACCATTTTCTATGTTACCTAACGGAAGTTCGGCATGAAAATCCAAACAACATAAATGTACTTTTCCGTCAAACCCAATTACTATTTCATCAAATGGATCATAACATGTTTTGACCAACTTTTCTTCTAGTTGGTAAATTTCGTCTTTTAATTGTAGTGGAAATTTTGAAATAAAAGTATTATTTTCTTTGTTGAAATCATTGTAAGGTTGCATAAAATCAATCCTTATGGAGTCTACATTTCCCCACAATTTAAAAAATTTTTTAAGATTAGTAAGCTTAGTTACTGGCAAATGAATTTCTTTAAAGATTGATTTTAAATTTGGATCATTAATTAAAAATTTATAGTTTTCTCTTGCTCTTTCATATTTTAAGGGAAACCTATACTTCTCGTATGAAATTTTATCCCATCCTTCAATTGAAAGTTGAAGTTTATTAACTTTTGCTAAATCATTTAGACGATGTTGTACTACTGATAGGTTGGTAGAAACTTGCACTTCTAAATTTTTAGACTTTATAATATCTATAAATTTTGAAAACTTGGGATGTAAAAGTGGTTCAGATGTAATGTATAATTTTATAGTTTTTATTCCAAATTTAGTTGCTTCTGTAATTATTGAAGAAAATTTTTCAAGAGACATTTTTCCTGATAAACGAGCATCAGGCATAGCTATTCTCGGGCAGAAAGGGCATTTTGCATTACAAAATGCTGTTATGTCTATTCTAAGAGTTTTTGGATAGCCTGCTTTTTTTAAAAAATATTTTGTCCTAAGGACATTAAGGTCACCAAGATGTCTTTTTATAATTTTTTTTAAAAAAGTCATTATTTTATTATGATTAAATTATTTTAGATTTAAATAGATACCAATTTCTTTTCTAATAATCTATACAACAATGTAATAAATATATACAAAATTAAAAATAAAATAATTAGCATTTTAGGGTTGTGATAATAGAATAAGCTTAAAAGTGGTCCAATTGTTAAGATTGGTAATAGCATAGAAGTAGGTAAGAAATTATTAATAAATTTATTTTTATTAGAAAACTTTACTTTTACAAAAATATGGATTAACGAATGTAAATGTTTATTATCAGCTCTCATTACTTTAGTTTTATTCAGAAATCTCCTCCATATTGAATAAGAAATCTCCCATATAGGAAAAAAAAATAAAGTTAAAATAACTAAAAAAGACAATTGATTATCTAATATAGTCTTACAACTAATAACTGCTAAGATTACACCTAACAAGTATGCACCTGAATCCCCCAAAAAAATTGTTCCCCAAAACCAATTAATTACAAGAAATCCTACAATATTCGCAATTACTAAAATAATGAAAAAATTATTTATTATAAATGGTTCGTGATTGTTTAATTTAAGCAAAGCAAATAATATTATTAAAGAAGCAACAGAAGCTAGTCCATTAATACCATCTATAATGTTTATAGAATTAATCGAACCTGCAAAAAACAGTATCGTAAGTAATGGAATTAGATTTAATAGATGGATTTGATTATCTAGTGTAACTATGTTTGTAACATTAATACTTAAACCAAATACAAAGTAGGCAAATATACCTACAATAAAACTAGTAAAGAATCTTAATATTATTGAAATATCTTTAACAATATCTTCTAATAAACCAATAAAAAAAGCAGGCATTGACAGCAATATTAAAGTTTGAACATTTTCTATCATTAAATTTTTTTCGTCTCCTGAATAGTATTTTAGTAATATTATGCTTAGGCCCAGGGTTAAAAAAACAGAAACACCACCAATTCTTGGTACTATATTTTTGTGAATTTTTTGAGGACCCTCATATGAGTCACCTGTAAAATTGATATGGAATTTTCTTGTTAATATTATTATAATATTTACTAAAAAGCTATTAAGGAACATAAAAAACGTTAAAGTATATATGCTCATAAAAAATCCCTAAATTTTTAATTAAAATTAGTATTTTAATAAAATAATCTGTACAAGTAATCGATATAAAAGTAATTGTCTACTACTAAAATATAATCTGGTAAATGTTAGTAAATTTTAAATTAAATGCTTCAAAAAAAATAGGCTAAATAATTACTCTAATTAGGATAAACTGCAAATCATGAAAAATTGTTGTGAAATGATGAATAAATTAAGGAGTAAAAAAAATTATTTTAATATCTTGAAACACAAGTTTTTACTTAAATATAAAAATATTTCAAAAAATAACTATCATTTTACATTTTTAAATAAAAAAATAAAAATTGATAATAAACATTTAGCTAATAGAAATTTGATTCATTGGTGTATTAACCAAAATCTTTTCAAAAAAAAATCACCATTTGCTACTGAGATTTTTTATGAAAAAAAAGAAATGAAAGTTTTTGAAAAGTTAATTAAAAATTCTAATCATTTTATAGATGTAGGATCTCAAACTGGAATATATTCGCTAGCTGCTTATTTATCAAAAAAAATAAAAAAAATTATTTGTATAGACATTACAAAGGAATATATAAATGCCATCAAAAATAATATTGAAATTAATTGTTATAATCCAGACAAATTCGAAATACTTAATCTTGGTTTAGGGACAGGAAAGATTTGCCATAATGAATGGATATCTAAAACAGTAACTACAGGTCATTCTTTTAATGATATCTTAAATATTACAGGTTTGACGTTAAGTGAAGATGATTGTATTAAAATAGATATAGAAGGCTGGGAATTTTTCTTAGCTGGAGAAATCGGGCAATATTTTAAAACATATAAACCTAATTTATTGCTTAGTTTACATAAGTATGAAATTGAAAAATTATCAGATAGTAGTGTTTCAGAAAATAGTATTTTCGATTTTTTAAGTGCTAATTATAGACATAAATATGTAACAGATGAAAATTGTATTTTAAGAGAAATTAAATGTTTATCAGAATATCAATTTAAAGTTGAAAAAGATAAGACAATAATTTTCTCTAATAAAAAATTTTCTTAAAAAAGTTAACACTTGTTGTCTTTATTCACTAAAAAATTGTTTATATCCAACATAATTTCTTATTTGTTTTTTGCCTAGTTCATAATGAGGTAATGCATAAACAGGTCTATACATATCACATCCATTGCAAGGACCATTAAATTTGTCTTTTTCTTGATCATCAATCCATTTTTTGTATTTAGGATTTTTAATTGATATAATATCTTTTAATGAATTTTGTTTTAAGTTTCCAACTACCATTTCTCGCATTGCATCCCTGCACGCACACAAAATAACATCACAATTTGAAAGTATCATGTAATTAAACAATCTCGCGCAAGGGCCAGATTTGTAACCTTTCTTGTCATCTTTAAGAATAATGGGCAATCCCTTAAGATCTGTATCGGATACATAACCACCCCAATTAGTATAATGTCTATGAAAATCAACACTAACATTATCAGTTTTTTTCATGGATTTTATTAGATTAATCATAGATGTGTTCGAGCTATTAAGGTTAAAATCCATATAAGATCTTATACCAAACTGAACTTTAAAGTTAAAAAAAATAATATTATTTTTTAAACATAATAAATTTTTATATACTTTATTGTATAGTTTTGTTTGCGTTATTTTATTAAAACTATCTTCGTCGTGCCCATAAATGCTAATTTTAAGATTCTTTAATTTTTTTAGTTTTTTTAGCAATGAAATATTTTTTTCATCTAAAAGTGATATATTAGTGGTAAATGAATAATTTTTAATACCCTCGTGTTTTTCTAAAAAATTTAATTTAGCATGTATACCTCGTCTATCGGTAAAAATATCACCTGTCAATGGCGTCAATGTAATTGTATCACCGCCATTATTTGCTATTTCATTTACAGATAGTTTAAAATCATTTAAAGGCATTATTTGTCTCATTTTCTTAGTTGTATGTTGATAAGCACAAAAAACACAATTGAAATTGCATATACTAGATGTTTCAATAGAATAACCAGATGGATTTTCAATCATTGGTCTTTTTAAAAGTCTAAAAAATGGAACTGTAAGTCGATAATAAAAATTTTTCGACTTAACTCTTACCTTTGATCTGATTAAGCTATAAATGTTTTTCAAATAGACCTCTAACATTTATCAATAATTTTTGATTTATATAGAACTAATTCGTTATTAGCAAGGAAATAGAAATAATAATTAAACTATATTTTTCAAAGACGACTTAGAAATTTTTATAAAAATTTGACAACTAATATAAAAAATCAAAAAACCAATTAAAAAATGTAAAAAGCCTGGGATGACAGCATGAAAACTATCATGTTTTACTAATTCAAATGAATAAAATGTAAAAAAACTATATCCAAAAACACTTTTGGAAAATATATAACAAATTAAATAAAAAAATATAGCTGTAAAAACAGATAAAAATAAACCTTTCCACTCAAAAACCAAAAAACTTTCACCAATTGGTCTAAGGCCTACTGCAAATAGATTTTTTTTTGGTATGGATTTTTCAAAGATACCAATTTTTTGAGCTAAAAAATCTGAATGATTAGTTATAATTGGTTTTGATGGCCATACAATTCTTGGAACAAGAGAAATAAAATTATTGTTGTAATAACTACTATCAATAGTTTTTTTGGTTTCAACGTGTTTTACTACTTTGGCATGTATTATAAGATAATTTAATCTTTGTGAAGAAATTTCTAAAATATTATCAAAAAACATAAAAAAAACTTTTTCAAAACCTTGACGATCTCTAAGTTCTTGCTCATACAATTTACTGTAAATAAAATACTCAATTTTATCTATCGGATCTCTGACTATGTACGTCTTATTCGTATTATCAATAGATCCTGGTGAAAAATGCGCAGTATCAGATCTCATCAAATTTAATATTGGAAAAAACATAAGTGAAAAAAACGAAATAATTACTCCAAAAAAAATAAATTTTTTTATGTGAATTTTTATTATTTTTCTGAAGGAATATATTAACAGTATGCAAGGTAAAATGACATAATATCTACTACTAATAATTACGCCAAAAAATAATAAATATAAAAAAAGTATTATTATATGTTTTGTGAGATTGATTTTAATAGCTGAATTATAATGAAGCATAAATATAAAAAATGGATATTTCAAATTAGAAATAATTTTTAATGGTTGGACAAAACTATTAGGAAGAAAACCTTTTTCCAAAAAGGAAAATGAGCTATCAATCTTCGAGAGAGAAATTGAACCATTTTGAAATAAAATGCTATCAGTTATAAAAAACGTAAAAAACATAACAATATAGAAAAGTTTAATATCAATTAATTTCAATTTTTCTAGAGTAAGTTTATTAATTGTTTCATTGGATTTTATTATGGGCTTTATCCTCAATAAAAAATAAATTGAAACGAATAAGATTCCGTCAAAACATATAATATATAGCATGGACTTTTGATAATAAGGGAAAAGTGAAATGTTATGTAAAGGATGGACGAAATTTTCACCAAGATGAAAATAATTATAAAATATAAATGGAATTAAATAAATTACAGATTGGACAATTATATATAATCTTATTAAAAGGAAATTTATTTTCCTGTAAAAATAAATATACAGCATTAACAATGAACATATTATTATGATGTCTTGTATTTCTTCCTCCAAAAATTTTAATACTTGAACTAACTTTTTGAAATTTCATTTATTATATATGTTGATAAAAAAAAGTTTTGTGATTTAAAAATATAACTTTTGTTAATGGGTTTTTCTAAAAATCTTAAGTCTTGTTTTGCACAAAATAAATAAATATACCACTCTCTAGAAAGAGGCGTGTGCCATTCCCACAATAGTTTGTCAAAAGCAAAGTTAATTTTATTAAAATTTAAACATTTAAATTTTATTTTAAAGTTGGTTTTATATGGATAAAAAAATTTCTCAATTAAGGAGAAATAGCATGGAATTTTATTTTTAAAGCATGCAAGTTCCCAGCCCTTTTTTGAAGATTTTTTAAGATTAGTATAAAACATAATATCCAGAATAAATAAGTCTGTTTCGATTAAACCTGTTGGATTTATCATTATGTTTTGCAAATTTTCTCTATACTTCCAAGGTCCTATTATTAATTTTCTAGGACAATAATCGTTGGCATAAAAATTATCCCAAAATATTATTTTATTTTTACATTTAATAGGTACTTTAAAATCCACTTTCTTCATAGCTACTATTTTATTACCACAAAAAAGAATTTTATGACGACAATCTATGTATTTAAAAAAATTGTCTATGTATAATTTGTCTTTATCTTCTAATTCGTAAGCATAAATTTTAGGTACTACAAAAAAATCAATTTTTAGTAATTTACCCAAAAGATTTATAATTCTAGAATGATGTAATCCGTCAGTTTGAACGCCTTTTTCTTTTAAACTTATGTTGTTAGGTATATCATCAAATAAAATTGCTATTTCGTTAGCTCCACAACTTTGAAATAATTTAATTTTTTTAACTAATAATTTTAATTCTTTTTTAAGGAATTCTTTTTTAAAGTTAAAATTAATACCTGGAGAAATTCCTGCAATTATTGAGACATTTTTGTTATTTGCATAAGTGCAAAATCTTTGAAATTTATTCAACCAATTTTTGGGATAACTTGCTCTCCAATCTTCCCTATGAAAAGTATCTTCCTTAGGAGCATATAAATAAAAAGAGAAATTTATTTCGCTTATTTTGTCAATTATTCTTTTTCTATCGTTCCAACTTAATAACTTTCCATAGTAACCTTCGATATAACCGTTAAATGATTTTTTGACATTATTGTTCATTAGTTTATTTTTAAATTTATATTAAATTTAATCAAGCAGGAAAAATGAACATTCTAGCTTTTGGCGCACATCCCGATGATATTGAGATTTATATGTTTGGCCTACTAAAGGTTTATCTAGATAGAGGTAATAATGTTTTTCCAGTTGTCGTAACCGATGGTTCATTGGGAACAGTATTAATTAAAGAAAACTTAAAAAAAATTAGAGAAAAAGAAGCTAGAAAATCATTGTCAATATTTAATCCTCCTACATTTCTTAATTCTAAAGATGGTAGTTTATCGTCTGATATTAAAGTTATCAAAAAAATTAAAGATATAATATTAAAAGTTAAACCTGATTTGATAATTACTCATTCCCCACTTGATTATCATCCAGACCACAGAGCATTATCCAAATATGTCAAAGAGGCTTCAGGTTTTACATCTCCAGTGATTTACGCAGACACATTAATGGGAGTAAATTTTAATCCAACAATATTTATAGATATAAGCGATCACATTGAAGAAAAGATAGTAGCTATAATGAATCACCAAAGTCAAAATCCTGAAAAATTTGTTCACGCTACAAAATTATTAAATAAGTTTAGGGCTGCGCAATGTAATGGTAATGTAAATGGGTATGCAGAATCTTATTTTTTTGAAAAATATTTTCCCTTTAGTGACATAAAAGATTTACTTCCCCCATCACCTAAAACAAATAAATATTATAAAAACAAAGCAAAAAGTTTTTTGTAAAATTATGTTGCTAATTCGCCACATATAACAGGGCTTTTGACTCCAGTCGTTAAAGGATAAGTGGAAGGAAGTTTATTTAAAAATCTTACAGCTAAGTAAGCAATTAATTCAGCTTCAATATAATCTCCATCGATTTTATAGTCATCAATTGTAGTTATCATCAAGTTTGTTTTGTTTTGGATTAAATTAAGCAGATGGTTGTTGTGTCGACCGCCACCAGATATTAAAACAAATTTTGGTTTGGGAATTAAATTTTGAAGTGCAATTTTTATACTTTCTGCAGTCATATTACATAATGTTGAAATTCCATCTGAAATACTTAAATCTTGAAAATCCTTTTCATTTATAATTTTTTTAAATTCAAGTTTATCAATAGACTTTGGTGGAGGTTTTTCAAAGAAAGGATTTTGTAAAAAATTGTTTATGACTTTTTTACTTGGAATTCCTTTTGATGCTAAACTTCCCTCTGAGTCAAATTCCTTATTATAGTGTTTTAATACAAACTCATCCATCAATCCACAACCAGGTCCAACATCATAGCCTGTCATTATTTTTTGGTTAACATATGTTAAGTTTGACACTCCTCCAATATTAATGATACAAGATGGTTCATTGCCGAATAAATTGTTTAGAATACATTTATGATATATTGGCGCTAATGGAGCACCTTCTCCACCATTTAATATATCATTGGATCGAAAATTAAAAACGACCATACAATTTGTTTTTTTTGCTAATAATTTTCCATTTCCTAATTGAATTGAGAGTTTTTGTTTTGAGTTATGATAAATTGTTTGTCCGTGAAAACCAATTAAAGAGGGTTCTACGCCATATTTTGCTTTAACAAAGTTTACAGCGTCTGCGTGCTCATTGGTAATAGCAACTTCTAAACTATTTATTAAAGATTGCTTAGACCAAATATATTGTGGGTTATTCATTATAAATCTTATATTTTCTTTTAATTTTGCTGAATAAGGAAAAATATAATTTTTTTTAGCACTTGAAAGATTAATTCCATTAGTGTTAACTAAGGAAACATCTATTCCATCAGCACTTGTGCCAGACATCAATCCAATAACGTTTGAATAATTTAAGTAAGTCATATTTTAATTTAGATTTTTTTTAGATGAAAATAAATAATTTTAATAATTTTGAAAACACAGAAACATTACCAATGAACAATAAGTACATTGACAAAATGTCTACTGAGAAAGCTACTGTTACAATGATAATGAATAGTGAAAAAGTAATTAAAAGTTTGATGGACTCTAATAAATATATAAGCATTGCAGTTGATAAAATTTATAAAATTTTAAAATCATCAAATTCTGGAAGACTTATTTATGCTGGATCTGGAACATCTGGTCGAATTGGGGTTTTAGATGCGGTAGAATTATTACCAACTTTTGGTTGGCCTTCTAATAGAATAGACTTTGTCATTGCTGGTGGCATTAATTCTTTAATAAAATCTGTGGAAGGTGCAGAAGATATCTTCGAAGATGGATTTAATGAAATTATGAAAAAGAATTGTAATCAAAACGATGTCTTGCTTAGCCTTTCTGCAAGTGGTCAGTCTCAATTTACAGTTGGCACAGTTAAGGCTGCAAAAAAAACAAAAACCTTTTCAGTTGGCATTTCCAATAATACCAATTCACAATTAGCTGATAGTTGTGACTTATTTATACCTATTCTAACTGGAGCAGAAATTTTAGCTGGCTCTACTAGGTTAAATGCTGGCACTTCACAAAAAATTTGTCTAAACATTATTTCCACATTAGTAATGTCAAAATTAGGCAATGTGCAGAATGGCTTGATGGTAAATATGATACCATCAAACAAAAAGTTGAAAAAAAGAAAAAAGTTAATAAATAATCAACTCAAGGATTTGGATTGACCCTGTCATTAAATAATTGTCAGAGAGTCTAGGTTTGGAAAGCTAAAGCTATAATATCATTGACAATTTTCCAATAACTATTACATTTAGTTTGTTTAATATACAAGTTCACAAAATAAATAATCATGAATTTTCAATGGTTTAGGATTGAGTTTGTAAAAGTGACGAATATTATAACTAATAATTATTAGTTTTAGCAGTTTATTAGGAGGTTCTTTTATGGCAATTAAAGCTCATAAATCAGTAGTTAATCCTAAAGTTTCAGTAGTTATACTCGTCCATAACAGAACTGATGTGTTTAAACGTTGCTTAGACAGCCTGCTGTCTCAAAATTATAACAAAGTAGAAATAATTGTTGTAGACAATAACTCCATTAATCGCACAAAAGATCTTCTCTCCAACTACTCTGATAATTTGACGGTCATAACGTTGGATCAAGATCATGGCGCATGCATGCCAAGAAATCTTGCTGCAAACAAAGCTTCAGGCGAGTATATTCTCTTTCTAGATTCAGATGCAGTTTTAGTTGAAAAAGACACCATTTCGAATGCTGTTAAAGTGTTAAATAAACATTCAAATTTAGCTGCTATTGGTGGAGTAGCTTTTTCTGATGAAAAACTTAAAATCCTTCAACACGCACAATTAAAATTTAAATCCCCATTCGAAATTGATGAGGATAGCAAGATGAGTATTCCTAAAACTCTTTGTCTTGATATTGATTATATACAAACGGATTTCATGATGATTAGGCAGAAGATTTTTCGTGAAGTTGGAGGGTTCGATCACTTTTTTAGATATTATCCAGAGGATGTTGATATCTCTTTTCGAGTTTTACAAATGGGATATGAAATAGCTTTGTCACCAAAAATAAAATATTGGCATCAATACCGCCCACGAGCGGTGGCTATTGATCATGGTTATTTTCTAAAAGTCTGTTATATGTATATGAAAAACTTATCACTTGTACAAGTTTTTCATTACTATTTTAATTTTTTGAAAAAAGGTTTTCTAAAAGCTTTAGGTGCCAATAATAAAGTTAAGAAAATTTACTATTTAACCTGGTATTTAGTAAGTCCACTATTCCTAATTTGGTTAATAGCATTATGGCCACTTGTTAAAATGAGGAAACTAATTTCTTTTACAAAACAAGTTGAAACAGAGTCATTTTTTTCTAAAATAAGTGATAGACTAATTAAGTTACCTTTATTTTTAGAGTTAGGATGCTTTAATAAATTAAGTGCATTTTTATTTTTTCTTAAAAAAAACCGGCAAAAGCGAGGTTTATATGTATTTATTACTAATAGGTGTATGTACACTTGCCAACACTGTTTTTTAGGGGATGATGTTACAAAAAAACGGCCATTGCTGAGCGTAGAAGAAATCAAAAAAGCTTACTTGTCCTATGCTTTTAACATAGGTGGAGTTTCATTAACAGGTGGAGAGCCATTTATGCGTCCTGATATTGTAGAGCTTTGTAATGTATTCCAAGAAGATCGACCTGTAAAAAGTATAGCTATTAACACAAATGGATGGAATCCAGATTATATTGAAAATAAGGTTCGCGAAATACTATCCAACGCACCACGTAGTCAATCAATTAAGATGACTATATCTTTAGATGGTTTGGAGGAAACACATGATTTCATAAGAGAAAGAAAAGGGGCCTTTAAAAATGCTGTTACATCCATTCGCAAGTTAAAAGCACTATCGATAAATGATAAAAGATTAACTATTAATGCGCAGGTTACGTTTGTTCAGTTTAACAAAAAAGAGTTCTATAAATTGTATAATTTCGTTAAGAACGATCTAGGAGTAAAATTAAGCTTTAATTGGTATCGTGATGGTAGGGCTTTTGGGGTTGATAAGAACCTTATTTTTTCTCCAGATAATAGGGAAGATCCTATTCATGCTGATGTAAAGCTACCAAACATGTCTGAATGCGAAGAATTATTTGAATTTTTTGAAGAAGAGCGTTGGTACGATCGTCGATTTCGTCTCATTAACAAATATACCTTAGATATTTTAAAAAAAGGGCGTGCACCATTTTCTTGTGCTGCACCAAAACTTAACATGGTGATGTTTGCAGACGGGGGAGTAAGTTTTTGTGAACTCGTAAAGCCTTTTGCAAATTTGAGAGATTTTGATTTTAATCTTAAGGAAGTAGTTGAGTCTCAAATTATGAAACAGATGACAAATTCAGTTAAAAACTGCTCTTGTATTCACCCCTGTGTATTACCGGTTTCTATGCAGGAAAAGCATTTTGCTGATTTGAAACTTGATAGACTAAGAAGTTTTCAGTCAACTTAATATGTCTGTCATAAAACTAGCAATTTATGGAATGCACCCTATTCCTTATCAAGCCCCCATATTTAAGAAAGCCGCACAACATAAACAATTAGATGTTACAGTATTATATGCTGAGTCTTTAGGAGTAGAGTTAAACTTCATTCCTGGGTTCAATACTACATTAAAATGGGACGTACCTTTACTAGAAGGTTACAAATATCTCTTTTTTAAAAATTACTCTAAGAAAAGAATAACGGGATTTTTTTCTCGAGTTAATCCTGGCATATTTTGGTATGTTTTAAGAAACGATTTTCAAGTTTTGATGATCCATGGACATTTCACTTTAAGTGCTTGGCTTGCATTTTTTGCTGGGAAAATCTCTGGTAAGAAAATTATTATTCGTGGCGAAGCTATACCCAAAAAGGATAATATCAGTTGGAAAAAAGCTGTAGGTCGTTTTTTTTTACGTTTATATCTCAATTACGCAGACGCAGTTATGTACTCATGTTCTCGTAACAAGTCCTATTGGCTTTCTTTGAAAGTGCCAGAAGAAAAAATGTTTTTTATAAAGTGTGCTGTCGATAATATTCAACTCCAAAGAGATAGACTCAAATTATTACCAGAACGTGAAAAATTTCGTCACACGCTTGGTATTGGAGACAGTGATTTTGTGATTTTATTTTGTTCGCGATTTACTAATCGTAAAAGACCTTTGGACTTGATAGATGCTGTTGCATCTATAGGGATGCGTAATATTGTGCTTTTGCTTGTTGGTGACGGACCAGAGCGAAAAAAAATGGAAATTGCCTCGAAGAAAAAAAACATCAGAACTGTATTTACTGGGTTTGTCAACCAAAGTCAGTTACCTAAATACTACAGTATAGCAAATTCCTATGCAATACTATCTGAGTATGATGCTTCACCAAAAACTTTAAATGAAGCTCTAAACTTTGGTCTGCCAATAATTTGTTCTAATATGGTTGGTACCTCAGATGATTTAGTTAGGAATAACTATAATGGTTTCATAGTAGAAGTTGGTGATATCCAAGGTATCAGCCAGCATTTGAAAAATTTGAGCAAATCACATCAGTTATCACTAAAAATGGGAAAGCGCTCAGAGCTTTTGGTTAGAGAGTGGAATTTTGATCAAAATGCAAAAGCAATTTTCAAAGCATGTAACTATGTCCTTTTAAAATCATATTGATTTTTTACAAATTTAGTCAACTGTTTCGTTTAATTTCTAGGTTTTTTATCAAATTAATATGCTTTATATAAATATGTTTCTAATTGAAATTAGAAAATTAAATTGAAAAATAAGAACAAATTAGTTACTTTAAATTATCAAAAAAATTAAGATACAATTATTGGCTATAACCTAAGATTTTAATCCAATTAAATATTTCCGTGTTTTTTGTGAGACAGACAGGGTAAACATTTTATCAGTTCAGAAATTCCTTTGCTTATAGTAACTTTAGGGAAAAAACCAAATGTTTCTATTTTTTTATTTGAAACAATATAATTTCTCTGATCTGGATCTTTTCCTACTTCAGCATTCTTAAAATAAAATTCTGGTATTTGTTTTTTAATTTCTTCACAAAGTTCAATTTTAGATAAGTTAGCTTCTGAAAGTCCTATATTAAAAATCTCTCCCGAAAACTTTATTTCGTTTTCTAAGGCATAAATAAAAGATCTAGCAACGTCTGAGACGTGAATATAGTTCCTTTTAAAATTTCCTTCAAACAAAATTATAAATTTATCATTTAGAGCTCTGTTTACAAAATCGTTAACTAACAAGTCTAGTCTCATCCTTGGAGAGACGCCAAAAACTGTAGCAAGACGAAAACTTACAGATTTTTCTCTTTCCATCAAAAGCTTTTCTACTTCAACTTTATCAACTGCATATTTAGAAATTGGTTTTAATGGAGTTGACTCGTCACAATAAATATTGCCTTGACCATCTCCATAGGCACTATTAGTGGTTGGCATGATTATAAATTGTTGATTAGAGACCTTTGATAAAAGGAATTTTATTGACTCTTTATTAACGGAATTAGCTCCAACAGGATCTTTTGAGCAAAGGGGTGCTCCCACATATGCAGCTAAAGGAATTATGATATCATTCTTGGAAATAAGTTTAGTCATTGTTCCTTCATTTCGAACATCATCCACTATTACCTTAAGTTTTTTGTTAGGTATAAGGTGACCTAAACTAAATTGGTCGTACATATGATTATCAATTATAGTTACATTATATTCGTTTTCTAAAAGATAACTTGTAAGTACTGAGCCTATATAACCAGCTCCACCTGTTAGAAGAATGTTTGTCATAAATATTGCCTATCTTTAAAGTATTTTGGTATCAAGATTTGAGCTGATTTATAATCCAAAGGAGTCCCAATATCTATAAAAAAATTATTTTGCAAATATCCATATACTTTTTTTTCTCTGATTAATGTTATTAATATTTCATCTTCAAAAGATATTGAGGATTTTTTTAACTTTAAAAATTTATTCAAAACACCCTTTTTTATTAAATATACACCGCTATTAATTAATAAATTTTTATCTTTAGAAAAATAAAGTCTCGAATTTTTGTCCAAACAGAACTTAAAGTTAGTATTTATTAACTCTTTTTTCCTACAAATTAGAGATAAGTCACTATTTAAATTTTGATGAAATTTAAAAAAATCTTCATAATTTATTTCTGATAAAGTATCTCCATTCACGACTAATATATTAGCATCATTATATTTGTTGTCAGAAAAAATTAAACCTCCCCCTGTCCCCATAGGTTTGTTCTCGACTTCATAAATCAATTTTGACCCTCTGAATTTATTACCAAAATAATTTTGAATAATCTTGTATTTAAAACTAACTTGAAGAATGAAAACTTTAATTCCTAAATTAATTAAATATATTAACAAATATTCTAGAAAAGGAATGTTATCAACTAAAGCCATTGGTTTAGGTCTGTCTGGATTAATTTTTTTTAATCTAGTACCTAAACCACCGGCTAAAATAATAGCAGTATCAGTTGTGTTTTTAGAAATCATGTATCACGTTTAAAATGTAATCTATAGACTTTTCGTCAAGATCTGGATAGTTACCTATGTAATATCCATAAAAATGAATGTGATCACAGATAGGATAATTTTCTGGATTTATATTATCAATTAATTTTTTGACATATGGTTGTCTAATTTGATTTCCACCACCAGCACTACCTCTTCTAAATTCAATGTTAGCTGAATTCATATTTTTTTCTAATGTATCTCTTTTATTTTTATCTTTATTAACAAAAATAAGATTAAAAGCATAATTACTTTGACCATTTAAATCAAAATCAGTGTAAAAAATATCTCCATCTAAACCAGATAAAAACTTATTATTATTTTTATTTCTTAAATTTATATTTTTATCTAATCTCAATAATTGGTTAAGACCAATTACAGCATTTAATTCAGTGCTTCTCATATTATATCCAGCAACCGCAAAAATAAACTCTGGGTTTAATTGTTCGTTATTTTCAATCCATTTATTTCTGGTTTTTTCACTTTGCATCTCTCTAACTAATCCATGACTTCTATATGCTCTCAACAAATCATTATATTCGTCATTATTAGTGCATATCATTCCACCTTCTATTGTACTTAAATGATGAGCATAATAAAAAGAAAAGTTTGATAAATGACCAAACGTCCCCAATTTTTTGTCATTAAATTTTGCTCCATGGCTCTCACAAACATCTTCAATTAACCAAATGTTTCTATCCTTAACAATTTCCAAAATTTTATTAGTGAGTCCATTGTAACCTTGTGCGTGAGTTAGAAAAATGCATTTTGTATTTTTTGTAATTTTTTCTTCTAATAAGCTTGAATTTATAGCTAAGTTTTTTAGAGAAACATCAGCAAAAACGGGTGTGAAGCCATTTCTAATTATAGAAAAAACATCTGAAGACCATGTTAAAGGTGGAACAATGATTTCACCTCCCTCAGGAAAGTAATGTTTTAATAATGATATTGATATCAAATTAGCTGAGGAACCAGAATTTACAAAAATGCTGTGTTTAACTCCTAGCCACTTTGACCAAGCAATTTCAAAAGCTTTAACCTTTTCTCCTTGAGTAAGACGGACGTTATCATCTTTTAGAAAATTAATTATTGTAGATAAATCATCATTTGTTATATTATTTTTCATCAAAGGATAATTTTTCATGTGAGTTTTTCCTTTTAATTTTAGTTCTCGTCTAGAGTTATTATATGATCATTTCAAAAACACCATTTAGAATATCTTTCTTTGGAGGAGG
The DNA here is from genome assembly GCA_902593735.1 of uncultured SAR116 cluster alpha proteobacterium. Lineage (GTDB taxonomy): Bacteria > Pseudomonadota > Alphaproteobacteria > Puniceispirillales > Marisalimonadaceae > Marisalimonas. The sequence goes on from CACJJL010000001.1 coordinate 65,819, forward strand.
TAGTGATCATCCAAGTTGGTATGAACAATATGGTGGTGCAGTTCTTTCTGCTACAATTAATAAATACTGTTACATAAGTTGTCGACCTTTAGATGCCTTTTTTAATTATAATTATCGTATTGTATATTCGAAAGTAGAAAGTGTAAACTCAATATCAAAAATTCAACATCCCTCTGCTAAAGCGGTGTTAGAATATTTTTCTTTAGACAAAAACTTAGAAATTCATCATGATGCGGATTTACCCGCAAAATCAGGTATGGGATCAAGTTCTGCTTTTACAGTGGGTTTAATAAATGTTTTGTTGGAATATAAAAAACAAAAAATGACAAATATGGAAATTGCTGAACTTGCAATTTATTTAGAGCAAGAAGTAATGAAAGAATGTGTAGGTTCACAAGATCAAATCGCTACATCTTTAGGTGGATTTAACAAAATAGATTTTTTAGAAAACAAAAAAATTTTAGTTTCATCTTTGTTGAAATATAAAGATAATATAATAAATTTAGAAAATAACATTCTACTTTTCTATTCAAAAAAACAGAGAATTGCCTCAACAATAGAGTTAGAAAAATTAAAAAATTTTAAAAATAAAATTGATGAAATGAAATTTATTAGTCAATCGGTTGATCATGGTTTAAGTTTGTTGAAAGCACAAAATTTTGACATTTATGAATTTGGCAACTTAATGCATCAAAATTGGTTAAGGAAAAGGAAACTTCATCCCAAAGTTTCGAATGATAGTTTTGATACTGCCTATGATATTGCTATCAAAAATGGTGCGATTGGAGGCAAAATGTTAGGTGCTGGAGGTGGAGGATTTGTTCTTTTTGTTGTACCTAAAGAAAAACAAAATAATATAATAAAAGCACTCAAACCATACATAAATGTTAAATTTAAATTTGAAAACACTGGTACAAAAAGATATATTACGAACCAAGTCTAACCGTAAAATTTAAAACAGGATAAAATTTTGATTGACATTTTATTTGTACATCCAAATGCATCTAAAAAGATATATCAAGATCTTCACAAAAAAGATGCAGCTATTGAGCCACCAATTTGGGCTGGTCTCTTAGCTAATAGTGTTAAATCTATGGGGAAAGGAGCGGCTATTTTAGACGCAGAAGCTGAGCATCTTTTAGATAGTCAAATTGCTATAAAAGTGCAAGACTTCAAACCTAGAATTGTGTGTTTGGTAGTATACGGACAACAACCATCTGCCTCTTCGCAGAATATGTCAGGTGCTGTATCTGCGGCAAACGAAATAAAAAAACTTAATCCTGAAACTTTTATTTTGTTTGTTGGTGGTCATGTCGCAGCGCTTCCAAAAGAAACTCTAAAAAATGAACCAAGTATAGATGCTGTATGTACAAATGAGGGTGTGTACACAATAAGAGCGCTTGTGTCGGATAAAAACTTTAGATCACATTTAGACAAAATCAATGGTTTGGCTTATAGAGATTTTGAAAATAATATAATTTTAAATCCATACAATCATCCAGTTGAAAAGAGAAATTTAGACACTATTTTGCCAGGTATTGCTTGGGATTTACTACCATCTTTAAAAAATTATAGAACTGCAGGATGGCACTCATGGTCAAATAAAAGTGAAAAAAAACCTTTCGCAGCTTTATACACTAGCCTAGGCTGTCCTTACAGGTGTTCTTTTTGTATGATTAATATAATTAACAGAACTTTACCAGGCACTGAAATAACCAGTGCGGATAGTAATAAATTTAGAACGTGGACACCTGATTTTATAATTAAGCAATTTGACTTTCTCGCTAAAAATAACATAGTTAATATTAAAATAGCTGACGAATTATTTGTGTTAAATCCAAATCACTTTATGAAAATTTGTGATTTAATAATTGAAAGAAACTATAAATTTAACATTTGGGCATACTCAAGAGTTGATACATGTAAACCAGAATATTTATCAAAACTAAAAAGAGCAGGTGTTAATTGGTTAGGATTAGGCATTGAAAACCCAAGTGAAAGTCATAGAGCAGAAATTCACAAATCTGGGTATAAAATCATTAATATTGTAGATCAAATTAAAATGATAAGAAATGAGGGCATTAATGTTGGTGGTAATTATATTTTTGGGCTTCCAAACGAAACTCAAGATTCTATGTTAGGAACTTTAGAATTTGCAAAGGAAAATCCAACTGAAATGGCTAATTTTTATTGTGCAATGGCATATCCAGGGTCTCCTTTATACAGTGAAGCGAAACAAAAGGGTATTGAATTACCCTCAAAATATGAAGGCTTTAGTCAACATTCATATGAAACATTAAATCTAAGCAATGATAATTTAACAGCATCAGAAATTTTAAAATTTAGAGATAAGGCATGGCAAGATTATCATACGCATCAACCCTATAAGAAATTACTATTAGAAAAGTTTGGAAATAAAGCAGTAGAACAACTAGAAGAAACAACTAAGATTAAACTTAAAAGAAGATTAGTTGATGGTTAAATTATCTTATCTGTACTTTTAAAGCTTTAACCTTGTAAGAGACCCAGTTGTATAGTTACTGTATGTAGTTTTTTTTTCAATAACAGCATTCTTTTCGGATCTTTCACATACAATAAACAAGTTTTCACCAATTCTAGGGATTTCATCGAGGTATTCAACATCTCTATCTGGATGGATTGGGTGGTCTCCAACTAAAATTGTAGTGTCTATTGATATTCTTGAACCACAATGAGGTTCTCTTTTGGTTTTATGAAGTAATGTATAATCAGATAAATTGAGATAACCTTCATTTGGTATTAAACTATCCTCTTTGTAGTTTTCCAAAACCCATTGCATATCGTTATAAGATTCCGAAGTTTTTAAAAAATTATCATCGAATTTGTTTTCACTTATTAAACGATAAAAACATAAATAATTTGATTTACAATCACCTATGATTGGTACATGCATATTTAATCCAAAAGGTCCCTCTACCCATGAGTCTGAATGTGGGATCGCAGTGTTTAAATTTCTATTTTTGTTTTCAGTGATTTCGTCGCCAAATTTTATTCTTATATTTGGGGTAACTCTAAATTTTTTAAGTAGTTCTGGATTAGGTTCTACTAGAGATGCAGTGATTTCACACCAATGTTTCAAAAATAAATTATATTCTATTGCGTATTCTTTTTTGGGAACAACTGCACCATTTGGAGTAATATTTGTTAAATCATGTTTGCCAACTTCTACGTTTTGCATGAACTGATCATCATTGTCAGCATATTCAATGTGCATAGCTTTTGAAATATAAGCTTTTATTGAATTTTTTAAGTTAAGGAACTGATTACGTGCTATTTTTTTTTCAAGAAAAAAGTTATTACGTTTAGTCATATGCCATTTTTGACTAATTTCGTCCATTCTTTGTTTTCTGTAATTTAGTGATGACAATATTTTATCCTTTGTTTAAATTAATAATTCTCAAAATTTCTTTTTTAATTTCTTCTGATGACGGAGGAAGATTATCAACTTTTTTGTCAAAACCTGCTGTTTTATTCTTAAGACCCAATACGCTTACATTGTTTTTCGTATTACACATTAATTCATAAGCAATTGCTTTCGCAATTCCATCAACATAATCATCATCAAGAACCAATCCTCCATATTTAGAGTTTTTTAGACTCGTCAGTTCTTCTTCGTTAAGTATCAAAGGTTTCAACCTCCATAGATGTATTAAATTAATTACATAACCAAGTTTAGATAAAGCTTCATGTGCTTTTATTGCGCTAAATCTAGTGATTGAAATGGCAAATATAGTAAAATCAGCTTTTTCGTTAATTATATTTTCAAAATTCTCTTGATTATCAAAAGATTTTCTATGTTCTGATATATAAAATACTTCTTCTTTTGCCATGAATTCTTTGTAAACGGTTGAGTATTCATTAGGTGTCATTGGGCTAAAAATTTTTATACCAGGCATTCTATAATAAATTGAATGATGAGAAGAACCAGCGACTGGCCCAATTCCACCTTCCATCGCTATTGATCTTACAAATATTGGGCATGGTATCCCCCAAATTTCTTTACTTTTCGCTGCATAATTTATAATTATTGGAGCATTAAACCAATTAAAACCTTGATATCTTATAATATAAATTGGCCTTTTGCCTGCCAAAGCAGACCCAACTGCAAACCCCCCTCCTGCTACATCAGCCATTGAAAGTTCTATCATACCATCTTCCTCATACAATTCAGGCAAAGTTCCACCAACCCAGCCAACAGCTGACAAGCATTGGCCCATTGCAATGCCATTATTTGTTTTTAAGTGATCATATACTATTTCTTTAATAGTTTGCCTTAGAGATTTTTGCTGCATTTTTCCCAGATTTCTTCTATCATTTGATCTGCTAATTCTTGTTTTTTTGAATTCTTATATTTATCAATGTATATTGCGTGTCTATCAAATTCTTTTTCGTTATCTATTCCAGCACCCGCATGCCAAAAAAGTCTTTTAGTATTTATATTAAATAGAGCAGGTTGGTTTAAAGATGCTCTTTCAAGAGTTTCCCATAAAGCTTTTGGATCGTCATCTACATTGAATGATTGCATACCAAAACCTTTTGCTACATTATTCATTTCCCAATTTCTTCTAAATTTTTTTTCTGTCAATATTGACAAATTATTGTCTTCAACAATAAACCAAATAGGTAAAGATTTGGTGACTGCCCATCCAATAGATGCTAAAAAATAATCTTCTTCTGCCGCTGCATCACCTGCAAAACATAGAGTAAATATTTTGTTTCCAAAACATGCTCCTGTTGCTATTGGACCTTGACTTCCCATCAAGCCGTCATGACCAAAGAGATTGATATCTTTTCCTTGTATTGATGCGGATCCTCCCATCCCATTTGCACAACCCTTTGTACTTCCTAGAAGCTCATAAATTAGTAATTCTAGTTTACCACCAAATGCTAAATATGTTGAATGTCCTCTATGTTGAATGAAAATTTGCTTTTCGTTTTGTTTTTTGAAATCAAGGTAAGTTGCGATTGTACTAGCTATATATTCTTGGCCTGCAGATAGATAAACTGGAATAGTTATTTCTTTATTTTTAACTGCTTTATAAACTTTTTTCTCAAAAGCCCTGCATAAACAAGCTTTATTAAAAATATTAATTTCGTTTTTTTTGTAATCTGTCATTATTATTCTTTAGGTTATAATATATATAATTCTATTATAGTATTAAAACAACTATTTAATAAAACTTGTATTGATGCTTGAGTGGAAAATTCTTTAATTAAATAGATTAAGAATCTGAAATATTTATAGTTCTTCTTAAGGTTTAAAAAATCTTATTAGCTAATTTAAATAAATTGTGATATAAAGTTTTCGCTTTTGCTTGTACAATTTTAAAGAGATATATAATGGAAATTACAGACAACATAAATCTTTTAAAAAAATATATTCAACCTCTGGTATTTGATTACACTGAATACCCAACAAAAGCTCATTGGGATGAAAGTCTTCAATCAATTGACTACAAAGAAGCTTTAAAAGATTGGTTGTCTAACAGCGATGGTTCTAACTCTATGTTTTATGTGCACACACCATTTTGTGAACAATTATGTTATTTTTGTCTATGTTCAAAGGAAATTACTAAAGACTATCAAAAGGTTAAAGATTATCTTTATAATGTTTTATTCAAAGAAATTGACATGCTTGTAGATGTTTTCAAAGAAATTGGAAAAAAGCCCAAATTCAAAGAGATATATTTTGGTGGTGGTTCGCCGACTTATTATAAAAAACCAGAATTTCTAGCCTTAAAAGATAAGATGAAAGATCTTATAAATTTTGAAAATATAGAAACATGGACAGTTGAAATAGACCCTAGAAGAGTTGATGTCGACAAACTAAAATTTTACCACTCAATGGGAGTAAATAGATTATCTTTCGGTATACAAGATTTTAATTTAGGAGTGCAACAAGAAATAAATAGAATACAACCACCACAATTGGTTGAAGAATTATTGACTGAAGAGATCAGAAGTTTATTTCCTGCAATTAATTTTGATTTGCTAATTGGTCTTCCGGCTCAAACTGTAGAAACTATAGAAGAAACAATTGATCATGTTTCAAGAATTAAACCAACTCAACTTCAAACAATGTATATGCATTATAAGCCTAATACTAGACGATATATGACTAATATGGTTAGAAATCAGGCTTTACCAGATTTTTATGATAGAAGAGCAATTTTTCATAGAGCTAGAAATCTTTTAATTAAATCTGGATATAAGCAAGCAGGTTTTGAAAGTTATGCACTTCCTAACGACGAGTTGTCTGAAGCTATGGAGGAGAAGAAAGCTTATTACAACTCTTTAGGTACCCAAGTTGGAGAAGCCAACAATTTCATAGCAGTAGGGAGTTCTGCTCACGGATCATTCGGAGATTATTATTTTCAAAACTATTATGAAAGAAACTTATATACTGACGCAATAAAATCAGGTGATTTCCCTATTTATAGAGGCCTTAAACTAAATAAAGAAGACAAGTTGAGAAGAGACATAATAAAAACTATAAGAACTTATTTTAAAATAAGCTTTAAAGACTACGACAACCAATGCATCAATAGCTTTGTAGATCATTTTGAAAATGAAATTAATCTTTTAAAACAAGTTGAACAAGATGGCCTTCTGATAATGAATGAAGATGGTTTTGAACTAACTGAAATTGGATATCATTTGTCACCACACATATGTGAAATTTTTGACACTTATAATGACAGAGATGTTTTTAACAAAAACATTAAAATTGAACCTCTTAATTTTTCGCAAATGAGTGTAGGTAAATAAGAGTTAACTAATGTCATTAGAAATAAGAAAAAAATATTTTCAATCCCTGACAGAATCATTTGAGTGTAAAAAAATTAACGACTTAATGGTAGAAGTCAAAATTAATGATGAGTTGTTTAAAAATTTGCAATTATACGCTGCGATATATTTGTCAAAATGTATGAAATTAGATGCATTAACTACTAACATAGATTTATTAATTGAAAAAATCCTAAATAATGAAGGGTGCATTAAAAATATGACACCTAACGGAATGCTTGTGCCAAAAAGAGAGTTAAGTTTAGACTTTAATAACTTTTTAAAATCTTACATCAAGATATTAGACAGCTTAAAGATTTTTTCAAAAATTGAAAACTTTCACTTTCCACCTAATATCAGGTTGAAGTATGGTGTTGAAGATAAAAGTAATCTAAATAGAGCTCACCCTACAGAAAAAATGCACTCTGACACTTGGACTGGAGCTAACCCAAATTGGATTGCTGTTCATTTATATATACTGGGTGATATTGAAAATAATCACCTAAAATATGCTTATCCACCGAGTGATTTTTCAGAGGATTGGCTGAAACCAGTTAAAAAGGCTGAAGACGGTGATAATTTTGCCAAAAAATTTAAAGAAATTGATTATGAACCAAAAGCTGGTTTTATGATATTGGCAGACGCTACAATTATTCATCGATCTTTTCGTAAACCTGGTGCGGGAATAAGAGTTTCACTCGATACTGGTTTTGATGGATTAATACCAGATTTGAAAAGTTTTAAGGATGCTAAGATTGATAACATGAATGTGTCATCGATAAGAAAGGAAGAAACAGTTGATAAAGATACTTTTTGGAGTATGGGTGACAAAAATTTTTGTTTTTTTCCAGATAATTTTGAAACACATAATGACACTCTAGGCGGATATAAACATCCTAGTAATCCAAAGATTTTTAAATTAGTAAATGATTGACTTTTATGAAAAAATTGTCATTAATTTCAATTCTATATAATGAGCAAGAATGCGTTGAACCCTTTGTTAGAGAAGTTGTTAAAGTTTTAAAATCAATTAAAACGATTGATTATGAAATAATTTTTATTAACGATTGTTCAACAGACAACTCCCTAATAAATATTGTTAACCAGCACAAAATAAATCCTAAAGTTAAACTTATCAACATGTCGAGAAGATTTGGACCTATGGAAAGTATAATGGCAGGTGTTAAAGCAGCTAGTGGTGATGCGCTTATAAATATTGATATAGACCTGCAAGATCCACCAAGATTAATTCCTCAAATGGTCAAATATTGGATAGAAGATGAATATGATGTTGTCTATACCACAAGAACAAAAAGAAAAGGAGAAACCATTTTAAAGAAAGTTATTTCTAATATTGGCTATAGAATACTTAAGTTATTTACATATGTTGAGATTCAAAGAGATTCTGGTGACTTTAGATTAATTTCTAGAAGAGTTATAAATGAATACGTAAAGTTTGGTGAAAATCTACCTTTTTTTAGATTTGTTATAGATTATATAGGTTTTAGTAGAAAACAAATTTTTTATGAAAGAGAGGCTAGAAAGTATGGTTCTTCTGGTCATCCATTAGGTTTGGGAGTAATATTTAATTTTTTTGAGATTTCTCTGACGCCATTTTCAGACTTCCCTGTCCGGTTTTCACTTATACTTGGACTTATATCTTTTTTAATATCAGCAATTCTTATATTGAGGACTTTATTTTTATTTTTTACTGGAGAAGATAGCATTAGTTCAACTTCATTATTTTTGGGTATCTTAATATTTGGAAGTTTTCAAAGTTTAATGCTAGGTTTCTTAGGACTTTATATTGGTTCTATTCATAGAGAAGTTAAAAAGAGACCTAGATACATTGTTAATAATTATATTGGTTTCGATTAATAAAATATTTAAAAAAACTAAGCACACCAATCAATTTTGTTAAATTTTTTATCACTTTTAGTTGAAATGACTAAATCATCTTTGGACAACTCAAATTCAAATGCTTTTGATGTAAATTTTTTATCTTTTTTACTAAGATTTATAATCAAAATGGGTTTAAATAATCTATTATGAACATTACAACGAACTCTACACCTATTTTTTAAAAATTTCTCCATAGTGTATTTAATTCCAACATCGTTATTCACATCTAAATCTCCACCTTCGTGAGGGCACACTCTATGAAAAATATGAAGGAAGTTATCTTTTCTGTATATTTGAAAACCTAAAATATCAATGTCTCCAAATTTGTTCATCTGGTTATTTTTAATTTCGTTTAGATTAATCTTAATGGATGATTTTTCTGAATTTTCTTTTGTAAAAAAACAACGTTGCTTTTGAATATTTATAGTGCTGTCAAAACTGAAAGTAGAATTATCTCTATCAAATACAAATCCTTTTTGCCTTAAATCACCTCTTCTATTTAAAAAAGGATGATCATCATTTTTATAGTCTTCAAAACTTTTCTTAAACATTTTTTTAAAAAATGGTGTGAACATACTGAGGATAATATTACTTTTGCAACCAATGTAGTATGTAATTTTTGACTCACATTGATCATTTTTCAAGTCTGTTTCAGTGTTTACTTTCATGAAATAAAAACAAAAAAAACTAAAAGTTTCTAAAACAGTGTTTTTTGTATCATCTTTCATTAAGGTAACAATTGGGAAGGTAAATCCCAAAAATTTAAAGTATCTAATAAAAGATGCAATTTCCCCATAATGTAACCCTTCATTTCCAAACCCATACGCTAAATTAGGATGTAAATGATTAAAATGCGGAACATCTCTGTGATTAAATAGTGCATCGCAACTTTTATAATTACCTACTATTGAGTAATCGAAAGTTCTAAATTTAAAACCTTTGTCTTTACTTATTTTCAGAATATCCCTGTATCCTACAGTTTGCATTATATACCTATTATTTATTTGGAAATTATGATAATTCTTATATCATAATTATTTAATTTTCAAGAAATGTTTACTTTGCAACTAAAATTATTTATTGCACTAAAATTAATGTAAAGATTATTTATGGAATTATTTAGTAATGAAATATTTTTATTTTTAAAAGAATTTTCCCAAGGCAATATATATTTAATAATAATATTTATAATCATATTACAAATATTTTCTGCAATATTTTTTATGCCGTGTAGTTACATTCCAATTTTGAGTGGTGGGTTGCTAGGATTTGAAATTGGTGGTGTGATTGCTTTAATTGCTCAATGTTGTGGAAGCAACATTACCTTTTACTTAGGAAATTATTTCAACAAAAATTCATTCTTATATAAATTCAAAACATTTAACAAAATACAAAAAAATATGAATAAAAATTTTTTGAAACTAACATCAAGTTGGAAAAACATTTTTATTTTTTACTTTAATCCTCTTCTTCCAGGATCAAGTATGGGTTATTTTTTTGGCTTAAGTAGAGCAAAAAGATTTAGTTTTTTCTATAAAGCTTTACTAAGTTCATTTCCAGGCTGTTTTATTCCTGCTGGTTTCGGGGCTGGCATAATTGATCAACTTGCATACGGACAAACTTCATTTTTGCTTAAAATGATTATATGCTCTTTTATTTTTTTAATAATAATTATTTCTCTTTACAAGAGATTTAAGAATTCAAGTTATATATCTGATTGATTTTTAATAATTAATTTTGTTTAAAACAACTGATAAACATCATTGTCGTAAAAAGTATAAACCTTATTCAATTTTATGTTCCAATCTTGAGGTGTTACTATGTATTTAATTTTCAATTTTCTTAGCTTGTTTATTAATTCCTCTGAAACACTGTATTCCCAGTATTTTTTAAATAAATCACTATTGAATTGGATTAGGGTATCATTTTTTTTGGATAACTTAGGATTTAAAAGATTAATACCATAGGTAATCTTAAACAAATCTATAAATTCAACCATTTTATTTTGATTGTAAAAAATTCCATCTTGGATAGAAGGCATCATAAATGGAACAATTTCGCATGACCTAAGTAAATAATTGTATTGAATAAAATTTGATACTAACACACCTCTGCCGGGCAATATCTTTGGACAATTATTTTCTTTTATTAAAAGAGCATTAGCTTTAAATTTAGAGTTAGAAAAATAAGAAATAGAAGAGAATTTCTTTTCATAAAAGAACACTAATAATGCTAGAACAGATGACAAGAAAATTATTTTTTTGTCTTTGCCTTTGATATTAACTATAGCTTTAAAACTAAATAAAATTAGTAAAACTACTAAAAATGATAAATTATATAAATTCAATTTAGTAAATATTAATAATTGATTAAGTGAAATATTATTTATCATAAAAGAGTAAAAAAATGGCCAAAGAAAAAAAAATGACGAGAAAACAAATAAAGGTAAAAACTTTTTATGAAAAAATAAAACAACTATAAATTTAAAAAAAAATAATTTTACAACAAAATTTGAAAAAATTAAAAACCTTCCTGGTATATATTGATCTATAAATAAAAAATTAAAAAATAACAAAATTTGACTAATTATAGCAATAAGGAATGGTAGCATAAAAGTTACAAATAATAGGCTATAATTATCATTAAAATAGTTATAATGTTGATACTTTAATAAAAAAATTAGGTAAATCGCAAACAAAATTGATGGAATATAAAAACTTAAATCAAATGATTGGTTTCTGTGAGAAAGTTCCCAAATTTTGTGAAGTGTAATTGAAAGATCAACGTTTTGGATACTATCGTCGTATGAAATTAAAGTGGACGTTTTAATAACATTTTGTGTATAACTGAAGGATACGATAAAAAAAGTAAATAAAAATAAAATTATAATTAGATAAATAATATTTTTTTTTTCAATTTTGAAAATATCTATTTTTTTTAGCAATAAGAAAAACCCTAGAATTAATAAATTAAAAATACCCAAAATTGGGTGAACAATGATATTTAACAGACTGATAAATATGCTTTTTGTATACTTTTGGTTTAAAAATATAGAAATTGAGCCAATAAAAATAGCACTTGAAAAAGTTGATAAGTGAGGATTGTATGTTATAGGATATTCATATGAAGGATTTATAAAGGTAAATAAATTTATTTGTGTAATAAACCACACAAAGATTAAAATTAAAAATGCATTATCTGTAACATACTTTTTAATTATGTTTGCACAAGAAAACCAAAAGATTATGTTTGTAAAAAAAAACAAACTTATTGAAAGGAAATAATGGCTTACTCCAAGTTTTAAAAAGATTAAACCTAAGTAGTGAATAATACTCTTACCAGTTGCTACATCAACAAAAAAAACTGTACTTTGATTAAACAATGAATTTAAAAGAATAGACTCATCTACTGCGTAGTGATTTTTTGCACAAAATAAAGTTATAAAAATACAATATAAAAATGATATGTTTTTGAAGGAATGATCAAAATTAACTTCAAACTGATTATAAATTATTTTTTTTATTGTTTTGTACAATTTAAATCTAATTCTTTTTCAACTTCTGCTATAATTATATGTGCAAAGCAAATATAAGTTTCTTGAATAATTTGGGTGTTTTTTGATTGTACTACAAATGGAATATCACTGTTATCAATTAAGTTTTTACCTGACAATCCTGTAAATGAGATTCTAGATAAACCTAACTTTTGTCCAAGTTTCATACCATTATTTACATTTTTAGAATTACCGCTAGTTGATATGCCTAGAAGAACATCTCCTTTTTTTGCAAGACCAGCAATCTGTCTTGTAAAAATATTGTCAAAGTGAAAGTCGTTAGCATGGGCCGTTATAAATGCGATATCAGTTGCTAAGGAAATAGCACTAAGTGGGCCTCTATCGTGGTTTTTTTTTTCTAATACGCTCATAAATTCGGCAGAAATATGTTGACTGTCTGCAGCAGAACCACCATTACCAAAAATTAGAATTTTGTTACCTCTTTTCAATGTAGTTGATAATTCACTTACAATTGATTTGCAAATTTTTTCCATCTTGTTTAAAGTTTTCATCTTGACTTCTGATGATTCCCGTATATGTGCTTCAAAATTTGTATAACTTTTCATTTATGGACCTTCTTGAATTAACTAAAAATTATCATATAATCATACAATATTAATACACATATTAAAATATCAATACTAAAGATATGATTGTTTACTAAAACATATAATTTATTAAATTTTAAATCATAAGAGTTAGTCTTAAAGTCACCTACAACTTGATTCATGTAAATTTACAAGATATTATAATTTAGACTTCAAAGTTTCATAGAATTTTCCTTCTTCTATTAAAATTGACCCGCATCCTGCATTTTCACCAGTTTTAAGATCTACATTAGTATTTCCAACCATATAACTTTTTTTGATATCTATATTGTATTTATAGCATAAATCTAAAATCATTTTAGGGGATGGTTTTCGACAATTACAACGGCGCATTTTTTTGTCTAATGCATTAGGGTGATGAATACAATACCTAATTTCAACTATTTCTATATCATTTTTATACAATTCAGTCGTAAGTTTTTTATTAAATGAAACCATATCTTCTAACGTAAATTTTTTTAAACTAATACCTCCTTGATTAGAAACAACAAAGAGTTTAAATCCTTTATCCAAAGCAAATCTTAACCCTTCAATTACACCTTTTAGTAATTCAAAATCTTGTATTTTATGAACATACCCATTATCTCTAACTAAGGTACCATCTCTATCTAAAAATAAAGCTGAAATAGACACTTTTTCAACTCCCTTTATAAATTATTTAAGAAGTAATCATAAGTCTTACAGAGACCTTCTCTCAATTTTGTTTTGTAACTCCAACCCATAGAATAAAGCTTTGAAACATCTAATATTTTTCTCATTGCACCGTCTGGACTTAAGTTATCAAATTCTATTTTACCATTGTAATTAACAATTTCGGCAATTAAACATGCCAAATCAAATATAGAAATTTCTTCGCCACTTCCGACATTTAGATGTGGTACATTATTAATAATCTTTTCATATTTATTTTTTTCAGAATTCATTACAAAAATTGCAGCATCTGCAAAATCTTCAATAAATAAAAACTCTCTTTTTGGTTTACCAGTACCCCATAAAACTATTTTCTCTGACTCATTTATTTTTGCCTCATGCATACGACAAATTAAACTAGAAATTACATGAGATTCTTCAATATTATATTTATCTCCAGGTCCATATAAATTTGTAGGAACAACAGCTCTGTAGTCAAGATTATGAGATTTTTCATATTGCTTGTTATAACTATTACAAAGTTTTAATCCTGCAATTTTTGAAATAGCATAAGGTTCACTAGTTAACTCAAGTGGTCCTGTTAAAAGTTCTTCTTCAATAGTAGGGAAGCTTGTTATTTTTGGATATACACAGCTAGAACCAATAAAAAGTATTTTTCTAACATTGTTTAAAAAACAAGAATTTATAATGTTAGTTTGAGAGACTAGATTATTGTAAATAAACTCTGCAGGATATTTACTATTGGCTAATATTCCACCAGATTTACCACCAGTTATATATACTTGATCAATAGTGTGTTTTTGAAAGAAAAATTCTACATCTGACTGAGAGGTTAAATCTAAATTTTCATTAATAAATATTTTAATATTTTCACCAGATTTTTTAAGTCTATTGATGATAGCTTTACCTATCATATTTTCGTGGTAAGTAACAAATATGTTAATAATTTTTTTAGACAAATTTCACCTTTACATTGTTTTATTAGCAACTAGACAATGAAATAATGCCTAACATATCATAAAAACTAGCATCTAATTAGATATAAATCATAGTATTTTTAAATATATAAGTTTTGAATTTATTTTTAAATTTAGTTTTGTTTTAAAATATTTAGTAGGATAAATTACACTATTAATTTCTTTTAAAAAAGAAAAATAGAATGTAATTTATTCATTATCCAATAAGTTAGTGTGAAAATGCAATCTAAAAGGGAAAAAATTTCATTAGCTGTAATTATGATTACTTTAAATGAAGGTCATAATTTGAATGATGCTATAAAACAGTTGGAAAACTGGGCTTCTGAAGTATTTGTCCTAGATAGCTTTAGCAATGATAATACAATAAATATTCTTAAAAAAAATAATATAGTATACAAGCAAAGAAAGTTCACAAATTTTGGCGATCAGTGGAATTTTGCGCTTAAGATATTCAATATTAAAAGTAAATTTACAATGAAAATAGATCCAGATGAGAGGCTGACTGAAAAGTTAAAGGTTGAAATATCAGAAAATTTAAAAAATAAAAATAATGTGGGATACGCTTTTGATAGAGTTTTATATTTTATGGGTAAAGAACTGCCAATTACTCAAGAGGTAACAAGAATATGGAAGACAGGTAAAGCAAAATTTACAGATGTTTTGGTTAATGAAACTCCAATTATAGAAGGTAATGTTTTTAAGTTGAGTGAAAAATTAATCCATTTAGATAGCCCAACTTTAGAACATTGGTACGCAAAACAAAATCAATATAGTTCTTCAGAAGCAATGGCTAGAGTAAAAAAACAACATTTACCTTTCAAACCTTCTTTATTTGGAAATAGAGACAACAAAAGAATGTGGATTAAACAAAACTTTTCAAGTATCCCAGGAAGGTTTTTATTGTTATTTTTATATTATTATATCATAAGAGGATTGTTTTTAGCTGGTAAAGAAGGCTTTATTTGGTCTCATCTTAGATCTGAGGTTATGAGAATGAGAGAATATAAGTTCTACGAACTATCAAAGAAGAATAATTTGAGAGATTTATAATGAAACAACTGATTCAAGATCTAATGCATGGAAACTTGCAAATTGTTGAAACCTCCTCCCCAACGGTAAGAGAAAGCTATGTTTTGATTAGAACGGAGATGTCACTTATATCATTAGGAACTGAAAAAATGCTGTTAGATTTTGGTAAAGGAGGATTAATTTCAAAAGCCAGACAAAAACCTGAAAAAGTTAAGCAAGTCCTAGATAAAGTAAGGTCTGATGGTCTTGCGGCAACAGTTGCAACTGTCAAAAGAAAATTAACAGACCCACTCTCTCTCGGATATTCTAATGTCGGGAAAGTTATTGCTATAGGAAAAGGTGTTGAAAATGTGTCAATAGGTGACAGAGTCTTATCTAATGGATCACACGCAGAAATAGTAAATGTTCCTTCTAATTTGGTTTCCAAGATTCCAGATAATGTAAAAAGTGAAGATGCTGTTTTTGGAGTAATTGGAGCTATTGCGCTTCAGTCTGTAAGATTGGTAAAACCAACTATTGGTGAAACTATTTGTATAATGGGATTAGGTTTAATAGGTAATATTTTGGTACAAATTTTACTTGCAAATGGTTGTAATGTAGTTGTAGTTGAAAAAAATAAAGACAGACTCTCTCTTATAAAGAATAAAAACGTTAAGAAAATAAACCTTTCATCCTGTAATAATATTGAAAAAGAGATTGAAGAAATTACTAATGGCCAAGGAGTTGATGGAGTTATAATTGCAACAGCAACTAAGAGTAATCAACCTTGTGTTGATGCTGTTAAAATCACAAGATCAAGGGGCAGAATAATCATTGTTGGGACTGTTGGTATTGATGTAGATAGAGACTTACTATTCAAAAAAGAAATATCAATTCAGGTTAGCAGGTCTTATGGTCCTGGAAGATACGATACTAAATATGAAAATAAAAATCAAGATTACCCTATAGATTATGTCAGATGGAGTGCTGGAAGAAATTTTAACGCATTCCTAAATTTATTACAAAATGAACAAATTTCACTATTTGGAGTTTCTAAGCAAAAACATAAATTTGAGGATGCTGTTGAAGTTTATAAGCAATTGAATAAAAATAATACTATCTTGGGTAATATTTTATATTTTTCAAATCCTGAGAAAAAAGCGCAAAAAAATAAAAATTTTATTATTAATGATAAAACTATAGTAGAAAAAAAAATAATCTCAAATTCTATAAAAAAAATAGGGTTTATTGGTTCAGGTAATTATGCTCAATCCTTTTTATTACCTTGTTTAGCAAAATTTAGAGTAGATTTAAAAACTTTAGTTTCAAGAAATCCAGTTACTTTAGCTCATTTAGGAAAAAAGTTTAGATTTAAAAATTTTTCGTGTGATTTAAAAGATATACTAGAAGATAATGAAATTGAAACTGTTTTTGTTGCCACCAATCACGATAGTCATGCTCAATTAGTAATTGATTGTCTTAAAAAAAATAAAAATGTTTATGTTGAAAAACCGCTATGTATTAATAACAAAGAGTTAAATGCAATAATTGATGAATATCAAACTTCTAAATCAAGTCTTTTTATTGGTTTTAATAGACGATTTGCACCATTTTACCAACTTAGTAAGTCTCTTGTGGTAGATACTTACTCTCCTATTGTCATTAATATTACAATTAATGCAGGTATTATATCCAAAGATCATTGGGTACATGATAGTAAAATTGGGGGCGGTAGAATAATTGGAGAAATGTGTCATTTCTTAGATTTGTTAGTTTACATTACTAATTCTCTTATAGTAGATATAGATGTCAATTCTTTATCACATTCCAATGGTAAAAATGTGTTTGCAACAATAAAATTAAATAATGGGTCAATTGGAAACATTCACTATATAACTAACGGGAACAGGAGTTTCCCAAAAGAGAGAGTTGAAATATTTCACTCCGAAAAAATAATTCAAATTAATAATTTCAAGTCAATTAAATTTTATGGGTATAAAAATCAAAGTTCAAAATTTTCTTTTATACAAAATAAAGGTGTAGAAAAAATGATGAATACGTTATTAAATTATAATCAAAATAAAGATGTTCCTTCAATAGAAGAAATTATCAACGTAACAAAAGCATCTTTTGAGATAGATAAAAGTATTTAATGTCAAATCTCCTAAATTTAAAACTATTTTTGGTTACTTTATATTATTTAAAAATTAGTCAAATATTATGGAGAATATACTACTATTTAAAACCAAGAAAATTTACTAAATTTAATACAATTAAAAAAATTAATAATTTAAAAATTAAAACTAAATTTTTGCCAAAGCCAAATTCTATAATTAGTAAAAATAAATTTGTTTTTTTAAACAAAGTTAAATCTATCCCAGATAATTTAGAAATAGAGAAAATAAAATATTCAAAATTGTGGATATACAATTTAAACTATTTTGATTTTCTTAATTGTAACATGGACAAAATTAGACATTCAATAGCCTTAGATTTTATGAAAAGATGGGTGAATGAGGTTAAATCCCCAAACTACTATGGTTACGACCCTTACCCTACTTCTATAAGAATAGTAAATTGGATAAAATTTTATTTGCATACTAACATAATGAACGACAATGTTAAGTTAAGTTTGAGAAAGCAAACTGACTATTTGTATCATAATCTTGAATGGCATTTATTAGGTAATCATATCTTAGCAAATGCAAAAGCTTTAATATTTTCAGGGCTTTTTTTTGTTGATCAAGACTCAAAAAAGTGGAGATTAAAAGGAGTACAAATTTACAGAAAGCAACTCAAAGAGCAAATTTTACAAGATGGTGGCCATTTTGAAAAATCACCTATGTATCACGCTATAATACTTGAAGATATTTTAGATATAATCAATCTTTCGTATAAGTGCAACAATATGTTACCTCTTAATTTCAGAAATCAATTAAATTTGACTGCCAAAAAAATGTTATCGTGGTTAAATATAATGTCTTACAAAAATGGTGAAACTCCAAATTTTAATGATAATTCATCAAATATTTCTAATAATATAATTACATTGTCTAAATATGCCAAAAAACTTGGTATCAATGCTTCAAATAATTATAAATCAAGCAATAATATAAGTATAAAAAAATTGCAAAGTTCAGGCTTTATTAGGGTTGATCAAAAAGATGCTACAAGTTTTTTAGATGTAGGTTCAATTGGTGCATCTTATATTCCAGGTCACGCTCATGCAGACTCATTATCATTTGAGGCTTCTTTCTTTAAAAAAAGATTTTTTGTAAATTTAGGTGTTTCTACGTATGAAAACTCGTATAGAAGGTTTTTAGAAAGAAGTACTAAATCTCACAATACTGTTGAAGTAGATAAAAAAAATTCAACAGAGGTTTGGTCCAGCTTCAGAGTTGCCTTTCGGGCAAGGGTATTTGGATTAAAAACAAAAAAATCTGAATCAACATATTATATCTCTTGCTATCATGATGGATATAGTACAATAACAAAAAAAAATTATCATTATAGAAATTGGATTTTTAACGAAAATAAAATTTTTATAAAGGATGAAGTGGTTTCTAAAAATTGTTCTGCAATAGCAAATTTTATATTACATCCCGACATAAAACTCATTAAAAATGATTTAAAAAAAAAATATATTTTAAAAAATAAAAGTGATAAAGTTTATCTTTTAATTAAACATGGCGAGCCCAAAATAGTAGAAAAATTTTATGCACCTGAATTTGGGATATTAAAAAAAACTAAGTGCATATCAATATCATTACAAAAATCGAAATCAGAAATAATCTTAACTTGGTAAACTATGATGCATATACTTCTTATTTCTGATAACTTTTATCCTGAAACCAATGCGCCTGCAACTAGGGGCTTTGAGCATTGCAAAGTATGGGTAAAACAAGGTCATAAGGTAACTGTTATAACCTCATTTCCTAACTTTCCTTCAGGGAAAATATTTGAGGGTTATAAGAACAAATTCCGTAATATTGAAAATATTGATGGTATAAATGTTTTTAGAGTCTGGACATACATGTCTCCAAATTCTGGAATATGGAAAAGAATATTAGATCAAGCTAGTTTTATGTTTACATCATTTATAAACGGTCTTTCCATAAAAAATATAGATGTGATTGTTGGAACTACCCCACATATGTTTACACCTATAGCTTCTCTGATGTTAGCAAAAATTAAAAAAACTTCTTTTATATTAGAATTAAGAGATTTGTGGCCAGATAGTATGTTAGCAGTTGGTATCAATAACAAGAGGCATTTATATAATATTGCAAAAGTAATTGAAAAAAAATTATATTTTTCAGCTGATTTAATTATACCGGTAACCTATTCTTTTAAAAGATATCTAATTAATCTAGGGTTACCAGAAAAAAAAATCAAAGTAGTTATGAACGGAGTCGATACTAAGTTTTTTGATTTTAAAAAAAATAAATATGTTAAAAGAAGCTCTAAATTTTTTACAATAAGTTATATTGGAACAATTGGTATGGCGCACTCTATCAAAACCATAATAGAAGCTGCTAAAATTATATATAAAAAACACAGAGATTTAAGAATTGTATTTCAAATAATTGGTGATGGTGCAGATAAAAAAAATATAGAACATGAAGCATTAAAAATTAATAATGTTAAAGTTTTACCATCAGTTCCTAAAAATCTAGTATTAGAATATCTTGACAGGACAGATGCAGGCATAATTCATTTAAAAAAAAATCCTTTATACAAAACTGTTGTTCCTTCTAAAATGTTTGAATATATTGCTATGGGAGTTCCAATTTTACATGGTGTAGATGGTGAATCCCATAATATTTTGAAAAAATATAAACTAGGTTTATATTTTGAACAAGAAAGCCCAAATGCTCTATATTCAGCTATAATAAAACTTTATAATGACAAACCATTATATAATGAAATATCTGAAAACTGTGTTAAAACTTCCAAAGTTTTTGAAAGAGAAATTTTAGCTCTTAAAATGTTAGAGGAATTAAAAAAATTTGAAAAAAACAAAAAAT
This sequence comes from uncultured SAR116 cluster alpha proteobacterium, assembly GCA_902593735.1. Lineage (GTDB taxonomy): Bacteria > Pseudomonadota > Alphaproteobacteria > Puniceispirillales > Marisalimonadaceae > Marisalimonas. The sequence goes on from CACJJL010000001.1 coordinate 86,370, forward strand.
AATAAAATTAAAGTTCTTTTGATATTTGGAACAAGGCCAGAGGTTATAAAAATGGCTCCGATTTTATGGCAATTAGAAAAAAATAAAGATTTTTTTGAAACTTTTACTTGCGTAACATCTCAACACAAATCTTTGATTACAAAACTCATTGACACGCTTAAAATTAATGTTGATTTTAATCTAAGAATTATGAAAAAGGGCCAAAGCTTATCTGATTTAAGCTCATCTTTAATTAAAAAAATAAACTTGGTAATTAAAAATGTTAACCCTAATGTAGTGATGGTTCAAGGTGACACTATCTCTTCATTTGCTGGAGCTTTATGTGCTTTTTATAATAATATAAAAATATGTCATATTGAGGCAGGGTTAAGATCATTTGACATGCAAGCTCCCTTTCCTGAAGAATTTTACAGAAAATCTATAAGTTCAATTGCATATTTAAATTTTTCACCGACATCAATAAATAAAAATAATTTGTTAAAGGAAAAGATTTGTAAAGAAAATATTTATATAACAGGAAATACAGTAATTGATTGTTTAGTCAAAATGTTAAATTTATATAAAACAGATAATAATACAAATCGTAAAATTAAAAAAAATTTAGACAATAAAATAAGTTTTAATTGGCAGACAGAAAAATTTATATTGATCACTGGCCACAGAAGGGAAAATATAGGTCAAGCATTTGAAAATATTATGAAAGCACTTTCATTTCTAGCAAAGAAATATCCAAAGATTCAATTTGTTTATCCAATCCATCCAAATCCGTGGGTAAGAAAAACTTTTAAAAGTTTAACAACTAAATTAAAAAACTTTCATTTAATTGAGCCCCTTGAATATTTGGAATTTTCTATATTAATGAGCAAATGTTTCTTCTTGATGACGGATAGCGGAGGTGTTCAAGAAGAGGCTCCATCTTTAGGAAAGCCAGTTCTTGTTATGAGAGACAAAACAGAAAGAATTGAAGGACTTCAAAAAGGAGTTGTAAAACTTGTTGGATCAAATTCTGATAAAATTATTAAAGAAGCTCAAATTTTGATATCAAACCAAAATGAGTATATTAAAATGTCTAAGATAAATAATCCCTATGGAAATGGTAAAGCAGCTGAAAAAATTGTTACAATAGTTAAAGATAGATTTTCATGAAAGAAAAAGTTTGTATTTTAGGTTTGGGTTATATTGGTCTTCCAACGGCTTGTTTGATTTCAGAAAATTCATTTGACGTTTGTGGAATAGATGTGGATGAACAAGTCCTAAAAAATGTAAGGAATTTAAACATATATATTAATGAACCTTCTTTAAATTCATTATTAAAGAAATGTTTAAAAAGTGAAAATTTAAAAGTTCAAAATATACCTACTTACGCTGACTATTTCCTGATCTGTACTCCTACACCTATTGTTTATAACAACAATCAAGCCAAGCCAGATTTGAGTTTCGTTTTTGGAGCTATTGATAGTATTCTATTTTTTTTAAAAAATAATAATACCATTATTATAGAATCAACTGTACCAGTTGGAACTACTGAAAAAATAACTAAATATGTAAAGCAAGCTCGTCCTGATTTAAATAAGATTTTCATAGCTTACTGTCCAGAAAGAGTTTTGCCAGGCAATATAGTTTTTGAATTAAAGAACAATACTAGGATAATAGGTGGGATAAACAAAATCAGTACAAATAAAGTCGCTAAGTTTTATCAAAGTTTCGTTTTGGGAGAGATTTTACATACGACAAGTAAGGTTGCAGAAATATGTAAACTTGCGGAAAACGCTTTTAGAGATGTAAATATAGCTTTTGCTAATGAATTGTCACTTATTTGTAAAGATAAAAATATTAATGTATCTGAAGTTATAAATTTTACAAATAAACATCCTAGAGTAAATATTTTAAAGCCTGGTATCGGTGTTGGTGGCCATTGTATACCTGTAGATCCATGGTTCTTAATATCTGAAAATTATAAAAAAAGTGAATTGATGAGAACCGCTAGAGAAGTTAATACAAAAAAAACTATCTATATAATTAATGATATTGAAATGCAAATTGAATCATTTTTTAAAAATAACAAACGATTACCTGTTGTTTCCTTTTTTGGCGTATCTTACAAAGAAAACTCAAATGATGTTAGAGGGGCTCCTGCCGTTCAAATAATAGATAAAATAATAAAGAAATTAGATAAGTTTTATATTGTAGATTCATTTGTTGAAAAAATTTTAAATATCAAAACACATAATTTAGAAACAGCATTAGAAAACTCTGATATTATTTTTATTTTAGTAAAACACGACAATTTTAATGATATTGATATAAAAATTTTTAATAAAATTATTTTTATTGATTATACTTGTAGCTAATTATTAAGTTTATAAATTTCATATGGTTTACCTATTCTTTCAACAACATCAATTATTTTTTCTACAGAAACCTTCATATTAAACATATTTGAATGAACCATATTGTCATTATCGATAATAATTCCAACGTGGCCATCCCAAAAAATTAAATTTCCTCTCTCTAAATTGTTTAAGTTTGTTAAAACCAATTTTCCAAATAATTTTTGTTCGGAGGAATTTCTTGATATTTTTATACCCCCAGCTTGAAGAGAAAGTTGAACTAAGGCAGAACAATCAATGCCTAAACTATTTCGTCCTCCCCATTTATAAGGTGTATTAACAAAGGACTCTGCAATGGTTACCCAATCTTCAATTTTTTTTGAAAGTTCAATAAGGTGTTGTTTTGAAACATAACCAAATTTTTTTTGTTTTTTGTCTAAAAGAATTTTAAACAAAGTTTTTCCCTTTGATGAAACGTGTATTTGAGAACCCAAGGGTAAATACATTAAGGGTTTGGATTTTATATCCTCTTTTTCGTATACAATAGTTCTTAATGATAAGACCCTGTGGTTTGCCTTAGAAAGATTTCCAAGATCACTAAAGCTCAACCAACCTTTATAATTATCTGTTAAGAGTCTCCCATAACAAAGTTTATCTTTGATTTTTAAAACCTCAAATTCTTCTCCAAATAAGCATTCTGTTTCTACATGAAACTCTTTGTTTTTAATTGAAAATAATTCTGTAGAAGGTTCAATTATTTTTAAGATATTTTTAGAATATATTTCTATGTTCACACCAAGCTTTTACATCAAAATTAGGACATGTTTTATTAGTAGATTTTGTATTATTGTGACCTTCTATTTCAGCAAGAGGATATTTTGTTTTCCACCATCTAAGAATATTTTCCAAGGAATCAAATTGGCTTGTTGTAAACTCGTCCCTACCTATTAAACATACTCCTAGAGAAATTGTGTTTTTGCCTTTTACGTGAGCTCCAATCCAATATTCAGGTCTACCATTCTGAATTTCTCCATTCCTCAATATTACTTTGTGATAACCAATGCCATTCCAGCCAAAATTTAAGTGCATTTGATGTAAATCACTTGCGTTTAAATTTTCACTATTTGGAGTGTCAGAACAGTGTACTATTAGGAATTGAATATTTTTTTTATTTAGCATAATTCTATTATTTTCTGTTATAAGGATCATCTAGTCTAATAATGTCATCTTCACCAAAATATGTACCAAGTTGTGTTTCAATTATAATTAAAGTTTCATTTTTTTTGTTTTCTATAAAATGTTGACTTCTTCTAGGTATATCAATTGAATTTCCTGGTTTTAATATTTTTACTAAACCGTCTATAAATATTTTCGCCTCACCTTTTACAACCAACCAGTGTTCACTTCTATAATTATGATATTGAAGCGACAATCTTTTTTTTGGTAAAACTTCAATTTTCTTTACTTTACAATATTCAGTATTTAAGAGATTAGTAAACTTACCCCAAGGTCTGTTTTCGAAAGAGTGCTCTGATGCCTCTTCCATGTTTTCTGAATAAAGTTCATCTACAATATTTTTCACTTTTTCTGTATGACCTTTTTTCGCAACTAAAGTTGCATTATCGCTGTCTACAATAATAAGATCTTCTACTCCTATTGCGGCAACAACTCTATTATCATTTTTTATAAATGTATTTTTAGTGGAAATTTCAAAAATGTTTTTCTTTATTTTTTTTGAATTAGCTATCTTTGATAGTGCATCCCAAGATCCAATATCATCCCATTTACACTCTAATGGAGTAAAAAATACGTTGTTTGTTTTTTCCATAACAGAATAATCTATTGATTTTGCTGGAATGTTATCAAAAATTTCTGTATCAAAAGTAATCTCATCATTTTCTTGATTATGGCATGCTGTATTATAAGCTTTGTCACATGCATTTGCGATTTCAGGAGCATGTAATTCTACTGATTTAATAATCATAGATGCATTGCCCATAAAAATACCCACATTCCAAAAATAAGATTTTCTTTTTATTAAGCTATCTGCTTTTTTTTTAGAGGGTTTTTCAACAAAACTTTTAACTTTAAAAAAATTGTTTAATTTATTATCAGATTCTAATTTAATATTAATATAACCATATTGTTCAGCAGGGTATGTGGGGTGAATACCAAAAATTAGCCAATTATTTTTATCGATTTTTTCACTAACATCTTTTATTTTTCTTGCAAAATAATCATTATCACTAATGAAAGCATCAGAACTCATTATAATTAAAGTATCGTTTCTATTAGAAAATTTAGCACCTAAATAAATAGCTGCAGTTGTATTTTTACCCATTGGTTCAAGTATTGTAGAGGCTTTCAAATTATTTTTTTTAAGAGCATCATTAATAAAGAATCCATGATCTTTGGAGGATATCAAAATAGGTTTTTTCTTGCTTTTGAAAAGTTTAACTCTTTCAAGCGTAAGGTCTAATAAAGTTTTATCCTCAAAAAGAGAAAGAAATTGTTTTGGCATACGTTTTCTACTTGCAGGCCATAATCTTGTGCCAGATCCTCCACATAGAATTATAGGTTTTATATTCATAATTCCTCTCTAATTAAAAAGATATTAGATTAACTTAAGATTGATTAAAAGAAATTATTAAAACTTTAACGCAATGGTTTAACAAATTTTTACATAAAGTGTTATTAATGTTCAACTTCCCAATAAACTGGGAAATTGGGCTTAAAAATTACAATATCTTTATCATTTATGGATAAGATACTATTAAATTTTATAGGAGAGTTTTTTTTAATCATTTTAATTTTCTTTTTATTAAGGTGCTGTTTATAGTGCTTTGCACCATTAATACTAGTAAATTTTTCTAAAATATGTAAAGCGTCGTTATCATCAAAAATTTGTGCTAATATTGCCATACAATAAGTTGCATTAAAAACTCCTGCGCACCCACATTCACTTTCCTTATCATTTTTTAAATGGGGTGCTGTATCTGTTCCTAAGAAAAATTTGGAGTTTCCACTTATTGCTACTTCAACAAGAGATTTTCTGTGTGTTTCTTTTTTAAGTATTGGTAAGCAAAAATTGTGGGGTCTTATACCACCAGAAAAAATATCATTTCTATTCATAGCTAAGTGATGAGGGGTTATAGAGGCTACTAAATTTTGATTTCCTTCTTTGACATAAACAGTTGCTTCTCTAGTGGTAATATGTTCTAGTGTAATTCGGAGTTGAGGTATTTCCCTACAAATAAAGTCAAGTTTTTGTTCTATAAATACTTTTTCTCTATCAAAAATATCGATATTTTTATCAGTAACTTCGCCATGAATTAGTAAAGGCATACCAATTGTAGCCATTGTCTCAAGAACTGGCATAATTTTTTCAATATTCTTCACACCAGAAGCAGAATTTGTTGTTGCTCCAGCAGGGTATAGTTTAACAGCAAAAACATGTCCATCAAGATATGCTTCTTTTAATTTATTTTTATCAGTATTTTCAGTTAAATAAATTGTCATTAAAGGTGTAAAATCATTATCTTTTGGAATTGCTTTTTGAATTGTTTTTTTGTATTCAATCGCTGCTTTCGCACTCAATATTGGTGGTAATAGATTAGGCATTACTATTGAGCGTCCAAAATGTCTTGTTGTTTCAGGCACAACAGCTTGTAAAATTTCTTTATCTCTAAAATGAACATGCCAATCGTCTGGTTGGATGATTTCGATTTCTTTCATATTTTCGATCAAATCTTTAAAAATAAAATTTAGTGTGTTAACTTTAATGTTGTTCAACATTAATTAGTTTTTGGAAAGTTTGCTATGAAAATTTCAATTATTTCTGCCAGTCATAGACCTAATTCTCAATCAAAAAAAGTTGCTACTTTTCTAAAAAATAATCTATTGAACATAAACTCTGAATTAGTCCCCTTTCTTCTAGATTTAGCTGAATCAGCTCTGCCTCTTTGGTCTCCAGAGAAAAAAAATGGTAAAGATATCTGGGGGAAGCCTTGGAAATCAATATCAGACAATCTTAACAAATCAGATGGGTTTATTTTAGTTGTGCCTGAATATGGAGGAATGGCCACTCCTGCTGCTAAAAATCTTTTTCTATTATGTGGAAATGGAGAGTTTGCGCATAAGCCAGGTTTAATTGTATCAGTAAGTAGCGGAGATGGAGGTGCTTATCCAATTGCAGAGTTAAGATCCTCTTCATATAAGAACACTCACATTATGTGGATACCTGAAAATATAATTATAAGAAATGTAGAAGAATTTAACCCTGGGTCTCATGGGAAAAGTATACCTAATTGGTTGGATAACAGAATTGATTATGTTTTGAATTTATTTTTAGCTTACGTACTAAATATGAATCCACTTAGAGATAAAATTAATAGAAAGGATTTTGGTAATGGAATGTGAAGATTATAAACAAAAATTTGAGGAAATTAATGGTTGGAAGCCAACTTCTGATGGTAGGGAAGCTTATAGTAAACTTTTTAAGTTTGCTGATTTTAAACAAGCATTTTCCTTTATGACATCTTTAGCTATGAAAGCTGAACAAATAAATCATCATCCTGAATGGGAAAATGTTTATAATAAAGTCAAAATCACTCTAACTACTCATGATAAAGGCGGAATTACAGAATTAGATTATGACATGGCGCTTTTTTCTGAAAGTTGTTTTAAAAACTATACTTAATTTTTAGTGAATTGATTATGAAAAAAGAGATAGTTTCTAATCCTATTTTATGGTCTCCATCTGACGAAAGAATTAAGTCTTCTCAGATGTATAAATTTATTAAAATTATTAACGAAAAACATGATATAAATATTAAAGATTTTACTGATTTACATACATGGTCAATAAAAAACAAGGCTGATTTCTGGTCTACTATTTGGGATTTTTTTGATGTCATTGGATCTAAAGGTACGGAACCTTATATTGATCCAATAAATCAAATGCCTGGAAGTAAGTTTTTTCCAAATGGCAGGGTTAATTATGCCGAAAACATGCTTTCTGGAGAAATTTCTGGCACTGCTATTGTATTTAAATCTGAAGATAAAATTAGAAAAGAGTTGTCGTGGAAAGAGTTGAAAGTTCAAGTGGCTACATTGGCAAATTTTTTAAAAACACAAGGAGTTTCTAAAGGCGATAGGATTGCTGCTTACATGCCTAATATGCCTGAGACTGTGATAATGATGTTGGCAACTTCATCGATAGGGGCAATTTTTTCCTCTGCGTCACCAGATTTTGGTGTAGACGGAGTTTTAGATAGGTTTGGTCAAATAGAACCAAAAATTTTACTTACTACAGATGGTTATTGGTATAATGGTAAAGAAATTAATATTACCAAAAAAGTGATAGACGTAGTTAGAGCTTTACCTTCTTTAGAAAAAATAGTGTTAGCACCTTTTTTAGGAATTGAATTTGATTATAATAATGACAAATTCATAAATTATTATGATGTTCAAAATCAATTTAAAACAAATAAAATGCTTTTTGAACCACTTGAGTTAAGTGATCCTTTATATATCATGTTTTCTAGTGGCACCACTGGAAAACCAAAATGTATTGTTCATTCTAATGGTGGAATACTTTTAAAACATTTAGTTGAAATTGGGCTACACTCAAATGCAAAAAAAGAAAGTAGAGTATTCTATTTTACAACTTGCGGATGGATGATGTGGAATTGGCTTATATCTGGTCTGTTGTTAAAGTCTACAATTTTTTTGTATGATGGTTCACCTTTTTATCCTAATTCAGAAGTTTTGTGGAATTTTGTTGATAACGAAAAAATAAATTTTATGGGTGTGTCAGCAAAATATATAGACGCTTTAAGTAAGGAAAATATCAATGTGATTGGTAAATATAAATTAAAAAATTTGGAGATTATAGGTTCAACAGGCTCCCCATTAATCCATGAGAGTTTTGATTATATTTACACTAGTGTAAAAAAAGATGTTTCGGTTGCAAGCTTATCCGGTGGAACAGATATAGTTGGATGTTTTATAGGTGGCAATCCAATGTCAGTGGTTAGAAGAGGAGAAATTCAAGGACCAATTTTAGGTATGGATGTACATGTGTATGATGAAAATGCAAACTCCTTAAAAAATGAGAAAGGAGAATTAGTTTGCATTAAAAGTTTTCCAAGTATGCCATTATTCTTTTGGAACGATAATAATAATCAAAAATATCACGATGCGTATTTTAATAAATATGAGAATGTGTGGTGTCATGGTGATTACGTTTTAAAGACTGAAAATAATGGGTTTATAATTTTTGGGAGATCAGATGCCACTCTAAATCCTGGGGGCGTTCGCATTGGTACAGCTGAGATTTATAGACAAGTTGAACAAATTGAAGAAGTTTTGGAAGGTTTAGTTATTGGTCAAATTTGGGAAGGGGACACAAGAGTTGTGCTATTTGTGAGGCTTAAAGAAAGTTCTCATTTGACAAAAAATTTAATTAATCAAATTAAAACTAAAATTAGAGAAGGTGCATCACCAAGACATGTTCCAACAAAAATAATAGCAGTTAAGGATATTCCAAGAACAAAGTCTGGTAAAATAGCTGAACTTGCAGTAAGAGATTTAATTCACAATAGACAGATTAACAATATTACTGCACTAGCAAATCCCCAATGTTTAGAGGAGTATAAAAATAAAAAAGAGTTAAGCTTTTAGATAGGTTGCTTTAATTCAGAGTTTACAGAAAATGCCTTTTCTTTAACAGTAACTGTTAGTAAGAATGCTATTATCCCTAGAGCTACACTAAGCCACCACATATTTTGATAACTACCGTATAAATCGAAAATTTTACCTCCAAGCCAAGCTCCTAAGACAGCACCAATTTGATGGAAAATAAAACATATACCAGACAATGTAGCTAGGAATTTTGGTCCTATAAACGATAGAATAATTGCGTTTGTCATAGGTACTGTAGCTAACCATAAAATGCCAATTACAGCTCCAAATAATATAGCAAGAGTTGCAGAGGGCGGTGATAAAACAAAAATAGTTATAGTTAATGATCTCATCAAATATATAAATGCTAATGGTATAGGTTTTTTTACTTTCGTTCCTAACCATCCAAAACTTAAAGTTCCAATAATGTTTGTAACTCCAATTATTCCTAGAGACCATCCAGCAATTTCTGCAGAGATTCCTTTTGATATGAGATCAGTAGGTAAATGTAATCCTATAAAAGTAACATGGAAGCCACATACGAAAAATCCTAAAATTAGTAAAATATAATTTTTTTCTTTTAAAGAAAAATAAATTGTGTTTTTTAGCTCTTCTTTGAATTGTTTGGTTCTTTCTGAGATTTGAGCAGTATTATTCAACAGAGGCAAAAGTAACAATAGAGAAGCTGAGATTAATGATAAAACAATCAAGCTAAACTGCCAACCAAATTTCTCATTCATCCACATTGTAGGCACAACAACTGCAAATTGACCAAAGGATCCAGCAGCTGCAACTAAACCCATTGCTAAAGAGCGTTTTTTTACTGGTGCTACTTTACCTGCAATACTGACTATAGTAGCCATCCCTGCACCACCAAGTCCAAAACCCATAAGAGTTGTTCCTGAAAATAATTTAATTTCCGATGTAGGATTGCTCATTAAAAAAATGCCTAACGCAAGACATATTATGCCAAGTGTTAAAACTTTTTTTGGGCCAAATTTATCTAAAATAATTCCTAAAAAAAAAGTAACGATACCCCATACAATTGCTTGAAAGCCTATTGCAAATGAGAAAAATTCTTTACCACTATTCATATATTGAGTTATGGGTTCAAGAAACAAACCCAAAGCTTGTCTAATTCCCATGGCAATCATTATTATGGCAGAACATACAAGTATAACGACTTCCCATTCAATTTTTTTTGTTTCCATATCAAAATCCTAAAAAATTTAGCTTACCCCCGACCCCTATAATTAGGTACTAAATGATCAGGTATAAATAAATCATTTGGCTGCTTGCAAGTCTGCCAAAAAATATCAATTGGGATCCCCCCCCTTGGATACCAATAACCACCTATTCTTAACCATTTAGGTGATAGAAGCTCAACTATATCTTGAGCTAATGTTATTGTACAATCCTCATGAAATGCTCCATGGTTTCTATACCCCAACAAATATAATTTAAAAGATTTACTTTCTACAATAAACTTGTTTGGTATATAATCAATTACGATATAAGCAAAATCTGGTTGAGAGGTAACAGGACATATAGATGTAAATTCTGGACAAGTCAATCTTATTGAATAGTTAACTCCAATCTTAGGATTATTTACTTTTTCAAGAACATTTTTGTTAGGGTGATTTGGAATATTACTTTTATTACCAAGTGCATCAAGTTGCTTTTTTTTCATAAATTAAACTCTTTTAAATATTTGTATTAATAAGTTCATCATTAGTGTTATTTAATTGTGTTAATATTATATCTTGCCATTCTTTAATATTATCAACCAAATATGAATTTTGTGGAAACAATATACTTCTAGATGCATTAATTAAACCAAAATTTCTAAGACCAGAATAACTCTTATCTATAATTAGTGGAGCAGAGGCTTCAAAAGCAGAGGCTCCTTGGGCTCCATATCCTGGAATTAAGAATGGCGCGCTTGGAAGTATTTTTCTCAACGATATGGCTTGTTCTTTATAAGTTGCGCCTGAAACAACGCCAATAGAAGATAATCCTAAATTGCCATTATTTTTTTCAATAATGGGTTTAAGAATATTGGCTAAGTGTTCATAACATTTTAAATCTCGATTTATTAAAATTTCTTGAATATCTTGTGAGCCTTTATTACTAGTATGAACTAAAATAAACAAACCTGATCCCGAATCTTGTGCTTTGTTAAAAAAGGGTTCTAGACTATCAAGCCCTAGCCAAGGATTAATAGTAAGCGCATCACTAGGAAAAGGAGCGGTTTTACCAAGATAAGCGTTTGCATAAGCCTTGCTAGTGCTACCTATATCACCTCTTTTTGCATCCATTATAACTAGAAAATTTTTAGAATGCGCATATTTGCATAAAGATGATAACAAATTCATTCCTTCTGGTCCTAATTGTTCAAACAATGCAATTTGTGGTTTAACAGCTGGAATTTTTCCAACAACTGTTTCAAGTAATGAAAAACAAAATTTTTCAACTTTTTTAATGTTATTTACTTTGTTATTGTTATTAAAAATTTCTGGTATCAAATCTAAATGAGGATCAATGCCAAGGCACAAAAAAGATTTGGTACTTCTTATTTTTTTTACAAGTCTGTCGCCAAAATGATCAATCATCTATTAGTAAATACCTATTACATTTCTACAAATATTTGATAATGCTTCTTGATCAATTCTTTCTATTAAGCTCTCAAGTTTCTCGTCTTTTTTTGGAATTATGACTAGTAAATGAATTGATTTTTCTCTCATGTTAATGTTCTTGAGCAATAGATTTTTTAAATTTATTTTTTTGATCTTCATCCGTGTCAGTTTGATATTTTTTCTTCCAGACTGAATGAGGCATTCCATATATTATTTCTCTAGCTTGTTCTTTGTCTATTTTAAAACCAGTTTCTTCAGCGGCTTCTGCGTACCATCTTGATAGGCAATTTCTACAAAATCCACTTAAATTCATAAGATCAATATTTTGAACGTCAGTTCTATTTTGAAGATGTCCAATAAGTTTTTTTAAAACAATGGATTCAACTTTAATTTTTTGATCAGCATTCATAAGATTACCTATTTTGAAAATTTTAAATAAATTTTTAATCTAAATTTAATATAAAGACAAATAAATAAAAAATTTGTAAAGTTTAAAAAATTATATTAGCTTAGGCTAACTTTAGGAGTATTGTTTATGATTAATGATATTGAGATTAACTCTGACAGATTTGCTCAGGTTAGAAATGCTAGAAACACAGAAACAGCTGAAGATTATACTGAGATGATTGCAGATTTGATTAGAGAAACTGGGGAAGCAAGAGCTGTTGATTTAGCAAAACATTTTGGAGTGACTGGACCTACAGTTAATAGCATTATAAGGCGGTTGGTAAGAGAGGGTTTTGTAGAAAGCAGACCATACAGATCTATTTTTTTGACGGAAAAAGGAAAATTGTTGGCTGATTATTGTAAAAAAAGACATGAAATTGTTTATAATTTTTTAATCAAAATTGGTGTGAACCATGATGTTGCTAAGAATGATGCTGAAGGTTTAGAGCATCATGTAAGTGCTGAGACTTTAAGTGTTTTTGAAAAATTCAATAAAACATAAAAATTTATTTTATTGTTCCTACATATAGAAAATAAGTGCGTTCTAAATTTTCAACTGTTTTTGTGGTAATTCTTTTAATGAATTTACTTTCGCTTAAATTATAAGTGTTCTCTGTCAAATTAGAAATATTCTTCACAATTAATATTTTTTCCCCCTTTGTTTTATTTACCAAGTCGTAATTGAAATTTGATTCATAGAAGTTACTTGGAACTAAACTGTTTGTTTTTATAAAAAATCTATTTTCAAATTTGTTGTCATGACGATTTAGGTAATAATTAAATCTAGAAATATCTCCTCTTTTTTCAAAGACGATTTTTGATATTTTTTCTTTTATAAAAGTGTCATGCATTTTTGAAGCAAGATTTTCAAATCCTAAATTTTTTCTCAGTGGATTAGATTTTAAATTTAATGGATAGAAGCTTGCATTGATTGTGATCATTAAGATATATAATGAAATTGCTATATTTAATAACAGTCCAAAATAAAAAAAAACTTTAAAAATATTACTTCTTGTTAAGGTTAGATAGTAACTCAAGATTAAAGTAGCGCCTAAGTAAGCAGTTACTGCCCAATTTGCATTTGCAATTTTTAAAAAACTTTGAATAGTAATTAAAATAATTATAGGAAGAGAAATCAAAGCTAATAAAGTTATATCGCGGTTTTTAAAAAAACTATCTATTACTACTAATAGATACAGTAAAAATAATAAAGGCCCAAAGACTAAAAATTGAGATGACAAAAAATCAATCATATTATCATAGTTGAGATTTATTTTTGAGAGATTTGCGTTTGAAATAGTGTGATTTATCGTTGCAAAATCATTTAAGTAATTCCAATATAAATTTGTGCTTGCTATCAAGGCACTTATAAAAATTATTATTAAAATATCTTTAAATTTCAAAAATTTATTTCGGTCATAAATTAGCCACCATATAATTAAGAAAATTAAAAAATATAAGGCTGCATATTTGGATAAAAAAGCAAATCCAAGAAAAATACCTACAAATAAAGATGAAAAGCTAGAATTTTCTTTAAAAGAGACTAATAAAAAATATACAGATAAAGACCAAAAAAATAATAGTGGAGTATCAGTTGAAATTATAAATCCACCTAAAGAAGCAGCTGGTGTGAATATCCAAATTAAAGCTGCAATTTTCCCTGAGTTTGTGTCAAATGCAAATTTCGCAGTAACCCATAAAACTAAGGAAATAAATAGATGTGTTATAGGTGAAAAAAGTCTCACAGCCCATTCCTCATTTCCACAAATAAAAGTTGAAAATGAAATCATCCATGCTATCAAGGGCGGTTTAGTAAAATAACCGAAGTCTATATTTCTTGACCAATGCCAATATTGTGCTTCGTCAACTGACAATTCTATGGGGGATACATATAAGGAATATATCCTTAAAGTAGTTATAATTATTAGGATAAAAAAAACTACATGGGTGTTTAGTAAGATAAAGCTTTCTCTCTTGTTACGGAGTGATAACATTCCAATCTCCTAATTGATATAAATTATTCTATATTTAATCAAAATACAATCCTATTTGTGTTTGATAGCCTGAGCTAATCAAACTTACCTTCTTGATTTGTTTTCCAATTGAGTTTAATTAATAAAGTATATCAATAATTGAGAGTTTTGAATGGGTTTTAATAAAGAAATAAATGAATTAATTGAGGATTTCTCTTTTTTTGATTCTTGGGAAGATAAGTATCAATATCTTATTGATATGGGAAGAAATGTTCCTCAAATGGATGAAGGGCTTAAAACTGAAGAAAATAAAATGAAAGGCTGCCAATCCCTAGTATATTTTTATAAATATTATAATCAAGATGGAACTATTACTTTTTTAGCGAACAGTGATGCAGCCATAGTTCAGGGCTTAATTGCTCTAATGTTAAAAGTATTTTCAGGGAAAAAACCCCAAGAAATTTTAGATACAAATATAAATTTTCTTGAACAAATTGGATTGAATGATCATTTATCCCCCACAAGAAAAAATGGTCTTTCTTCTCTTGTCTCTTCGATTAAAAATTCGGCTAAAGAGAAATTATTATAGGAAATACAATTTGGTTGTTTCAGGAAAACAATATGAAATTTCTAGTTTAACTAATGATAAAGTTAAATTAATAAATAGTTTATATCATCGTAAATATAGAAGAGATTTGAACCTTTTCGTCGCAGAAGGTGTTCGAATTTGCAAAGAAGCTTTAGAGAATAAATGGGACATTAAATATTTATTATTTAATAAAGAGAATAGAGATAACTTAGCTATACATGATTTAGTGAATGAGACAACTTCATTAGGTGCAGATACAATAGCAGTATCTTCTCAAATTTTATCTAAATTGTCACATAAAGATAACCCTCAAAATGTATTAGGTGTTTTTATACAAAAATGGCATCGTCTTCCTAATTCCGTTGATAATAAACGCATTGTAGCTCTTGAAAATGTAAGGGATCCTGGTAATTTAGGTACAATACTAAGGACTATGGATGGTATGGGGGCTAGCGACTGCGTTCTACTTAATGAATGCACAGATCCTTTTTCATATGAAGCAGTGAGGGCGAGTATGGGAGCTATTTTTAACATAAACATTATAGCCACAAATCTTGAAAAGTTTTTAAAATGGAAGTCTGATAAAAATATAAGTTTGATTGGAACCTCATTAAAGAAAGCTTCCAATTATACCAAGACTAATTGGAAAACACCTTTTGTTTTAGCAATGGGTAATGAGCAAAACGGTTTGTCGCATGAATTTATCAATAATTGTGATCAATTGATAAAAATACCAATGCTAGGTAAATCAGACAGCCTTAACCTAGCTGTATCTACGGGGATTTTTCTATACGAATCAATTAGGAAAAATCCTAATTAAGTTCTCTGTTGTTCCCATCTTGCAAAGATAGCGGTGTTAATTTGTCTTGGATTTTTCTGATCTTCAACAACAGATAGTTCACCTGATTCAACTTTACCAGAAAATTCTCTCATTATTTCATTTAATGCAAAATGTAAAGCTAAGTGACTAGATCTAATCGCATAGCTATTCAGAATAATAAAAATAGGTTTGGGAGTCAAAATTTGTGGAATTAATTTTAATAAAACCGGAAGGTGCTTATGTAATTCCCATTTTTCTCCATTTGGACCTCTCCCATATTTTGGTGGATCTAGTATAATAGCATCATATTTATTATGACGACGAACTTCACGATTTACAAATTTTAAAGCGTCATCAGTAATAAATTTAATCGGTAGATGTTGAAATGAGGATAGGTTCCTATTTTCAAAAGCAAGTTTAATTGCTTTCTTGCTTGCATCAACATGTGTTACAGAAGCACCATGGTAGGCAGCATGTAAAGAAGCAAGTCCAGAATAACCAAAAAGGTTGAGAATTTTGGGAGAATAATTTTTATCTTGAATTTTAATAAAAGATTGTATTTTTTTGGAAGCCCAAACCCAATGGGGAGATTGATCTGGAAAAAAACCAAGATGTCTGAAAGAAGTTGGAGTTGCAAAAAATTTAATATTGTCATATTGCATCTCCCATTTAGGTGGTAAATCTTTTTTAAGAGACCATTTACCAGTGGCATCTTCGTTTAATGGATTTGAGGATGATAGAAATGTTCCAGAAGATTTTTCCCATTCTTTAAAGGGTAATTTAGGTGACCATAGGGCTTGTGGTTCAGGTCTACTAAATAAAAAATTTCCAAAACGTTCCAATTTTTTACCATCGCCAGAGTCAACTAAAGAATAGTCTTTCCAATTTATAGGATGAAGTAGGAGTGGCTTCATTAGGAAATTTCCTTACAAATAAAATTTTGCAAAGTTTAAAACTAATGACAATATAAAGAAAAAAAAAAGAAATTAAATGAAAATAAATATTTCAATAATAATACCAGTATATAGAGCAGTTAAAACACTGAGAAAATCTTTAAATTCAATAAATAACCAAAATATAAATTTAGAAAAAAAAATTGAGGTTATTTTAGTAATAGATGATGGAAAAAAATACAATGACATTGTTCCAAAATTTAATAAAAAAATGTCAATTAGATTCTTAAAAACAAATGGTATAAAAACAGGCCCAGGTAATGCAAGGAATATTGGACTTTCAAAGGCAAGAGGAGAATATATAGGTTTTTTGGATGCTGATGACGAGTGGTCAGAAAACTATCTTAAAAAAATGTATGAATTAGCAAAAAAAAATGGATTATCATTTGCGCCAACAAGAGTATACAAAAATAATGAATTGATTGGAGAATTCAAAGGAAAAAACAAAAAGTATTTATCTATAAATGATATAGGAGAAATTCCTTGTAGCTATCATCCATTAGTAAAAAAGGGCTTAATTAATAAATTTGAGAATTATAGAAGTCAAGATGTTTATAACACAGCGATATTACTAAACAAAAAAAACAAAGTAGAGATGATACAAAATGATTATTATAAGTTAAATATTCAAAAAGAATCAGTAACTAAAGAAAAAGGGTTTTCAATTAAAATTGACCAAGCCTATAAAAAATATCAGGTAAAATCATTGAAAATAAAAAATTTAAAGGTATCAAAGATTTTTGCATTAAGACGAATTAAAAATAAGAAGTATATGGAATGGGCACAAAAAAATAAAAAAGGTTTTTATGAATATTTAAGTGAGGAAAGAAATGAATAAAATAACAACATGTGTTTTTGATGCATACGGCACATTATTCGATGTAAATGCAGCCTGTCGAGAATTATCAAAAGAAGTTGGTGAAAAATGGAACGAACTCTCAAATTTATGGAGACTAAGGCAAGTAGAATACACGTGGTTAAGAAATTCAATGAAAGAATATATAGATTTTTGGAAAATCACATCTGATGCTCTAGATTATGCTATGGAAACATTAAATATAAAAAATAGTAAATTAAGAGATGAATTATTATCACTATACTTAAAACTAGAAGCTTATCCTGAGATTAAATCTGCTTTAGAAAATATCAAAAATAAGGGGTTGAAAACTGCTATATTATCTAACGGAAATAATAAAATGTTAGAGAGCGCAGTAATAAATGCGAATATCAAAACTTTAATTGATGAAATTATATCCGTAGATGAGTGCAAAGTGTATAAACCTGCTAGTATAGTATATGATTTAGTAGAAAAAAAAATGAGAGTAAATAAACAAAACGTATTATTTTTTTCAAGTAACGCATGGGATATGCATGCAGCTTCTACATATGGATTTAAAACTATATGGGTAAATAGATTTAATAGTACATTGGAGAAACTACCAGGAAAACCAGATCAAATTATAAATACATTAGAACAGATAGAAAAAATATTAAAAAACTAACTATCGTGTCCAATACCCCAATGCCAAAAATCAGTTTTATAATTATTAAAAAATCTATTAATAATCATTTGATGAACTTCTGAAGCTCCGTCAACTAACTTTGCTTGGCGTGCATAACGATAAATCCATTCAAGTATAATATCTTTACTATAGCCTTTAGCACCATTTAATTGAATAGCAGTATCAGAAACATTATTTAAGGTATCGGCGACGTATATTTTTGCCATTGAAACATCTTGTCGAGATTTACTACCATGTTCAATTTTCCATGCAGCCCTCATTACAAGTAAGCGAGAAATATCAATGTCCATTGCAGATTTACCAAGTTTAATTTGAACTGATTCTCTATCAGAAAGTTTGACACCGAAGCCTTCTCTATTGGAAACATAATCCAAAGCTATTTCTAAACATCTTTTAGAGAGCCCTATCCATCTCATGCAATGTGTGAGACGAGCAAGCCCAAGACGTATTTGAACAATTTTAAGACCCTTACCAACTTCTCCAAGCCTATTTTCGTCAGGAATTTCTAGACCATTATACTCTATTTCACAATGCCCACCGTGTTCTTCAGGGCCCATAATTGGAATACGTCTTTTAATTTTCCAACCTGGTTGATTTTTATGATAGAGGAAAGCAGTTAAGCCATCTTTAGTTTTGGCAAGTAGGATAAAATGAGATGCAACAGCAGCTCCTGTAATATACCACTTAAGACCATTAATTATCCATTTACCATTTGAATAAACAGCTTCTGTTTTAATCATTGATGGATCAGAGCCACCGCCAGGTGCTGGTTCAGTCATGGCAAGAGAAGAGCGAACATCCCCCTTAATTATTGGATCAAGCCATTTAACTTTTTGTTCTTCAGTTCCGATTTTATTAAGTATGTACATATTACCATCGTCAGGAGCGGCACAATTGAAACAAACAGGACCAAAAATGGATCTATTCATTTCTTCATATAGGGCAGACAAACCAATAGGACCTAACCCAAGACCAGATCTAGATGAAGGCATTTGTGGTGACCAAAGACCAGCTGCTTTAACATCTAAACGGATTTGATTTAGCAAATCTTCATTTATATTTTCATGTTTATCATATGATGAAATATCTGACTCTAAAGGAATAATCTTTTGATTAACAAAGTTTCTTGTTTTTTGTCTAAGAGTTTCGATATGTTCAGGAAGTGTGAAATCCATAAATTTCTCCTATTGTCAAAGTCCTGTGCTTAGTCCACCATCAACAGCTATTGTAGCACCAGTCATATAGGTATTTAGTGGATTTAATAACATAGAAATAATTACATCTAGTTCTTCTACAGTAGCAAATCTTTTGAGAGGTATTTTCTTTTTAAGTAAAACTCCAGCATCACCTTCTAATTGTTTTCTATTGATGTCCGTAAGTATGTAACCTGGTGCAAGTGCATTTACACATATATTATATTTTGCTAATTCTATTGATTGAGATTTAGTAATTTGTATTAAAGCAGCTTTGGTTGCGGAATATGCTCCAACAAATGATAAAGGTCTATAACCAAGAGTGGAAGCAATGTTAATAATTTTTCCATTATTATTTTTAATCATATTTGGAATTAAGGCATTTGATACATTAATTGAACCTAATAAATTAGTATCAATTATTTTTGATAAATCTGAATAAGTTTCTTCATGTAACAATTTGGTATTTGCAATACCCGCATTATTTATTAAGGCGTAAATGTTTAGATCATTTAACATCTTCTGCACTTGTAACTCATCTGTAATGTCAAGTTCTAAATAAGTATGACCTAGATCTTGGTTAGGAAGAGATGAAATAACTGATTTTAGATTTTGTATATTACGTCCAACACCAACAATTTGGAAACCATCCTGCGCTAATACCTTAGAAAAATTGGCGCCTAAGCCTCTGCTTGCACCTGTTATTAAAACAGTGTTAGATTGAACATTCACGTATAATATACCTAAAAATAATTTAAATTTAATGTATCAACAATAATAAATTAGTCATGTAAATATGTCAGTAAAAAATAAAATTAATAACATAAATCTTTGGTTAAAAAAAAATACATCAATTAATGAAAAAATATTATTTGTGACAAAGTTTGAAAGCGGCCAATCTAATCCTACATTTCTTCTGAAATCTGAAGATAAAAGCTATGTACTTAGGTCAAAACCATTGGGTAATCTTCTTAGAGGTGCACATCGGATTGATAGAGAATATAAAGTAATGAGTGCATTATCAAATTCAAAAATCCCAATTCCTAAAATGTACGGATATTGTTGTGACATGAATATAATTGGAAGTGAATTTTATGTTATGGAATTTTTAAATGGTGCACACGAGTTTGATCCAGATCTTCCAAATTATTCAACAGAACAAAGAGATAAAATTTATAAACATAAAATTAAAATTTTGGCAGAATTAGTTAAATTAGATTTAAAAAAAATTGGTTTAGAGAATTTTGGCAAACCTTATGGTTATCTTGAAAGACAAATCAGTTTATGGATAAAACAATACAGAGACTCCGAAACAAAACATATAAAAAGTATGGAATACTTAATTGATACCATACCAAAATATATTCCAACTGAAATAGATAATTTGAAACCATGTCTTTTACATGGTGATTTTCGTTTAGATAATATGATTTTAGAAAAAAATAAATCTACTCCAAGAATAATTGGTTTGTTAGATTGGGAATTGTCAACACTATCACCTCCTTTTATTGATTTATCTTACTGGGTTTTAATGCTTAAATTTGAAAAAGTATGGCCAATAGGTGGTTTAAGTAATTTAAATAATCAAAAGTTTTACTCTGGCATACCAACTGAAGAAAAAATTTTAGAAAGTTATTTAAACTTAACTAGTTTTAATAAGCCAAAATATTGGAAATATTTATTAGCATTTAATTGTTTTAGATTTGCTGGCATTCTGCAAGGTATAGCAAAGCGTGTTATTGATGGAAATAACTCAGGTGAAAATGCTTATGAAGTGGGAGAACAAGCAGAACCAGTCGCAGATTTAGGTTCAAGAATACTCAAAGAATATCTCTAAATTTACTACTAAGAAATCTTTTTGGATTAATCATTAATATAGAAGCAATAAAAAGTGATATTGAGGATATAGTTAATGCAATGCTATAAGAATTAAATAAATCTATTATAACTCCACCAAAATAAGGTCCTATCATTTGTCCAAGACTAAATGATGAAGTTAAAATTGCAGTAGAAACTCTAATGGATCCATCATATCTAGACTGACCCTCTAATAATGCAAGTGCAGTTATTGGTATAAACGTTGAACCAAGTAAAATAGATGCAGAAGTAATCCCAACTTTATTTTCTAATAACACGGGCATTAAAACGCCTAATCCCATTATAGCACAAGCTAAAAAAAGAGCTAAATCATTACCAATTTTTTTGCCAAACCATGGCCAAAAAATTACCATAGGTATGCCTGCTAAACCTACTAATAACCAAACATACATTTCAGTTGCTTCCAAACCAGACGTTTCCCTAGCCATGGCTGAAATAAAAGTCCCCAAAATTACATATCCAAAACCATATAAGCCATATGAAATAGAAATTAAAGAAAAACTAAAATTATTTTTATAATTTGAGTTTTGATAATCCGAGTGTTGCAAATTTTCGTTAGGAGTACAAATAAAGATTGGAACAGCTAATATTACTGATAACACAGCCACTCCAATCCATAAATCATCCCAATGGAAACCTAATTCTCCTAAAAATGTAACTAGCATGGAAGATATGACTATTCCAAAACCTACACCCATGAAGTGTGAAGTGCTAAGTGATTTTTTTCCTAATGCTTGTATGCTTGGTAGAATTAACGCTGTGCCAAATATGAGAACAAAAGCACTGGATAAACCACTTATAAATCGAATAATAATAAAAAATATCACTTTATCATCTATGCTCATTAAAAATGTAGTTGATATTGAAATAACTATAGAAATAAAAAAAACTAGTTTAACTCTTTTTTTAAAAATTGACGAAATTGATAACAGTGAACCAAATAGGTACCCAAAAAAGTTCCATGAGGCAATTAAACCACCTTCAGTTTTAGTAATGTTTAACTCTTCTAACATAAAGGGTAGTATAGGAGTATAAGTAAACCTACCAATACCTATTGCTAGAGCAAGAGCGGCTGTTCCAGTTAAAATTAAGACTAAAACTTTATAATTAAAATTTTTCATTTAATAACAATTCTTTTGTAACAAATTTAATGTGCTTTTTATTTTAAGTAAAATAAACAATGAAATAAGATTATTGATTGACCAAAATTCAAAATATCTTTCAAATGGTAAATAAACAATTTATGATCATAATATGGATAATTTTTTTTCTATTAAAAATGAAACTGAAAACATAGTTAGGATAGAATTAACTAACGGTGAAAAACATAATCCATTATCTTTACAATTAATAAAAAATCTTACAAAAGCTTTAGGAGATGTTTCTGCGCAAACTAAAATAAAAGTAATAATTATTTCTTCTGAGGGACCTGGTTTCTCAGCTGGGCACGATCTAGAAGAACTAAGACAAAATAAGAAAAATAAAGTTTTCTTTAAAAATTTGTTTGATGAATGTTCAATCTTAATGCAAACCATATTAAGGTTGCCACAACCAGTTATAGCTGAAGTTTGTGGAATTGCTGCTGCTGCTGGTTGTCAACTAGTAGCAAGTTGTGATTTAGCTGTTGCTTCGGAACAATCTTCATTTATGACCCCAGGTGTAAATATAGGTCTTTTTTGCTCAACACCTATGGTTGCGGTTTCTCGAAACATTAGCAGAAAAAAAATCATGGAAATGCTTTTAACTGGAGAAAAACTTAGCGCACAAGAAGCTGTTCAGTTTGGGCTTATTAATAAATGTGTGCCATTAGAACGCCTTCATGTTGATACACTAAACTTGGCAAAATTAATAGCTTCAAAGCCAACTTCTACAGTAAAGATTGGAAAGGAGGCTTTTTATAAACAAGTAGACATGTCACTAGATGAGGCTTATCACTATACTTCTGAAGTAATGGCAATTAACATGATGGAAATAGACGCACATGAAGGTATTAGTGCCTTCTTAGACAAAAGACCTCCTTCTTGGAACGAAAAGTAGAATTAAGTGGTTTTAAAAATTTTCTTATGAAGCAGATTTAAATTTTTTTACATAGAAAATTATTTTTATTTCAAATACTATAATATCAATTTTTATTATTTTATACAATTATAAAAGGCAAACTGTATGACACAAAGCTTTGATTTTATCGTTGTTGGTGCAGGAACTGCTGGATGTCTCTTAGCGAATCGATTATCAGCAAACGATAGATATTCTGTCGCATTAATAGAAGCTGGAGGAAATGATAATTACCACTGGGTTCATATACCAGTTGGATACCTTTATTGTATGGGAAATAAAAGAACAGACTGGCTTTATAAAACTACTTCTCAAAAAGGATTAAACGGAAGATCTCTAAATTATCCAAGAGGTAAAATCATGGGAGGTTGTTCGTCAATAAATGGTATGATTTATATGCGAGGACAAGCAGATGATTATGACCAATGGAGACAAATGGGTAATGAAGGTTGGAGTTGGGATGATGTTTTACCATATTTCAAAAATATGGAAGATAGTTATGAAGGTGAAAGTCAGTTTCATGGCGCTGGTGGTGAATGGAAAGTAAATCAACAAAGACTTTCATGGGATATTTTAGATAGTTTTAGAGACGCAACTATTGAAGCTGGAATACCTAAAACAGATGATTTTAATGAAGGAAATAATTTTGGAGTTTCTTATTTTAAAGTAAATCAAAATTCTGGATTAAGGTGGAATACTGTTAAAGCATTTATTAAACCAATTCAAAATAGAAAGAACCTTAAAATAATAAGTAAATGTGAAGTTAATAAAATAATTTTGAACAACAAAAAGTGCAAAGGTATACAAGTATTTAGAAATGGAAAGCTAGAAGACATTTTTACAAACAGAGAAGTTATACTTTCTGCTGGATCTATAGGGTCACCTAAAATATTAGAATTATCAGGTATTGGTAATCCAAAAATACTCTCAAACTTAGGCATTAATACTTTGGTTGAGAGTAATAATGTTGGTGAGAATTTACAAGATCATCTTCAATTGAGAGTTATTTATAGGCTAGAAAATGCTAAAACACTTAATCAAAAAGCAAACTCTTTACTTGGTAAAATAGCCATTGGTTTAGAATATGCTCTCAAGAGATCTGGACCAATGTCAATGGCGCCAAGTCAATTAGGTATTTTTGCAATGTCTGATAAATCTTATGAAACACCCAATCTTCAATTTCATGTCCAACCTCTTTCTTTAGATAAATTTGGAGACCCTTTACATAGTTTTCCAGGTTTAACAGCAAGTGTTTGTAACCTTAACCCTCAAAGCAGAGGAAAAGTTCACATTACTTCAAAAGATTACAAGATAGCTCCATCAATAGACCCCAATTACTTATCTGAAGAAAAAGATAAAATTGTAGCTGCTCAATCTATAAAGTTAGCAAGAAAAATAATTTCCCAACCTGCAATGAAAAAATATAATCCCAAAGAATTTGCGCCGGGTATACAGTTTCAA
This sequence comes from uncultured SAR116 cluster alpha proteobacterium, assembly GCA_902593735.1. GTDB lineage: Bacteria > Pseudomonadota > Alphaproteobacteria > Puniceispirillales > Marisalimonadaceae > Marisalimonas. The sequence continues at coordinate 110,912 of CACJJL010000001.1, forward strand.
TCTGAAGATGAACTCAAAAAAGTTGCTGGTGATATTGGTACAACGATTTTTCATCCAGTCGGCACGTGTGCAATGGGCTCTAATAAAACCTCAGTGACAGATAGTAACTTAAAAGTAAGAGGAGTGGATGGTCTTAGGATTGCTGATGCTTCAGTAATGCCAACTATAACTTCTGGTAATACGAATGCGCCGACATTAATGATTGCTGAAAAGGCATCAGAGATGATTTTGCAGTCACATAAAATTTAGTAAGTATGAAATGGGTAATGAAGAGGTAAAAAATGAACTTTGAGTATAACGAGGATCAGTTAAATATAAAAGAAATGGCAAAAAATTTCGCTGAAACAGAACTCATGCCTCATGCATCTGAATGGGATCAAAATGAAATTTTTCCTGTCGAAACTTTAAAAAAAGCAGCTGAACTTGGTTTGGCTGCAATTTATGTGAATGAGACTTATGGAGGTTCAGGTCTTAGTCGGTTGGATGCTGCTATTTGCTTCGAAGAACTTTCTAGGGGATGTGTGTCCACTGCAGCTTATATATCTATCCATAATATGGTTACTTGGATGATAGATGCTCATGGATCAGATTATATAAAAGAAAGGTTTATTAAAAAGCTATCAACTATGCAAATGATGTCTAGTTACTGTCTTACAGAACCAGGTTCTGGATCAGATGCTGTGTCATTGAAAACTAAAGCTACAAAAAAAGGAAATAGTCATTACGTTTTAAATGGTTCAAAAAGTTTTATATCTGGAGGACCTACAAGTGATATTTTTGCAGTAATGTGCAGAACAGGTGAAGATGGTGCTAGTGGTGTTTCATGTATATTAGTAGAAAAAGGAACAAAAGGTTTATCATTTGGAAAACAAGAAAAGAAAATGGGTTGGAATAGTCAACACACATCTATGGTAAATTTTGATAATTGTGAAATACCAATAGATAATCTTGTTGGAAATGAAGGTGATGGATTTAAAATTGCAATGAAAGGTCTAGATGGTGGAAGAGTAAATATTGCCGCATGTTCTTTGGGTGGAGCAAGAGCAGCTTTAGAAGCATCTATGAGTTATTCTGCAGAAAGAAAACAGTTTGGTAAATCACTAGATAAATTTCAGGTTACACAATTTAAGTTAGCCGATATGGCAACTGAGTTGGAGGCTTCTCGCCTTATGGTTTTAAGAGCCGCTTGTGCATTAGATACCGCAGATAAACAAGCTACAAAACTATGTGCAATGGCTAAAAGATATGCAACGGATGTATGCTCTGAGATATGTAATATGGCTCTTCAAATTCATGGTGGTTATGGATATTTGAAAGACTTTCCGCTAGAAAGACTTGTAAGGGATTTAAGGGTTCATCAAATCTTAGAGGGGACTAATGAAATAATGAGAGTTATTATTTCAAGACATTTAAAAGCTAATTAAATTTAAAAGGATAATTTTGACAATGCAGGATGAAGTTATATTCACTGAAGATAATGGCGTAGGTGTAATTACCCTTAATAGGCCAGATAGGTTAAATGCACTTACTTATTCAATGGTTCAAAAAATAAATAAAAATCTCAATTCTTGGGAAATTAACGATGATATAAACTGCATTATAATTGAGGGTGCTGGAGATCGTTCTTTCTGTGCTGGAGGAGATGTTGTTAAGTTAAGAAAAGAAGTTTTAGCAGACGGTGGACCACCAACCAATTTATCTAAATCTTTTTTTTATGACGAATATACTCTTAACTATAAAATTAGTAATTATAAAAAACCTTTCATTTCCTTAATTAATGGATTTACCATGGGTGGAGGTGTCGGTGTGTCAATGCATGGTAGTCACGTGGTTGCCTCGGAAAAAACAATGTTTGCAATGCCGGAAACAGCAATTGGATTATTTCCAGACGTTGGAGGAGGGTGGTTGCTTGGTCAGTTAGATAAAGGAATTGGGGCTTGGTTGTCTCTAGTTGGTGCAAGAATTAAAGCTTATGACTTATTGAAGCTTAAACTAATTACTCATTACGTTTCCTCAGAAAAAGTTGAGATTTTAAAGAATTCAATCATTTCTTCTTCACCAAATTCTAATCAAAATGTTAACAATATTATTGATCAATTTTCATCAAAACCAGAAACTGAAGATAGTGTGTTGATGAATAATGGGGAATTGATTAAAAAAGTTTTCTCTTATGATACAATTGAACAAATATTTGATGAATGTGAAAAACTCATTGAAAATGAAAATGAATTTTTAAAGGTTCAATACGAAGAGTTAAAACATAAATCTCCAACTTCCTTAAAAATCTCTTTAAAGCAAATAAGAAATGCTAGTCACATGAGTTTAAAAGACGAACTTATAATGGAGTACAGAATGGTTCAACGTTGTGTAGAAATTGGTGATTTTTTTGAAGGCGTTAGAGCAATGCTTGTAGATAAAGATAGAAAACCAAATTGGAAACCTAATAACATTCAAGATGTTGATGAAACTCGAGTTAATCTATTTTTTGAAGATTTAGGAGACTTAGACTTAATTTTAAAAAATTAGAATAAAAGTTAATTTCTGGAGGAAAACTAAAATGAACAATGTTTACATTATGTCAGCAAACAGATCTGCAATTGGAGGATTTGGAGGTACCCTTAAAAATCATTGTCCTGTCGATCTTGGAACTTTAGTGGCAAAAGAAGCTATTGCAAGATCTGGATATGAGGCTAATGAAGTTGAGCATGCTGTTTTTGGTAATGTCATACATACAGAACCTAGAGATATGTATGTAAGTAGAGTTATTGCATTACAGGCTGGAATGGACAAAGCATCTGCTGCGTTGACTGTAAATAGACTTTGTGGCTCTGGGCTTCAGGCAATTGTAAGTGCCTCACAAATTCTCATGCTTGGAGATGCTTCAGTTGCAATAGCAGGAGGTGTAGAAGTTATGTCAAATGGTGCACATATTGTTCAAGGGTTTCGATGGGGTTCAAGAATGGGTGATGGACAAGTTCATGATATGATGTTAGGTGCACTTCATGATCCTTTTGGTCATGGACATATGGGTATAACCGCAGAAAATATTTCTAGTAGATATCAAATTAGTAGAGAAATGCAGGATGAATTTGCATTAACTAGTCAAAAAAGGGCTCATGAGGCCATTGAAAATGGTAATTTTAAAGATCAAATCCTTCCTATTGAAATAAAAACAAGAAAGGGAATTCAGATTTTTGAAATAGACGAGCATCCAAAACCAGAAACTAGTATGGAAACATTAACAGGTCTCAAAACTGCTTTTAAAAAAGATGGTGTAGTAACAGCTGGTAATGCTTCAGGAATTAATGATGGAGCTTCCGCTTTAGTACTAGCTAATGAAGAAAAAGCAAAAAGTGGTAAACCGTTAGCTAGAGTAGTTTCATACGGATTTGGAGGTGTTGACCCTGATGAAATGGGAATGGGCCCAGTACCTGCATCAAAAATGGCATTAAATAAAGCTCAACTAACTGTTTCAGATTTAGATTTAATTGAATCTAATGAAGCTTTTGCAGCTCAAGCGTGTGCCGTTAATAAACAATTAGGTCTTAATCCTGAGATAGTAAATGTTAATGGAGGAGCTATTGCATTAGGTCATCCTGTGGGTGCGACTGGTGCAATTATTATGACAAAACTTGTATATGAATTAAGGAAACGTAAAGGAAAATATGGTCTTGCTACTATGTGTATTGGTGGAGGACAAGGAATAGCAGTTATTATCGAAGCTTTATAAAACAAAATGTCTTACAATCGTATTTCAGTAAAAGATGCAAAAGACCTTTTATCAAAAGATGATCTAATCTTAATAGATATAAGAGATTACAATTCGTTTGAGAATGGGCATATTGATAATGCCATTCATGTTGACGATTTAAATATTCAAAACTTTCTTAAAGAAAAAGATAAGAACGATACAATTTTAATTTACTGTTATCATGGCAACTCAAGCCAATCAGTTGCCAATTTTTTCAATCATCACGGTTTCAAAAATGTATTTAGCATGGATGAGGGATATGAAGGCTGGATAAATATTAATCAAATATAAAATTTATTTTGAATTAAGGTTTCATAGCTTGTTTCAACAAAAATGATTATATATATATCAAGTTATAATAATTAAATGAGGGAAATTTTGGAAACTCGCAAAGGTGGTCGTCTTATAGATAGACCTGAATTTAAAAATAAACCACAACCTATAACATTCCTAGGAAAAGACAAAGTGTCTGATGCGATCACCGTCATGGCTGATAAAAATTATGGATCAGTTGTCATTGTAGATAATAAACAAAAAGTTGTTGGTATTGTTACAGAAAGAGATATCTTAAAAAAGTTAGTGAAAAATAACAAATCACCTAAAACTACCAAACTGGAAGAAATAATGACCCCTAACCCAAGAGTAGCCAATGAAAATGATGATGTTCTTGATTGGTTAAGAATAATGTCAAATGACAGATTCAGAAGATTGCCAGTTGTAGATGCTAACGGTAAAATTAAAGTGATTTTTACACAAGGTGATTTTGTATCTTACACATGGCCAGACTTAATTTTTCAAGCCTCTCAATTAGCTAAAGCTTCATTCATGAAAGGATTTTCTATTAATACATTGCTATTGTTTATGATTGTTTATGGAGTTGCCTTAGTGGCAGCAATGAAAGCTTTTTTATAAAATTAAGATTTTGTCCTAAGCATTTGGTTAGATATCCATGTCATAACAATTTCATTATTTTGATTTGTTACAGTATGTTTTAATCTTGCAGTACCTCTTCTAGGGTTTTTTGCTGATTTTCTTGCTTCTAGAACTTCTATTTTTGTTTTTAATAAATCGCCCGGATACACAGGTTTAGTCCACCTTAGCTCGTCAATTCCCCAAGCACCCATACTTGTTCCATCATAAACACCAGTTTTAAAAATTTGTGTAAATGATTTACCTAGTGTCATAAATCCACTTGATGTTAACTGACCAAATGGACCATTTTTAGCAGCTTCTTCATCTAAGTGGAATGACTGTGGGTCGTATTTTGAAGCAAAGTCAATAATCTCTTCTTTTGTTATTAGAATGAATTCAGTTTCAAAATTTAAACCTACCTCAAAATCTTCAAAATATTTTGGCTTAAGTTTCATAAAGAAAATACACTATGTATATTATCTAGGAGCTAAACGAACTGAACCATCAAGTCTAATAGTTTCACCATTAAGTAATACGTTAGTCACTATACTCTCTACTAACATCGCATACTCCAAAGGTGTTCCTAAACGTTTGGGAAAGACAGTTGTAGCAATTAAACTTTTTTGAACTTCGTCACTCATTCCTGCAAGCATGGCAGTGGCAAACAACCCTGGTGCAATAGTATTTACTCTGATACCATTTGATGCAAGTTCACGGGCAATAGGTAAAGTCATTCCAACAATACCACCTTTTGAAGCAGAATAGGCTGCTTGCCCTACCTGACCATCATAAGCTGCGACTGAAGCTGTATTAATGACAACCCCTTTTTCACCTTCGGTATCAGGTTCATTGGCTTGCATTTTGTCAGCGCATAATCTAAGCATATTAAAGCTTCCTATTAAGTTGACCTTAAGTACCTTTTCAAATAATCCTAAATCATGCATCCCTCTGCTAGATACAACTTTTGCCCCAACTGCTATACCTGCACAATTTACTAAGCAATTTATACCATTAAAACCATCAATAGCATTTTTCATCTCTTCTTCGTTAGAAACATCTCCAACAACGTATTTACAATTTATGTCATCAGCAACCTTCTTTAGTCCATCAGCATTTAAATCAATAAGCAGTAATTCTGCTCCTTTATTTTTTAGGTATCTAGCAGTTCCTTCACCAAGACCACTTCCTGCACCTGTAATAACAGCTTTAACATTTTCTATTTTCATTTTTTACTCTCCAAAATCACGGATATCATCTATCACTTTACCATCATTTGGTAAACTTTTTATGGGTACTATTTTAGCAGTGCCTCTTAAATTTATAATATTTTTAATTTCATCAGATATTTTTTGTTCTAAAGATGCTATCTGATTTGTGTCTGTAACTTCAGCCTCGACTTTCAAAAGTAATTCATCTTTATCATTTGATCTACTAACAATCATTCTGGCAGAGCTGTTTATCTTTAAAGATTCTAAAATTTTATTAACTTGTGATGGTTGAACAAACATACCTCTAACTTTTGTTGTTTGGTCTGCTCTACCCATCCAACCTTTTATTCTTTTATTAGTTCTACCAGTTGAACTATTTCCTTCTAATATTGCTGAAAGATCACCTGTAGCAAACCTGATTATAGGTAACTCATAATTATCTAAAACAGTTACGACAACTTCCCCTACCTCACCGTCATTTAAAGGTTTCCCAGTGCCCGGTTTAACGATCTCTAAAATCACATTTTCATCTATAACCATTCCATCATTTTCTGCTGCTTCATAAGCAACAAGTCCCAAATCTGCAGTTCCATAGCATTGTCTTACTTGAATATTTCTTTCTCTAAAAGTTTGAGCAACTGCAGGAAATAAAGGCCCTCCAGTTACCATTGCTTTTTTCAATTTTGAAAGTGATATTTTTTTTTCGTCAGCTTTTTCTAAAATGATTTTCAAAAAATCTGGAACACCTACATATGCAGTTGTTCCAATATCTTTCATTACTTCGAGTTGTAAATCAGTATTTTCTCCACCTGCTGGGAAAACTGTACATTTTAAGATTTTTGCTGCTTCTTCAAACATGGCGCCAGCAGGAGTGAAATGATAAGAAAAACAGTTTTGTACAATATCTCCATAACCAAAACCAGCAGCGTGCAATGCTCTTGAAAATCTCCACCAATCTTTTGAGTGACCATCTAAGTCATATATCGGACCTGGAGACCTATATATATGCGCAAAATCCTTTATTTCAGAAACATTTAATTCTGCAAATGGTGGAAAATCAGATTGTTTTTGAATTAATTCTGATTTTCTCAACAAAGGTATTGAGCTTAAATCTTCTAAGGTCTCAAGAGGTTTTTCAAGTCTTACAGATTGATTATAATTATCTTTAGCTATTTTGGTTAGGTTCTTTAATTTTTTTAGATGATCACTATCTCTTTCATCAATTGAACGCGTTTCAAGAGCATCAAAAAATTTATTTTTTGTCATATAAATACTACAACCATCTTTTTCGTCTGCGATATTGTTTTACATCCTTAAAAGATTGTCTTCCTTCACCTGAAATACCAAGATAAAACTCTTTAACATCCTCATTATCTCTCATAGATTCTGCAGTACCTTCCATAACAACACGACCATTTTCTAGGATGTAAGCATACTCTGCATATTGAAGTGCCATATTAGTATTCTGTTCTGCTAATAGAATTGTCACTCCTTCTTTCCTATTTATTTCAGCAACAATTTCAAAGATTTGTTTGACTAATTGAGGTGCAAGACCCATTGATGGTTCATCTAGTAAAATCATACTAGGGTGAGCCATCAAAGCTCTACCAATCGCTATCATTTGCTGCTCACCACCTGAAGTGTAACCAGCTAGTGATGTTCTTCTGTCACGAAGTCTAGGAAAGTAACTATATACCCTTTCTAAGTCTTCTTTAACTTCTTTGTTGTTACTTCTAGTATATGCACCAGTTAGAAGATTTTCTTCAACAGTTAAATGTTCGAAGCAGTGTCTTCCTTCCATTACTTGAATTACACCTTTCTTGACTAATTGAGATGGGTCAAGATCGTGTATATGTTCGTTACTGTAAGTAACAGAACCTTTAGTGACCTCTCCTCTTTCTGATGCAAGTAAATTCGAAATTGATTTCAATGTAGTGCTTTTCCCAGCTCCATTTCCACCAAGTAAGGCTGTGATACCTCCTTTTTTAACTTTTAAGCTTACGCCTTTTAATACAAGGATAACATGGCTGTAAACAACCTCTATATTATTTACAATTAAAATATCTTCAGATGTGTTGGGATTTTTATTTTTACTTACTTTTATGTCATCCATTTAATTTTCCTATGGGTTAAAGAGAGCCTAAATAAATAGGCTCTCAATTTTTTTAATTACAACGCTCAGCAATTTTTTGCTCTTTAGCATATTTACCAGAATCTTCAGCAATTAATTTATCAATTATTGCTCTGTCGCTTCCCATATAATCAGTAATCATGCTCCATGACTTTTTATTTGCATCCCACTGTTGAACAGCTGCGAGACCACTACCACCGTGGTTAGCACAACTATTTGCAAAAGGGGGTGAAAAGTTTTTAAAACCAAGCTCAGTTAATCTTTTTTCGTCAAGCTTAACATTTTCCATTCCATCACGATACATTGCAGGTGTGATTTTTGATGTACCATGAATTTTTTGTGCAACAACAGCTGCTTCTACTTGAACCATAGCTTGGAATAATCCTCTATTATATAGAACTGTTCCAAAATGAGATCCGTCACCTGAAGCTTCACCCTTATCATGCACAAACTTCTTGATATCTTTATGTACTTGATAATTTGTACCAGGAGCATTAAAAGTTAATGATTTATAACCATTAGCACCTTTGCCAGCTGGTAAAACATCGTTTTCAGAACCTGACCACCAAATTCCAATAAACTTGTCCATCGGGAATTTAATGGATGCTGCAGACTTGATTGCAACTTGATTCATAACTCCCCAGCCCCACATCAAAATATTGTCAGGACGTGCTTTACGGATTTTTAACCATGTGGCTTTCTGCTCTTGGCCTGGATGATCAACAGGTAATAACATTAACTCAAAACCATGTTTTTTTGATAATACTTCAAGAGTTCTTATGGGTTCTTTTCCGTACGCAGAGTTATGATAGACAAGAGCAATTTTTTTACCCTTTATGTTGTTTGAGTTATTACTTAAAATGTGTTTAACAGCAATAGATGCTCCATCCCAGTAGGTAACGGGTGCGTTGAAAATCCACTTGAAGACTTTACCGTTAGCAGCAGATGTTCTTCCATATCCTGTTGAGTAGATAGTAACACCATCTGCGGTAGCTTTTGGAATTAACTGATAGGTAATACCAGTTGACATTGGTTGAAATACCATAGCGCCTTTTTTATTTTTTTCATAACACTCAACACCAACTTGAGTCTTATATCCTGTTTCACACTCGGGGTGTAGAATTTTCTCACCACCAATACCACCATCTCTGGCATTGATCATTTTGTAGTAATCTACAAAACCATCAGCATTTGGAATACCATTAGGTGCATAAGCTCCTGTTCTGTAAACCAACATAGGAAACTTCAGATCTGCAACAGCCATTTCTATATAACTAGAAACAGCAATAACAGAAGCTGTCATTCCTATTAAAAGTTGTTTTATTCTCATTAGATCCTCCCTTAGAGAAAAAATTAACATTATCTACTAAATTACTTTAGTAGGGGAACGGCCATCTTCTTAACTTTTCTTTTGCGATGGACCAAAGTCTTGCAAGGCCATGTGGCTCTACAATTAAAAAAACTATCATTAACAATCCCCAGATTGTTATCTCAAAATGTTTTGCTGTTACAGCTGAAAGACCAACCATATCAACCATAAGAAATTTTAGACCTATTGGTAAGGTAACAACGAATGCAGCTCCTAGAAAAGAGCCTAACATTGAACCTAGTCCTCCAATAATAATCATAAATAAAACTGGAAATGAGATTGTCATAATATCAAATGATTCTGTAACTTCAATAGCACCTAAAAAGACTGCAAAATACAATGCCCCAGCAACACCAATGTAGAATGAGCTTATGGCAAATGCTGATAACTTTGTCTTAAGAGGTGGCACACCAATAATTTCTGCAGCAATATCCATATCTCTGATAGCCATCCAGGAGCGACCCATTTTGCTTCTTATTAAATTTTTGGCAGCAAAACTTAACAATACTACTAGAACTAAACAGAACAAATAAGTTGCGTATGAAGGGGCCTCTGCTCCTGTAACAGGAATACCAAACATTGTTCTTTCTGAAACAGTAATTTGACCTGTATCAGAGTAATTATAAAACCATGGAACTTTATTAAAAAGCCAAACTAGAAAAAATTGAGATGCAAGTGTGGCAACAGCTAAATAAAAACCTTTAATTCTCAGAGATGGCAGACCAAAAATAATACCAACAGCAGCCGTAATCAGTCCTGAAATAAGGATAATAATCATAATATTCATATCTGGGAAATAGGTCATAATCTTATAAGTTGAGAAAGCCCCAACAGCCATAAATCCACCCGTTCCCAATGATACTTGACCACAATATCCAGTTAAAATATTTAATCCTATTGCAGCTAATGAAAATATCAAAAATGGAACTAGAATAGCTTTTTCCCAGTAACTATTAATTACAAATGGTATTATTAAAAAAGCTATGAACATTAGAGTAATAAATGCTATTTTATCCTGTAATAGAGGAAAAATGGCGTGGTCTGATTTATATGAAGATTTGTACTGACCAGTTTCTTTGTAAATCATTAAATTAAACCCTCTCAATAATCTTATCGCCAAATAAACCTTGTGGACGAAATAATAAAAAGACTAAAGCCATGACATAGGCAAACCAATTTTCAAGCGCACCTGTTTCAAAATAACCACCAATATAAATTTCAGCCAACTTTTCACCTACACCTATAAGAAGTCCTCCAATAATAGCTCCAGGTATAGAAGTGAATCCTCCTAGTATTAGAACAGGCAACGCCTTTAAAGCTATTAATGACAAAGAAAACTGAACCCCTGACTCAGTTCCCCACATAATCCCAGCTACCATTGCAATAAAACCAGAAATAGCCCAAACAAGTATCCAAATACTTCGTAATGAAATACCAACGGACAGTGCAGCTTGATGATCGTCAGCAACAGCTCTTAATGCTCTACCTGTTTTTGTATACTGTGAGAAAAGAGCTAAGGATACAACTAAAATGACAGCAATTACTGTTGCCCAAATATTAAGTACATCCACATACATTCCATAATAATCACTTCCTTCTGTAGCGAGCCCAATTGTAGCTTCTTCTAACCAGATAGATCCTCCACTCGGAATACCAACGTCTAACACTTTAACATCTGATCCCCACATTAAATCACCAACACCTTCGAGTGCAAAGGCTAAACCAATAGTAGCCATAAATAAGATTATTGGATCTTGATTAACTAGATGTTTTAGTACTAGCCGTTCTATTATCCAAGCAAGAGCAATCATAGTCACCATCGTTAGTAAGATAGCAAGAAAATTTGGCATTGAAGCGTACCAATTATGGTAATTTGTTCCAAAAAGTTCGTTTATTAGATGTGCAAATGGAACCTGTCCAGTTTGATATCCCACAAGAGTAAGCGCTGCAAAGAGTGCAAATACTCCTTGAGCAAAGTTAAACACTCCTGATGCCTTAAAAATTAACACAAATCCTAGAGCCACAAGTGAATACATCACTCCCGACATTAACCCATTTAATACGGTTTCAATAAAATTAAGTAATTCTACACTCATAAAATAAATTCCTTATTAATCATCAGATACACCTAGATATGCATCAATAACTGCCTTATTGTTCCTAATTTCTTTTGGCAATCCAGATCCAATTTTTTTGCCATAATCCAAAACAACTATTCTATCTGAAATATCCATGACGACACCCATGTCGTGTTCTATTAACACAATTGTGGTCTTTAATTCATTATTTACTGTGAGAACAAATCTACTCATATCTTGTTTTTCTTCTACATTCATACCAGCCATAGGCTCGTCTAGTAGAAGTATTTCTGGTTCCATTGCTAATGCACGACCAAGTTCTACTCTTTTTTGCAAACCATATGGAAGTGATCCAACAGGTGTCCGTCTTATTGATTGAAGGTCTAAAAAATCTATTACTTTCTCGACTTTTTCACGATGTTCTTCCTCTTCCTTTGCTACTGGACCAAAATAAATTGCCTGCATTAAAAAGTTTTTCTTTTGTTTTAACAATCTTCCAGTCATAAGATTGTCTAATGTACTCATTCCTTTGAACAATGCTATGTTCTGAAATGTCCGAGCTATACCACTTTTTGCAGCAAATTCAGGTTCCATTTCACTTCTGTCTGTTCCAGCAAAATTTATAGTGCCACTTGTAGGTTTATAAAATCCATTTATAACGTTCAGCATTGAGGATTTACCAGCCCCATTGGGTCCTATAATTGCAAAAACTTCTCCCTTTTTAACATCAAAGGACACTTCGGTTAAGGCTTTGACACCTCCAAACGCTAAGCTAATGTTATTGAGCTCAATCGCGGTCTTTCCGTAAGGTATTTTTTTTAAATCTTCTAAACTCATTTATTTTTACCTTTTGCTGATTTCTTCACTTTAGAACCAGGTTTTTTAGATTTTGCAGTAGATGTTTTTATTAAATGTCTTATTTCCATAGACGCACTTATTTTACTTTTTCTTCCATCTTCTAGGGTAAATTCAGTATTAATTGTAGCAGTATCTTTATCTAAATACAGATCCTTTATTATATCTTTATACCTATTATTAATAACACTTCTTCTAACCTTTCTTGTTCTAGTTAATTCACCATCGTCTGCCTCTAACTCCTTAAATAATAATAAAAATTTTGCAATTTTAGTATTATCAGGTAGTTGTTCGTTAACTTTTTTGATTTCATCTTCTATTAGTTGATATATTTCTTTATGTGATGCTAATCCAGTATATGAGGTGAAAGGTAATTGTAATTTCTCAGCAAGTTTAGATACAATAGAAAATCTTATACAAATTATTGCAGTTAAGTAGGGTTTTTCAGAACCAATAACCACAGCCTCTCCCACATATGGAGAAAATTTTAGTTTATTCTCTATATTTTGAGGAGAAAACTTAACACCATCTGATTTAACGGCAATGTCGTTTACACGATCAAGAACATTTAGTCTTCCTTTTTCATCAAAAAATCCTGCGTCGCCGGTATACATCCATCCTTTTTTAATAGTGTCTTTATAAGCTTTTTCATTATTATAATATCCGGAAAACATACTTGGGTGTTTTGTTATTATTTCACCAAGCCCATTTGGATCAGGATCTACAATTTTAACTTCACAATCTGGAAATGGAACACCTACGGTCTCACAATCCATTGTACCCTCTGGTGCATCCTGAAGTGTGTAAGCACCCATTAGTTCAGTTTGCCCATAAAGTTGTCTAAGAGGTATACCCATTGCAAGAAAGAACTTAAATGTTTCAGGACCAATAGCAGATCCACCAGTAGCTGCAGATTTAACTTTGCTAAAGCCTAGTCTGTCTTTTAATGAAGAAAATAATAGTTTGTCCGCAAGAAAATCTCTTTTTCCCTGATCAACGGCTTTTAATCCTCTTTCTACCATAGTATTAAATAACCACTGTGTTATTTTAGGGGCGTCTAAGATTCTTGATCTCATATCAGCTGCAATTTGTTCCCATAATCTAGGAGCTCCAAGCATAAAGGTTGGCCCAACTTCTCGCATGTCTTCCATAGCAGTCTCAGGTCTTTCAGGAAAATTTACCTTCATTCCTCCAACAATATTAAAACCTACACCATAAGTTTGTTCCATTATCCATGGAAATGGAAGCACTGAAACGTACTCATCATCAACAGACTTTGGGTCAACTTTAAGATACCTTATCACATGTTCAATAAACTTAGCCCCTGGAAGCATCGCCAATTTAGGATTTGAAGTTGTTCCAGATGTAGTGCATAAAATAGCATTTTTTTCACCTGAGATTTTCTCTACCATTTTATTGTATTTATTGGCGTCTTTCGAGGCAATCTCCTTCCCTTCCTCAATTAAATCAGACATGTCTGTAATTTTTGGATCATTCAATTCTTTAAGACCACGACTATCTTCATAGAAAATATTGATTTGATTACTTTTAGGTCTTTTAATAGTCAATATTTTATCTACTTGTTCTTGATCTTCTGCATAAACAAAGTTTACTTTTGCAGCATTTATTAAATAGCCTACTTCTTCATCTAGAGTGTCTCTATATATACCCAAGCTCATTCCACCTAATGCTTGTGCGGCGATTTCAAAAAATAGCCAGGAAGGTTTGTTATCTCCAATTAAACCAATTACGTTACCTGACTTAAAGCCTCTTTTACCCAGACTAAGAGCTAAATATGAAACGTTATCATTATACTCTTTCCATGTAATTTCGTTCCAAATCCCTAAATCTTTATCCCTCAAAGCTACTGTATTTGGCATAGTTTCAGCTCTGTGTTTTAGAATTTTTGGAAGTGTGTCGTGAATATTTGTGTTTGGATAATTAGACATGTCTACCTTTAACTTAACCTCATAAATATTAAAGTAATTACTAACCTAGTAAATTACTCACAGTAAAAATAAATGATGAGATCAAACTTAGAAATAAGCAACCCCCCCCTATATAATTTATAGGCTATCCAAAAAAACATTAAAATCAACATAAACTTAAATAAAAATTTAAAAAAAATATAATATTTACTTTCAATGACTTATTCAGCAAAAATACCATCTTTTTTTTATAAAATTAAATTAATTTACTTGTTAAATAAAAGAATCGTTTGTTGATTGAACTATTGATGCACCTTTAGTTACAATTTTGAAATGAGATTCAACTCTAGGCAAAATATGAAAATCAAAAAATTCAGCTGAGATAATTTTACTTTTTAGAAAATCATCATTTTGAGATTTTTCTGATAATTTTAATTTTGCTTTAACTTTTCCTTTATGCATTAGCCATCCACCAATTAAATAGCCAAAACCCATCATGTAATCAAAACTAATACAAGATAGCATTTCAGCATCATCTCTATTTTCTAAAATAAAATCTAGAGTATTTGATGTTAAGGCAATCATATTTGACATTTCTTGATTTTGTTCACAATCGACTTTGATTTCTTCTAATAATTCTTTTGCAGTTTTCCCATTATCTCTAATAGTTTTCCTGAACATAAAGTCATTGGCTTGAATTGCATTAGTGCCCTCATATATCGGTAATATTCTTGCATCTCTCATATACTGAGCGGCCCCAGTTTCTTCAATGAAACCCATGCCCCCGTGAATTTGTAGTCCATTACTCGTAACTTCTTGTGCTAATTCAGTTGACCAACCTTTGATTATAGGAATCAAAAAACCTTCTTTTAATTTACATTTTTCATTGCCGTTATGCGCTCTTTCCATAATTTCGGATGAAACTAATATTAAAGCACGCATCGCCTCTGTAAGACTGCGCATGGATAAAAGCAGTCTTTTTACATCACCATGTCCTATTATTGGCGTGCCTTTTTCTCTGTTAATAGGAGTTCCTTGAATTCTTGAGTTTGCGTACTCTAATGCTTTTTGTCTGGCAGCCTCAGAAATTGCCATCCCTTGAAGTCCTACGTCAAACCGTGCTCTGTTCATCATAATAAACATGTATTCAATGCCTCTACCTTCTTCTCCCAACATATAACCGATAGCGCCTGCATTCTCTCCGTAGGACATAACTGCTGTTGGGCTTGCTTTTATACCCATCTTATGTTCGATGGATATGCATTTAAGATCATTTCTAATTGTATATTCACCACTTTCATCTTTTAGGAATTTTGGAATTATAAAAGTAGAAATACCTTTTATACCTTCAGGTGCGCCCTCAGTTCTTGCAAGGACTAGATGAATTATATTTTCTGACATATCATGTTCACCATAAGTGATATATATTTTTTGTCCTTTTATTCTCCAATTCTCACCATCATGTTCAGCTTTAGTTTTTATTGTAGCTAGATCTGTTCCAGACTGAGGTTCTGTTAAATTCATAGTGCCTGTCCAGGCTCCAGAATTAAACTTGGGTAGATAAGTTTTTTTTTCTTCTTCTGTGCCTACAAGAGTAAATGCGTCAATTAATCCTTGAGTTAATAAGCTACATAACGCAAAAGACATATTCGCTCCATGCCAATATTCATTAATTGCAGCGCTCATTCTAGCTGGTAGTCCCATACCATCATAATTAGAATCACTTGCTACTCCAATCCAGCCTCCCTTAGCAATTTCTGAAAAGGCATGACTAAATCCTTCAGGTGTTTCAACTTCGTGATCTTGCCGAAGAATAGGATTATTCTTATCACCAAAATGATTTAGAGGGGCTAAGTAATTATCGGCCAGCTTTCCAGCCTCAGACAGAACTGCGTCAATTGTTGTATCATCAAGATCCTCATGAGCAGGCAAAAGGTTTTCTAAAACAAATTTTGTGTCCTCTAAAGGAGACGTGTAACCCATTTAAAACTCCGGTATATTTTCATAGTTGATAAAATCTAGCACTACTATTATGAATATTATTAGGAGGAAATCAACTATGTCTGAAATAGAAAATGGTTTAAGTAAAAATAAAGCAAATTATGCCTCATTAAGTCCTTTATCATTTCTAGAAAGAACAAGAAAAACATTCCCAAATCAAATTGCTATTGAATATAAAGATTATAAATTAACTTACCATCAAGCTGGTGAAAGATGTGAAGCATTAGCAGAATTTGTTAGAAATAAAAATTATGCTGACGGAAGTACAATCGCAGTAATGCTACCTAACATTCCAGTTATGTGGGAGTGTCATTTTGGTATACCGATGGCAACTGGTGTCTTGAACGCAATTAATACAAGACTTGATAGTTTTACTGTTAGTTTTATTCTTGAACATGGAGAATCTAAAATGTTCATTTATGATTCTGAATATAGTCAAATAGTTGAGAAAGCCATAGAGAATTTAAAAAATCCTCCATTATTAATTGAATATGTTGATAAAATTGCAGGTAATCAAAGGTCTGGTTTTGCAGAGAAATTTAACTGCATGGACTATGAGACAGAATTAGAAAAATTTTTTGGTTTTAAATTTGAACATGTTTTGCCAACTGACGAGTGGAATTCAATCGCTTTGAATTACACCTCTGGAACAACGGGCAACCCAAAAGGAGTTGTTTATCACCATCGTGGCGCATACTTGAATGCCATTGGTAATACGCTTACCTGGGACTTACCAATGCACCCTAAGTATTTATGGACACTTCCTATGTTTCATTGCAATGGATGGTGCTTTCCTTGGACTATTACAGAAAGAGCAGGTACCCATGTTTGTTTAAGACAGCCAGCTGGAGAATTAATTGTAGAGGCTTTTCAAAAACACAATATAACTCATTTGTGTGGAGCTCCAATTGTAATGCAAATGGTAGCGGATTATTTATTGCAAAATAAAATATCTCTTAAATCAAAAATTAAAATGATGACTGCTGGTGCTCCTCCTCCTGAGGCTGTTCTTAGTAAAATGGAGACCTGTGGTATCGAGGTCATTCATGTTTATGGCCTTACAGAAATTTATGGGCCTGCAGTTGTCTGTGCATGGCATCCAGAGTGGAGCCAATATGATTCTTCAGAACAAGCCAGATTAAAGGCAAGGCAAGGTGTTGTTTACTCTGTACAAGAAAATATGAAAATTATAGATCCTGAAACTAAAAAAGAAGTGCCAAAAGATGGAATATCACTAGGTGAAGTCTTTATAAGAGGTAATATAACAATGAAAGGTTACCTTAAAAACAAAAAAGCGACAGATGAAGCTTTTGAAGATGGTTGGTTTCACACAGGCGACCTAGGTGTCTGGTACGATGACGGATACATACAACTCAAAGACAGATCAAAAGATATAATAATATCAGGAGGAGAAAACATATCCTCCATTGAAGTAGAGGACGCTATATATAAACATCCTGATGTTATTGCAGTAGCAGTTGTCGCAAAAGAAGACGAAAAATGGGGTGAGACCCCTTGTGCATTTGTAGAATTAAGTGAAGGATCTCTAATTGGAGAAAATGAGTTAAGAGATCATTGTAAATCTCTATTAGCTGGCTTTAAAGTGCCAAGATATTTTAATTTTGTAGGGCTTCCGAAAACAAGCACAGGAAAAATACAAAAATTTAAACTAAGAGAACAAGCAAAACTTGTTTGATTTAACTTACTTTTCTTAAATTCTGGTTATTTAGAATTTTATCAAAAGATTTGTCCCATTTTTCTTCAGCAATTTTTATATTTTTTTCTTTAACATGACCATACCCTTTTATTGATAAAGGTATATCAAGAAATTCGATAATTTTTTTATAATTATTATCATTTAAAATTTCAGATATTTTATTAATAGTAGTGATAGTTTTTTGAGCCAAAGCACGTTCTTTTTTTCTTTCTGAGGTATATCCAAATATATCTAATTTTGTTCCTCTTAGAAATTTAAGATAAGACAATACTTTAAAAACTTTATATACCCAATGACCAAACCTTCTTTTAAGTAGATGACCTGTTTCAGGATCTTTTTTAGAGAACAAAGGTGGTGCTAGATAGTATTCTAATTTCGCGTTTTTATTTTCATTTAAAAAGGTTTGGGCAAAATCTCCGCTAGTATGTAATCTAGCAACTTCGTATTCATCTTTGTATCTCATAGCTCTAAATAAAGTAAGAGCAGCTTTCCTGGATAGAGGTAATTCTTTTTCTGATTGATCTATTTGATTTTCTTTTTTAATTATTTTTTTGACATTAGAAAGAAAAATTTTGGAGTACTCTTTGTTTTGATATTTTTCAAGGATGCCAGAAAAATTATCTACATATTTATCTATTGATATAATTTCAGACTTTTTTGAGTTTAAGCCAGCTAAGTTAAATACTGATTGAGGTTGTTCGCACAATAATCGTCCCCAATTGAAAGCCCTTAGGTTTTGTTCAATAGCCACTCCATTGAGTTCTATAGCTTTTTGCAGAGAATCAATATCTATAGGAAGAAGTTCTTTTTGAGCGGCTATTCCCAACATCATTATATTTGCAGAAACTGTATCGCCAACTAAAGCTTCAGCTAAGTTGGATATATCAATAAAGTCTATATTTTCAGTTTGAAGATGATTTTCTAAATGCTTTTTTAATAAGCTATCATCGACAACTGTACCTATGTGAACACCAGCAACTCCAACTGGTTCTACTCTGCCATTAATTATGGCATTTGTTCTAAAAGCATTCAATGTTCTGGTAATAGAAGGAGAAACTGACACAACAGCGTCACATCCTAAAAGCACGTCGGCTGTTTCGTTTGGAAGTCTTGCAGATCTGTCATAAAGTGATTTTTCTTTTCCAATTCTAATTTGACTTGTTACGGCTCCATTTTTTTGAGCTAATCCAGTAAAATTCATTGATTGTGCAAATAATCTATCAATTCGAGCAGCCATAACTATTATGGCAGCGACAGTAGAGACACCTGTGCCACCTATGCCTGCCATTATTATATTTTGAATATTATTTAATTTTTTCTTAGGTTTTTTTAAGTCATTTATTATCTCTGGAATATCTGGGAACTTCTTTTTTTCTTTGATTGAAATACTACCAGCTTGCACACCTATAAAACTTGGACAAAATCCTTTTTTACAAGAATAATCCTTATTACAAACACTTTGATCAATTTGTCTTTTAATTCCTTCTAAATGTTCAAAAGGTTTTACAGCTACGCAATTTGATTTTTCAGCACAGTCTCCACATCCCTCACAAACATCAGGATTGATATACATTTTTATATCTCGATCTTGAACATATCCCCTTTTTCGTCTTCTTCTAAGTTCTGTTGCACAAGTTTGCACATAAATTATTGCTGTAACTCCTGAGATTTCTCTTACTTCTTTTTGGATATTTATAAGTTCATCTCTATGAAATATTCCAACTTTGTCTGCAAATAACTTTGTTTCTTTGAACTGTTCTGGTTCATCTGACACAACATAAATTTTTTTAACACCTTCTGCTGCAAGTTGTTTAGAAATTGCCCATGGAGTTGCTCCACCAATGGCCTTTTGACCACCAGTCATTGCTACTGCATCATTGTAAAGAATTTTAAATGTTATGTTTACATTTGCTGAAACTGCTGCTCTTATTGCTAGAGAACCAGAGTGAGCATATGTTCCGTCTCCAATATTTTGAAATGTATGTTTATGATTTGAAAATGGAGCTCTTCCTATCCAATGACCACCTTCCCCACCCATTTGACTGAAATTAGTTAATTTTTCAGGATGGAGAAAATATCCAATGGAGTGGCATCCAATGCCAATACCGACAACTTCTTCATCTGGTGTCTTTGTTCCTGAGTTGTGTGGACATCCCGCACAATACCAAGGTGTTCTTGAAACAACTGGTGGTAAATTTCCACCAATTGATTCTGATTTTGTTTTGGGAACATCAATGCTTATCGAAGAATGGACAGCTTTTTTTAGCAAACAATCTGCGATAATATCACTGGATAATTCTGATATCTTCGGAACTAACTCCTCTTTAGAGGAAGCATCTAACTTTCCAGATAATTGAGGTCTAGATTTGGAATTAAAAAGAATATGAGCAACTTGTTCTTCTACGATACTAGCTTTTTCTTCTATAACTAAAATTTCTTCAAAGTTTTTACAAAAATTAAATATTTCTTGGTCTATTAATGGCCAAGGAATTTTGCATGCAAATAGACCAATACCACTCCTTTCAGGATCTTTAATGCCAATCTTATCTAAAGCATCTATAGTTTCTGTAGTAGCTTTTCCAACAGAAATTATACCTAATGTTTTTTTTGTTGGATTAAATATCACATTATTAATTTTGTTTTGTTTAATAAAATCCTTAGACGCAGGTATTCTTCTTTTAATTAGCGCTGCTTCTCTATCTAAAGCTGGATCATGTCTATTGACATGAACATTAATTGGATTTTCCAACTTGGATGAAATAGGTCTTAATTGCCCGAGGTCAATCACAGAATTTGAATCAGCTGTATCACTTGTAATTTTGAGTGCAACACATACGCCTGCATGACGTGACAAGGCAAAAGCTTGCAGACCCATTGGTATAACTTCATCTACATTTGCTGGATAAAAAACTGGAATACCTGCAGAAATAAGAGATTGCTCTGATTGATATGCAATAGTAGAACTTTTTCCAATTGGATCGTCTGCAACTGCTAATACCATGCCTCCTTTCATTGAAACACCACCCATGTTTGCGTGTCTTAAAGCATCCATAGATCTATCTAAACCTGGCCCTTTCCCATACCACATTGAAAAAACACCATCTATTTGTGGTCTGTCGTATAAACCGAGCATTTGGGTTCCCCAAGCTGCAGTAGCAGCTAATTCCTCATTCACTGCTGGTTGAAAAATTATATTATGTTTTTCTAGATGTTTTTTTGATCTTCCAAGTTCTAAATCAAGTGTCCCAAGTGGTGATCCCGGGTATCCACTGACATAACCATGTGTTACTAATCCATTATCTTTGTCGAGTTTTGCTTGTTCGATTAAAAGACGTACTAGTGCTTGAACACCATTCATCAGTGCTAAATCATTGTCCTTAGTAAAACAATCGTCTAATCTAATGTTATCAATGTAATTCAAAGCTGACCCGATGTAATTTTGTTCATAATTAATTTAAATAATTAAAATGATTTTAACAAGTAGTAAGAATAATTTAAGGAAAGGTGATTATTTTTTATGCTTAAAAAATTGAATAATTTTGAAGAGCTATTTTTATCATTTAAATGGAATATCCCAGAATTTTACAATATAGCGTCTGATACTGTTGACCAGGATATTTATCAAAATAGGATAGCATTAATTAATTTTTTACAAGACGGCAAGATAGAGGAATGGTCTTTTGTTGATATAAAAAGATATGCAAACAAACTTTCTAATGTTTTTGATCATTTTCATCTTGAGCCCAACGCAAGGGTTGGTATTATTTTAGGTCAATGTCCTGAAACTGCAATTGCACATATGGCTTGCTTCAAGTCTGGAAAAATTTCAATACCTTTATTTAATTTATTTGGAACAGATGCATTACATTATCGTTTGTTGAATTCTAGGGCATCCTTGGTGATTTGCGATAATATTGGCTTAAATAAAATTTTTGAAATTAAAGATAGATTACCAGATTTAAAAAAAATAATTTGTATAGATAGTAATGACGAAAAAAATAATGTTTTTAATTTTAAAAAGTTAATCGAAAAAGCTTCAGACAGTTATTCTACAAAAAAAACAAAAGCATCAGATCCCGCATTAATAATTTATACCTCTGGAACAACAGGAGGACCTAAAGGCGCTTTACTCCCTCATCGTTCATTATTAGGACATATACCTGGAGTAGAATTTCCTCATGAGTTTTTATCATCATCTGAACCGGTTACAGATTTATTTTGGACACCAGCTGACTGGGCATGGATAGGTGGGTTGTTTGATGTACTTCTTCCAGCATGGCACTTTGGTATTCCTGTAGTCAGTTACAGATCTCAAAAATTTGATCCTGAATTTACTTTCGATTTAATATCTAAACTTGAAATAAAAAATACTTTCTTGCCACCTACTGCATTAAAAATGATGAAATCATTTAATCCATCTAAAACAGTAAAAAATTTGAAACTAAGAACTGTTGGTTCAGGTGGTGAAGCTCTAGGAGAAGATTTGCTAGAGTGGGGGAAAGAAATTTTAGGGGTTGGCATTAATGAATTTTATGGTCAAACAGAATGCAATTTAACAGTCTCAAATTGTGGTGCGATTATGCCAACTAAACAAGGCTCTATCGGAAAACCAGTTCCCGGACACGAAGTTAGGATAGTTGACTATAAGGGAGAATTTATTAAAGAACCTGGTTTAGACGGAGAAATTATAGTTAAATCTGATACCCCTGTGTCTTTTTTAAAATACTGGGAAAATGACGCGGCAACAAAAGAAAAGGTTAAAAATGGTTGGCTCTATACTGGTGATTTTGCTTATAAGGATGAGGAAGGTTATTTTTATTTTAAGGGTAGAGAAGATGACATTATAAACACCTCAGGTTATAGGGTTGGACCAAGTGAAGTAGAAGACGCTATTCTCTCTCACCCTGAAGTGAGTATGGTTGCGGTAATTGGGGTTTCGGATAAATTAAGAGGTCAAATCATTAAGGCCTTTATTGTGACGGGTGATCAAAAAAATGTTTTAACACAAAATGATAAATTAAAACAATCTATACAAAATCATGTTAAATTAAGGTTGGCTACTCATGAATATCCGCGACTTATAGAGTTTGTCTATGAATTACCTTTGACAACTACAGGAAAAATAATTCGTAAAGATTTAAGAGAAAATAATTAATATTTTAAGATTAATTTTTACGGACTTTTAAATGTGTTTATCTCTAATATTTTTTTATAAGGTAAATTTATATTTTTAAGGTTTAAGAAATAAGCTATAATAATTTAAATTATTTTAAGGAATTTCAATGAGTGAAAATTACAAATTTGACACCCTATCTTTACATGCTGGACATATTCCTGATAAGGAAACTGGTTCACGTGCTGTACCAATTTATCAGACAACATCTTATGTTTTCAATAGTACAGAAGAAGCAGCGTCTTTGTATAATATGGAAGTTGGTGGACATTTATATACTAGAATATCAAATCCTACAGTTGCAGCACTTGAGCAGAGGTTAGCTGCTCTCGAGGGCGGAGCAAGTGCGCTTGCATGTTCAAGTGGAATGGCTGCAATGCACCTAGTAATTTCTGCAATCTGCAGTAGTGGGGATCATATAGTCGCATCAAGTAAAATGTATGGAGCAAATATTAATTTGCTTCAGCATACTATGCCTCGTTTTGGTATTAATACCGATTTTGTTAATCCCAATGATCCAGAAGCAATTAAGAGAGCAATAAAACCAAATACAAAATTAGTATTTGGAGAAGTTATTGGTAACCCGGGATTAGATATCATGGATGTTCCAGAAATTGCTAAAATATGTAATTCAAAAAATATCCCTCTAGTATTAGACGCTACTTTTAATACTCCATATTTAATGCAACCATTTAAACATGGAGCTAACATTATTGTTCATTCACTTACTAAATGGTTAGGTGGTCATGGTATTGCTATAGGGGGTGCTGTTGTAAATGGTGGTAATTTTGATTGGGGAGATAAATATAAGTTTCCTACAATTTCAGGACCACATTTTGCTCTAGGTGGTATAAGTTTTTGGGAAGAATTTGGTCCATCTGCTTTGATAGCAAAAATAAGAGCAGAAGGTATGTATAATTTTGGACCTTCTTTATCCCCTACCAATGCATTCCATTTAATGCAAGGAATTGAAACGCTACCTTTGAGGATGAAAAAACATATTGAAAATACTCACTCTATATTAGATTTTTTAGTAAATCATGAAATGGTAGAATGGGTAAAACATCCAGATTTAGAAACACATCCTGATCATGAAGTAGCAAAAAGAATATTACCAAAAGGATCTGGGTCAATCGTTGCTTTTGGTATTAAAGGTGGACGTGAAGCAGGGAAGGCATTTATTGAATCTGTACAATTAGCTTCACATTTAGCAAATGTTGGTGATGCTAAGACACTACTTATTCATCCAGGGAGTACAACTCACTCTCATTTGAGTTCAGAGGCTATGAAAGAGGGTGGATTAACGGATGACATGATAAGATTGTCAGTTGGATTAGAAGATATTAATGACATAAAAAAAGACTTTGAAAGAGGTTTCAAGGCAGTAAAAAAGCTAAATAAGTAGGAATATTATGATCATTAATTTTAAAGGTGCTAAGACATATATAGGTACAGGTGGTAAAAGTTTAGATATTAATAAAATGACTTTGTGTTTTTTACACGGGTCTGGTCAAAATCATTTGAGCTTTATTCAACAGGCTCGTTTTTTTGCTTATAAAGGGTATTCTGTAATTGTCCCTGATATGCCAGCCCATGGATTTTCTGATGGCAATCCCTGCAAATCAATAAAAGAAAATGCAAAATGGATAAATGACCTATTAGTTGATCTAAAACTTAAAGACGTGGTTGTTATCGGACATTCTCAAGGGTGTTTGGTTGCTTTAGAATTGAATAGGATTTTGAAAAGTTCTTTAGAAGCACTAATATTTGTTGCAGGCTCAAATGAAATTCCAGTTAATCAGTTCTTATTAGATCTTTCAAAAGAAAATCCACAAAAAGCCTCTCAAATGATGGTGACTTGGGGACATGGAATTGATGGAGATATGTCAATTAATAAATGGCCAGGACATTCTCATTATGGAGAAGGTAATAATATAATGTGTATGAACAAACCAACAGCTTTAAGGTATGATTTACAATCTTGTAATGATTACTCTGACGGAATAGATGCTGCAAACATTATCAAAGTTCCAGCATTGGCTGTTTTAGCAAAAAATGATCAAATGACACCATTAAAATCAGGCTTAAAATTTGTAGAACTTATAAAAAATTGTGAAACTCACATTCTTGATTGCGGTCATTTTCTTCCATCTGAAAGGCCTATGGAATTAAATTCAATAATAAATTCTTTTCTTTCAAAATTAAAATAATTTTCAAATAGGGCTTTTGTACATTAAATGAACGAAAAAAATTACTTCTTATTTAATAACGTTGAAAATCCAGATCATTGGAAAATTTCCGAAATTATCCTAGATCAATGTAAGAAATATCCAAAAAGAGAAATTATCGAATTTATAAATGGCCCAAAATGGACTTTCCATGACCTAAAAATTAAATCTTTAGAAAAAGCTCAAATTTTAAAAGAATTGAGTTTAAATAAAGGTGACAATTTAATAGTTTTAATAGAAGACCCAAAAGAATTCATACCATATTGGATAGCATGCAGTTTTATAGGAGTTATGTTTGTAGCTATAAATACTGCTATAAAAGGCAATGTATTATTACACCAAATAAAGACATCTAAATCAAAAAATGTTCTTGTTGAAGATCAATTTTATCATGAAGTAAAAAGCTTGGTTAATCTTCATAAATTAGAAGTTGAAATATTAAATTGTAAAGTTTTAAAAAACAAAGAACTTTTGAATGAAGACGAGATTATTTTAGGGAAATTAAGTGACAACGTTTGTACTATGTTTACAAGTGGAACATCAGGTCCCTCTAAAGGAGTTATGATGCCTAACGCGCATTGCGTTCTGTTTGCTATTGGAACAATTGAAAATTACAACTTAAAAGATGATCATACTTTTTACATCTCATTACCTTTATTCCATGCAAATGGATTATTTATGCAGCTTTTAGCGTGTATTATGACTGGTGCAAAAGCAGTTATAAGAACTAGATTTTCAGCCTCAAACTGGCTTAATGATATTAGAAATTATAACATAACCCATACCAATATGTTAGGGGCTATAGCTGCGTTTATTGTAGCACAACCGCCTACTAAATATGATAAAGATCATAATTTAGAAGTAATTGGTTCAGCTCCATTACCAACTGAACCTGAAAAAATTTTTAGGAATAGATTTGGTGTGAAATATGTATTACCACTTTATGGCATGACAGAAGTTAATATTCCAATATATGGTTTAAAAAATGAAATAGGTAATGGTAGGTGCGGAAAACTATATGAAAAATATTTTGAGGCTGAAATAAGGGATCCTGAAAAAGATACACCTGTTGATGACGGCCTGGTTGGTGAAATAGTTGTGAGACCAAAACAACCATATGGTTTTATGTCTGGTTATTTAGGAATGCCAGAGAAAACTCTAGAAAGTTGGAGAAATTTTTGGTTTCATACTGGTGACGCAGGGATTAGAGAAAAGTCTGGTCACTTTGTATTTGTAGATAGAATTAAGGATTGCATTAGGAGAAGAGGTGAAAATATTTCGTCATACGAAGTTGAACAAGCTTTTTTAGAAATTCCATTTATTACAGAAGCAGCCGCATATGCAATTTCAGCTGATGGAGGTGAGGGAATGGAAGATGAAGTAATGGTAGCCTTGATGACTGATAATAAAATCAATATAGATTTTGATAAATTACTAGAAAAAACAAAAATAAATTTAGCTAAGTTTGCCATACCTAAATATATAAGAGTAATGAGAGAGTTTCCAAAAACACAAACAGGTAAGATCCAAAAAAACAAGCTAAGAGCAGAAGGAGTTACTATGGATACTTGGCAAAATAAAAATATTTAATTATCATAAACTTAAATTAAATATGAAGGGGTCAAAATGGCAAATAATAAATTTCAAGGTTGCTGGCCTGTGGCTCCAACACCTTTTAAAGATAATGGTGAACTCGACATAGAAGGCATGAAAAGAGTTCTAGATTGCATGGTCGATCAAAATGTTGATGGCATTTGTATATTAGCGAATTACTCCGAGCAGTTTTTGTTATCAGATGATGAAAGAGAGATTTTAACTAGACTATGTATTGAACATGTATCTGGGAGAGTTCCCGTAATTACAACAGTTAGTCATTTTTCAACAGACATTGCACTTTCACGAGCTAAATTAGTGAAAGAACTTGGTGGTGAAATGCTTATGATGATGCCCCCATATCATGGTGCTTTAATGAGAGGAACATCTCAACAAACATTTGAACAATTCGCAAAAGTTGGTGAGGTAGGAGTAACCATTATGGTTCAGGATGCACCATTATCAGGAGTTGATTTACCTGTTCCTCTTTTAATAAAAATGGCAAAAGAAATAGAAACAGTAAAATGTTTTAAAATTGAGTGTGCTCAGGCGGCTTCTAAATTACGAAATCTTGTTGTTGAAGGTGGTGACGCTATTGAAGGACCATTTGACGGTGAAGAAGGAATAACATTGTTTGCTGATTTAGAAGCTGGTGCAACTGGTAATATGAGTTCTGCAATGATACCAGACTTAATTAAACCAGTTGTTTTGGATTATTTGGCTGGAGAATTTGATAAATCTGAAGATAAATACAATAATATTTTACCTGTAATTAATTATGAAAATAGGCAATGTGGGTTTAGGGCAACTAAAGTCATTATGAAAGAGGGTGGCGTTATTAATTCAGATTTTTGTAGACATCCAATCCTGCCTTTAGAAGAACAAACAAAAGCAGGATTAATAAAATTAATTAAGAAATATGATCCAATTGCATTAAGCTGGGGAAAATGAAATTTAAAATACCTATAAAATAATATTGGAGGAACTATTGCCTTACACTTTAGATGATTTAGTCCAAGATATTAGAGAAATAATTAATACTGAAAAAATGCCAGATGGCTCAGATAAAATTTGTTATTTTGTTTCAAAAGCTCTAATGGATCAAAATTTTATAACTGACAATCTTCCTGATAGAGCAAATGGCGAATTACCCAGGCAAATACTTTATGAAGATAAAGATACAGGTTTTTGTGTTTGTGGTCATGTCCATGATAATGAAGCGGTAGGAAGCCCTCATGACCATGGAACAAGCTGGGCTATTTATGGACAGGCCTCTGGCGAAACAGAAATGACTGATTGGGAAATTGTTGAAAAAAATAATTCAGATGATGTTGTAAATGTTAAACTTAAAAAAACATATATTATGAAAGCTGGTGATGTGCATTTTTATGATGTAGGGCATGTCCATTCACCAGTTAGAAAGCATCCTGTTAGATTACTAAGGATTGAAGGGACTAACTTGGATAATATAAAAAGATCTAATATTAGAGTAATTACCTAAAATATCTCCTTTCTTCTTCATCCATGTTTTTTATTAAATCCGTCTCCCATTTTAAGTAATTTTTTGCGTGTTCTTTGTTTCCTTGATGACGAAGGTATGTATGAAAATTGAAATCAATAAATTTTTCATCCACCTCAACTTCTGTTGTATCAATGTAATCTAAATAATTTTCAACGTCTGTTTCATTCCAATGATAAACTTGAACCACATACTTTGGATCTTTTTCTTGAAGATCACTTACAATTAGACTTGCTTTGGATAAATTATTGCTTACTAGAATGATAGATTTGACATTGTGTGGCATCTCGTTTGTTATTATTAATCTATTAGTCCAAACTGACTTCTTTATTCTTTTTTTGCAATAATCAACGCTGTTTCGAATGTCTAATATAGGAATATTTTTTAAAGTTTTTAAATTTTCTAATTTAATTAAATTTATGGGGCTAGTTTTAAAGTTTATATTATGTATGAGATTTAAATTTTTAATTTTTTTAGGGTTTTCATTTATAACATAACAATGATAGTTCATTTTCTTTAACCATAATGCTGTCATACCTGCTCTAACTAGATCACCATCATCAAACAAAATTACATGTGATTTTAATACGCCTATATATTTATCAGTGGCTTGTACTAATTGACCACCAGGTACGTTTCTTAATTTAGATAATTTATTTTTTTGATTTGAGTTTGTTCTTACATCAAAAACATATGAAGTTATGTTTTTATCATTAATTAGTTTTTGGACTTGATTAAAATCGACGATTTCAACTTTATTTTCTAATAAGTTTACTATCTTTTCTCTAAGCTCATCAATTTTTTCATTCTTTGGTGTTTTGTTCAAAAATTTTGTTTTTTTATGATCTAGTTTTAAGTTAGCTAAAAACCATCCTTGTGTCCCATTCTCTAATGCAAAAACTTTATTTTTGATACCAAAATTAATAAGTGTCTGAGCGCCAATTATTGATCTCGTTCTACCCGCGCAATTAATTATAATTTCAGTATTTGAACTTTTTATTATTTCAGAAATTCTAAAGGGTATTTCAGCATTTGGACAACAGACACTTCCAGGTATACTCATCTTGTTATATTCATCAAACGGTCTACCATCTAATATAATAATATCTTTCTTTTCTTTTTGTTTCTGAGATAATTGAGATGCAGTTATGGATGGTGTATTAAATTTTTGTTCAACTAATTCCCCGAAACTTTTACTAGGCACGTTAATTCCGTCAAACAGATGAAAGTTAGACTTTTCCCAACCATCAACCCCATTTTTTAAAATAAAAATATTTATATATCTTAAATTTTTCGCTAGTTTATAAACTATTTCTGAAATTCCGTCATTATTATCAAACAACGCTATTCGAACATTTTTGTTAGGTAATAGCTTTTCCACATTTATCTCAAATTCACTAAATGGAATTGAGATAGAAAACAATGGATGACCTGCAGTGTGTTGAGCTGTCTCTCTAACGTCAATAAAAGCTAATTCTTTTTCATCTGAAATCCAACTTTTTACTGTTTTGGCTTCTACAAAATTTTTCATCATATAATACAATAATTGATTTAAATTTAATAATTTAAAAAATTAATATATGTTTTTTGATAAGGATAGTCAAAATGGGGGATATCATGAAAGACTACAATGTGGGAGATTTGGTTTCGGAGTTTTTGCATCAAATAGATGTTAAGGACGTTTTTGGTGTGGTCTCTGTGCATAATATACCAATGCTAGATGCAATTGGTAGAAGGAATCATATTAGAATGATCCCTGCAAGAGGTGAAATGGGAGCTGGCCATATGGCTGATGGTTATGCTAGAGCACATAATGGACTTGGTGTTGTATTTACAAGTACTGGCCCTGGTGCAGCTAATGTTGCGGGTGCAATTGTTGAATCTCGTTTTGCAGGTTCGTCTGTTTTGCACTTTACAGGCCAAACTGCAACAGAAAATTTAGATAAAAATCAAGGTACAGTCCATGACGTCCCTAATCAATTAGGCATGCTTAGTTCAATTTCTAAAGAGGCCATTAGAATTGATGATGAAGATGAGGCTTTAGAAAAATTAATCTATGCATGTAAGATTGCACTTACATCTCCAAAAGGACCAGTTTCAATTGAGATACCTATAGATATTCAAAGAAAAAAAATCAATAGACCTGCTTTGTTAGACACTATTAGTTTACCTCATATAAATGGTGAATTAGGTGATACAAAATCTCTAGATAAAATAGAAAATTATATAAAATCCTCAAAAAGAAAAATTATATGGGTAGGAAATGGAGCTAAGTTCGCAACTGAAGAAGTTAATCTTTTCATTAAAATGGGCTTTGCAGTAGTAACAAGTACTCAAGGTAGAGGAGTGGTTTCAGAAACAAATAAAATGTGTTTGGGATCTTTCAACTCTGTTCCTTTGATAGAGGAGTTTTATAAAACATTAGATCTAATGCTTGTAGTAGGGAGTAGATTAAGAGGTCATGAGACTAGAGATATGTCATTAGAGTTACCAAAGAATTTAGTACAAATTGATATAGATCCAAGTGCCAAAAATAGAACATATAAAACAAATCAATTTCATTGTGGAGATGCTAAAAAGGTTTTAGCCGAATTAGCTAAAAGATTAGACGGTAAGATTTCTGTAGATAATGAGTGGACAAACGAGGTTAGTGATTTAAAAAATCGAATTTATTTTGATTATAAAAACATGTTAGGTGCGTATAAAGATTTTCCAGAAATAATAAGAAATATTCTCCCAAAAGATGGGAAATGGGTTAGAGACGTCACTATTTCCAACAGTATGTGGGGCAATCGAATGATGTATATAAATAATCCTACTGAAAACATTTATCCTGTTGGAGCTGCAATTGGGCCTGGGATGGCTTTGGCTATTGGAGCCTCAATTGCTAGTGAGGGAAAAAAAACAATAGCAATGTGTGGGGATGGGGGGTTTATGCTTAATGTTCCAGATTTGTGGACTGCTTCTGAAACCAATTGTGATGTTGTATTTTTAGTGATGAATGACAACGGTTATGGTGTCATAAAACACATACAAGATAGTATGTATGCTGGAAGAAAGTTTTTTGCAGATTTAATGGTACCAAATTTTGAAGATTTAGCAAAAGCAGCTAAAATGAAATATAAGAAAATAAACTATGCAAAAGATTTAGAAAAGGTACTTAAGGAGGCTGTAAATTTTGATGGTCCAGTATTAGTAGAGGTAAATGTAGCATCAGTTGGGGAAATGCCTCGTTACTTTGCCCCTCCTCCTCACGCTCTTAAAAAATAAAATGTTTGAGTTTCCTGAATCAATCTCAAATTTAACAGCATATTTTTTAATTTTGGCCAGTATGGCCACGTCATTTATTACATCAGCTTTTGGAATTGGAGGAGGAGCAATTTTATTGGGATTATTAGCTGTCAAACTTCCACCTGTAGCATTATTACCAATACATGGAATTGTTCAAGTAGGTTCTAACCTTGGAAGAACAATAATTTTTTTCAAAGACATTAAAAAGGAAACTTTAATTCCATTTACTATTGGGACTATTATTGGTTCCATAATTGGAGGTTCCATTTTTATTCAAATAAATGCGTGGTTGCTTCAGTTATCAATATCCTTATTTATATTATGGTCAGTATATGGCAAAATTCCAATTATTGGATCAAAACAAATAACAACTGGTGGTGCGTTCTCAGGTTTCATGACAATGTTTTTTGGAGCATCGGGAACCTTGGTAGCAGGAATGGTGAAAACATTAAATCTTGAACCAGTAAGACATCTAGCAACACATTCAGCATTAATGTCTATACAACATTTAATTAAGGCAGTGGTATTTGGTTTTGTTGGTTTTGCTTACTCAGAATATTTTTTACTTATTTTTTTAATGATAATAAGTGGATTTGCAGGAACTATTTTAGGAAAAAAAATTTTAGTAAAATATGGAAATAAATATTTTAAAATTATTTTAAATGCAACTCTTACAATTATTGCAATATACCTGCTTTGCAATGCAATTATTATGAGTAAAATTTTAGATTAATTTAATCTTTTTGCTTAGTTATCCAAGAAAAAATCATAGGTCCACATAAACCTAAAAAGGCAAATACTAAAAACATAAGTGCAAGTGGTTGAGTAAGTATCATCCACCACGCTCCATCAAACATTTTAAGAGAATGTTGTAAATTTGTTTCTACCATTTCTCCTAAAATGAGACCGACAGCAATTGGAGCAACTGAAAAACCATGTCTTCTTGCAAAAAAACCAATAACACCGAAAATCAATGCTAACCAAACATCTAAAAGTTGTCCTTGAAAAGCATATGCACCAATCACTGATAAAGCAAAAACAATAGGCCACAAAATCTGTGTTGGAACTAGTGATACTCTAGCAAATAACTTAGCAGCATAAAGGCCCATCAACATAAACATTACATTTGCAACAAACATTGAACCGAAGATTTGATAAACTTTCTCTACTTGCTCAGTAAACAAATAAACACCAGGTCTCAACCCATGAACCATAAGTCCAACAAGTATTATTGCAGTTGTTCCACTACCCGGTATGCCTAGAACCATTGTTGGAACCATAGCTCCACCAGTTGCCGCATTGTTTGCAGCCTCCGCTCCAGCGATACCTTCAATAGAACCTTTGCCAAATTCTTTCTTATTTTTTGACCATCTTCTTGCTTCTGAATAACCGATCATTGATGCAACAGTTGCACCTTCAGCTGGTAAGACACCTATAAATGTTCCAATACCACAAGATCTAAGTATTGTTTTCCAAATCTTTTTATAATCCTCTAGGGTTGGAAGTTTTACAGCTTTCATACTCACTGTCTTAATGATCTTATCAACAGTTTTAGACTGAACTAAAAGTTCAGATATAGCAAAAAGACCAATAAATATTGGAACAAAGTGCAAACCTTCATACAATTCATAATTACCAAACATAAATCTCTCTATTCCGGTAACACGTTCAGCACCTATGGTTGAAAGCCAAACTCCAAATATTCCGCCAATAAGATTTTTAACAGCACCACCCGCACTGATACTTGCTAGCATTGATAATCCAAAAACTGTTAAAGCAAAATATTCTGGTGATCTAAACTCGTAAGCAACCCTTGCCAATAATGGAGCAGCAAAGCATAAAATTAGAACAGAAAATATCCCCCCAACTGTACTTGAAATTACCGCAATACCAAGAGCTCTACCTGCTTCACCTTTTTGCGCTAATGGATATCCATCAAAAGTAGTAGCTGCTGCTGCAGAAGTACCAGGAGTGTTGATCAAAATTGCCGTAATTGATCCTGCAAAAGTAGCAGAAACATAAATAGTAGCTAGAACGGCAATAGCATGAACAGGATCCATAGTTAATGTAAATGGAAGAAGTAACGCAGCGCCAGTTGTTGCACCTAATCCCGGGAGAACACCAATTATAACTCCTAATATTGTAGTTGCAAAAATCAATCCTAATAAATAGGGGTCAACTACAACTGATGCCATTGCAGATATTGCTTGTTCAAACATAGATATCTTTCCTAACCATAGTATAAATTCATTAATATACCTCTTGGAAATCTGATTTTTAAAACATAATCAAATAATAAAAAAACCAACCCAGGAGTTATTGTGGCAGTCAAAAAAGCAACCCAAATCCTTCTCTCACCCCATAAAATACTCATTAAAAAAATTACAATAAAAATTCCAATAAACATATCTGTATAAACAGTTAACAAATAAAATAGGAGAAATAAAAACATACTTCCCCAAGTATGATATTTCTCTAATGCTATAGGCTTTGGATTATTTTTATAAAATTGAAAAGTCAAAATTCCGATTAAAATCAGTTTCAAAATCATCAAAAAAATCGGAAACGATCTAGCCTGCATACTATCACCAACAATCATTTCAGGTGATGTATCAAGCTGTAAGGCAATTGCAATTACTGCAAGCGAAAAAATGGATAGTATTAATGGAATTAAATAGATATTTTTCATAGTTTTTATTAAAGACCCCTCTTGTTTGAGAGGTCTTTATCTTCTTTTACTATTTTTATTTTAATAAGCCCATTTCTTTTAAGGCAGGACCAAACTCACCCACCATAAATGAAATTTGCTTACCCCAAGGACCGGATGGCTGAGGAGATGTACTATCTAATCCTGAGTTAGCTAGGTAAGCCTGATACATTGAATGTTTCATAGCTTTTTGAATACCTTTTTCCATTTCAGCAACTCTAGCCTTATCTACACCAGCATGTGTCACAAAACCTCTAGTTGTAGATAAAACAAGGTCAATCCCCAATTCTTTAGCTGTCTTAGCTTTTGGAATTGGAGCCATTCCGTTTTCTGCCAGAATAACAAGTGGACAAATATCTCCAGCTTCAACAGGTGCTGCAGCTTCTGATAAGTTTAATGTTCCTACATCAACTTCACCAGCAACCAGTCTTGTAGCTAATTCTCCACCACCTTTATAAGGAATGTATTTTGGCATTTTTTGCCCAAGTCTCTTAGCCCACAAAAAGACAGTTATATGGTCAATAGTACCAGTGTGTGTGCCACCAAAAGTAATTTTATCGCCTTTTTTCATACCAGCAACAAAATCTTCAGGTGTCTTATAAGGACTTTTCTTACAATTAACCATTAAAATTTGTGGATCATTAGTACCTCTTGAAATTGGTGCCATGTCCTCAACTTTTAACTTTGTTTTACCCATTGCCATTGTAATTGCATGACCAACAGTAAATGTTAAAATAGTGTTGCCATCCGCAGGTCTTGTCATAAAGTAATTCATTGCAGCAGCACCACCGCCACCTCTTTTATTAACAACAACCATATCTTGCTTAAGAGTTCTTCTTGAACGAAGCATCATCATTCTTGAGTTGACGTCGGTTCCACCGCCCGCTCCTGCATGAGTAATAACTTCAATCGCAGGCTTTTTTGAAGCAAAAGTAGGACTAGTAGTGAAAGCAATAGCTGATACTATAGCAGCCAGACCAGTTCCAACTTTGAAAAGTGTTTTAGATTTAATCATTTATTTTCCTCCGTAATGATTACCCAGCTAATGCTGGTTTGAAATACCATTAAAAATAGTATTGTCTTGAGTAACTTAATACTCATCCCCATTCAACATTATAGCAACTTAGAAATTTCAAATTACTTACTAAATGAATAGTTTGATTATTACGAATTAAAATTACGAGTCAAGCACTACAAGAGTTAAATAATGAATTTGTTAATAGATAAATTATTAATTTAGTTATTAGGTTTATCTTGAAAATTTGATATCATATTATTTCTATACAACTCAATAATTTCTGTTCTTGTAGGATCAGAGTTTTCTTTTTTTATAAAAATTTTATTAATTTCTGGTGTAAACGTAGATAGTTGAAAAATTACAGAGAGTATTGATAATGGTTCCAAAATTAGCTCCTTATAATTACATAAACTTGCAATTGATGTGCCATAAAAACTCTAAGATAAAGCAAATTGCTGAAAATATAATTTTTTATGTATTGAAAATTTAAAAATTAATTTTACATATTTAAATAAATATATAATTCTAAAATCGCTTCTTATGTCTAAACATAACATCATAAATAAGTATAACGCTGCTAATATTAATGTTCCTGAATGCATGTTAAATTGGATGAGATCAAATCATGCTGGAGAAACAGGTGCAGTTTGGATTTATATGGGTGCCAAATGTATTTTTTGGAATAAAAACATTCAGTATATGACCAAACAACATTATGAAACTGAAAAGAATCACCTAATTATTATGAGCCATATCTTACCAAAAAATTACCATAGTAAACTTTTAATTTTATGGAGAATATTAGGATTTGGTTTAGGATTTTTTTCTGCATTATTGGGGTATAGGTTTTTTTGCGTAACAATCCAATCAGTTGAAACTTTTGTTGAGGAGCATTACCAGGAACAGATAGATTTTTTGTATAAAAATGCTATATCTTTTAAACTTCTTAGAGTGTTAGAAAAGTGTTGTGATGAAGAAGTGGAACATCAAATTGATGCAAAATTGCATAAGGGAAATGTTAAGAATTATAGTTTTGTGAGATTTTGGTCAAATTTAATTGGATCTGGATCTAGTTTTGCAGTAAACATCTCAAAACAATATTAAGGTATATATTTATGAAATTAATTAAAGTGTTTTATGATGGGAAGTGCGGATTATGTAGTAAAGAAATTAATTATTATAAAAGAATAGCCCCCAAAAATATTTTTGAGTGGCATGATATAGCTTCAAACCCCAAAATACTGAGAGAGATTAACGTTTCTCAATACGACGCATTGATGTATTTACATGCAACAGACCAAAAATCCAATCTAAAAATTGGTGTAGATGCCTTCATTCTAATATGGGGACAACTTAAGTGCTGGAAAATTTTATCTATTTTGGTAAAAATTCCTATCATTTACTCAATTGCTAGAATCACATATAAATTATTTGCAAATTATAGATTTAAAAAACTTACACATTGTCAAATGGCTAGTCAGAAGGTTATCTAGTATAAATGCTTAAATGGGTCAAAAATTTAAAATCAAAAAATATTAGTGTTTCTGTTAAAAAAGAAACCCGATTAGAGCAGATGAAAAAAAATCCTTATAAAAGAGTTGATAGTGAAAATATGACAGATATTGAAAAAATGGATCAAGGCTTTAATGGAAAAACTTTCACTATTAATGGTATTGAAATAGATTTTTAACCGTATCAACAAAAAATTTTATACTTTGCCTTTACGTAAATTGTTATATACTCCTGATTCTTATTTAAAGGATTATTAGGGGATTAGACATGAAAAAGTTTACTACAACATTGGCGGCTCTGTTGATATTGGGGTCCACATCATCATTTGCAGACGGTCATAAGGTAAAAGTTGGTATGATAACCACATTATCAGGTGGTGGTTCAGGTTTAGGCATTGATGTAAGAGATGGCTTTATGCTGGCTGTAAAAGGTAATAAAAATATATCCGTAATTACTAAAGATGATCAGCGCAAACCTGACATTGCAGTTCAGTTGGCTGATAAAATGATACAATCTGATAAAGTAGATGTGTTAACAGGTATAATTTGGTCAAATTTAGCAATGGCTGTTGTGCCTGCAACTGTAAATCAAGGTAAATTTTACTTGTCACCAAATGCAGGTCCATCAAAATTAGCTGGTAAAGGATGTCATAAGAATTATTTTAACGTTGCCTGGCAAAATGATAATTTACATGAAGCAGCAGGAGGTTATGCTAACTCTGCTGGATTTAAAAATTCATTTATACTAGCTCCAAACTATCCTGCTGGTAAGGATGCATTAACTGGTTATAAAAGATATTTTAAAGGAAGCTTAGCTGGTGAAATTTATACAAAACTAGGTCAAAAAGATTATGCAGCAGAAATTGCACAAATAAGAGCATCAGGCGCTGATAGTGTATTCTTTTTTCTACCAGGTGGAATGGGCATTGGATTTATGAAACAATTCTCACAATCTGGAATAAAACTTCCAGTAGTTGGCCCAGCTTTTTCATTTGATCAAGGTATTCTTAAAGCTGTGGGTGATGCAGCACTTGGTGTTAAAAACACTTCTCAGTGGTCAAAAGATATTGTCAATGATGCAAATAAAAAATTTGTTAAAGATTTTGAATCTGAATACGGAAGACTACCATCCTTATATGCATCTCAAGGTTATGATACTGGTAAGCTTTTAATTTCGGCAATGTCAAAAGCTAAAGTTAAAGATAAGGATAAATTTAGAGATGCTCTCAGAAAAGCTGATTTTTCGTCAACAAGAGGTAAATTTAGTTTTGATAAAAATCATCATCCTATTCAGGATATTTACGTTCGTGAAGTAATTAAGGAAGGTAAAATTCTTACTAACAAGATTGTTTCAGTTGGATTAAAGGATCATTCAAACGCTTATGTTTCTGAGTGTAAAATGTAAAAATTTAATAGGTGATTTCTAATTTAGAAATCACCTAATTCTTAATTTTTTAAATGACATCTATACTATTTTTTGAACAATTACTAAACGGCATACAATTTGGAACTATGTTGTTTCTTATGTCTGCTGGACTAACTCTTATTTTTGGAGTAATGGGTCTAATTAATTTGGCTCATGGATCTTTTTATATGATTGGAGCTTTTAGTGCTGCTTTGATAGCAAGTCTTACGGGCTCTTTTTGGCTTGCATTATTGGCAAGTTTGTCAGGTGCTGCGATTGCAGGAGTATTGATTGAAATTTTTATCATTAGACGTCTATATAGAAGAGACCATTTAGATCAAGTTTTAGCAACATTTGCATTAATATTGTTGTTATCTGAAGGTGTTAGATGGTGTTTTGGAGCTTTTCCCTTATATTTAGATATTCCAGAAAATCTTAATGGTACTTTACCGATTTTAGATGATATAATTTACTCCAAATATCGATTATTTATAATATTTATGGGTCTTTTGATAGCCGCTGGGCTATACATTCTCATAACAAAAACACGTTTAGGTGTTCGAATAAGAGCAGGTCAAAATGATCGCCAAATGATATCAGCACTTGGTATTGATATATCAAAACTTTATACGATTGTATTTGCATTGGGTGCTTCTTTAGCTGGTTTGGCTGGAGCGATGATAGGAGCCATTCAATCAGTTGAAGTTGGAATGGGTGAGCCTATTTTAATTTTAGCGTTTGTAGTAATAGTAATTGGAGGAATTGGTTCAATAAAAGGGGCATTAATTGGATCTATTTTAGTAGGTGTAACTGACACAATTGGTAGAATTTTTTTACCAGAATTTCTAAAAGTTTTTATGGAGCCAGCTAGTGCAACCTCTGTTGGTTCCTCAATAGGTTCAATGTTAATATATATATTAATGGCTTTAATACTTATAATAAAGCCATCTGGATTATTTGGAAAAACTTAAAATGATTATTGAAAAAGTTTTTAATAAATGGATTTTGCTTTTTCTTTTTACAATTCCAGTTTTTGGGTTTGTTTTTGAAGAGCCTTATTACATAACTTTAACAACAAAAGTTGTAATTCTTGGTATAGCCGGTATAGGATTAAATTTAGCACTTGGTTATTGTGGCTTAATTTCTTTTGGTCATGCCGCTTTTTTTGGATTAGGTGGTTATGTAACAGGAATACTATCTTTTCATGCTTTGAACTCAGAATTAATGTTTAGTTGGCCTTTTGTCTCTTCTGGTAGTTCTGATATGTTA
Organism: uncultured SAR116 cluster alpha proteobacterium; assembly: GCA_902593735.1. GTDB lineage: Bacteria > Pseudomonadota > Alphaproteobacteria > Puniceispirillales > Marisalimonadaceae > Marisalimonas. The sequence goes on from CACJJL010000001.1 coordinate 150,576, forward strand.
GTAATTTGGCCAATAGTAATATTGTCAAGTGCATTTTTAGCTCTAATTATTGGTTTATTATCACTGAGAACTACAGGTGTTTACTTTATAATGATTACCCTTGCATTTGCTCAAATGTTATACTTTTTTGCAATTAGCTGGCCAAACTATGGAGGTGAAGATGGGTTATCTATATATATGAGAAATTCGTTACCAATAATTAACACAATGGACCCATTGACCTTTTATTTTATATGTCTTTTTTGGTTGTTAGTAGTAATTTTTATTTCTGCTAAACTAATAAATTCTTCTTTTGGTATGGCATTTCAGGCTATTAAGCAAAATGAAGAGAGAGTAAAATCTGTTGGTATTGAAACTTTTAAAGTTAAGTTACTAGTTTTTGTTATTTCAGGAACAATTACTGGATTAGCGGGGTCCTTATATACTGACTTAAACAGGTTCATAAGTCCTTCTGTTCTTAATTGGCAGATGTCTGGAGAAATAATGATATTTGTAATTCTTGGAGGAATTGCAAGGCTCTATGGGCCTATTGTTGGCGCAGCTTTCTTTATTGTTATAGAACAAACGTTAGGAGGTTATACAGAAAATTGGCAGTTTTGGTTGGGATTAATTCTTATTTTAGAAATATTATATGTACGCACAGGTATTTTAAGTTTGTTTGAAAAAAAATTTAAATATGAAAAATAAAATCTTAAATATTAAAAACTTATCAAAATCATATGGCGCTTTTAAAGTTACCGATGAAATTACAATAGACCTTCATTTTGACGAAATACATGCTTTAATTGGACCTAATGGAGCAGGAAAATCAACATTAATTAAGCAAATAGTTGGAAGCGTAAAACATGATATAGGTTCGATTATCTTGGATCAAGAAGACATAACTGATTTAACTGATGTTGAAAGAGCTAAAATTGGAATTTCAAGAACATTCCAAGTTTCTTCTATTATTCCTCAGTTTAGCGCAATAGATAACATAGTTTTATCTCTATTAGACAAATCAAGTAAAACATTTCAATTGTTCAAAAGTATAAAGAATAACAAAGATTTGTATTCAAATGCCAAAAAAATTCTTAAGGAAATTGAACTATCTGAAAAAAGTGACATTTCAGCATCCGACTTAAGCCACGGTGATAGAAGAAAACTAGAAGTTGGTTTAGCTTTAGCTATGGATCCAAAAGTTTTTTTATTTGATGAGCCAATGGCTGGCTTGGATGAAAGTGGTACAAAGATGATGATTAATTTATTCAAAAAAATAAAGACTAACTCGCCAATTTTATTAATTGAACATGATATGGACGCTGTTTTTGCATTAGCTGATAGGGTTTCAGTAATAAATTATGGGAAGATAGTTGCTACAGGTACTGTAGATGAGATAAGAAAAAATGAATTAGTGAGAGATGTTTATTTAGGCTATGAGATCTAATGAAAAAACTTCTTGAAATAAATGGACTAAAGTCATGGTATGGCTTAAGTCAAGCTCTCTTTGATGTGAATCTAGAAATAAATGAGGGTGAAGTTGTCGCCCTTCTTGGTAGAAATGGCATGGGCAAATCAACCACTATCAGATCAATTTGTGGTTTAATAAGTAGTTATGAGGGTGAGATAAAATTTAAAAATATTTCAATCATAAATCATCCAAGTTATAAAATTGCTCAATTGGGTATCGGCCTTGTGCCAGAGGGTAGAAGAGCATTTACAAACTTGACTGTATTGGAGAATCTTACAGCAACTGCAGTTGAAGGAGAATGGACTCAAGAAATGGTTTTTCATTTATTTCCAAAATTATCAGAAAGAAAATATCAAAGTGCTTCTACTTTATCCGGTGGTGAACAACAAATGCTTGTAATTGGGAGGGCATTAATGACAAATCCAGACTTACTCATTTTAGACGAAGCTACTGAAGGTTTGTCCCCAACTATAAGGTCAGAAATATGGAGAGTTATAACAATTTTAAAAAATAAGGGTGTTTCGATTTTAATAATTGATAAATCACTTAAACAACTCCAGGATTTAGCTGATAAATTTTATATTTTAGAAAAAGGAAAAACAGTATGGAATGGTTTTTCAAATGATTTAACAAGCAAAATTGCTCAGAGATATTTAGGTGTTTAGTTAGATATGATTATTGAAAGTATCTAGCATATTAATATCAGATTCACCTCCAACACCAGAAACAATTGCCCCCATTTCATTAAATTCTTTACTAACTTTAATCCAATTTTTTCTACCTTTTTCAAAGTGTGACTTTGAAATCCAATATTTTACAGTAAGAAAATTTGTGTCAGAAATGTCAACAGTTGTTTGTTTTATAAGACCAACTTTCATTTGCTCATATGCTACTTGATTACTATGTAGCTTTATGGCTTTTTTTGCTGTTTGGTTTGGGCATTTAATAGTTACTACTCTTACATACATGAAATTATTTTCTATTGAAAGTTAGGATTATATTTAAATCCATCAAATCAAAAGTTACAAACAGAATCAATAGCGATTTTGAGTTTTTCAGAAATTTCATCAATCTCATTCTCATTAATAATAAACGGAGGTGCAATTAGAATATGATCGCCAATTTCTCCGTTTATTGTTCCCTGCATTGGATAGCAAATTAATCCTTCGTCCAAAGCCTTCTTCTTAATTTTTCCTGCTACATTTAATTTTTTAGGAAAAGGCTCCTTTGTTGATCTGTCAGCTACAAGTTCTATAGCTCTGAATAAACCTCTACCTCTAATATCTCCAATAAATTGATTTTGGCCTAATGATCTTGTTAAGCTTTTTTGAAGTATGTTACCCTTTTCTCTTACTTTAGATGGATAATTATCATTTATTAATTTTCCTAAAACTGCATATGAAGCTGCACATGCTATAGGATGACCAAGATATGTGTGTCCATGTTGAAAAAATCCAGAACCACTTTCTATCGCTTCATAGATATGATTTTGACATATCATAGCTCCAATTGGTTGATATCCTGCTCCCAAACCTTTAGCGATAGTAATAATGTCAGGAATAACTGGTTCATCATCGCAAGCAAATAAAGATCCCGTTCTTCCCATACCACACATAACTTCATCTAAAATTAATAAAACATCGTATTTATTACAAATTTCTCTTATAAGCTTGAAATATCCTGGTACAGCTGTAAGAGCGCCTGCAGTTGCTCCAACAACTGTTTCGGCAATAAAAGCCATAACATTATCTTGGCCCAAATTTAAAATTTCATCTTCCAATTCTTTTGCAACTCTTTGTCCATAATCCCATTCAGTTTCGTCTGATCTTTTATTTCTATATAGGTAACAAGGTGAAATTAAGCTGGTTTCAATTAGTAAATCTTCAAAAAAATTTCTTCTCCAAATATTACCCCCAGATGCTAAAGCTCCAAGAGTGTTTCCATGATAACTTTGTCTTCTAGATATAACTTTGTGTTTTTTTGGTTTTCCTATTTCAATAAAATATTGTTTTGCAAGTTTTATCGAGGCCTCTACTGCTTCAGAACCACTTGAAACAAGATACACTTTATCTAGTCCAGATGGAGAAATTTCAGCTAACAAATTTGCTAGTTTTTCAGCAGGTTCGTTAGTAAAAAAAGATGTATGGGCATAAGCTAATTTTTCAGTTTGATTAATAATTGCGTCTTTTACAGTATTGTCAGAATGTCCTAAGCATGAAACTGCAGCACCACCTGATCCGTCAATATATTTTTTTCCATTATTGTCCACTATATAACATCCTTCACCTTTAATAGCTGTGGGTAGATCATAATTTGAATGTCTTGGAAAAATATTACTACGTCTAATTTTGTTTTCTAAAATGATGTTTCTCCAAAATCTTGAGTAACTCCACCAACAAAGTGGATTGTTTTAGGTGATAAGGTTTTGACATATTTAGCTATATTTTCGTCAATTAACTTATCAATTTTTTTCATTGATTCAGCATCAGGAAACTCCCATAAAACCACACTTACGTTGGGTGTTTGCGGATTTTTCATAGCTCTAAACCTAACTCCTTTTACTTGTTGAAGTAAATTAGGCCATCTAGTTTCAAGTATTGATTCGAATAATTCACAATCTTCAGTAGATGAGAAGGTTCTTACAAAAATTTTTATTAACATTGTCTCTCCAGACTAAAAAACATCTTAAATTTATTACAATTTTAAGTTTTGTATATTATGTTAGTTTTTGCAAATAATATAAATTTTTGGTAAGAAATTGATGTTCCATATAGCATTTAGAAAGATGTTTTTTTCAGAGCTTTTAAAATGGCTTTGAAAGTAGGAATCATTTTGGCAATAATTAATCATGGGGATCATATTTTTTAGGAACGATGTCAGTAACAAATTGGACTAAAATCTTAATTACTTCTTGTGTACCCTTTTGTATTTCAACTGTTTTCTCTGTACTTACAATTAAAAAAGAGCAGTTAACAGTTAGATGAAAATAATTTGATAATGAATAAATTTTTAAATGTTCTAATTTTTTTAATAATCTTTTCCTTACTTAATTTTTCAGCAAGTTCCAAACAAGAAAATTATTATTATGAGGTTCAATTTGGAAATTTAATTGTTGGTAAAGCAGAAGTTTTGTTTAGATCAACGTCTCAAAATTTAAATATTGATATTAAATCACAAACTGCTGGAATTTTAGACGTATTATATGAGTACAATGGCGTATTAAAATCGTCATCAATAAAAAATAAAGGTACTTGGTTACCAAATAAATTTTCAGCTGGTGGAGTGTTTAATAAGAAAAAGCGGACTTCAGATATTACATGGGTCAATGATTATAAAACTGTAAGTTATGTTAATGTTCCTACTATAGATCTTAAAAAATACCATAAAGTTCAAAAGTCAAGTTTGATTAATGTAATTGATCCAATAACAGCCTTTATGAGAGTTATTGAAAAAATTAATGAAGAATATGCTTGTGACCAAAACTTCAAAGTTTTCGACGGCAGAAGGCGATATGATTTGGAAATTAAAACAATTGGAAATAGCACAATTGATAATGACAGACCTAAATCATACAAAGGCGATGTGCTGATATGTGGATTGAGAGTTTTCCCAATAGGTGGTCATAGACTAAAAACAAAATGGAAACCAAGTGAAGATAAGATTTCTGATGTCAAAGTATTTTTTGGTAAAAATCATAATAAAGATTATGTGCCTGTTAGAGTTCAGATAGAGAGATGGTTTGGAACAGTTGTTATACGTCTTATCCAAAAGACCCTTTAGATTATGAAAATTGGATTAATAGGTAACAATATTTCATGCTCAAATGCTCCCGATATTCATATCCGTCTTGCAAAAATATTTCAAATCCCCTTAGAATACTTATTGTTTGATTTGAAAGATAAAGGAGAAAATTATTTTGTAGTTTTGTTAGAAGAATTAAGAGTTGCAGGGTTCAAAGGGGTGAATATTACATTCCCTTTTAAAGAAAAAGTAATCAAGCATGTAGATAATTTATCTAAGAACTCAAGAAATGTTGGATCAGCAAATACACTTATATTCAGAAAAAAAATTTCAGCTCAGAATCCTGATTATACAGGTTTTTTGAAAACTTATAATTTTCACTTTGGTAAAAATACTCCAGGAAAAATTCTAGTGTTAGGTGCTGGTGGGGTAAGTAGGGCAGTCACTTTTGCTTTAGCTTCTTTAGGTGTAGAAAAGATTTTTTTAATTGATAAAGATAAACTTAAAGCCGGCAACTTATCCAGAGATTTAAGTCTTTTAAATATAAATTGTGTTGTAACAAAACCTGATCAAATAGAAAAAATTATATCCAGTTTTGATGGTATAATTAACTGCACGCCAGTTGGTCATTATGATTTTCCAGGATGTCCATTAGGAAATCTAATGCCAAACAAGAAACAGTGGATTTTTGATGTAGTGTACACTCCAGCTAAGACCGATTTCATTATCAAAGGTGAAGAAGTTGGAGCAAAAATTATTTCAGGCATTGACCTTTTTATTTTTCAAGCAATAGACGCTTTTTTATATTTTGCTGAAAACAAAGAAAACAATCACGATCTTACGAATCATATACATAAGTTAAGAAAACATTATTTCGATAAGCTATATATTTGAATTAAGACTTGTTTTCAAAAATAATTTCATTTTCAAAAAGTCTATTAATTCCATCTTCTGTATAACCATTTTCTCTTAAGACTTCTCTTGTATGTTCCCCAATAACAGGTGGTTTATGTTTAACGCCAACAACTTTAGATCTACTAAACTTTATTGGTGAAGAAACGCCTTTGTAATCCTCTTTTGAGATAGTCATTTCTCTTTCTTTTGTTTGAGGATGATTTAAAGCTTCCTCTATATTCCTTACTGGCCCTGCAGGAACTCCTGCTGACAATAGTTTTTCTGAAAATTCAACTCCATCTACATTACTAAGAGCGTCTTCTAAATATTTGGTTAGTTCTATTCTGTTTTTTACTCTATCACCATTAGTTAAAAATCTTTCATCTTTTGCAAGATGGTCTAAATCTAGAGCTTTACAGAGTCTAATAAAACCAGCATCGTTTCCAATTCCCATAAAAATCTCATTAGTTGCTGTTTTGAATTTATCATAAGGGGAAATATTTGGGTGGGCATTTCCAGTAGCTTTACCTGGTTTTTTTGATAAAAAATAATTGCCAGTATGTGGATGCATTAATGCAAGTGCTGAATCATAAAGAGACATATCCAAAAACTGACCTAAGCCAGATTTTTCTCTTTCTTGCAGTGCCATTAAAATTCCTATTGTTGAATAAAGTCCAGTTCCCATATCTACTACAGGAGCACCAATTCTTACATCGCCTCCGTCAGCATGACCATTTACTGACATCATACCAGTCATAGCTTGAACTATAGCATCATAGCCTGGTGCGCCACCAAGTGGACCTTTAGCTCCAAATCCTGAAATTCTACAGTGAATTAATTTAGGAAATTTTTCTCTTAAAACTTCTTCATAACCCAAACCCCATTTTTCCATTGTACCAGTTTTGAAGTTTTCAATAACTATATCTGAATTTTTTAGTAGTTCTAAAATTATTTCCTTACCTTCTTGTTTGGTAAGATCGATTGCTATAGATTTCTTATTCCTATTTACGTTTATAAAATATGAAGCCATATCGTTTATAAAAGGTGGTCCCCAAGCTCTAACTTCATCACCAATCTTTGACTCTATCTTAATCACCTCAGCTCCGTGATCTGCAAGTATTTGCGTAGCGTATGGTCCTCCAAGAACTCTTGTAAGGTCTAAAATCTTAATCCCATCTAATGCATGTTTATTTTTATTTTTTTCTATCATTATATTACTTTCTAACTGTTAATAAGATTTTGGTAGTCCAAGAACACGTTCAGAAATATAATTTAAGATCATTTGGGCGCTAACAGGAGCTAATTTTGGGATAAAAGATTCTCTCAACAACCTTTCAACATGATATTCTTTAGCATATCCCATTCCACCCAAAGTTACGACTGCTTGAGTGGCTGCTTTAAAGCCAGCTTCAGCTGCAAAATATTTAGCCGCGTTAGCTAATCCTCCTGCGTTTTCACCTTTATCGTATTGATAAGCTGCTTTTGCAATTAGTAGTTCCGCAGCTTCTAATTCAATCCAATTTTCTGCTAATGGGTGTTGAATACTTTGATTTTTCCCAATAGGTCTATTAAAAACTATTCTTTGATTTGCGTATTTAACTGCTCTTGACAATGCATTTTTACCTATTCCTAGAGCTTCTGCGGCAATAAGAATTCTCTCAGGGTTAAGGCTGTCTAGAATATATTTAAATCCCTTACCTTCTTCACCAATTCTGTCAAATTCAGGTACTTCAAGATTATCTATAAATATTTGGTTACTATCAACTGCTGCTCTGCCCATTTTGGAGATTTCTCTTACTTCTATTTTTTCTCTATCTAAATTTGTATAAAACAAAGTTAAACCGTCAGTATTTTTTTTACATTCTTCAATGGGACTTGTTCGGGCTAATAAAAGTATTTTGTCAGCTATTTTAGCAGTAGATGTCCAAATTTTCTGACCATTAACCAAATATCCATCGTTTATTTTTTTTGCAAATGTTTTTAATCTACCAGTATCTAAACCTGCATCTGGTTCAGTGACACCGAAGCAAGTTTTTTCTTTTCCTAATATCAATGGTGGTAACCACTTGTCTTTTTGTTCTTTAGTTCCATATACTACAATGGGATGTGGTCCAAAAATATTAATATGTATTGAAGATGCGGCAGCCATGCCGCCACCTGTTTCTGAAATTTTTTGCATAAAAATTGATGCCTCACTCACACCTAAATCACTTCCTCCAAACTCTTTAGGCATACAAATGCCTAACCAACCTCCGTTTGCTACCTCTTCGTAAAACTTTTGGGGGAATTGACTTTCTTTATCGCATTGAAGCCAATATTCATCATTGTAGTTTTTCATAATATTATTGACGGAATCAATAATAGATAACTGAGTTTGATTTAGATTGAATTCCATAAACTTATCTTGCTAAATTATGATAATTATTATTTGGTTCCATTTCGGTTGCCGAAGCTAGTCTGTTGGTCATGTTAAACAAACCAACAATTGCACTAATGTCCCAAATATCTCTATCTGTATATCCAACATCCCTTAATTTTTTTCTATCATTTTCACCAATTTCAGATGGGTCTTTCGTTAATTTTTTTGTAAAATTTAGTAATTCCTCTTGTTTTTTTGGCAATTCTGCAGATTTGAAGTTTGCTGCTATTCGTTCTCCTAATTGAGGGTCATTTGATAATTCTCTAACTGCAGATCCATGAGCTACTAAACAATAAAAGCAATGATTTTCTGAAGAAACCGTAACGGCAATCATTTCTCTTTCCAATTTTGTTAAACCAGACTCACCTAACATCAAAGCATTATATAATTTTGTAAAACCTTCAAATTGTTTTGGAAATTTTGCAAAAGCAGCAAGAACATTTGGAATAAAGCCCAGTTTTTGTTGAACAATTTCTAAGTAGTTCTTTACTTGATCTTCTCCGTCTTTAGTGCCTTCATAATCCAGATCTAATTTAGTTAAATTACCCTTTTGGCCTTGTTTTGTAATCGTTGCCATTTACTTCTCCATTAACCAATTTGGTTTTCTCTTCTCAAAAAAAGCATTAATTCCTTCTATTGACTCAGGATTTTCCCATACATCTGCGAGAGCTTCAACAGTAAATCGAATTGTATTTTCATCTATTTTTACAGATAAATTTCTTACTAGTTTTTTTGAAGCAGATAACGCAGCAGGCGCATTTTTTAAAAAGGGTAAAATTTCGTTTGTTACAGTATCATCTATTTTATCACTCGTAGTAAAAGATTTTATTAAACCAATTTTTTGTCCTTCTTGAGGAGAAAATGTGCGGGCACTGGTAAACATGTCTATGGCATTGCTTGATCCAACTTTCAAAACCACATATGGACTAATTGTTGCTGGAATTAAGCCAAGCTTTGCCTCTGTAAGTGCTAATTTTATGTTATCTAAAGATACTGCTATATCACATATAGATATAATCCCAATACCACCCCCAAAAGCATTTCCTTCAACTTTTGCAATCAAAGGTTTTGGAAAATTATACATTTTAAAAAGAAGCATTGCTAATTTTTTAGCTTCTTTAATTCTAGTTGATCTATCAGAAAAAATTTGTTTTTTCATCCAATCTAAATCTCCTCCAGCACAAAAAGATTTTCCATTAGCTGACAAAATTAACACTCTAGTATTTTCATCTTTTGATAGATTTTCAAAAGCATCACTTAATTCTTCAATCATTGTTGGTGATAAAGCATTATGTTTATCAGGTTGATTTAAAATAATGTGAGATACTCCGCCCTTGTTCTGTAAAATTATCGATTTTTTTTTAATTTTAGTCATGGTTTCAGTTTAAGATTAATTTCTGAGCAATTACACTACATTCTTTTAATTTATCACTATCAAGGTTCGTTTCATAACCTTTAGATAATAGTAATTTGTTAACTTTTTCGGTTGCTACATTTCCTTTTGCTCCTGGTGAATAGGGACAACCACCTAATCCCCCTACGGATGAATCAAACGTCTTTATACCATTTTCTAAGGAGACATTAATGTTATCAAGCGCATTTTGATAAGTATCATGAAAATGGCCGGCTAATTTATCTGCTGATAAATATTTTAAGCATTCTTTTACTACCTCTAGTGTTTGTTGCGGTGTTCCTTTGCCGGTAGTATCACCAAGTGAAATTTCGTAGCACCCCATTTTAAACAAATCTTTTGCAATTTGACCTACTATTTTAGGACAGACAAAATTCTCATAAGGGCAGTGAGTTGCGCAACTAATGTAACCTCTTACAGGTATATTTAATTTCGAAGCTTTTTCAGTTATTGGAATAAATCTTTTAAGACTAGTTTTAATATCGCAGTTAGTGTTTTTTTTGCAAAATGTCTCAGATGCTGCCGTAAAAATTGCTACTTCATCAACATGAGCATTTAAGGCATCATTAAAACCTCTTTCATTGGGTGTTAATGCAGTGTATTTTGTTTTTTTATTTCTATAAATTCTACTAAAAACTTCTGCTGCATCAGCTAGTTGAGGAACCCATTTGTGACTCACAAAACTAGATGTCTCTATCTTGTTAAAACCACATTGAGATAGTTGGTCAATAAAAAAAACTTTTTCATCAGTTGGAATAAATTTTTTTTCATTTTGAAGCCCGTCTCTTGGGCTCATTTCAAAAATATTTACTAAATTTCTCAAAAAAGCACCTATTATTTTATTTTTTCTAAATTTAAGAGTTTGGAATTTTCAGTGACCTGTTCACCATTTTTACAAAAAATCTCTTTAATGATTCCGTCTCGTGGGGCAATTAAGGAATATTCCATTTTCATAGCTTCTAATTTCAATAATACTTCGCCCTTTTTAACCCTGTTTTTTATTTTTAAATTATTAATTTTTATTATTCCATGCATAGGAGCAAAAATACTATCTTCAAATTTACTATTTTCAACTGAATCTTGAGTTAAAGAATTCTTCAAAATAGCATCAAATGTATTTTCATCACTAAAAATGGTAAAAATTTTATTACCTGTTGATTTATCTCTAAAAACATAAAACTTTACTTCAAAGTTTTTGTTTTTTGTCTTTGCTTTTAAAGTTGAGTCTTGAAACGAAACAGAAGAGAAATAAAAATCTTGATTATTAAATGCAACTTCAAAATTTTCATTACTAGTTTTAGTAATACAAAAAGATATTACTTTCTGACCAATTTTTATATTTATTGGATAAGTAGCTGGTTTCCAATTATACCAATAATTTTGTTGTGAAGGTGTCAGGTTATTAAAAATTATTAATGATGCTAAAGCTTTAAGTTGGGGTTCAATATCTTTATCAATAAATTGTTCAATATTGTTTTCTACAAACTTTGTGTAAATATCTCCTTCTCTAAAGTGTTTATTTTTTAATAATTTTTTTAATAAGTTTAAATTAGTTGTTATACCTGCAACTTCTATATCAAATAAACAATTTCTGAGATGATTTATTGCCTCCTTTCTGTTTTTGCCATGTGAAATTATTTTTGCAATCATTGGATCATAATAAGGGCTTATAAAATCTCCTTTTTTATTACCCGTATCTATAATGCAATTGGGATGGTCAGAAATTTTTGGAAATTTAAAATGATGTAGACAACCACTTTGTGGAAGAAAGTTTTTATTTATGTCTTCAGCGTAAAGTCTAGCTTCTAAGGACCAACCATTTAAATATATTTCATTTTGTGACTTAGGAAGTGTTAGGCCATTAGCTATATGTAACTGCCATTCAATAAGATTAGTTGATGTGATTTTCTCTGTAACTGGATGCTCAACTTGAATTCTCGTATTCATTTCCATAAAGTAAATTTTATTTTTATTAAGGCCATTAGTAATGTCTGCAATAAATTCTATTGTTCCCGCACCTTGATAGTCTAAAGACTTCAAAGCGTTTACAGCTAAGTCACCTAAAAATTTGCGAATTTCCTCATTAAGTTTTGGTGAAGGTGCTTCTTCAATAATTTTTTGTTGCCTTCTTTGTAATGTGCAATCTCTATCAAAAAAATGTACTACATTTCCGTGATGATCAGAAAAAATTTGCACTTCAATATGACGAGCTTTAGTTATATATTTTTCAATTAAAATATTTTTATCATTAAAGTTTGTTGAAGCTTCACTTGAGGCCTCTTCTAAAGAAGAAAAAAAATTCTCTTTATTTTCTACAACTCTCATGCCTCTTCCGCCCCCGCCAGATCTTGCTTTTATAAGAACTGGGTAACCAATTTCATTAGCTTTTTTTTTTAGGAAATACTTATCTTGATTGTTACCATGATACCCTGGGATTATTGGAATTCCAGCTTTTTCCATAATAAGCTTTGCTTTGTCTTTTTCTCCCATATTTTTAATAATCGTACTTTTAGGACCTATAAAAATTATTTTGTTATGTTCAACATTTTTAACAAATTCTGCATTTTCAGATAACAACCCGTATCCTGGGTGAATAGCATTAGCTTTGTATTTTTTACATATATTAATAATTGCTGATCCATTCATGTATGTCTCCGAAACTATAGATCCAGAGATATTTACAGCTTCGTCAGCAAGTTTGATATGTAAACTATCAGCATCTTCATTTGAATATATAGCAACTGTTGGTATATCAAGATTTTTTGCACATTTAATTATTTTACATGCAATTTCACCACGGTTAGCAATTAATAATTTTTTTATCTTTTTTTTAATCATAATTGTGTTAGTTACATCCTAAAAATACCAAATTTAGTGTCTTCAATTTCTTTGTTTAATGAAATTTTAAGACTGGCAGATAATACATCTCTTGATTTTTTTGGATCTATTATTCCATCATCCCATAATCTAGCAGAAGCATATAGAGGATGAGATTGATTTTGAAATTGTTCTAGAATAGGTTTTTTAAATGCACTTTCGATGCTTTTGTTCCATTTAGCTTTTTTGTTAAGAGTGTTTCTTTTTTTTAGAGAGGCTAAAACACTTGCTGCTTGTTCACCTCCCATTACCGAAATTCTCGAGCACGGCCAAGTCCATAGAAATCTTGGAGCGAAGGCCCTTCCACACATTCCGTAGTTACCAGCGCCAAAACTACCACCAATTAACAATGTAATTTTTGGTACTTTTGTTGTTGCTACGGCGTTCACAAGTTTGGCGCCATTTTTTGCTATTCCACCATGTTCAGCTTTTTCGCCTACCATAAAACCAGTTATATTTTGTAAAAAAATTAAAGGTATTTTTCTTTGACTGCAAAGTTCTATAAAGTGAGTACCTTTTAATGAGCTATCTGAAAATAAAACCCCATTATTTGCAACAATCCCGCATAAATCACCTTTTAATTTTGCAAATCCAGTCACCAAAGTTGTACCAAAGTTTTTCTTAAATTCATCAAACTCAGATCCATCAACTAACCTCATGATAATTTCTCTGACGTCAAATGTTTCTTTTGGATCCGCTGGAACTATGCCAGTTAGTTCGTTTTGGTCATATAATGGTTCCTCAAAAGATGAAATATTGCTGGCAGTTTTATTGTTTACATTTAAATTTTTAATACACTGTCTAGCTATAGTTAGGGCATGCTCGTCATTTTCAGCAAGATAGTCAGCAACTCCGGATATCTTTGTGTGGACTTCTCCTCCACCAAGACTTTCAGAATCTATAATTTCTCCAGTTGCAGCTTTTACTAAAGGTGGTCCAGCTAAAAAAATTGTACCTTGATTTTTAACAATTATAGTTTCATCTGACATCGCTGGTACATATGCACCTCCTGCAGTACAACTTCCTAAAACAACAGCTATTTGAGGTATCTTTTTAGATGACATATTTGCTTGATTGAAAAAAATTCTTCCAAAATGTTCTTTGTCTGCGAAAACTTCATCTTGATTTGGTAGATTTGCTCCACCAGAATCTACCAAATAAATACAGGGTAAATTGTTTTCAAGAGCAATTTCTTGTGCTCGTAAATGTTTTTTTACTGTTATTGGATAATATGTACCTCCTTTAACAGTTGAATCATTACAAATCACCATAACGTAACGGTTATGAACTTTTCCAATTCCTGTAATTATTCCAGCTGAAGGACACTCATTATTATACATGTTATAGCCAGCTGTTAATCCTACCTCTAAAAAAGCACTTCCAGGATCTAAAAGCTTAGATACTCTATGCCTTGGTAGCATTTTGCCACGTTTTTGATGACGGTCATTCAATTTTTTTCCACCACCATTCATGGCAATCTCAACTGCTTTATGTGTAAGTTTATAATCAACAAAAAGTTGTTTTTGGTTTTTTAAAAACTTTATATCTTTAGAGTTAACTTTTGATTTTAATACCGTCATTATGATGTTTCCAAGAACAGCTCTCTACCAATCAACATTCTTCTTATTTCAGAAGTTCCCGCTCCAATTTCATATAACTTTGCATCTCTAAGAAGTCTGGCTACAGGAAAATCATTAGTGTATCCATTACCACCTAATGCTTGTATTGCTTCTAAAGTTAATTGAGTTGCTTTTTCTGCGGCATATAAAATACAACCAGCAGCATCTTTCCTAGTAGTTTCCCCTCTGTCACAAGCTTTCGCTACTTCGTATACATATGACCTACATGCATTCATGGTTGTATACATATCGGCTATTTTACCTTGCATGATTTGAAATTCACCAATTGATTTTCCAAATTGTTTTCTTTCATGAATATAAGGGACTACGGTATCCATTGCAGCTGCCATTATACCCAAAGGACCTGCAGCAAGAACAACCCGCTCATAGTCCAGTCCACTCATTAAAATAGAAGCGCCTTTTCCCTCTTCACCTAAAATATTTTCTTCTGGCACAGGACAATTTTCAAAAATAAGCTCTGCGGTATTTGATCCCCTCATCCCTAACTTATCTATTTTTTTTCCAGTAGAAAATCCTGTCATTGTTTTTTCAATTATAAATGCTGTGATGCCCTTTGATCCTCGCTTAGGGTCTGTTTTAGCGTATACGATTAAGGTATCAGCATCGGGACCATTAGTAATCCACATTTTTGAGCCGTTCAATAAATAAGTATTATTTCCTTGTTTTTCAGCATGGAGCGTCATAGAAACAACGTCTGACCCAGACCCTGTTTCACTCATTGCAAGAGCGCCAACTTTTTCACCTTTACATAAGCTTGGCAAATATTTTTCTTTTTGTTCTTCACTACCATTTCTATTTATTTGGTTAACACATAAATTAGAAAAGGCTCCATAAGACAGGCCAACAGAAGCACTTGCTCTACTTATTTCTTCCATAGCTATACAGTGAGCCAAGTAACTCATTTCACTACCACCATATTTTGAATCAGCGGTGATGCCTAAAAGTCCTAATTCACCAAGTTTTGTCCATAGTTGATTTGGAAAGGAGTTTTCTTTATCTATTTCATCAGCAATAGGAGCTATTTCTTTTTGTGCAAATTTATAAACTGTTTCTCTTAAAGCTTCATTATCTTGGCCGATTGAAAAATTCATTGAATGAAAAAACATTTAATATTAGATCCTTATATATACTAATCTTGATTTAAAGCTCTTTGTTTTGCTAAAGCACTTTCTTCCCCAGAAATATAAAGTAATCCATTCATTCTCCTCATTAAATTAGCTTCAAAGTCGTCAACTATGCCATCTGAAAGAATTACTCCCCACATCATTTCAATAACATCAATTCTTTCTTCATGGTTCATTTCATTTAGAATAATTTTTATTTGAGAGAAAATTTCGACCCTCTCATCACTTTTTGCTAGAGCTTCAACTAAATTCTTTTCAGCTTGATCTGAAGTGAAATTAAATTTATTAACTAATAGTTTTTTTATATATTCAAGCTCAACTTTGCCAGTATCTCCGTCAATTTGACATGCTTCTAATAGCAATATTATGACTGCTTGTATGTCTTCTCCTTCGTGTTCGTCTTCATTCTTATCTTTAGAAGTAATATTTTGAAAAGCAGTTTTGAGATTTGAAAACATTTTTGACCTATTAAATTAAAATAACGAATTTTTTGTTTATTAATGTCTAAGATGAATAAAATATAAATTTTTTCAAGTTTAAAATAGACATTATATACTCCTTTTCTATTTTTGGTTTTTGTGTAAATGTTTATTATTAAAAATTGTTAATAGTATGAAATTCTATAAGGGGGCAATCCTAAAAGGATTAAAAGAAGCATGGGTAGTGACGCATTTCTAAATTCTATTGAAATCAATTTTAAAAAAGCGGCTCAATATATTCAAAAAATTGACGGAAGTGAAACACTCTCGGAAGATTTGTCAAATCAAATTATGATGGCAAATGCTACATATGTAGTTAGATTTGGAGTTAGATTAAGAGGCTCAGTATTTACATTTGTTGGTTATCGTTCGGTTCACTCTGATCATTTTGAGCCAGTTAAAGGTGGTATAAGATATGATTTAGCTGTAAACCAGGAAGAAGTTGAAGCTTTAGCTGCCTTAATGACGTATAAATGTGCTTTAGTAGAGGTTCCCTTTGGTGGATCAAAAGGTGGACTTTTGATTGATATAAAAGAGTGGAAACCAGAAGAATTAGAGAGAATTACAAGACGTTTTACTCAAGAATTAGCTAAAAGAGATTTAATACATCCATCTCAGAATGTTCCAGCCCCAGATGTAGGAACCGGAGAACGTGAAATGGCATGGATGGCTGATGAATACCGTCGACTTAATCCAACTGACTTAAATGCTTGGGCTTGTGTTACTGGTAAACCAGTTAATAAAGGTGGAATTTCTGGAAGGACCGAAGCAACTGGAAGAGGTGTCAAACTAGCCCTTAAAGCATTTTTCCAAAATGAAAAAGATGTAAAAAAAACTGGTCTTACCCCAGGATTGAAAGGAAAAAGGATAATAGTCCAAGGTCTTGGAAATGTTGGCTATTACGCTGCTTATTTTTTATCCATCGAAGATGGTGCTATAATTACGCATGTTATAGAACGTGATGGTTCAGTTGTAGACAAGAATGGTATCGATATATCATCATTAAAAAATCACATAATTGAAAAAGGTAGTGTAAAAGGTTTTAGGGGTTTTGTTCAGTCTGGGCCAGAAATTTTGGAAGAAGAAGCCGATATTTTAATTCCTGCAGCAATGGAACTAGTTATAGATGAAAAAAACGCAGATAGAATTAAAGCTAAACTCATTGTTGAAGCAGCAAATGGTCCAGTTTCAGCAAGTGCTGACGAAATACTAAACAGAAAAGGTATTGTAATTATACCAGATCTATATGCAAATGCTGGTGGAGTAACGGTTAGTTATTTTGAATGGATTAAGAATTTAAGCAGAATTAGATTAGGAAGATTACAAAAAAGAGCTCAAGAAAATCAGGTTTCTAGTTTAATAGAAGGTATCGAAAACATGACAGGAAAAATTTTTCCTGCTGATTTTAAGTTAAAGTCTATTGAAGGATCGTCAGAAATAGACTTGGTTCGTTCTGGTTTAGAAGATACTATGCTGGAAACATATAAAGTTATTAGTGACGTTTGGAACAAACATAGTGAGATTCCTGATTTAAGGACAGCTGCTATGATTGTGGCAGTCAAAAGAATAGCTCAAAGTTATAATTCTCTTGGAATTTAAAAAAAGGGAGCATAAAGCTCCCTTTGATAATTTAATTTTGATTAAGTTTACTTTTTAAAATCTGGATAAGCTTCCATTCCAATCTCGGCTAAGTCAACACCTTCAAGTTCTTCTTCGGCAGTAACTCTAATACCTATTGTAAACTTAATTATATACCAGACGATTGCTGATGCTATAATTGTAAATGCACCGATGGCAAATATTCCATAGAGTTGAGCACCTATCGTAGCATCTGAATTTGAGAAAATAACTGCTATTGTACCCCAAATTCCAGCAAATAAATGTACAGGTATAGCACCTACGACATCATCAATTTTAAATTTGTCAAGCATTGGTATAGTAAGTACAACAATTAATCCACCAACAGCACCTATAAAAATAGCTAGCATTGGAGATGGAGCTAATGGTTCAGCTGTAATAGCAACTAGCCCACCTAGTGCACCATTTAGTGCCATTGTTAAGTCTGTTTTCTTGTAAAATAACATTGTTAAAATAAGTGCTATTACAACCCCACCAGCTGCGGCAAGATTTGTATTAATATAAATATTTGATATAGCTGTTACGTCAGCTCCAGATCCCATAGCTAGTTGAGAGCCACCATTAAAACCGAACCAGCCAAACCAAAGTATAAATGTACCTAATGTGGCCAAAGGTAAATTTGAGCCTGGCATTGGATTTACACTTCCATCGTCAGAATATTTACCTTTTCTCGCACCTAATATTATTGCACCGGTTAATGCTGCCCAACCACCTACACCATGAACTATAGACGATCCAGCAAAGTCTAAAAACCCGGCTTGGTTTAAGTACCCACCACCCCATGACCATGATCCTTGTATAGGATATATAAATCCACAAAGTAATACAACAAATACAAAAAAAGCTTTTAATTTCACTCTTTCTGCTACCGCGCCACTAACAATTGAAGCAGCCGTTGCACAAAAAACCATTTGAAACCACCAATCTGAACCAGATGAATAAGTTGCATCTTTTTCGCCACCGAAAGTTGTACCATCAGATGGGCCCCAAATCGAAAAAGAACCTATATAACCTGAAACATCCATATACATAAGATTATATCCAACAATTGCAAACATAATACCGGCAATGGAATATAAACCAATATTTTTTGCACATTGAACAACTGCATTTTTTGCTCTCACTAAGCCTGTTTCCAACATACAAAAACCCGCAGCCATCAACATAACCAGAAATCCATGAACCAAGAAAGAAAAGGAATTCAATATATATGCTGTTTCAGCATCAGTTGCAGCAAAAGCTGAACCTGTAATACTCATTATGATTGCAGGTATTAGTAGTAATAACCTGATTAAATTAGACATAATAAATCTCCGTTTAAATTAGTATTTATCGAAGATCTAATGAAATTTAGTTGATTAAAAGTGAGTAAGCGGAGGTGTAGTTCAGTAAATTAAAATTGATTAATAATTAAACACAAAATGGTGATAAAATTATACCTGATGAAAATTTATGCATTTAATTACTCGTCAAATTTTGAAATTTATTGATTTAACAAATTCGTTTCAGATTCTAATATTGAATTTAAAATATTAAAAATATAAATTTTTCCTTGATTAATTTGTGCTTTTAATGTTCCAAAATCTTTTTCGTTGGTTTCATTAATTAATAAAGATATTGCTTCATTTGGCAAGTTACTCTGGTTATTCACTGTAAAACAGATATTTACAATTTGGTCTAATTTAAAAAATAAGTTTTCTATTCGTTTAAATAACAAAAGTTTTTTATCTTTTTCATGTTGATCAATAAGGTTTGACTCATTTTCATAAAAAAATTTTAAAAATTCAATATCTCTTTGTCCACCTGCTACATATTTAGTTTCATACCATTTTGGCAGATTTTTTTTATCTATACTGTCTGTCTTAATATTTACTCTCATTTTTAACACTTCTTTTGCCATTTCTCTATCTGATATTGGGTATGTATTTAATTTATCTAAAAGATCAGTTATTTTTGTGCTAAATTTATTAACTGTAACAACACGAGTTTTTTTAAGTGCTAGTTTTTCCCAAGAAAAGGATTTATGAGTGTGATAATTTTTAAAATTGTCATAAGTGCATGCAACAGGACCCCGATTTCTTGAGGGTTTTAACTTTGTATCAACTTCATATAAAATACCTTCATATGTTTTTGTAGATAATATGTTTATTAGTTGTCGAAATATATCTAAATAAATCTTTTTGTTATGTTCTCCATCATAAACAAAAACTAAGTCTAAGTCTGAATTAGCTGTCATTGTGAAAGTACCAAATCTTCCATATGCTACTATGCAAAAATTTTCGTAATTAATTTTTGTTGAGTTATAAAATCTTGTTTTAATTATTTGTAAAACAAATTCTACGGTAGCTTGTGCTAAATAGGAAAATTCAGTTGAAGCTCTTTCAATGTTAATGTCTTTATTAATTAATGAATATAAAATCTGAAATTTCAGTAACCTATGTTGTTTTCTCGTTATATTTAAAATACTTTCAGTATCTAAGTAATCAAAATCAATTTTTTCAAAAAAA
The DNA here is from genome assembly GCA_902593735.1 of uncultured SAR116 cluster alpha proteobacterium. Lineage (GTDB taxonomy): Bacteria > Pseudomonadota > Alphaproteobacteria > Puniceispirillales > Marisalimonadaceae > Marisalimonas. The sequence goes on from CACJJL010000001.1 coordinate 170,756, forward strand.
TTCTTATAAAAAGAAATATTACCATTTAACCTTACTGCATACTCTGGTTGGATAACCTCTAGCAATTTTATATCTTTTGAAAGAATATCTGTAAGTAATCCTGAAAATGACAAGATCTTTGATAAATTTCCATAAATAAAAGTATTATTTTTGATCATTTCTATGTAATCAAGATTTGAGTTTATGGAGTTAATAAATCTCAAAAGTTGATAAAGGCCTTCTTCTTTATGTTTCTTCCGAAAAATAATTGGGACTATTTCTCTAAAAATCTTAGATAATTTTTCTTGAGTTTCAGAAGATAGATTGTTTACAAAAAAACTTTCAAATTGTCTTATGGTTGCATCTATGTTTATCTTACTTACATTTTTTAATTTATTAATGATATTATTTTCAACTTCATTTATTTCTATTTCTTCATCATTTGCTAATGGCAAATTAATTGGTAAATTTAGTTTTTTATAAAGCATTCACAAACCAAAAAAAATTTATTATCCTAGACCAACTTACATACGTTTTAATTTCGTTTCAATATCGTAATAGAAGAATTAAAAATGGACCTAGATAATTATTTATTGAAAAATTCTAAAGAAAAAGAGATTTCATCGATTGTAAAATCATTAGCTAATGCTGCAATAAGAATATCTAATACTATCAGAGATATTAAACCACAGGAAAGTAAATCAAAAATTGATACCAAATTAAATTCAGATGGTGATATTCAAAAACCATTAGATATAATCTCAGATGAAATTTTAATTACTTTTCTAGAAAAATCTCCTGCCGCAGGGTATGCCTCTGAAGAGCAAGAAGGATATATTGACTTTAAAAATAATAATAATTTCATTGTTTTAGCTGACCCGCTTGATGGATCAAGTAACATTGATGTAAATGTTTCAATAGGTACCATTTTTTCTATAATGTCTAAAAATAATTTACCATTAGAAAAAGCATTTATTCAAAATGGAAGTCATCAAAAATCATCAGGATTTTTTGTTTATGGGCCACAAACAACTTTATTTATTACAGTTGGTGTTGGAACATCTTTATTCGCATTAGATGAAAAACAAGGTAGATTTATCTTAATTAAAGATAATATTACAATACCAGAAACAACTACTGAATTTGCAATAAATGCTGCATACAGAAGATTTTGGGACAACGCTACATTAAAATATATTTCTGAATGCCAGAATGGAGAAAGTGGACCTAGAAAGAAAAATTTTGGAATGAGGTGGGTTGGTTCATTAGTAGCAGATGCTAGTAGAATCTTTAATAGAGGAGGTGTTTTTTTATACCCTTCAGATTTGAGAGAAAAATATAAAAATGGAAGGCTAAGATTGACTTATGAAGCAAATCCAATTGCTTTTTTAGTAGAGCAAGCTAATGGAAAAGCTACTGATGGTCATAAAAATATATTAAATTTAGAAGTTAACGATTTACATCAAAGATCACCATTGATTTTTGGTTCTAAAGAGGAGGTGTTAAAATATAAAAAATCCTATTAAAGTTTGTAATTTTTTTAAAACTTTTATGTAATTTTTTTCACATAAATGCTATTGATAAATTTAACTTCATTATTCTAATTTCTTGGGAGTGTTTTTATGCAAGGACACATAAGTTCAAAAGATGATATGTCCTCTCAAATGGCTAATGCAATTAGATTTTTATCTATGGACGCAGTCCAGGCTGCCAGTTCAGGTCACCCGGGAATGCCTATGGGAATGGCAGATGTTGCAACAGTTCTTTTCAAAGATTTTATAAATATTTTTCCAGACAAACCAGATTGGCCAGATAGAGATAGGTTCGTTTTATCTGCCGGCCATGGATCAATGTTATTATACTCAATTCATTATCTTTTAGGCTACAAAGATATGCCAATTGAAAATATTAAAAATTTCAGACAGCTAAATTACAATACTGCTGGGCACCCTGAATTTGGTTATGCAGATGGTATAGAGACTACAACTGGACCATTAGGACAAGGTCTTGCGACTGCTGTTGGAATGGCTTTGGGTGAAAAGTTAATGGCATCAAGATTTGGTAATAATTTAGTTAATCACTTTACTTATGTTATTGCTAGTGATGGTTGTCTACAAGAGGGCATTAGTCACGAAGCTATTGAGTTTTCTGGACATCTGAAGTTATCAAAGTTAATTGTTTTTTGGGATGATAATAAAATTTCAATTGATGGATCAACCAACTTATCTAATTCTTCAAACCAAATTGCTAGGTTTAAAGCGGCAGGCTGGCACACTCAAATTATAGATGGTCATAATTATTTTGATATAAGCACAGCTATTATGAATGCAAAAAAATCAAGAAAACCATCATTAATAGCATGTAAGACTAAAATTGGATACGGTGCACCTAATTTGGCAGGAACAGCTAAAACTCATGGTGCCCCTCTTGGAGCTGATGAAATAGCTGCTACAAGAAAGGCATTGGGATGGTCAAGTAATCCATTTGATATACCCACAGAAATATTAACAGAGTGGAAAAAAACTACAGAGAGATCAAAAGAACTTTTTAAAGCATGGGAAAAAAAATTAGAAGAAAGCCCTAGAAGGAAAAGATTCCAGATGTTTATCGAAGGAAATATTCCTAATTCTTATCAAAGAAAAATGAATTTATTTATTAAACAAATGAAAAAAGAATTACCTAAACTTGCAACAAGGCAAGCAAGTCAAAAAGCTTTAGAGGTAATAAACAAAACTATCGTAAATACATTAGGTGGATCAGCAGATTTGACAGGGTCAAATTTAACTAAGACATGTGAAATGAGAACAATTACCTCGAGCAAATTTTCAGGTAACTACATTCATTATGGAATTAGAGAGCATGCCATGGGCTCTATTATGAATGGTATCGCTTTACATAAAGGTTTTATACCTTATGGAGGAACATTTTTAGTTTTTAGTGATTACATGAGAGCATCTATAAGACTATCTGCATTAATGTCTTTAAGAGTGATTTATGTACTAACTCATGATTCGATTGGTTTAGGTGAAGACGGGCCAACTCATCAACCAATTGAACATCTAGCAATTTTAAGAGCAACACCAAATGTAAATTTGATAAGGCCAGCAGATATTGTTGAAACTGCAGAGGCTTGGGATGTTGCACTTAAAACTAATGGACCAACAGTTTTGGCTTTGTCAAGACAAGGTTTGAGAGCTTATAGAAATGAAAAAAATAATAAAAATATGGTTTCTAGAGGTGGATATATTCTAAATAATATTTCAAAAGATAGAGATATTACACTAATAGCTACTGGATCTGAAATAGAGATAGCTATGGAAGCTTCTGAAATATTGTCCAAAGAAGGTATTAAGGCTACAGTTGTATCGCTTCCATGCTGGGAATTATTTGATAAACAAGATGAAGAATATAAGAATCAAGTTTTAGGAAATTACCCATGTATAGCTATTGAAGCAGCCTCTGAAATGGGGTGGAGTAAGTATATAGGTGAAAAGGGGATATTCATTGGTATGAAAAGTTTTGGAGCGTCTGGACCGGCTTCAGACTTATACAATCATTTTAATATTACTAGTAAATCTATAATTGATTCAGCAAAATTATTGTTAAAATAAGTATAATTACAAAGAGTGATTTTTTTAAATGTCTAGTAGCATTAAAAGTATAGTTAATGAAGATGTAAGAAATAAAGTTGTAATTTTAAGAGCTGACTTGAATATTCCAATTGTTAATGGTGTTGTCCAAGATCGTACAAGGCTTAAAAGGTTAATGCCGACAATTAATTATTTGTTAGAAAATCAATCCAAATTAATTATTTGTAGTCACTTAGGTAGACCAAAAGGAAAATTTGATGCAAATTTTTCTCTTAAGCCATTAGTGAATGTTTTGTCTGAAATTACGAAAACAAAAGTTCATTTTAATTCATCTTGTATTGGTTACGAAGTTTTGAAGCAAAAGAGCACACTAGAACAAGGAGAAATCTTATTATTAGAAAATTTACGATTTCATGAAAGTGAGACTAAAAATGACTTTAATTTTGCAAATGAGTTGTCAAAGGGCTGTGATATTTTTGTGAATGATGCCTTTTCTTGCTCACATAGAGCTCATGCAAGCTTACATGCAATAACAAAATTTCTTCCATCTTTCTCTGGATTATTACTAGATGAGGAAGTTCAAGCACTAACTTCTGTATTGAACTCTCCAATCAAACCAGTTGCAGCACTAGTAGGTGGTGCTAAAATATCATCAAAGATTAATATAATAGAATATTTGTTAACCAAAATGGATTATTTGGTTATTGGTGGAGCGATGGCAAATACTTTTCTTTTTGCGCAGGGTTTAAATATGGGGAAAAGTCTATACGAAAAAGATTGTATTGATATTGCAAAATCAATTTTAAAAAAAAGTGAGTTAAATAAGTGTCAAATAATTCTACCCTTAGATCTAGTTGTTTCAGAAAAATTTGAAACTAATGCAAAATTTGAAATAGTGCCTTCAAATGTTGTCCCACAAGCAATGATGGCTTTAGATATTGGCCCTAAAACAGTAAGCAAAATAAGTCATATATTTCAAAATGTTAATACTTTACTCTGGAATGGTCCAGTTGGTGCCTTTGAAACACCGCCATTTGGAGAGGGAACTTTCAAGCTTGCTAGAGAGGCTGCTAGATTAACGGTAAATAAAAATTTAATTACTGTTGCAGGCGGTGGTGATACGACTTCTGCTTTAAACAAAGCTAGAGTTGTAGATGATTTTACATATGTGTCCTCAGCAGGAGGGGCTTTTCTAGAATGGCTTGAAGGAATAGAATTACCAGCAATATCAGTATTAAGTAATAATTAATAAATTTATAAATTCAGAAAGGAGAAACGATGTCAGTAAGGGTTGCTATTAATGGATTTGGAAGAATAGGTAGAAATATTTTAAGGGCAATAGTTGAGTCAACTCGTAATGATATCATTGTGGTTGGTATAAACGACTTGGGTCCTGTAGAAACAAATGCTCATTTATTAAGATACGATAGTGTTCATGGAAAGTTTCCAGAAGATGTTCATATTAATGGAAATAATTTAGATGTGGGGCAAGGACCGATAAAAGTTACCTCTATAAGAGATCCTAAAGATTTGCCTTGGAAAGAACTTGATGTTGATATTGCAATGGAGTGTACTGGTATTTTCACTAGTAGAGAAAAAGCCTCTATGCATCTTCAGGCAGGTGCAAGGAGGGTGCTTGTTTCTGCTCCTGCTAGTGGTGTAGACCTTACTGTTGTTTATGGGGTAAATCATCAAAAGATATCTAAAGATCATCTAGTTTTATCAAATGCTTCATGTACTACAAACTGTTTAGCACCTATTGCTATGGCACTAAATAACGGAGTTGGGATTAGTCAAGGTTTTATGACTACAATTCATTCGTATACTGGGGACCAACCTACATTAGATACAATGCATTCTGATCTTTATAGGTCAAGAGCAGCTGCCGGAAATATGATACCTACCTCTACTGGTGCAGCAAAAGCAGTTGGATTGGTTTTACCAGAATTAAATGGAAAGTTAGATGGAGTTTCAGTAAGGGTTCCTACTCAAAACGTATCAGTTGTTGATTTTAAGTTTAATGCTACCAGATCAACTTCAGTTGATGAAATTAATAACATTATAAAAGAGTCAGCTAACGGAAGGTTAAAAAATATTCTTGGCTTTACTGATGAACCACTTGTATCAAGTGATTTTAACCATGATGCTCGTTCTTCAATATTTCACACGGATCAGACAAAAGTAATGGACAATACATTTGTTAGAGTATTAAGCTGGTATGATAATGAGTGGGGTTTTTCTAACAGAATGTCAGATACTGCTGTAGCAATTGGAAAGACAATTTAAAAAATAACTCTGAGCTTTTTGAAATTAAAGGGAAATATTTGTATGCCTGAAGTGTTAATAGCTCCGTCAATATTATCTTCAAATTTTTCATGTTTAGCTGAAGAAATTAAAGCTATTGATAAAGCAGGTGCAGATTGGATACATTTGGATGTTATGGACGGTCATTTCGTACCAAATCTTACATTTGGTCCGCCAATTATAAAATCTATTAGAGATTATTCAAAAAAACCTTTCGATGCACATCTGATGGTTACTAATCCAGATGATCTTTTAGAAGAATATGTTAATGCTGGAGTTAATATAATAACTGTTCACAAAGAAGTTACTCCTCATTTAGATAAAACTTTGAATCGTATTCGTGAATTGGGATGTAAAGCTGGAGTTTCTATTAATCCTGCCACATCTATTTCAGGTCTAGAGTTTTTGTTAGATAAATTAGATCTTATTCTCGTAATGACTGTAAATCCTGGTTTTGGTGGTCAAAAGTTTATTGAATCATCTCTATGTAAAATTAAATTGGTTAAAGAGTTAGTAAACGATAAACCTATAAAAATTCAGGTTGATGGCGGTATTAATGAAGTTATTGCACCTAGGGTAATTGATGCAGGTGCAAATGTAATTGTTGCAGGCTCTGCCATCTTTAATGGAGATTGTGTGGAGAGTTATTCAAACAATATAAAAGCTCTTCGTTGTAATATTTAAAATATGAAAAAATTACATTTTAATATTATTTTTGATTTAGATGGTACCTTAGTTCATTCAGTTCCTGATATGCATTATGCAATAAATAAAACTTTAACTAAATATAATTTAAAAAATATCTCTGAGAAAAAACTACAGACTTTTGTAGGTCAAGGTATGTTATCTTTATCAAAAAAAGTAGTTGATTTTTGTGGTGGAGATGAAAGTTTATACGAAGTAATTTTTAATAGTTACAGGCAAAACTATTCAGACCAGCCTTATAGATATAGTACTTTAATGCCAGGCGTAATGGAGACACTTAATTGTCTTTATGAAAAGAAGATACCAATGGGCATATGTACTAATAAAAGACAAAACGTTACAGAAAAATTAATTCAAAAAATGAATCTAAATAAATTTTTTACTATAATTGTTGGGGCAAGAGATGATATTCCGTTAAAACCAAAGCCAAATATGTTATTATTAGCAATGAAGGGTTTTAGAACAACAAACAAAATGTTTTACATGGTTGGTGATACATCAAACGATATTGACGCAGCTAAAGCAGCAAATATAAAATCAATTATAGTTGCAGGCGGTTACACTGACAAAGATGTGAACAAAATGGGAGCTACTCACACACTAAAAAACATGAAAGATATAATCAAACTTTTAGGTTTGTCTTAAATTGGATCCCAACTAAAAACATCACCACTTCTTTCATTAGGAGTTAATAAATTTTTGAATGAGGGCAGTGCTCTTTCTGCAATTTCAGTTGGGGTCCATCCTTTTTCTGAGTGGATACTTTTTATTGGTCTATTTTGATTGTAAATAAATAGCTCGTTTAAACGTGCACTAAAGATTTGTCCTGTTATATCCTTTGCAGCTCCTGAAGCTAAAAATACAGCTAATGGTGCATTTGTTTCAGGTGTCATCTTTTTTAACCTCTCAACCCGTTCTTTTTCTGCTTCAGTATTTGAAGGTATAGAATTTGTCATCCTACTCCAAGCAAAAGGAGCTATACAATTGGATCTAACATTAAATCTACTCATATCTAAAGAAATTGATTTAGATAATCCAACAATTCCTAATTTTGCTGCTGCATAATTTGCTTGACCAAAATTTCCAATTAATCCTGATGTACTAGTCATATGTACAAAAGCTCCTGATTTTTGTTCACGAAAATATGGAGCTACAGCTCGGCTAACATAAAAACATCCATTTAAGTGGACATTAACAACATCATTCCAATCTGAGGGTTCCATTTTATGAAAAATAGTATCTCTTAATATGCCTGCATTATTTATTACAATGTCAATTTTCCCAAATTCATCTAAAGCTCTTTTAACAATTGATTGTGCACTTTCCCAGGAAGAAACACTATCGTTGTTTATAACTGCTTTTCCACCCTTTTGAGTAATTAATCCTACTGTTTCTTGTGCTGGAGACTCTGATCCTCCCTCACCAGATAAAGAAACACCAATATCATTAACAACTATTGAAGCTCCCTCATTAGCTAGAGCCAATGCTATTTCACGACCAATGCCGCCACCAGACCCCGTTACAATAGCTACCTTATCTTTTAATCCTAAATTAACTCTCATTGCTTTTTTCCTAAGAAATTTTGATTATTAAAATACTATTAAAAATTTTTTAATAATTTTCCAGAACTAATATTAAATTATTTAAAATAATCTATTTATTGATAATTACATTTTATGTCATAATATTTTAGTTAATTGGCCTCGTAGCTCATCTGGATAGAGCGCAAGATTCCTAATCTTGAGGTAACAGGTTCGAGTCCTGTCGGGGTCACCAATAGCATAATAAATTTACATTTTGATTTATTTATTTAAATTAAATTTTTGTTTCTTTACAGTGATATGATGAGATTATTTAAAAGGAAACTAAAACAACTTAGAAGAGATAAATTTGAAATATAATCCATTTCCAAAAAGTCACAAATATGACGAATTAATTAAAATTTACACTGATATTGCTTGTAAGGGTGGGTATAAGCGTGATGGGACGTTTGTTCCTCCTGATAAATTATTTGGGATGTCAGGTCAAGTTAAATTCAAAAGTATTTTAAAACAATTATTTGAAAAATATAACATTAAGTCATTACTTGACTATGGAGCTGGACAAGGTTCCTGGGAAAAAAAAATTGACGGGAATATTTCATTAAAAGATTTTTTAAATTTAAAAAAGGTAAACTACTATGAACCTGCCAGAGATCTAAACAAGAAAAATATTTCTGATTGTGTCGTATCTTTTGATGTTTTGGAACATGTTTTTATTTCTGATCTTCCTTGGGTGATTTATGATATTTTTTCTTATTCTACTAGACTTGTGATAATAAATGCTGCTTGTTATCCAGCAGAAAAAGTTCTCCCGAATAAAGAAAATGTTCATATTACTGTAAGACAACCATTTTGGTGGAAAGGAATGATTGATAGTGTTGCAAATTTATTCCCAGATATCAGTTATGTAGTTTTAGCTTCAAAAACTATAAAGGACATAACATTATTTGAAGATGTCTCTAGAAATGATTTTTTAAAAGTTAATGGTTATATGGCTTTAGAAAAATAGAATAAAAAAAATTTGTCTTAAATATTTTATAATTTTTTGAAATATAATTTTTGTTTAAGACAAAATTATTTAAATTAAATTGATAATGAAACTTGCTATTTTTACTTCTAAAAGTTAAATGTTAATTATAATTCCAAATCTTAATACGTGTAAATTAAGTAAAGTTTATTAGTAATGGAACAAACTAAAAGTTTAAATATAGATATAATTCTTCCTTGGGAGATAGGCTTAATAATTGTTATTTTAGGATTTATAATCGTCATAGTTGGCGTTAGACAAAGTAAAAAAAAATTTGAAGATTTTGATAAATATCCATTCATCAAACCATCTACAAAAATATTTTTTGGTTCAGTTGCTTGTATATTTGGCGCAATACAAATGTTACCTTTATTAAAATTGTAGTCTATAATTAAACAAATAAATAACATTAATTAGAAAAATTTTATCTATGACAATAGAAGATGACTTAAAATCAATTCAAAATTCTATAGATGAATTAGATATATCAAAAATTTTCAATGGTATTAGTTTATTCAGAAAAAAATATCCACAAAATAATAAAATTAATTACTTAATAGAAAAAAATAAAAAGTCCTTTTCAAAAAAAGTTTTAATTTCTAATAAAAGAATTTTAACAATATTGCATTCACGAAATCCACAAGATGCGCTGAAAGAATTAGTATCTATTTATAATAAAGATTTAAATAATGCTTTTTTAAGTTCAATAATCGGAAATTTATATGGTTCTTTTAAAAAATTTGACAGAGCAATTTTTTTTCAAGAAAGATCAATATATCTAAATCCCTTTGAAGAAACTTTTTATATCAATCTTCACGAAACCTTAACAAAAAATGGATACATTTCAAAAGCTCTAGGTATAATCCTTATGGCAGAAACTTTAATGCCAAAGCGAGTAGAAATAGAATTGCCTATTGCTAGGTCTTTATTTTCTAATAAATATTATGATAGATCAATTATACAGTATGAAAATTTATTAAAAAACACACCTAAGGACGAGAAATTAAAAATTGAATTTTGTCAACAGCTACTAAAACTTAAATACACTAATAAAGTAAAAGAATTAGCTAATAATATTGAGGATCCTAAAAACATAAAACAAAAAAATATCATTTTGGGTTTAGCAAATTTTCATGAAGGTAATAACGAACTATCAAAAGATTTTTTTGAAAAAGCAATTGATCTTGATAATGGAAATTCCAAATACTTTACTTATATAGCGAAATGTTATGAACAAGAAAACGAATTTACTTTGGCGGAACTTACTCATAGTCAAGCTCTGACAAACAATGAAGACAACCCTCTAATTCTAAAAAATTTTGGAACTTTCTACTATAAAATTGGAGATTTTGAAAAAGCAGAAAAATTTTTCTTGAAAGCAATAAGTTACAACACTTTTGATTTTGACATTAGATATAACTTATCATTAGTTCAACTTTTTCAAAGAAAATTTAAAGATGGATGGTTAAATTATAATTACAGATGGTTATCTAATAATTTTGATTCTACGGAGTTAAAAACAAAATTACCAAAATTCAACAAAAATAAGAACTTTGAAACTATATATATATGGGCAGAACAGGGTATTGGGGACCAAATATTATTTGCACGTTTTTTAAAAAATAAAATTTTTTTACGCAAAAGAATTTACTGTACTGTAAACTCGAAATTAGAAAAGTTATTTGAACGATCCTTTCCACAAGTTAAATTTGTACAGAATATTCCTCATGAATACCTTGCTTCACATATGCCTATTGGAGATCTTGGTCATATTTGTCTAGAAACATCAAAAGAGCTTAAGCATAATTCTGAAAGTTATTTAAAATCATCAAATGAAAAATTAGATTTGATAAATGAAGAAATAAATCTTGAAAATTTGAATTTATCAAATAAAAAATTTTGTGGAATTTCCTGGTTAAGTAAAAACAATGATTTTGGAAAAGAAAAATCTATTAATTTAAATACATTATTACCAATACTTGAATTAAAAGATTATATATTTATTAACTTGCAATATGGCGAAACGTTTGATGAAAGAGATGAATTCTTTAAAAGACATGACATAAAAATTGTAAATATAAAGCTAATTGATAATTATAATGACGTTGATGGCCTGGCAACTTTAATTGATTTTTGTGATATTGTGTTAACAGTAAGTAATTCAACAGCACATCTTGCTGGAGCATTGGGCAAAAAAACATTTTTAATGAAATCAAAAGGCAAAGGTAGTCTATGGTATTGGTCAAGTGAAAACAGAAGAAGTTTATGGTATAAATCTATAAAAATCTATGAACAATTAAAAGTAAATGACTGGAAAAAAGTAGTTGAAGACATTAAGGTGGATATAAAAAAACAAAGACTGTCTAATAAATAGTAACTAATAGATTAAAAATTTATTCAAAAAGGCAACGAAGTGACTAAATGTCTAAACATTTTTGTAGGATTTGATCAAAAAGAAGCTATTGCGTATCACGCTTTTTCACAATCTTTGATACAAAATTCTTCCATTCCATTATCTATTACCCCGTTAGCTGAAAATACCTTAAATATGTATAATGAAAATCATTTGGATGGTACTAATAAGTTTACTTATAGTAGATTTTTAATACCATATTTAATGAACTTTAAAGGATTTGCTGTCTTTGCCGATGGAGACATGACTTGCTTAACGGACATTAGAGAATTATACGAATTGTTTGATGAACAGTTTGCAATTCAAGTTGTAAAACATGATTACAAAACTAAATTCAAAAAAAAATATTTTGGTCAAAAAAATGAAGATTATCCTAGAAAAAATTGGTCAAGTGTAATCGTTTGGAATTGTTCTCATCCTAAAAATAAAGTTTTAACACCAGATTTTATATCAAACAAGGAAGGTTCTTTTTTACACAGATTCAGTTGGTTAGCTGACAATGATATAGGAGAATTAGACAAATCCTGGAATTGGCTGGCCATGGAATATCCAGAAAGAAATGATGTAAAAATTATTCATTATACCTTAGGTACTCCTTGCTTCAAAGAATATGAAAAAACGTCATTATCTAAATTTTGGCATGATAGTTTTTCTGAATTATTAGAGGGCTATTATAAGAAATTAAAGTGATAAATTTTACTATTACTAAAGTGAAAATTAAATGGATTTTTTTAAAGATTTTAAGATATCTTATGTAAATATAAAAAATGGCATAATAAGATATAGAAGAGCAGGCGCTGGGCCACCAATCTTAATGTTACATGGTAATCCACAAACACATGTTATGTGGCACAAAGTAGCTCCAGCGTTAACAAAAAGATTTACAATTATATGTGCAGACATAACTGGCTATGGAAAATCATATAAACCTAAATTATCAAATGATCATAAACATTACTCAAAAATTAATATGGCATCTGATATGGTTGAGTTTATGAATTTGTTAGATTTCAATAAATTTTATTTTGTTGGTCATGACAGAGGTGCAAGAATAGGTCATCGTTTAGCGTTAAATTATCCAGACAAAGTTTTAAAAATAATCTTATTAGATATTATACCAACTATTGAACATTTTGAGAGAACTAACAAAGATTTTGCTATGGGTTATTATCATTGGTTTTGGTTGGCGCAAAGATATCCAATACCAGAATCAGTAATTAACAAAGCATCTGAGGAGTGGTTTTTTGCACATACTTCAAGAGAAAAAAAAGACAATGATTTTTTTGACCCTAATGCATTAGCTGATTACCTTGTTTGCTTAAAGAATCCTGAAACAATTAGAGCTATTTGCGAAGATTATAGAGCAGCAGCCTCTATCGATTTGCATGATGATAGAATAAGTAGAAGTCAAAATATAAAAATTAAAATGCCAATACTAGTTTTGTGGGGTAAAAAAGGTAAAATAGAACAATGGTATGATCCTTTAACAATTTGGCAAAAATATTGTGTTCAAGATGTAAAGGGGTATGGTATTGATACTGGTCATTATCTAGCTGAAGAAAATCCAGAACAAATTATAAAAAGCATAAATACCTTTTTAAAATAAAATAAATATAGGTTAAATAATTAATATGAATGAAATGCAAGTAGAAAAAATGAATAACGAACTACCGATATGGGATCTTTCGGAAATATATGAAAGCATTAAAGATCCAAGAATAAGAAAAGATATAGATGAAATTAAATATAAAGTAGATTACTTCCAAAAAAAATGGAAAGGAAAAATTAACAATCTGTGTTCATCAGACTTTTTATTATGTATAAATAAATATCAAGAAATCAATGAAGCTATATATAAAATTGCAACACATAGTAGTTTAACCTTTGCTACAAATATGCAAGATCCTGAAATTTCAAAATACAACTCATCTACTTCTGATGAAATAACCGAAATTTTATCAACTCTTGTTTTTGTTACATTAGAACTTTCAAAAGTCGAAGATAATACAATTAAGAATTGGTTAAAGGATAAAGATGCAAAGAAATGGGAACCTTATCTCAAAATATTAAGAAAAAGGAATCCTTATCTTCTTGATCCTCTTGTAGAAGAAATTTTAATTGAGAAATCTGCTACCAGTAGGTCAGCATGGATAAGGTTATTTGATGAGACATCAGCAGCATTGCGTTTTCCTTTCAAAAAAAAATTACTTACTGAAGCCGAAATTTTGAGCTTATTATCTGATTCAGATGCAGAAACGAGAAAAATTGCAGGAAAATCACTTTCTGAAATTTTAAAAAATAATAAGCGTATTTTTGGAATGATACTTAATGTGATTTCTAGAGATAGGTTCATAGAAGACAATAAAAGAGGTTTTAAAAAAATTATTTCCTCAAGAAATCTTGATAATGATGTTGAGGATGAGGTCGTAGATAAATTAGTAAATACAGTTGATAAGGCTATGCCTGAACTCACTCATAGATATTATAAATGGAAAGCAAATCAATTTGGTAAGACCAAACTAAATTGGTGGGATAGAAACGCACCATTGCCTCAATCTTCAGTAAAACTTATACAATGGTCTGAGGCTAGAGATATTATTTTAGATTCGTTTTCTTCATTTCACCCAGAGATTTCTAATCTTGCAAAATTGTTTTTTAAAAATAATTGGATAGATGCAAGCTTAAGAAATGGAAAAGCATCAGGTGCTTTTGCACATCCTTCAGTTCCATCTTTGCACCCATATATATTGGTTAATTATCAAGGAAAAATCAGAGATGTTATGACGCTGGCTCATGAACTTGGTCACGGTGTTCATCAGATTCTTGCAGGAAAAAATGGGTTATTAATGGCTGAAACACCGTTGACACTTGCTGAGACAGCATCAGTTTTTGGTGAAATGTTGGTATTTAGAAAGCTATTAGATGAGAGTAAAGTTGAACAAAAAAAACAACTTTTGTCCAGTAAAATAGAAGATATGTTAAATACTGTTGCTAGACAAATAGGATTTCACCAGTTCGAGGTCAAGTTTCATGAGGCAAGAATAAAATCTGAATTAACGCCTGATGAAATAAGTGATATTTGGATGGAGACTCAATCTCATGCAGTAGGTCCACACATTAATCTTAGTGAAGATTACAGGTTCTTATGGGGATATATTCCTCACTTTGTCCATACTCCATTTTATGTATATGCTTATGCCTTTGGGGATAGTCTGGTTAACGCACTTTGGTATGCATATCAGCAAAGTGATAAAGAAATTTTTTCAAAAAACTATATTGAAATGTTATCATCAGGAGGAACCAAAAGTCATAAAGATTTATTAAAACCTTTTAGTTTAAGTGCATATGATAGTAGTTTTTGGGAAAAAGGAATTTCGATGATAACTGGATTAATGGATGAGTTAGAAGAGTTGGAAAATTAATCCAAAATTTAAAGGTTTCAACTTTTATGAGTAAAGATAGTAATATTCAAGATGAGCTAAGTTCTTCAATGACTGGCGGAAGAATCAAACGGTATGCAAAAGTGACAACTGCAATGGGAGGGCTTGCTGCAAAACTAGCTGGTGAAAGATACTTTGGGATTAAAATAAATAGAGAACAACATGCTTCCGATTTAAGGTTGGCCTTAGGTGGGCTAAAAGGTCCTCTTATGAAAGTTGCTCAAATTCTAGCTACTATTCCCGATGCTCTTCCTAAAGAGTATGTAAATGAACTATCTCACCTTCAAGCAGATGCTCCATCTATGGGCTGGCTCTTTGTTAAAAGAAGAATGAAAGCTGAGTTAGGAGAAAACTGGCTAAGTCATTTCAAAGTTTTCGATAAACAAGCTTCAGCCGCAGCATCTTTAGGTCAAGTTCATTTTGCGGAAGACATAAATGGAAAAAAATTAGCCTGTAAGTTACAATATCCTGATATGGGCTCTGCTGTTCAGGCTGATCTTAAACAACTGAAATTCATATTTTCATTATATGAAAAATACGATTCTGCAATTTCTACTGAAGCAATACATGAAGAATTGTCAGACAGGCTAAAAGAAGAACTCAATTATTCCCATGAAATTAAAAACTTAAAACTGTATAGGCATATGTTATCTAATTTAAATCAAATTACACTTCCTAATCCTATTGATGAATTGTCAACAAATAGACTCCTAACAATGACAAGGATAGATGGCTCAAAAATTATGGATTTTATTGCTGAAAATAATGATATCAAAATTAGAAATCAAGTCGCTTTAAATATGTTTAAAGCTTGGTACATACCATTTTATAAATATGGAGTAATTCATGGAGATCCTCATCTTGGAAATTATACAATACGTCCTGATGGAGGGGTTAACTTAATGGATTTTGGTTGTATTAGAATTTTTAGACCAGATTTTGTAACTGGTGTAATTGAACTTTATAAAGCTTTAAGAGATAGAGATGAAGAACAAGCAGTAAATGCCTATAAAAGCTGGGGTTTCGAAAACCCCTCAAAAGAATTAATTGGTGTTTTAAATATCTGGGCAAACTTTATCTATCAGCCTTTACTAGAAGATAAAGTCAGGTTGATCAATCCGAGTGAATCTGGGCAATATGGAAGAGAAACAGCAGAAAAAGTTCATGAAGAATTAAAAAAAATTGGAGGAGTTAAACCACCCAGAGAATTTGTATTAATGGACAGAGCAGCCGTCGGATTAGGATCAGTCTTCATGCATTTAAAAGCAGAAATTAACTGGTATAGAGTTTTTCACGATTTAGTTGGAGATTTTCATGAAAAGATTTTGTCTAAGAGGCAGAGTAAAGCTATAAAGCAATCAGGTTTAATTTTAAACTAAAATAATTAGTTAATATTTTGTAAAATTGTATCCAAAGATTTTTTTGCATCACCATAAACCATTCTAGAATTTTCTCTAAAAAATAATGGATTTTCAATTCCAGAGTAACCTTTTCCTTGTCCTCTTTTTGAGATAAAAACCTGTTTTGCTTTCCAAACTTCTAAAACTGGCATTCCTGCAATTGGGCTATTAGGATCTTCTTGAGCAGCTGGATTAACAATATCATTAGCTCCTAGTATCATGACTACATCTGTATCAGGAAAATCGTCATTTATTTCGTCCATTTCAAGTACAATATCATATGGCACTTTAGCTTCTGCTAGCAGAACATTCATGTGGCCTGGAAGTCTTCCTGCAACAGGATGAATTCCAAATCTTACTTCTTTATTTTTTGCTCTTAGCCTAGAGGTTAACTCAGAAACCGTACTTTGAGCTTGTGCTACTGCCATACCATAACCAGGAACTATTATAATCTTGGCAGCATCATTTAATGCAGCCGCAACAGAATCTATATCTATTGGTTTCATTTCACCTTCAATATCCATTGTTGGACCTGTAACATCACCCCACCCACCTAAAATAACTGAAAGAAATTTACGGTTCATAGCCTTACACATTATATATGATAGAATAGCACCAGAAGATCCAACTAGAGCGCCAGTCACAATTAGTAGGTCATTTCCAAGCATAAAACCTGTTGCCGCTGCAGCCCACCCGGAATATGAGTTAAGCATTGAAACAACTACTGGCATATCTGCACCACCAATTGCTAAAACAAGATGAGCTCCTATAACAAATGCTATCATAGTCATTACAACTAAGGTCCAAGTACCCTTATCGATTAAAAACATGTATCCCAATGCTAAGCACGAAAATAACATTATCAAATTCAACAAATGTCTTCCTGGTAAAATCAATGCCTTACCAGTCACCAATTCAGATAATTTTCCAAATGCTATTATAGAGCCAGTAAATGTGATTGCTCCTATAAACACTCCAATAAAAACTTCAACGTTGTGTATCATGTATTGTGTAGAATTCATATCAGAGTGAGGCAACATAGCAGAGTTTATACCGATAAAAACAGCAGCTAAACCAACAAATGAGTGAAGAGCAGCGACCAATTGAGGCATGCCTGTCATTTTTACTTTTTTTGCAACAATTGCTCCAATTATAGAGCCAACTAAAATTGCACCAATAAGCCAAGTTAGCCATTCAGTATAAAAAACTTGATTTCCATAAATGGTAGCAAAAACAGCAATTACCATTCCAACTATACCATACCAAACGGCCCTTTTTGCCTTTTCTTGATTGCTTAAGCCACCTAATGCGAGGATGAAAAGCACACTAGATGTTATGTATGAGGCAGTTAATAATCCAATAGTCATCTAATAATCCTTTTTTAACTTCTCTGAAACATTGATAACATTCTTTTTGTAACCATAAACCCTCCAACTATATTTATAGTTGCAATAAAGATAGATATTAAGGCTAAAATACTTACTAAATTATTCTCAGTCCTCATTTGTAATAAAGCACCAATTATAACTATGCTTGAGATAGCATTTGTTACAGCCATCAAAGGTGTATGAAGTGAATGTGATACGTTCCATATCACTTGATATCCTACGAAGCAAGATAAAATAAAAACAATGAAATGTTGCATAAAGTCTGATGGTGCGTAAAAACCTATAAACCAGGTTAGAAGAGCACCAATTGTTAAAAGTAAGAATTGTAATTTGCCAGCTTTTTTTTCTTCATTTATTTCATCCTGAGCTATTTCTTCAGGCGATTTTTCCTTAATTTTTTTAGTGTCATGTTTGGCAATCGCTGTAATTTTTGGTTTTGGTGGAGGAAAAGTTATTTTACCATTATGAAGAACAGTAGCACTTCTTATTACATCATCTTTCATATTAATAAAAGGTATTCCGTCTTTTTTAGGAGTTAAGTCATCTACCATGTGACGTATATTTGTAGAATATAAACTAGAAGATTGGGTTGCCATTCTACTTGGTAAATCTGTAAATCCAATAATCTTAACTTTATTTTTTGTTTCTATAATTTTATTAGAAACGGTAACTTCGCAGTTTCCTCCTTGTTCAGCGGCTAAATCTACTATCACGGAACCAGGTTTCATTAGCTCAACCATTTCTTTTGGCCATAATTTAGGTGCAGGCATTCCAGGAATGAGTGCAGTTGTAACAACAATATCAATTTCTGGTGCTTGTTTTCTAAATAATTCCATTTCTTTTTTTATGAATTCTTTAGAAGCAGGTTTTGCATAACCTCCTTCTCCAGTGCCATCTGATTCAAAATCAAGCATCAAAAATTCAGCACCCATTGATTCAATTTGTTCCGCAACTTCTGGCCTTACGTCGAAAGCTCTTACAATTGCACCCATAGATTGAGCAGTACCAATGGCCGCAAGTCCAGCAACTCCTGCTCCTATTACAAGAACTTTAGCAGGGGGAACTTTACCGGCTGCTGTTATTTGGCCTGTAAAAAATCTTCCAAATTGGTTTCCTGCCTCTATTATTGCTCTATAACCAGCTATGTTAGCCATAGAAGATAAGGCGTCCATTTTCTGAGCTCTACTAATTCTAGGTATCATGTCCATAGCTTGAGCTGTAACTTTTTTCTTTTTTAAAGCTTCAAGGAGAAATTTGTTTTGATTAGGCCATATAAAACTTATAATGTGATGATTATTTTTTATTTTTGATAATTCTGATTTTTCTGGGCCTCTTACTTTCAATATTATGTTTGATTGCTTCCAAAGTTCATTTGAATTCTTAACAACTTTAACTCCTGCATTTTTATAATTTTTATCTGAAAAATTAGCGTTAAAACCAGCACCAGTTTCTATAAGACATGTATAACCTAATTTTTGAAGTTGCTTTGCGCTTTCAGGTGTAAGTGCTACTCTATTTTCACCTTTAAAAATTTCTTTAGGGCATCCAATAATCATATAATTCACTCCAAAGGATGTTAATTAATTTGATATTATTTAATTAATTCTTTTTACTAGGTTCAAAAAAAACCGCAAATAAAAATGCGGTTTCTGTTAAGGTCAATAAGTTAGGCTTAGTATCCTTCTCTTTCTAACCTTTTCCTCATAAGTTTTCTAACTCTTCTAGTGCTTTCAGCCATTTCTCTTGCTCTTCGCTCAGAGGGTTTTTCGTAAGCTCTTCTATTTTTCATTTCTCTAAACATACCTTCCCTCTGCATTTTCTTTTTTAATACTCTAAGAGCTTGATCGACATTATTGTCACGAACGGACACATACATTTTTAAACCTTTATACATTTTATAAGGCATTTGACATAGCACAATAGTTAAGGTGAATGCAAGTTATTTAATATTTTATTTATATTGTATTGAATTTATACAAATTATAAATTAGTTATTAATCAATCTTATTTTGTAGTTGTAATTATGAATACTAAAACATTAGATATAAATCAGATTAAATTTAAATTAATTAGAGCTATGTTGCCTCATGTGCCTTTTGATGGTTGGTCTTGGGAAGCTATGGAGCAAGGTGCCATTGATATTGGTTTTGAAAAGAAAAAAACACAATCTTTAAGAATTGAAATATTTAAAAATTTTTTTAATCATGGCTCAATTGATTTTATAGAGACTTTTTCAGAAATGATAGACTTAGAAGTTGAAGAAATTTATAAATCAATTGACCCTAAACCAGAAAAAGTACCAGAAAAAATTAAAAGAATAATCATGATAAGATTTAATTTATGCCAAAAATATAAAGAAGCAGTCAGATCTTCAATTTCAATAACAGCAATTCCAACAAATGCAAAAACATCTTTAAATATACTTTATAAGACCTGTAATAGCATATGGAGAATAACTGGTGACAAATCAACAGATTTTTCTTTTTATTCAAGAAGAATAACCTTAGCTGCAGTATATGCTCCTACTTTATTATTTTGGTTAAATGATAAATCTAATAATAGTAACGAGACTGAATTTTTCTTAGATAGAAGATTAAGGGATATAAGCAAAATCTCTAATATAAAAAAACCAATTTCTTCTGTGAAAAAAATTTCAAATAATATTGCTAGTATGAAAAATAATATCAACGTTAAATCTATTTTTGGATTTTTTAAAAAATTAAATAAGATTAAAAACTCAAGTTTTAGTTAATTAAACTAAAAAGTTTTAATGAATGCCTATTAAAATACATGATAATCTCCCTGCCAGAAAACTTCTTCAAAATGAAATTGTAGACGTAATTGATAGTAGTTCTGCAGAAAGGCAAGACATCAGACCTTTAAAATTTTTATTATTAAATTTGATGCCAAAAAAACTAGAAACAGAAGTACAATTTGCAAGACTACTTGGAGCATCTCCATTACAAATAGAACTTACTCTAATGACTACAGAGACATATTCCCCAAAAAACACTAAAAAAGAACATTTAATTGAATTTTATAAAACATTAGATGAAATTAGATATAATTATTATGATGTACTTATAATTACTGGTGCGCCAGTTGAAACAGTTCCTTTTGAAGAAGTAAAATACTGGAATGAATTAAAAGAGATTATTTTTTGGTCTTCAAAAAATGTTTACAGAAAGATGGGTGTTTGTTGGGGGGCTCAAGCTCTTTTAAAGGTTCTTCATAACGTTGAAAAATACACTATGAAAAAAAAAATGTTTGGAGTTTATGATCATAACTTAAATCAAGAAAAACGATATAGGTTAATGCAGGGTTTTTTAGACAGATTCCCAATGCCGGTTTCACGCTACACTGAAAATAAACAGAAAGAAATAACAATGGCTGGTCTTGAAATTCTTGCTATTTCTTCTGGATCAGGAGTGGGAATGGTGAGATGTCCCAAAACAAAAGATTTATTTATTTTAAATCATTTAGAGTATGATGCAATTACTCTTAAAGATGAATTTTTAAGGGACAAATCACAAAATTCTAATATAGATATCCCAGCTAATTACTTTCCAAATGATGATATTTACCTTGACCCAATAAACAGATGGAGACCTTACGCATTTCTGTTATTTACTAATTTTATAAACGAAGTTTACCAAGATGTTCCATTTAATTTTACAAAGTAAAAATTAAGAAATATTTTTATTATAATGACCCATCTTTCGACCAGTCTTAACATTTTTTTTACCATAAATGTTTAAAATGTAATTTTGATCTTTGTAAAGATTATAATTTTTTACTTCATTGCCAATTAAATTAGTCATTTCCCATTTACCGT
This sequence comes from uncultured SAR116 cluster alpha proteobacterium, assembly GCA_902593735.1. Taxonomy (GTDB): domain Bacteria; phylum Pseudomonadota; class Alphaproteobacteria; order Puniceispirillales; family Marisalimonadaceae; genus Marisalimonas. Next base: position 192,378 of record CACJJL010000001.1, read on the forward strand.
TAGATTTTACATCCTTTACAGGTAATCCACAAATTGTTCTAACTAAAATATCAAATTGACTGGTGTTACAACCGTCTAATGTCCAATGAAATGAATTATGTGGTCTTGGAGCTATCTCATTAAATACAATGCTTCCATCAAATAATTCAAAAAATTCTATAGCTAAAACACCATAAAAGTCTAAGCTTTGTGCTAATTTTTTTGTTTTTGTTTTTATGTCTATTTCAACATTTGTATTTAAATTTACTGGCGCAGTTGTTTTTTTTAATATCCCATTTTCATGATAATTTTCTGATATAGGAAAAAAACCTTCAGAACCATCTAGACTTTTAAAATACATTAAAGATATTTCTTTTTTAAACTGTAATTTTTCTTCTAAAACACATTCTACAGACCCTAAATTTTCCCAAACTTCAAAAAAATTTGAAGTTGCATCAATTTTTAGTTGTCCTTTCCCGTCATATCCTAAAGAGTTAGTTTTTAAAATTGCTTCATTACTTATTTTGTTTATGGAAGATATTAAATCATCAGTATTTTTAATTAAAAACCATAAAGGAGTTTTGAAGCCAGATTTACTCGCTATTTCTTTTTCTTTAGAACGTATTTGTGCACATCTAAATACCAAGCTACTTGGCACAACATTAGTTTTATTAGATAATAACTCTAGTGATTTAGATGGAATATTTTCAAATTCAGAGGTTGCACAAATGACTTTATTTGAGAATTCAACTAAATTATCATAATCATCCCATTCACCGTTAGTAACCTCGTCTACAACAGTTTCTGCTGGATTATCACCTTTCGGACAATATAGATGTGTTTTATAACCTGCTCGAGATGCTGATAGAGCTATCATTTTACCTAGTTGACCGCCACCAATAATACCTATTGTGTTTTCATCATTTGGCAATATTGGGAAATTATTAAGTTTATTCATATTTTAAATCTGGTGTTAGAGGAACTTCTTTTGTTTGGTTAAAAAGCCATTTTTTTAATTTACATTTTATTTTATCGTCAGAAAGGCTTAATATTTTAGCGGCATAAACAGCTGCATTAATTGCACCAGCTTTTCCAATTGACATAGTTGCAACTGGAACACCTCCTGGCATTTGCACTATTGAAAGAAGACTGTCTAGTCCTTTTAATGCTGAACTCTGAATCGGAACACCTATTACAGGAATATTTGTATGAGAAGCCACCATGCCAGGTAAATGTGCAGCTCCTCCTGCACCTGCAATTATTACTTGAATTGAGTTTTCTTGTGCTTTTTTTGCAAATTCGTACATTCTATTAGGAGTTCTATGAGCAGAGATAATTTTAGTACTGAAAGGAATACATAGATTATTTAGAATTTCTTTGGAAAATTTCATAGTTTCCCAATCGCTCTGACTTCCCATTATTAGAGCAACTGATGCTTTAGTTTCTTGATCATCCATATTATTTCTCTAAATATTTAATAAAATTTTTATTAAGTACTTTATGACTTTATACAAACATAATTATTGAGTGGATATATTTTCATCGTTTTGTGATTCTATAGACCCTCCAGCTTTTAATATAGCCTCATTTAAATCATCTTGTGAACATAAGCTAAGTAAAACAGGGTGTTTAGCGGTAATATTAGAAATATTCCAGTGTGATCTTGTTCTAATTTTTTCAATAGTATCTTTTGTTGTTCCAATTAGTTTTGAAATTTGGTTATTTTTAACTTCAGGATGATTTTTGACAATCCATGCAATTGCATCTGGTTTGTCACCTCTCCTTGCTAATGGAATATATTTAGGACCTTTGTCTTTACTTTTTGTTTCAGGAAACGATGAATTAGACCTTGTAAGAGATAAAGAAGGATCATTAGAACATTTGTCTATCTCAACTTGGGTAAGCTGTCCGTTCATAATTGGATCAAACCCTAAAATACCATGCCCAACATCACCATCAGCTATAGCCTGAACCTCTAAAACATGTAGACTACAAAATTCAGCAATTTGTTCAAAGGTTAATGTGGTATTATCTATAAGCCAAACAGCTGTTGCTTTTGGCATAAGTAATGATGTCATTTTTTTAACTCCACTTGATCTCTAATGAATTTAAATACCAAAATTAGAAATTAAATTAATAATACACATCATTATATTAATTTATAATTGATATTTTTGACAAAAATTAATAGTTAAGTTGAAACATAAGTTTTGTCAATCTTAGAAGTTTAGAATTTTTTTGGAAGTGGAAGCATATATTCAGGAAAACTGATTTTTATTTTAGATCCTAAAAAATCACCCTCTAATTCATTATTTTGTTCAAACAAATATAACTGAGACAATTTAATTTTAGCAATTCCATACCAAGTGTCATTCTTTTGATTGTACGATAAAGCTATTATTTCACCAATTTCTATACCTTTAAGAAATATCTTTTTATTAATGTTTTCATCAATTTCTATGTAATTAAAATCTTTATTTTTGAAATAAATAGGCACATACTTTCGCTTCACCAAACCTTTATATTTAATTCTTGCGTTTACTTCTTGACCAATAAAGCATCCTTTTTCAAAACTTATACCTCCTAATAAATCAAGATTTACCTCAAGAGGTAAAGTTGAATTGGCCTCAATTTCATTTGGACCTTCAGCTATACATAGTTTAAATCTAATTAAATCATACCAATTTATAAAATTTTTCGTATTTTGATTATCTAATGTTATTTCATGATTTTCTTCATAGATTCTTTTAATATTATAACCTAATTTGGCAAATCGTTTATCTACTAAATAATTATTAGTGGTTTCATTATTAATGGTTACAAAAACGTCTAATTTTGTTTTCTCAATATTAACTTCATTTCTTAAATTGTACATGTTAAGTCTTTTGATAAATTCATCTTCACATAATTTATCATACTCAATCAGAATTGAAACTTCATTGCATTTGTGTCTAAAATTTTTACTTACCAATAGATCAAACAATACTCTTCCTTGTGGTGAAAGTAATGCTGATGGGATAATTTCTAATGGACCAAGAACAGAAATTTCAGATGTTAAAATGTTATTTAAAAATACAACACAATTTAAACCTGAAATTTTTAGGATTTTTCTATTTTTAAGATGAAGATATTTTTGAGTCATACTTATTTATGCATTTTATTAATAGCACTTATAACTGCTAATATTGGTGCTACGGTAATACTTGTATCAATTCCACATCCAAATATTGACTCTTTTCCTTTATTGATTTTAAGTTCAACATATGAAGCAGACTCTGCTTTTGAACTTGCGCTTCTGGTGTTTTGGCCAAAGTCCTCTAATGTAAACTTAATATTAAAATTTTCACGCATTCCATTAACAAAAGCCGATATTGGCCCATTACCTTGGGAACTAAACTCATAAATTTTGTCATTAAATTTAACTTTAGCATTTATAATTTCTAAATTAGATTCTCTATTAGCACCCTCAACTTTAAAATCAATTAACTCGAATGGTTGACTAAGAATAAAATTTTCTTTAAACGTTCTCCAGATGATTTCACTCGTGATTTCTTTACCTTTTTGATCAGCTAACTTTTGTATTTTTGAAGATAATTCAATTTCTGCTCCTTTGGGTAGTTTTATCTGGTAGTCTGTTTTAAGCAACCAAGCCGTTCCACCTTTGCCTGATTGGCTATTGACACGTATTATGGCTTCGTATGTTCTACCAATATCTGCGGGATCAATTGGCAAGTAAGGGACTGCCCATTTTTTTGTTGAAAGTTTTTCCATATTATCCATGCCTTTTCTAATCGCATCTTGGTGACTTCCAGAAAAAGCCGTATGTACTAGGGACCCTGCGTATGGGTGTCTTTGATGAACAGGCAGTCTGTTACAAAATTCTGCAGTATCGATTAAATCGTTGATCGCACTAAAATCAATATTAGGGTTTATACCTTGAGTAAACAAATTTAAACCTAATGTAACTAGATCAACGTTACCAGTTCTTTCTCCGTTTCCAAATAAAGTTCCTTCAACTCTATCCGCACCAGCCATTAATCCTAATTCAGCTGCTGCTATTGCAGTTCCTCGATCATTATGAGGATGAAGAGACAAAATTATTCTGTTTCTGTTGTTAAAACTATTTGACATCCATTCTATTTGGTCAGCATATATATTCGGCGTTGACATTTCTACAGTTGCAGGAAGATTGATTATTACTGGATTATGATCGTTTGCTTCCCAAACATCTAAAACAGATTCACAAACTTCTAAAGCATATTGTAACTCAGTTCCAGTAAAACTCTCTGGAGAATATTGTAATCGAATATTTGATCTATCCAATTTATATAGCTCATCCGAAATGATTTTAGCTCCGTCAGTAGCTATTTTTTTTACTCCATCCATAGTTTCTCTAAAAACAATTTCTCTTTGAAGTGTACTTGTTGAGTTGTAAAGGTGAATAATTGCATTTTTACAACCTTTCAAACTTTCTACTGTTTTTTCAATTAAAGGCTTTCTAGATTGAGTTAAAACTTGAACAGTTACATCATTTGGAATGTGATTATCAATTACTAATTCTCTAACAAAATTAAAATCAGTTTCTGAAGCTGAAGGAAATCCTATTTCAATTTCTTTAAACCCAATTTTAACTAAATGTTTGAACATACGCATTTTTCTAATTGAGTCCATTGGCTCAACTAGAGCTTGATTTCCGTCTCTTAAATCAACAGAACACCAAATTGGTGCTTTTGTAATTGTCTTTGTCGGCCATCTTCTGTTAGGAATATTTACAGGTTGATATGCACTGTATTTATCATATTTGTTTGTCATAATTCTTAACCTTTATTTTTAGTTCAAAATTAAAGTAACTTGTTAATTGATAGTTATCCCGTACTCCTCAGAGTACGGGTTTCTTAATAAATTTAGAACCTTAACAGGAATTGAATTACATTTTTTACACATAACATATCAACAATATCAATTGTATAATTGTTAAGTCAAGTTATAACGATTTTGTAAACATTTTAAATATTGCAAAATAAAGTTTTTAAAACTAATTTGCATTATGTAATCAATAAATTTTGTAGGAACTTTATGACAGATATTAACCTAATAAGGAATTTTTCTATTATAGCACATATTGATCATGGTAAATCTACCCTTGCAGATAGACTTATACAAGAATGTAAAGGATTAGCTGAAAGAGAGATGAAGGAGCAAGTTCTAGATAATATGGAAATTGAAAGGGAAAGAGGTATAACAATCAAAGCTCAAACTGTTAGATTGTTGTACAAGCATACTGATAATAAAACGTACGTTTTAAATTTAATGGATACTCCTGGTCATGTAGATTTTGCATATGAGGTTTCTAGATCTCTTTCTGCATGTGAAGGATCACTTCTTGTAGTAGATTCTTCTCAAGGGGTAGAAGCGCAAACTTTAGCAAATGTTTATCAAGCAATCGATGTAAATCATGAAATTGTAACAGTTCTAAATAAAATAGACTTACCTGCTTCAGAGCCAGATAGGATAAGAAAACAAATTGAAGATGTAGTTGGCTTGCCTGGAGAAGATGGAATTGAAGTTTCAGCCAAAACAGGACAAGGCATTAAAGAAGTTTTATCCACTTTAGTTGAAAAATTAGCTCCTCCGAAAGGTAATCAGCACGCACCTTTGCAAGCTCTTTTAATAGATAGTTGGTATGATCCTTATTTAGGTGTATTAACTTTAGTAAGGGTCGTAAATGGAAGTTTGAAAAAAGGTAAAAAGATAAGATTTATGTCAACTAAGGTTTCTCACACTATTGAAAAACTTGGTATCTTTACACCTAAAATTATAAATGTTGATGAATTAGGACCCGGGGAAATTGGTTTTATAACTGCCTCAGTTAAAACCGTAGCAGATTGCAAAGTTGGGGACACAATTACTGATGAAAGAAATCCCGTTGAAACTATGTTACCTGGCTTCAAACCCTCTGTGCCAGTTGTTTTCTGTGGTTTGTTTCCAATGGATAATGCACAATTTTCTGATTTAAAAGAAGCTTTAAGTAAGTTGTCTTTAAATGATGCATCATTTAGTTTTGAAGCTGAAACCTCAGCTGCTTTAGGGTTTGGTTTTAGATGTGGATTTTTAGGCCTATTGCACATGGAAATTATTAGAGAGAGATTGTCTAGGGAGTTTAATTTAGAATTGATTTCTACAGCTCCATCAGTGGTTTATAAACTGCATAAAAATGATAACACAAACGAACTACTTCATAATCCAGCAGATCTACCAGAGGTAAATCATATAAATTTTATAGAAGAGCCATGGATAAGAGCAACTATTTTGGTTCCAGATGAATATGTTGGATCAGTGCTAACTCTTTGTACAGAAAGAAGAGGAGAGCAAATAGATCTTACTTATACTGGTACAAGGGCTATGGTAGTTTATAAATTACCACTAAATGAAGTTGTTTTTGATTTTTATGATAAATTAAAAAGTATGACATCAGGTTATGCTAGTTTTGACTATCAAATTGATAATTATAAAAAAGGTGATCTTGTACGTGTTTCAATTTTAGTTAATGGAGATCCTGTTGATGCTTTAGCAATGATTTCTCATAGAGATCAAGCTGAAACAAGAGGACGTGCTATTTGCACAAGATTGAAAGATCTTATTCCACGACAACTATTTAAGGTAGCATTACAAGCAGCAATAGGTGGAAAAGTTATAGCAAGAGAGACTATTTCAGCTATGAGAAAAGATGTTACTGCGAAGTGTTATGGCGGTGATATAACTCGAAAAAAGAAACTTCTTGAAAAACAAAAAGCAGGTAAAAAAAGAATGAGAGAATTTGGAAGTGTAGAGATACCTCAAAATGCTTTTTTTGAAGCTTTAAAAATGCAAAATAAATAGTCAAGATAAGTCATATTTTAAATTTTATTTTTTCTCTTTTTCTTAAATTTTTTAGATCCAAAAGCAATAAAAATAAAACTTAACAGTGCTAACATAGGTGCAGCAGGAAATAACAATATAGTTGATATAAATGGATGCCATATAAACCCTGAACAATCTAAAATATCTAATGCAGAACAAGGATCAACATATCGGCTAATTATGGATTCAGCACTCTGAAGGCTGTTTGGTGCAAAATTAAACCAAAATTGACCTAATTGAGTAATTTCGTTTTTACCCTCTATTTGCAAAACAATATCAAGATAATTACTTACAAGAGTAAGAATAAATGAACATATACCTAATAAAATTAAAACTCTACCTACTATCACTTTAAAAAGTCCATTTATAATTATTAGTTAAATCTAAAACTTAAAAAAAATATTTCAATATAATAATAACTTATATTACCTTGCTCCAAAAAAATTGTTAATGTAAAATTCTAATTTTTGGAGGGGTGGCCGAGCGGTTTAAGGCGCACGCCTGGAAAGCGTGTTGAGGTTAACGCCTCTCAAGGGTTCGAATCCCTTCCTCTCCGCCATGTACCTAACTATGTTATGTCATGCTATGTCACAAACATAGGTTGAGCCTAGTTTTCATTGACGAAGCCTCTCTAAGTCATTTCATTGTAAATCATCTAAATGCAAACAACTTTGTAGACCACTTTGTGGACTGGAGATGATATGAAAAAACTAAATTTTAAGAAATTAACAACTTTAGCAAAGGGCAAATACCATGATGGAGATGGCCTTTATATAACTTTAACATCACCTGGAAAGGGAAAATGGAGCTTTCGATATCGTTTTAACAAAAAACCAAGAGAAATGGGTTTAGGTAAATTTCCTGACATATCGCTATTAAATGCACGTCAGCTTGCTTTATCTAACAAACAACTTCTGATTAAAAACATCGACCCTATAGACGAGAAAAATCGCAGTGAAGTACTTAGGCAACAAAAATCAAAAAAATTCTCTGATATTGCTCGCCTTTTCATTGAAACTAAGAAAAAGCCTGAATGGACTAATAAAAAAAGTGAGCAACAATGGATAAATACAATTAATACTTACGCATCACCAATTCTGAATAAAAAACCACTTATTGATATCAATAGGGACGATATCATTAATGTTTTACAACCTATTTGGAATACAAAAACAGAAACAGCAAGACGCCTTCAGCAAAGGTTATTCCTTATATTTGCATTTGCTAAAATTAGAGATTGGTACGTAAATGACAATCCAGCCTCCTGGAAAGAACATTTATCATTCGTTCTTTCTGACCCATATAAAATACATAAGGTAATACATTTTCCATCTCTTCATTATACAAAAATTTCTAATTTTTATGAAGATTTGTATCAATTCGAACATTTGTCAGCCTATGCATTAAGATTCTTAATTCTAACCGCAACAAGAACAAAAGAAGTTATTGAAGCTAAATTTGATGAATTTGATTTACAAAAGAAAATGTGGACGATTCCAGCCGATAAAATGAAGGTAAGAAAAGAGCATAAAGTTCCTTTATCAAAAGAAGCAATCAAGATTATTGAGTTTATGAAAAGAAAGCATAATCATGAATATGTTTTTCATAACCCAGCAATTGGTAAACATATTTCTAACGGGGCAATGCTTGTTTTTTTAAAAAAACAGTTTCCTCATCACAGTATTACTGTCCACGGTTTTCGTGCAAGTTTTAGAGATTGGGCAGAAGAAATAGGAAATTATTCGCATCATGCAATAGAGTTTTGCCTTGCTCATCAATTACCAAGCAAAGTTGAAAAGGCATATTTAAGGACAGATTTAACAAAACAAAGAAAAATAATTATGAATGATTGGGAAAAATATTTATTGACCAGCATGGCATAGTATTGCTTGAAACAGGTAAGTTTGTTATAATAATTTAACTAAAGGTACCGCACATATATTGTGAGCCAAAATCACGGCGAGGCGAAACCCTGGGGAGTGATTGCGTGCATGTAAACATGCTATTCTTCGAAATAGATTACTAAATCTAGCGACGATGTTTCCAAAAATTTGAACCTAACTTCAGTGGGAGTCATTGTTATGAAATCTATATATTTAAGCAAAAAAGACGTTGCAAGAAAACTAAATATCAGTCCATCAACTGTCGTCAGGTGGTCTAAATCTAATATTATCCCTATGCCATTTCCATTAGGATATAATAAGATTGTTTGGGATGAGACTGAGCTTAATCAAGCAATTGAGGAAAGAAAAAAGCATCGTGGTTTTCTTGGACATAAGCCAGAGAAATAAAATATGTCAACGAAACTCAATGAAAGTCAAAAAATGGCTTGTAATTTATTAGCGACAGGCATGAAAACCTCAGAAATTTTAAACCAGCTTAAAATTAGACCTGAAACTCTATCAAGATGGAAACAAAATCAAGAGTTCATAACTTGCCTCAAGAAAACACAAGAAAAGATTTTAGAAAGTATAATTGAAACTCAAAAGCATATACTCATCTTATCACAAGATATCATTATCCAAACTTTGAAAAATGAAACTCTAGATGACTTAAAAAAAGCTATGATTGCTCTTCGATATATAAGTCTTATAAGAGGCAAACACAATGTTGAGGATAAATACACTAAAAAATTATCAGATTTGAGTTTTAACAATACCTTTGGATTTGAATGATAACGGTTGTAAATGTTCACATATTTTACATTAAATAAAAATTTATTATTATAGAAGCATGATGTGTTTAAGAAAAATATTGACTTTATTTATCATGTCTTTGTTTATGATTTCTTTTTCTATCTTTAATTTTGTAAAAGAAGCAAAATCTCAATATTCAGGAGTAACAAAAGTTGCTTTTGTATATTTAACGACACCTGGTGACCATGGATGGACTTATGCCCACGAGCTTGGGAAGAGAATGGTTAAAAATCATTTTGGAAAAAATGTTGAAATATCAATTGTTCAAAATGTTCCAGAAGGTCCGGACGCAACGAGAGTTATAAGAGAATTAGCCGCACAAGGTAATGAAGTAATATTTACTACCGCATTTGGTTATATGGAGCCAACACTAGAAGTGGCAAAAGAATATCCCTCAAAAGTATTTGTTCATGTTTCAGGATATAAAAGATTAAAAAATTTATTTACTGTTAACATAAGGTTTTATCAAAGTGATTATATTTCAGGAATTGTCGCAGGGTTAATGACAAAAACCAATAAAATTGGTTATATTGGAGCTTATCCTATTGCAGAACAATTCATGCGTATTAACGCATTTGCACGTGGTGTTAACACTGTAAATCAAAAAGCTAAAATTTCATTGATTTGGGCACATACATGGTATGACCCAGTTAAAGAAGCCAATGTAGCAAAATCTCTTATTAAAAATGGTGTTGATATTTTAAATCAAGGAACAGACAGCCCTGCAGCATTACAAGTTGCTGAAAAAAATGGAATATTAGGTTTTGGCTCTTCAACAGATATGAGTCCTTTTGCTCCCAATGCTCAGATTTTTTCACCTGTAAATAATTGGGGTAAATATTATATCAATATTATAGAAAAGTATAAAAAAGGAATTTTAAATAGTGGTAATTCACCTAATTATTGGGGTGGTAACACTTGGGGAGGATTTGAAAGTGGAGTATTAAAAATTTCAAAAATTAGAAACGTACCGTCAAGTATTAAACAAAAAATTTTGTTAACTTTAGAAAATATTAAAAATCGTAGATTAAAAATTTTTGAAGGACCAATTATTGATAATAAAGGAAAGGAAGTTTTACCATTTGGAGTAAAATTAGATGATGGTGCACTTTGGGGAATGAATTATTATTTCAGTAATGTAGAAAACTACAGTAGTCTGTACTCATATTCTAATTACAACAAAATACAAAAACAAAAACAAGCTACGTTATCTAAACCAAAAACTAGTACATACAGTCAACCTAAATCAACTATTTCATCAGCAGAACTAGAACAAGAAAAACAAAAGAGAATAACTCTACAGAAAAAAGCTGATGAAGAAGAACGTAAACGTAAACTTTTAGATGAAACAAAGCTTTCAGATTATATGTTGTGTTTTTACTTGGAAGAAGAAGATTCGTACGGGGCAATTAAATTCACTAAACAATATTACAACAAAAACAAATTGAATGATGAAGCATATAAACGTGGTTTGGATTGTTGGATTAAGAATATTGATAAAACTGTTACAGCTTCTAAACCAATAACACAAACTTATACCAAACCTTCATCATCTTCAGAACTAGAGGCAGAAAAACAAAAGACAATAGCACTTCAAAGAAAGGCAGATCAAGAAGAACGTAAACGTAAAGAGCTTGAAAAAAAAGTTGCAGAATTAGAAAAGAAAAATAGAGAACTTTCTAAACCTAAGAAAAGAGAACAAATAAAACCATCAGCAAACTCTGGGTCAGGTTTTTTTATATCTAAATTGGGCCATATTATAACAAATGAACATGTAGTAAATAAATGCTCTAAGATAACAGTTGGAGATAATATTGATAGACAAGTTCCAGCAAAATTAATGGAAGTAGATAAAAAAAACGACTTGGCTCTTTTGAGAACAACAACTTTAGAATTAGCTAGTACGGACACAAAATCGCTTATAAAAAAATTAAGTACTCAAAATTTACGTATGGAAATTGTACCACTTGCAACGGCAGGTTTAATGAGAAGTAATGATGTTGAACTTGGAGAAGACATTGTCGTAGCAGGTTTCCCCTACGGTGATATCTTTAGTAAAGACATAAAAGTAACATTTGGAAATGTTAACTCAACTAAAGGTGTGGGTAATAATTCAAGTCAATTTCAAATACAAGCACCTGTTCAAACTGGTAATAGTGGTGGGCCTATTTATGATAAATATGGGAATATCGTAGGTGTTGTAGTTGCTCAATTAGATAAGCTCAAAATGGCCAAAACAATTGGGTCCTTACCTGAAAATGTAAATTTTGGTATAAAGGCATCTACCGTAAAACAATTCTTAAATTCAAGTGGATTACCTTCTAAATGGGCGGAAAGAGATAAACCTATGAGTAATAAAGAAATATCAAAAATAGCTTCAAAGCAAACTGTAATGGTGGTCTGTTATAATTAAAAATTATCTAATTTTATCTTTTGGAGTTTTATTTCTATTTATAAAAAACATTAATGCTGAAGTGTCTGTTGCAACTGATAGATACTACTATAGTGAGAGTATTTCTAATGATACAGCATGTGAAAGAGCTTTAGAAAAAGCAAAAATAGCTGCTTTGGAAAAAGTTGTTGGAAGCACCTTGACCTCTATTACTAGTGAAAATTGTACAGAAATTAAAAATAAACCTGAATGTATGTTTTTTGAGGATACAATTGCACAAATAGGTGAAGGATTTATTAAAAGTTTTACATTTAAAGAGTTTAGAAACAAAAGAGACGAAAATGTAGATGCCAATTATTGCGAGGTAAAAGTTACAGCTGATGTATCGAAATCAATTGGAAAAGCTGACCCTAATTTTAATTTAAACGCTAAAATTGAGCCAAATAATATTTTCATTGATGGAAGTGAAAATTTTTCGATAAAAGGGGTTGTAACTAAACCAGCATATATTCAAATATTTATCTGGTTTCCTTACGAAAACAACAAACAGTATCTGTGTGCTTCGAAGTATTTTAATACAAAATATGATAATTTAAACAAAAACATTACATTTCCTCCCAAAGGTCAAAAGGTAACATTAAATTTTCCTACTTTTTTAAATAAAGATAGTGTTGCAGAATACGCGTTAATCATAGCTACAAAAAATAAACTTAACGTACCGTGTTTAAAAGATGAGAAATCTAACGATATACTTATTGAACGCGAAAAACTTCTAAATATTTTAAATAAATTGGATAGACAAGTTTGGACTAAGCAACTTTTGGTCTACAAAGTATTAAAATAAAAATATTCAGTATTTATTTGCCGTAAATTATTTGTGCTTTTTGGTCTCTTCCATAATATCTTCTCGCAAAGTATGTCATTGTTTCATCCAAATAATTTTGTAGTTCAGTATCACTAATCTTTCCATCATCATTTTTATCTGCTTCACCACTCATTGCTTTCAAAAAATATTTTGTAAATAAACTATGAGAATTATCTTGTTCCCATGAGGCCATTTGAGAAGGAGCACCAGCGGCTATAACTTTAACATTTCTAGGAATAAGATTTTGTTTAGGTTTTATTACCATTCTAGATGATTTTTCAAAAAGATTACCAGATTGACTTATTCCTGAAAAGCATGCTTCTAAGATTACAGTAACTGATTTTGCAGGTAACTTTCCTAGATTAGAATATAAGGTTGATAATGGATACCCAGTGAATTTTATTGTTTGAGCATCTGCATCTGTTGGAACAAGAAAAGTTTTTCCTTCACTATCACCAGGCACACCATGTCCAGCATAATATACATATACATTTGAAACATTTGGTTTTATCCAATTATACAATTTACCTTTATGTGAAGAACTATCACCAAAAGTACTCAATAATTGAGCAGCTGTAGCGTCTTTAAAATAAATTATATTTCCTTCTTTAACTCCAAGAGAGTTTGTAAGATATTTTTTTATACCATTAGCATCAGCATAGGCTGGATTAACATTTGGGATGTCTTTACCGTATTTTTCATAATTTGCATTTCCAATTATTACAGCAATATCAAAGGGTTTCTTTTTGGACTTTTTAAATTTTAAATTAATTGAAACTTTTGGGAATTTTGTTTCATTACTTTTAAAAGAACTAATATTTTCTTGGCTTTTTGTTATGAAATCAGCTCTAAAATTGTCATTGTCAAATGAATTGAATACAGCAAATTCTGCTAATTTATCAACTTGATTACTAAATTTACTGAGCTTCTTTATTTTTCCTTTATTAAATGGTTTAGTTGTTTCTATTAATTTACCTTTTTCCCAAATGCCATAAGTCCATTTTTTTTCTTTTGCATCATAAAGGAAACCAGACCCGTCCGGATTATTTTTTTTAAATTCTCCTGTAAAAATCTCTAATCCATCCAATTTTTTACTATATAACAAACCAATTCCACTTATATCTCCATTATGCATTTCACCAACATACTTTTCTTTTTTAGTAATATAATATCCGTAGTCATTTGGCATATCATTTAACCACTTTCCATAATAAATGTTGCCCTTTTCATCTATACTAAGACCAACCCCATCAGCTTTACTTGATTTCCAATTTCCATAATAAGAAAATAAATTTTTGGTTTTTTTACCTATAATTTTTTCTTTGAATGTTACTCCAATGCCTGTTAAGCCTTCAATATCAAAGTTTCCAATGCTAGTGCTTATTAATTGTTGATTACTATATTGAATTCCTAAACCATTTGGAAAATTACTTTTAGTTCTTCCATAAAAAATATTATTTTTATCACTAAATATTAATGCATTATTGATAAGCTCATTATCAACAAAAAATCCTATTTTATTGATTTTTCCCTCTTTTATATATCCTAGACCATTTAATTTTCTATTTCTAAAATATCCAATTATGAACTCGTCTTCATTTCCTAATTTAGTAAAACAATTTTCAATATCTGTTTTGTTTAGACATTTTCTTTCATAATTTTTATCTAAATAATTTGAAACTAGTTTTCCATTTTCCCATTTTCCAAAACTTATTTGATTATTCGGAAAAATAAATATTCCTTCACCATTAAATTTTAATTTGTTCCACTGACCATAGTAAATGCCTTGATTGCTTAAAGTTGAACCATGTATCAATTTACCATTATTCCACTCACCAAGGTTAATTGCATTTTGGTTATATTCTAATCTAGCGCCTAACCCGTTAAATTTTCCATTTTTAAACTCTCCTTTATGCCATCTTCCATTTCCAATCATCATTTCTCCAAAACCATTTGGTTTTCCATTTAAAAACTCTCCACGATACTGAAAGCCTAAATAATTTGTTTCACCGATACATTGAGAATAATTTTTAACGTTTATTTTTGAAGAACAAGGTGGAGTTGAGAGTGTATCTGAAAATAAAATTGAATCTTTAGTTATTTTAACTTTTTTTCCAGCAAATTTATTATTTTTCCATTCACCTTTAATTATTTTTCCGTTGGAAGTTGTAAAGGTGC
>CACJJL010000002.1 GCA_902593735.1 uncultured SAR116 cluster alpha proteobacterium
GTTTCACGGACCACTGACCTTTAGTTAAATCTTATTCATCCAATCATATTTAACTTCTAACGTATATCCAGATCCATAAGATTGGCCTACAGTTTTTGTTGACCAACCTCCAATCGCATCAACAATATCAGAAGGACATTGGACGGCTCTAAGTCTATCTCTTAAGCTATGTCTAAAAGAATGAATTACGCAATCATCTGGTATTCTTGGCTTCAGCCATTTGTTAAGTCCATTACTGGCTGAGTTAGCATTGCACTTTTCATCGTTTGCGTACCTTGGGAAAGCAAATTGGTTGTTATCACTTATGATTTTTTTTGCTGCCCATAGAGATGCTCCTACAAGAGGAATAGTTCTATTACTCCCTTTGGTCTTAAGTCGTCTCCATGGGTGATTGATAATATTTACATGAGGTATTTCTGTACTTAATATTATATCACTTGTGAGTAAACCAACTGCTTCTGATAAACGCATGCCAGTGTCACTAATTAAGGCAATTAACCACCTGTTGTCATCGTTTAAGTTTTTACATTCAGTTTGAATGTCTCTTATATTTTGAATTGGAATAGGGAGTCTAATCTTTTTCTTATTATCGTCTGGAATGAATGTCCCTGAAAATGGATTTTTCATATTAATACCAAATTCATTTACAGTGATGTTGATCACTGCGTTGATAGACGAAAATATACGTTTAACAGAAGAAGTGGATAATCCTTTTTTAAATAAGAAATCTCTGTACCTTGCAGCATCAATAGACTTTAAGGAGGTGATATCTACGTCACCAAAGCATTCTATTGTATAAGATATATTTCTTAAAGCAGTTCGATGAAAAAGCTCACCTTTACCATTACCTTTTAACTTGATGTAAGTGTCTAATGCTTTACTTAGTTTTACTGTTTCTGTTTTTGATTTTTGGTTATCAAGAAAACTAAGTTTTAATTCTTTGGTGTGGAACAATTCTAATCTTAGTGTGTTCCAATAAGTTTCAAGACGATCAGTTAATTTATTAGCAGATTCTATAGCTTTTTGTTTTGACGATGTTCTTAGAGAAATTACAACTCTATTCTTATTAAATTTTGTTTTTAAGTCTGATGGCACCTGTCTTGTAAAGTAATAAATACCATTCCTTTGATATAAATAATGTGGTGATCTTGTATACATCCTTGTCTACAGCCTCCGAGCTCCTAAAAATTAATTCAAGGAATTCAGACACTTAACCATGGTTCACGGATGTTTTTGGTGCGCTCGAGAGGATTCGAACCCCTGACCCCTAGATTCGTAGTCTAGTGCTCTATCCAGCTGAGCTACGAGCGCATTGTTTTTAATGGCTTTATTAACTTTGGTTTTGGCTATTTGATTCGACATTAATTAGCACTATTAAATACTTCAATTTAATTAAAAAAACCACCAAATACCTCTTCATATATCACAATTTACTTATTTCTCTAACAATTGAATAAACAAAAACTATATAATCCAATTTAATACCAACTTATCTAAAAAGATAATTAATTATAATTGATAATATTTTTTAATTATATTATGAATGATTTTTTATGTTGCTATTCTGTTATAGCCACTGAGTCATAAAGTAAACAATTATAATATTTGTTTCTATATAAAAAATGGACTTGGTTACAAGAGAGGACATTGATTTTTTAATAATATTATTAATTGAAGATCATTTTTGATATATGGGGTAAATAAATGTTTAAATTAACTACCATTGTATTGAGTTTTTTTCTTTCGAACTCATTATCAGCCGATACATTAAATTGTAATTTTACAGAATATAATGGCACATTTAGACTTAACGTTGCAAAAGAATGGGTGCCTGAATTTCAATCTCACTTAATAGAAGATAGAAATGCAACTTATATCACTAAGAGAAATCTAAAAGGAGAGGTTACTTTAAATAACAGTGATAAAATTAAATGGAATTATAAACATAATCAAAAAATAAAACTTAATTCGGGTGGTGTTGATTATATGCCTTCAAACTATGAGTTTATTTTTTTTAAAACTAATAAAAAAGTTGCTGCTTCAGTCACCTTCCCAGCTCATACATGGATACCAATAGATAATATATGGGGAAAATGCGAACACTTAATTAAATCAGGAAATTAAGTTTAAAATATTGATTGTAAGGTGATTTAATATCAATGTTTTATTTATATTAAATAAGGAGATATTTAGATGAAGAAGGTAACTTTTTTTTGTTTAATATCATTGCTTTATAGTAGTTCAGCTTTCTCTGAGTATAAACAACATTTATGTGAAAGAAAAAGTATTGATATTGCTGGTTTTAAAGATATCTCAACAGCAGAAAGTTGGCATCCTAAAACATTTACCATTAAAACTAATATAGAGAATAAAACAGCATCTAAGAATAATAAAGTTGTAGATTTATGGATAAGAAATGATAATAAAAGAATGGAAGCTCGTTTTAAAAAAATGATGGAAGGAGGTTTTAAAAAAATTTATATTATTTTTTTTCTTCCGAATGGTGAAATTCATACGGAATTAAGTGATACAGGTGGCTATAAAAGTGCAGGAGGAGCTGTTTATAAATGTAGTGGGTGGACAAAAAAATAACTTCGTTAATCAAATAAATTTTTAAGTATATTTCTAGATATAAGTTTTCTTATAATGTATATTTAAATGTATTTAATTAACAGTCTTAACTATGGTTTGAAAAGTTTATATATATTACTAATTATAGACTATTAAACTTAGTACTAAGTAGAAATTTTTATATATAAAATTAAATATTCAATTCTGGTTATTGATCACTGTTAACTTTATGAAATGTCATATTCATACTAAAAGATCTTCTTTCGCCTTTAGTTTGAAATGGGTACACACAGTGAAACAGGTAATTTGGAAATACATAAAAATCGCCTACCCTTGGTTTAATAAGCATATTAGCTACGCCATAATGATTATTAACCCCATAAGAAAAGTTTATGTGACCATTTGCAGGATAATGATCTTTATAATCATCTTCCCATTCTTGGTTAATTTTATCGGGTAAACTTAAATATCCAACACAGGAAAGTGTACAGTTATTATGGATATGTAGAGGATTATATTCATTTTCAAATTGTCTTACAAACCATGCGTTGAGAATATTCAAATTATAACTATCATTTTTAGATGGTTTTTCTTGTCCAAAAGAGTTTCTATCAAGGCTATAACTATGATATTCGCCAAGAAATTTTACCAGCGACTGACCAGCATAATTTTTAATATCATCCGTAAATTTAAGTTCTTGTCTAACTTTTCCAACTAATTTATCTGAGAAGTCTTCTAATTTTTCATTCATCATAGAATTTAATGTTTCAACAACTTCTTGATCCATTTTATAATAGCCAATTGTTGGTCCGAATGGAGTTAAAAATTCTTTGTTATTTTTTGGTTCATATATAGGCATAAGTTAATAACCTCTTTTAAAAACATAATTAAAGAAAATAATTTAAATTATTTATAATGTAAATCTTATTAAATTAAATTAAATTACTTTTCTATATTATTATAATAATTTTATATTAAAATCTATCAATAAAAAAAGCTTAATTTTAACTAAACTTGAACATTATTTACTTTTTCGAAAAAGTAGTTATTAATTAATTTAAACTATAACCTCTACAACTTACAAAATGTTTATTATAAGTTTATCGTCGTGAATAAATGGAAAACAAAAACACCAAAAAATTAAAAGTTCACTTTGATCCATCACAGATTTTTGAAATTGTTGAATTATCCACATATTTTCAAAATAGATTTTCCTCAGAGCCAATTCTATCATCAACTAGAAGTAATCCTTCATACAATATACAAAAATCTCTTAAGAAGAGAAATATAGTTAGAAGAAGACCGTTTTTATATAAAATTCAAAATGCTTCTCTATACGGACATTCAAATCTTATTTCAACGGATAAAAATGAAACAGCATTTTTAGGTTTAGTTTTTAATCTTAATCCTCACAAAATTTTTGGTGGGCAAGTGAATGAATTTAAATCTGATGAGCAAGGTATAACTGTTAATTACAACGAAGTCTTAAATTTTGAAAAAGGTTTATTTATTGGTGGCAGCGAAAATTTTGGTCACTGGTTATTTAATTGTTTAGGTAGATTAAATTACTTAACTGAATTAGAAAGAAATATTCCTATAATTGTCCATGATTATATGCCTGAAAGATTTTTTGAATGTATTCGATACTTCTCTTTAAATCCAATAATAAAAGTTCCTAAAGATACTTTATGTATCTTTAAAGAAATTTTTGTTGGAACAACTACTTGGTACGTGGATGAAAAACAAACTTATTGGTGGAATGAAAATACTGTAAATTTTCTACACGATAATTTTACCAAAAATAAAAAATGTAAAGCTGAAAGATTAATTTTCTTATCCCGTCAAAATACAAATTGGAGACAAATTTCTAACGAAAAAAATGTTTGTGAAAGATTATTGTCATTAAATTTTGAAATAATTAAGATTGAAGATTTATCAATCGAAAAACAAATTAATTTAGCATTAGAAGCTAAGACGATAATAGCACCTCTAGGTGCAAGTTCCTGTACTTTTATTTTTGGGAAAAACTCAACTAAATGTGTTACGATAGCACCAAATATTTGTTCACCAATGTTTGTTTCTGAACTATATTGTGGTCCATTGAATCTTCCTCATAAATGGGTTATAGGTAAAAACATTATAGGTAACAAAACATCTATAAATTCAGATTATTCAATACCTGATGATTTTAATTGGGAAGAATTTATTTGAAATGTGTTCTTTATAATTAAATAATACTTGTATTTAAAAAAAATATGCTTTTGTCAGAAAAAATATGATGTATATTATATAAATAAAATAAATTTACTATTTTGATAATCGCATATGAATACTCCAAGCATATATGATAAATCTTTTCCAGTTTCCTGGGAAGAAATTCACAGGAATAGCAAAGCTTTAGCGTGGAGACTTTCAGAAACAAAACCATGCAAAGGAATTATAGCTGTTACAAGAGGTGGCCTTGTACCTGCAGCTATAGTTGCAAGAGAGTTAGATATTCGATTAATAGATACCTTCTGCGTACTTTCTTATAACCAAAAAACTAAGGGTGATATACAAGTCTTAAAGGAATCTAGTGTTGCTAATAATGGTGAAGGATGGTTAATTGTAGATGATTTAGTTGACACTGGTGAAACTATTAAAGCTATAAGATCTAGTTTGCCTAATGCTCATTATGCAACAGTTTATGCTAAGCCAAGTGGTAGGAAGCAAGTTGATACATTTATAACAGAAGTTTCTCAAGACACGTGGATATATTTTCCTTGGGATATGGAAATGAAACCAGCTCCCACAATTTCCGAGCGAACGCAAAAATAATCATATTGACTAACTAATGCAAAGGGTCTAGAAACATTAATTTAGATAAGGGGCTGTATAAAATACAGATATAAAATGAAACGTACATTTCAACCGAGTAATCTAGTAAGAAAAAGAAGACACGGATATAGATCTAGAATGTCTACTGTTGGTGGTAGAAATATAATACGTAACAGGAGAGCTAAGGGAAGAAAAAAACTCTCAGCATAAATCCTCTTATTCTTATCCATGGCTTTTTAATCACATTGCTTATGAGTTAGTAAAATGAAACTTGTAACTTTAAAAAAGAGAAAAGATTTTATTTTATCAAACAAGCACGGAAAGAAATTTATTTGTAAACATTTTATTTTGCAAGAGTATTTAAAACTAGATAAGTCAGATAAAGGCCTGACATTTGGTTTTACTGCAACAAAAAGAATTGGTAATGCAGTTAAAAGAAATAGAGCAAAAAGAATAATGAAAGCATTAATTTCGAGTTTATTTTTAGAAAATAAAATTTTGTTTAAAGAGAATTATAGTTATGTTTTAATAGCAAAGGACTCAATTTTAAAGGCTTCTTTTTTTGACATGCATAATCAATTGAAAGAATGTTTGAATAAATGATGATCAAAAGATTTTCAATATTTTTTTCAATTATCCTAATTGACTTTTACAAGTACATTATTTCACCTTTGTTAGGAAATAATTGCAGATACTTACCAACTTGTTCAGAATATACAAAAGATTCGATTGTAAAATTTGGTTTAACTAAGGGAATTTGGTTAGGTTTAAAAAGAATAATAAAATGTCATCCATGGGGAAAAAATGGACATGATCCCATAAAATGAATATAAATTTCATTTCTTTTATTCACAAATAGTTTAGGTTAACTTGTCCAAAAAAATATATTAAAATTTTTATAAGCGAGAAAAAATGAACCCAGAAACGAGAAATTTAGTTGCAGCAATTTGCTTATCTATGGCTGTACTTATAGGTTATCAAATATTATTTGTTGATCCCAAGAAAGATTTATACCAACAAGAAAATATTACAAAAGAAAATAATGACACCTCAAACATTCCTCTGCCTGAAAATGTAGGTAGTGGAATTACTACATCAGACAATAGTGCAACAACTGATCAAAACAAAACAGTTCCAAGAATTTCAATGGAAAGCAAAGAGGTATCCGGATCCATTTCATTAAGAGGTGCAAGAATTGATGATGTTACTTTAACACAGTATCGCGAAACGCTCGAGCCAGAGAGTGATTTAATTAAATTGTTATTAAAGTCTAATAGTAGGACACCATATTTTGTTGAATTTGGATGGAGTAGCCCTGATGGGATTAAAGTCCCTAATGGTAAAACGTTATGGCAATCATCAAGTAATCTTTTAACACCTGACAATACAGTCACATTAAAATGGAATAATGGCCAAGGAATAATTTTTTATCAAGATATTAGTATTGACAATACTTTTATGATTACTGTTAATCAAAGGGTAGAAAATAGTTCTACTAGGTCAGTTACTTTATATCCATACGGTTTAATTAGAAGAGCTGGTGAACCAAATACAATTGATTTTTTCGTATTACATGAGGGTCCTCTTGGAGTTTTTGATAGAACATTGTCTGAACAAAGTTATAGCGATTTAACAGAGGCTGGGAAAAAAGGTATTAATATAAAGCCAAATGAATCAGGAGGTTGGATAGGATTGACTGACAAATATTGGATGACAGCTTTACTACCTGATCAAAAACAGAAATATAATTTTACGTTTAGAAAATTAAGCTCAAACGGTGGTCAATATCAAACTGACTTTTTAGGAAATGCTATAACTATTTCTGCGAACTCTAAGGGTGAGTTTCTATCAAGGACGTTTGCAGGAGCAAAAAGATTGGCTTTGTTTGATAATTATGAACAAAAATTTAATATTCAACATTTTGACTTGGCCATTGATTTTGGTTGGTTTTATTTTTTAACGAAACCTTTCTTTTATGCTTTATCTTGGGCAAATGATTACTTAGGTAATTTTGGATTAGCAATTTTAGCTATAACAGTAATTGTTAAATTATTATTCTTTCCATTAGCAAATAAATCTTACAAGAGCATGGCTAAAATGAGAGTGCTAACACCTCAGATTCAAAAATTGAGAGAAAGAGTTGGTGACGATCGACAAAAATTAAACCAAGAAATGATGAATCTTTATAAAAAAGAAAAAGTGAATCCTGCGGCTGGATGTTTGCCAATTTTAGTTCAGATTCCTGTGTTCTTTGCTCTTTATAAGGTTTTATTTGTTTCAATTGAAATGAGGCAAACACCTTTTTTTGGTTGGATTAAAGATTTGTCTGTTCAAGATCCAACCAGTATTTTTAACCTATTTGGTCTGCTTCCTTATAGTACATCATTTTTACCAGACTTTTTAAATATTGGTATTTGGCCATTGTTAATGGGTGTGACCATGTTTTTACAGCAAAGACTAAACCCAACTCCACCGGACCCTATACAAGCAAAAATATTTGCATGGATGCCAGTTGCATTTACATTTTTATTAGCAACTTTCCCTGCTGGTTTAGTAATATATTGGACATGGAATAATCTGCTTTCAATATGTCAGCAATGGGTAATTATGAATAGGATGAACAAAGAGTCAAAATAAAGTTGGATGCAATCTTGTTATATGATGATCTTGAAATTGAAAAAGCTAGAAAAATATTTTCAGGGGAATGTAAATTCATAGCTGCTGCTCTCGATATTAATGTTCTACCTCTTCAAAAAGGGAATGAGGTAGCATTTGCAGGAAGATCTAACGTTGGTAAAAGCTCACTTGTTAATGCCCTTACAAATAGAAAAACCTTAGCTAGAACCAGCCAAACACCAGGAAGAACAAGACAATTGATATTTTTTGACCTTGTTTATCAAACCAAAAGGCTTACACTAGTCGATCTGCCTGGTTATGGTTATGCAAAGGCACCAAAGAAGGATATACTATCATGGACATCTCTTACATTAAAGTATTTAAAAGGTAGACCTACTCTAAGAACTGTATGTTTGTTAATTGATAGTAGGCGAGGAATTGGAGATTTAGATATAACTATAATGAAAGAACTTGATAAAGCTGCAGTAAGTTGGGTTTTAGTTCTTACAAAAATTGATAAATTGAGTGATAAAGAAATTATAAAAGTGAAAGACAATTCTAATAAAATTATTTCTAGATATACAGCTGCCTTCCCAGAAATAATGGTCACTTCAAGTTTCAAAAATAATGGTATTGGAATGCTGAGAACATATTTAGCAAGCTTTGCATAAAAAAAGATAAAATAATAATTAAATTCAAAAATATATGATAATAATAGTAATATAACATTTTACACGGTTAAAGTATTGAAAAAAAATAAAGATCAAATTCAATCTAAATGGCTTAAAAAAGCCGATTTACTTACAGAAACTTTACCTTTTATGAAACGTTATGCAAATAAGGTTATTGTTGTAAAGTTTGGCGGAAATGCAATGGGTAAAAAGGAATTTGTAAACAGCTTTGCAAAAGATATTGTTTTATTACAACAAGTTGGAATGCTTCCAGTTGTGGTACATGGGGGCGGGCCACAAATAGGTGAAATGTTATCTAAGCTTCAAATAAAAACCGAGTTTATAAATGGGCTTCGAATAACGGATGCTGCAACAATTGATGTTGTCGAAATGGTACTTAGTGGAGTAACAAATAAATCAATAGTTTCTGCCATTGCTAATTCTGGTGCAAAATCAGTTGGAATTTCTGGTAAAGATGGAAACCTAATAACTGCCAAAAGGTTAATTAAAGTTGATGAAAATTCTGATTCTAATGTGGAAAAAGCAATTGATCTTGGTTATGTAGGTGAACCTGAAAAGATTGATCCTCAAGTTATACATGCCTTGATCAATGAAAAAATGATACCTGTAATCGCTCCTGTTGGGATTGGAGCAGATGGGTTAACTTACAATATAAATGCCGATACAGCAGCTGGTTCTATATCAGCTGCAATGAAGGCTTCTAGAATGATTATGTTAACTGATGTTGCCGGAGTTCTTGACAAAGATGGCAAGTTGATTCCAGAATTGACAATTTCAGATGCACAAGAATTAATAAAAAATAAAGTTGTTGTTGGTGGTATGATCCCAAAAATTAAGACGTGCATTGATGCTGTATTAGGTGGTGCAGAAGCATCTGTAATTATGGATGGTA
Source organism: uncultured SAR116 cluster alpha proteobacterium (assembly GCA_902593735.1). Lineage (GTDB taxonomy): Bacteria > Pseudomonadota > Alphaproteobacteria > Puniceispirillales > Marisalimonadaceae > Marisalimonas. The sequence continues at coordinate 9,589 of CACJJL010000002.1, forward strand.
GAATGCCTCATTCTTTATTGTTAGAACTTTTCACTGAACATGGTGTGGGAACTATTATTAGAAAAAGTTCTAATTAGTTTAAATTTTATGAAATTGGTTTTAAATAATATTGAAAATATAGATTTTAATGAAAAATATGATCATTGGATTTTTGACCTAGATAACACAATTTATGACTTTCATTTAGGATTGTTTAGGCGTGTCTCTTTAAGAATGACTGAATACATTAAAGGATTTTTTAATTTAAATGATCTTGATGCTCTTACACTTCAAAGAAATATGTATAAAAAATACGGTCTAACCTTAAGAGGTTTAATGATTGAAAAGAAAATTAATCCAGAGCCATTCCTTGAATTTGTACATGACGTAGATTTTAGTGAATTAAATGAAGATGTTACACTTAAAAAATTATTAGGTAAAATTAAAGGTAAGAAATCAATTTATACTAATGCGACATTTAAACATGCAGAAAATATATTGAAATCAATGGGAATATTTCAAGAATTTGAAATTATTTTTGACATTAAGGATGCAAATTATATAGCCAAACCAGATCTTAACTCTTATCTCATGATGAAAAAAAAACTAAGTCTTAATGATAAGAATATTTCAAAAAGTATTTTCTTTGAAGATACAGCTAAAAATTTAAAGCCTGCAAGTGAATTAGGAATGAGCACAGTATGGATTGAAAATGATTTTAACAGAAAAGAAGCTGATAGTTTAAGAGAATATATTAATTTCACTGGATCAGATATAAAATCTATTTTAAGTAATATGTTAGAATTTCAAAAAAGATAGTTTGTTTTAATTTAATTGAAGGGAAGATAATGGAAATAGAAAATATGAAATCAGTTATAGAAAGAGTTTTCGATAATAATGAAGATATTAATCCAAATACTACTGGTGAAATCAGAGTTTCTATTGAAACTGCTTTAGATTACTTAGATAAAGGTAAATTAAGAGTAGCCGAGCCATTTGGAAATAGTAAATGGCAAGTGAATCAATGGTTAAAAAAAGCAGTCTTATTATCTTTTAAGATAAATGATATGGACATAATTTCTGGAGGACCAAAAAGTCAAAATACTGATCCAGCTAATTGGTGGGATAAGATTCCCTCTAAGTTTTCAGGATGGCGTAAAGAAGAGTTCAAAAAAGCTGGTTTCAGAGCAGTTCCTGGAAGTGTGGTAAGACATTCTGCATATATTGCACCTAGTGTTGTATTAATGCCATCATTTGTAAATATTGGTGCTTATGTTGATAGTGGGAGTATGATTGATACTTGGGCAACTGTTGGATCCTGCGCACAAATTGGTAAAAATGTACATATTTCAGGTGGTGCGGGTATCGGAGGTGTTTTAGAGCCTGTTCAAGCAGGACCAGTCATCATTGAAGATGATTGTTTTATTGGAGCGAGATCTGAAGTAGCAGAAGGTGTTGTAATTGAAACAGGAGCAGTTTTATCTATGGGAGTGTTTATTGGTGCATCTACAAAAGTTATTGATAGAAACACAGGCGAAATCTACACAGGCAGGGTGCCTGCATTTTCTGTTGTAGTTCCAGGATCTCTTCCTGGGAAACCGCTACCTGATGGCTCCCAAGGACCAAGTTTATATTGTGCTGTAATTGTAAAAAAAGTTGATGCTCAGACACGTTCAAAGACATCTGTAAATGAACTTTTAAGAGATTAGTTAAGGTCTTTTATGTCTAATATTTTAAACCCAATAGAGTTAACTTCAGCTTTAATTAAGTGTAGAAGTATAACCCCAATATCTGCAGGTTCTATTGATTTAATTATATCATATTTAGAACCTATGGGATTTAAATGTAAAAAAATTGACTTTGGACAGGGTGATGAAAAGGTTGAAAATTTATATGCAAGATTTGGTTCTTTAGAACCAAATATTTGCTTTGCAGGTCATGTGGATGTTGTTCCTACTGGTGATGTACAAAGTTGGTCCATAGATCCTTTTGGTGGGGAAATTAAAAAAGGAAAAATATGGGGAAGAGGTGCCGCAGACATGAAATCTGGAATAGCTGCCTTTATAGCTGCTGTTTCAGAGTTTATAGAAATGAACAAAAACCTCAAAGATTACGGTAGTGTCTCCTTTATAATTACTAGTGATGAAGAAGGGAAAGCAATAAACGGTACAAAAAAGGTAGTTGAATGGCTAATGAATAAGTCAGAAAAAATTTCTGGTTGCATTGTTGGTGAACCAACTAATGTAAACCAAATAGGTGATACAATTAAAATTGGAAGGAGAGGGAGTTTTACTGGTTCTTTGATTGTTAAAGGTATTCAAGGTCATGTTGGTTATCCTAATTTAGCAGAAAACCCAATAAATTCACTTTTAAAAATGCTAGAGCCTTTTGCAAAAATATATTTAGATAAAGGAACTAGTGAATTCCAACCTAGTTCTGTAATGATTACTACAATTGATGTGAATAATGAAGCTAGTAATGTTATTCCAGGGGAGGTAAAGGCAAAATTTAATATAAGATTTAATACCTTACATTCTGTTGCTTCGCTACAATGTATGCTTAAAAACCAGTTTGACGCTATTACTAAAAACTATGAGTTTGACTATTTTTGTAATGCTGAACCTTTTCTAACAAGTGATGAAGAACTCAAATCAACTCTTCAAAATGCAATCACAAAAGTTGTAAATGTTAATCCTGAAAAATCTACTACAGGCGGCACTTCAGATGCACGGTTCATAACAAAATTATGTCCAGTAATAGAGTTTGGTTTGGTAGGAAAAACAATGCATAAGATAGATGAAAATGTTGAAGTTGATGATATTATGAAGTTAACAAGTATTTATAATAAATTTCTCCATAATTATTTCAGAGTTGAAAAAAATGATTAAATTTCCTCCAAATCCTTTTGTAATAAAAGATGGGTTTTTATCTGCATTTCAATTTATGTCGAAAAAAGGTAATTCTTCTCAATTATTTAATTTAAATTTAAATGGATTTTGGGATAGTTGTTGGATAGTTTTTTTTGTGAATGCAGTTGTCTCAACATTAGCTTCATATGGAATTAAAGCAAATATTGATGGTGATATTCAAAGTGGAATATTACCTAGATTGCTTCTAATTACCATTATAGATATTTGTTTATTCTCAATCTTAGTTAACAAAATTTTTGAAAAAATTGGGAAGGGTGGTAAGTTCTTTAAATTTATTATACCATTTAATTGGATACAGTCTTTCCAGGCCATTTTAATGTTAAGTTTTGCTGTTTTAGGTTTGATTTTACCTCCGTCAATTTTCGTATTTTTTGGCATCATGGTAGTAATTTGGGTTACATTTTCTTTATGGCGTATTGGAAAAGAAGAGGTTGGTTTGACTGGTTGGGGAGCCACTGGTATGATTTTCTTATCAGTTATTATTGAAGCAAGTTTAGGAATGTTTTCACGTTCATTGTCAATGACAATTTGATTTAATCATACTGATTGCTATCATAAATAATTGGCCAATTGTCATCGAGTAAATCATTTGGATACTCTACTTTTTCCAGATAAAGACCTTCTGCCGGAGCAGTTGGTCCTGCAAGATTTCTGTTTTTGCTTTCAAGAATATTTTTTACATCCTCGGGCTCTAATATTTCTTCACCTACTTTATAAATTGTCCCCACAATGATTCTGACTTGACTATGTAAAAAACTTTTTGCTACGACTTTTATATTTATTTCATAACCCAGATTTGTAATTGATATTTCATCTAATGTTCTAATTGGGGATTTTGCTTGACAGTTTATAGTTCTAAAGCTCGTAAAATCATGTTTCCCAATTAAATATTTTGTTCCTTCCTCCATCAATCGAATACTCAAATTTTTTCTTGAATGCCAAACTTTTCCTTTTTCAATCCCAGGTGGTGCAGCACGACATAAAATTCTATACTTATAATAACGTTTTGTTGCACTAAACCTAGCGTTAAAATCTGACGCAACTTGTTTAGTAGAAACTACTCTAATATTAGATTTCTTTAAATGTGAATTAAAAGCAGAGATTATATAAAATGGATGTTTAGTTGTTAATCTATGATTTTTAGGAAGATTTATATGAGCTACTTGTCCCAGGGCATGAACTCCAGCATCAGTTCTACCGGAACCTTGAATTTCAAATTTTTGATTAAAAATATTTTTTGCAGCCTCTTCTAAACTGCCTTGAACAGAAATTCCTTCATTTTGCTTTTGCCATCCAACTAAGTTTTTGCCGTCATACTCAATTAGTAAAGCATATTTAACAGTTTTATTATATTCCAAATTTTTCACCAATTTTTATTTTAGTTCCATTTAGAAAATCTTTTGCAGACATGATTTTTTTCCCAGGCTTTTGTAAATATTTAATTTCTAAAGTTGATCTATTTCCACATGCTACAATTATTTCATTGTTACATTCTATTATTGTACCTGGTTTTAATTGATGATTATTTTCACAAAGTTTGGTTTCAACAATTTTAATTTTAACACCAGATAAAAATGTGTAAGTACTTGGAAAAGGGTTAAATGCTCTTACTTTATTAAAAATATTAATAGCTGGTAAATTCCAATCTAGATTAGCTTCATCTTTAACAATTTTATCAGCATATTTTATACCGTCTTTTTTCTGTTTTATTGGTATGATTTTACCAGTGGTATAATCTTTAATAGTATGAACAAGTAATTCTCCTGTCAAATTTGATAATTTATCATGTATAGTTTTAGAAGTATCACTAGAATGAATATTTATAGATTTTGAGGATAGTATTGGTCCAGTATCCATTCCTTTTTCCATTAACATTATACATGAACCAGTTTTATTATCGCCTGCTTCTATAGCTCTTTGTATTGGAGCAGCACCACGCCACCTTGGTAAAAGGCTAGCATGACCGTTGATGCAACCAAATTTAGATGTTAACAAGAACTTTTCAGGTAGAAGCAAACCATACGCAACAACAACAACTAAATCTGGTTTCAGGTTTTTAAATTGATTAAACACATCTTCGTGTTTTAAAGTTGAAGGAGTAATTGTTTTTAAATTGAATTCTTTTGCAGTTTTTTCAACTGGAGAAAGTTTTGTTTTCATACCTCTTCCTCTAGGTCGAGCAGGTTGTGAATAAACACCAACTATATTATAATTTATCTTAATTAACTTAAGGCTGGGGACAGCAAAATCTGGAGTTCCCATAAATATTATATTCAACTAACCCTCGTTTTTATTACATTTTAATTTTTAGAATATTCTTTGATAGCTTTTTTAAAAATTATTTCTCTTTTTAATTTTGATAGATGATCAATAAAAAGAATACCATTTAAATGATCTATTTCATGTTGAATACAAGTTGCTAATAATCCATCAGCATTAATGGTTTTACTTTTTTTATTCTCATCTATATACTTTACTTTTAAAGATGATGGCCTTTTGATTTTGGCATTGTATCCAGGTATAGACAAGCATCCCTCTTCCATTTCTTCAATATTTTCACCTAAACTTATTATTTCTGGGTTTATCATTTTAATTGGAAAAGATTCAATTTGTTCATTATCAATTTTTCCATTATATTCTTTTTCTGATTTATCTTGAGTTTCGAATTTCTTTTTTCCACAATCCATTACAATTAATCTTTTATCAATTGCAATTTGTGTCGCTGCTAAACCAATGCCATTTGCATGATACATGGTTTCCATCATGTCATCTAGAATGGTTAAGATATTTTCATCAATAACTTTTACAGGTTTAGCAGTAACTTTCAAAAAAGGATTAGGTACTTTTATTATTTCTTTAAGGCTCATTTAGCAAAATCCTTATGTATTTTGTGCTAGTTAATTTAAAAACAATTTGTATTATTATAATATCTTAATATGGATACAAAATGGATTTAAAATACTTAATTATATTTATCATTTCTTTACTTATACTCTCAATCATAATTTTTTTAATATGTAAATTATATTTTGAAAATAAAAATAAAAATCTTATTACACCTTTAAATCACGAATTAAATCAAATTACTGAATTAAAAGGAGCAGTTTCTCAATTAAGCAGAAGTATGGAAGAGAGGTTAGGCAACTTTGGGACTTCTATTGGTAATAGTCTTACGCAGCAAACTCAAAATACACAAAAATCTCTTATGGAGATGCATGAAAGATTGGCGATAATTGATAAAGCTCAAGAGAATATTCATTCATTATCAACTCAGGTCAATGATTTACAAAATATTTTGTCGAACAAACAACTTAGAGGAGCATTTGGTGAGGTTCAACTCGAAAATATAGTTAAAGATGCACTTCCTCAAAATGCATACCAATTTCAATATACACTATTATCCAATGCTAGAGTTGACTGTATTGTAAAAATGCCACAACCACCTGGTTCAATTTGTATAGATTCAAAATTTCCATTAGAAGATTATAAAAAATTTACAAAATCTTCAAATGAACAAGAAAAAAAAGATAATTTAAAATCATTTCATAATGCAGTTCAAAAACATATTAAGGATATTGCTGATAAATATATTTCACCAGGTGAAACTGCAGACTCAGCCATAATGTTTCTTCCTAGTGAGTCAATTTATTCAGAAATTAATATTAGGTTTCCAAGACTAGTTAATGAAAGTAGAAATAAGAAAGTTTACATGGCTGGACCTGATAATTTAATGCTGCTTTTGCATACCGTAAGGGCTATATTAAGAGATGCTACGATGAGTCAAACAGCAGGAAAAATACAAATTGAAGTAGATAAGTTAAATAATGATTTAAATTTATTAGCTGACAGAATTTTAAAACTTGATAAGCATTTTGACTTGGCAAGAAAAGACTTGGATGAAATTAAAGTTTCACACAGAAAAATTGAAAATAGAGGTAATGTGATAACTTCAATTGAAGTAAGTGACAAGAAAAAATTAAGTGAATAAATTATAACTTATTTCTAGCTTTTAAAGCTTGCGCAATTGTTCCATCATCTAAAAAGTCTAATTCCCCACCAACTGGTAATCCATGAGCTAGTCTTGTGATGTTAATATTGAATTTACTCAATATATCAGCTAAATAATATGCTGTAGTTTGTCCGTCAAGTGTAGCTGAGATTGCAATAATTATCTCTGTAATAGATTTATCTTCTAATCTTTTTTCTAAAGAAGCAATATTTAGTTGATCTGGATTTACCCCATCTATTGCAGACAATACTCCACCTAAAATATGATATTTTCCATTATAAACATTTGATCTTTCTAAGGCCCACAAGTCTGCAACAGTTTCAACAACGCATAATAAGTTTTGATTTCTAGAAGGATCTTTACAAATTTGACAGATTTTATTTTCGTCTAAATTACCACACTTGATACAACTTCCTATGTTATTAGCTACTGTGCTCAAATCTTCAATAAGTGGTAATAGTAACTTTTCTTTATCTTTTAATAAGTGCAGAACAACTCTTCTGGATGACCTAGGACCCAAACCAGGCAGTTTAGAAACTTTTTTAATTAGTTTTTCTAAATATTGTTCAGACATTTTAATTTTCCAAATGTAATTTAAGTTGATTTTTTGTCTTCAATTGAAGTTATTTCAGCCTCAGGAAAATGTTTAAATAATTCTGCAAAATGAGGATTTGTTTTTACTTTTTCTTTCTGCTCATTCAATTTAATTTTTTGTTTTTCAACTATAGTTTTTTCTCCATCTTCCTCGGAATGAATGACATTCCATTTATTTTTTGTTATTTTTTCTAAAGCATAAGATAAGTTTTTCAGTATCTCTGTATCAGATTTGAATTTTAATCTTAGTTTTATATTTTGTTTTTCAAAAGATATTAAATGAACATTATTAATTAATTGAGCATGTAGCAATGCCTCTCTGTTTTTTAAAAGTAGATTCAACAAATCTTCAAAAGTTTCTGGATTTTTAAAATTTTCTAAATTTTCTTCACTATTAATTATAACTTCATTAATAACCTTATTTTGAGAATGTGAAGATTCAGAAATTTCAGTCTGTTCGTTTTCTGATTCCTCTATTTTGTTATTAATTATATCGTCTTTATTTAATTTTTCTTGAGAATTTGAAATTTCAGAAACTTTAGTTTTTTCATTCTCTGATTGAGTATTTGTTTGCTCTGATTTTTTTTCTAAAAATTTACTTGGATCTGGAAGGGATGATCCATAACATAATTTTATTATTGCCATTGAACCAGCTTGTTCTTCATTAGGAGCATATTTTAATTCTTCAAAACTCTTAATTAAAATTTGCCATAATCTTACAAGCTTTGGTAACCCATTTGTAGAAATTTGAGAAATTTTTTTCTCCATGGTCTCGTTTATATTAGTGTATGATTTAGTGACATTGATTTTTGATGCTAAGTGACATATTTCCAAAAGGTTTGAGATGATTTGAAGTGGTTGCACACCGTTTTGTAAAATATCATCATAAACTTTTAGAGCTTCATTACATTGATTTGATAGACATAGCTGAAACAATTCAATATTTTTTTCATAACCACTTAGTCCAAGCATATTTAAGACTATTTTTTCCTTAATTTCGTCTCTACAAAGAGATGCAGCTTGATCAAGCAAAGATAAAGCATCTCTTACAGAACCTTCACTTGCTTTACAGATATGTGATATAGAGTCATTCTCATAAGAAATATTTTCGTTTTGACAAATATTTTTTAAGTGATTTGATAATGTTTTAAAATCAACTCTTTGAAGATCAAATTTCTGACATCTGGAAATTATTGTTGCTGGTATTTTTTTTATTTCAGTCGTTGCAAAAATAAATTTTACATTTTGCGGAGGTTCTTCTAACGTTTTCAAGAGAGCATTAAATGCAGCGTTAGATAACATATGAACTTCATCTATGATGTAAACCTTGTATCTAGCATTATTTGGTGAATATACTACTGAGTCAATAATTTCTCTAATGCCATCAACGCCAGTTCTACTAGCGGCATCAACTTCAATAACATCAAGAAAATTTCCATTATTTATGGATTGGCACGGTGAGCAATTATTACAAATTTCAAAAGAGGGATCTTTTTTGGTGCCATCACCTATACAATTTAAGGCTTTAGCGATTATTCTTGCTGTAGTAGTTTTACCAATTCCCCTTATCCCAGTTAAGAGAAATGCATGAGCCAGTCTACCTTTATTAAGAGCGTTATTAAAAGTTTTTACTAGTGTATCTTGTCCAATTAATTCACTAAAATCATTTGGTCTATATTTACGAGCTAAAACTCTATAATTGTTTTGTTCATTAATATTTTTTATTTGATATCTCGTTTTTAATCAGTAAAACGAAGGGCCTCACAACCCGCTATCATTGTTACGGCTGCTTCCTTTCGGACCTGACCGGATTGGCAAGAATTACGTCCGTGTGACCCTTCACAAATATTTATGTTATAAATAATAGTAATATGCAAGAATTTCTGTGTGTTTTTTTGAATTAGTTTTTCTTAGATCTAGAGTAAGTTCCAATAATTTTAACTGAATTTGGTTCGCTATAGAAATACATCTCTTCTAAAGCATTTTGCATAGGTTTTGTATCTGGATGACCTTCTGCATCAACATAAAATCTTGCTGCGTTCATCTCTTTACCACCAATATAGCTCTCAAGTTTGGTAAGATTTATTCCGTTAGTAGCAAATCCACCTAACACTTTATATAATGCAGCAGGAACAGATCTAACCTCAAAAATTATAGTTGTTACAGGAATTGGTATGTCTACAGATGGTGTCTGAGGATCTCTAGCCATAATCAAAAATCTAGTTGTATTATGTTCTGCATCTTCAATATTATTTTTTAATATTTTAAGGTCATAGATTTTTGCCGCCATGTTTGAAGCTATTGCACCAATTTTAGGATTTTCTAACCTTGAAACCTCTTCCGCTGCTCCAGCAGTATCTATATGTTGTATTGGGATTAGGTTATGTTTTTTTATAAATTTTCTACATTGAGCAAGTCCTTGTGCATGACTTTTAACATATTTCAAATCTTCTAGTTTAGATGTTTTAAGCCCAAGTAATTGATGATTTACTCTTTGGAAATGTTCACCAACAATAAATAAGCCACTTTCTGGTATTAAATGATGGATATCTGCCACTCTTCCTGCCAAAGAATTCTCAACAGGGACCATTGCGTAATCTGTTTTTTTATTTTTAGTGGCGTTAAGCATATCTTCAAATGAATTACATGCTAGTGTCTTAGAGTGAGGGAAACAAGCTTCACAAGCCATATTTGAATATGCGCCGGCCATACCTTGAAAAGCAATTATAAGTTTACTTTTATTATTCATTTTTTTCTCTATTTTGTTTGACTTAATTTATTATATGAATAACTTGATTAAGTCTTTAAAATAATTTCTGCTTTTTTTAAATCTGATTTAGTATCTACCCCAATCGGGTGTTCAGAAGTAACAATTGTGTGTATCTGCATTCCTGCTTCAAGTGCGCGAAGCTGTTCAAGTTTCTCTGACTTTTCTAGTGGGGAAGGTTTTAGTTTTACAAATTTTTCTAAAACGTCTCTCCGCCATGCATAAATCCCAATATGATGCCAAATATTTTTACTTCCGCTGGGAATACATGCTCTACTAAAATATAATGCTTTTCCAACATCGTCTATTTTTGGGTTATTATTTTTAAAAGTTGCTACTACTTTCACAACTGATGGGTCATCAAACTCATCAGGAGAGGCTTTAACAATTACTGTTGTAATTTCCTTCAATGGATCATCAGCTACCTGTGCTAATTTTTGGATTAAATTTCCTGAAATATTTGGCAGATCGCCTTGCAGATGAATAATATTTTTATATTTTTTTTCATGGTCAAACTTTTCAAGAGCTTCTAATATCCTATCTGATCCACTTTCATGTTGATGAGAAGTCATTAATGCAGTTCCACCATACTCACTAACAGTTTCAAAAATCAACTTATCATCAGTTGCTACAACTACTGGAGCATTTAATTCTGCGTTTTTTGCACAATTGTATGCATGAATTATTAATGGGATACCATTTATCTTAAGTAGTGGTTTATTGGGTAATCTTGATGAACCTATCCTAGCAGGTATCATAATTATGGTATCAGTATATTCCAATTTTAGGCTCCATGAATCATGTATAATTATATTTAAAATTTTTTGGAAATAATTTATTACCCTTTTTAACTTTTATACTTGAAGAAAGCTTTTCTTGCATGTAAATAATTATTTATCGAGAATTTTTTTGTGGATTAATTTATGGATGCATTGAGATTTAACAAGATAGCAGCAGCTTTATTATCAGGTGTTTTGTTGATAATGGTCTTTGGAAAAATTGGAAATTTACTGGTTAGTCCAAATACGGAAGTCTCAAAAGCATATCCAATTGAAGTTCCAGAAAAAGCTGAAACAAAAATAAAAGAAACTAAAGAAATAGTGGTTGAACCTATACTTGCTCTTTTAGCTAGCGCAGATATAAATAGTGGTCAGAAAATTTCTAAAAAATGTGTTGCTTGTCATGGATTTGAGGCTGGAGGTGCAAACAAAGTTGGGCCTAACCTTTATAATATCGTTAACAAAGAACAAGGTAAAGCTGACTATGCATATTCTAAAACACTTGCATCATTATCTGGGAAATGGACTTACGAAGAGCTGAACAAATTTTTGTATAAACCAAAACTATTTTATAAAGGTACTAAAATGAATTATGCAGGTTTATCAAAAACAAAAGATAGAGCTGATCTAATTGCTTGGTTAAGAACAAAGAGCGATAGTCCAGTAGCCTTACCATAGATCGAAAATAAATGAACAAAAATTCCTTTTGAAAAGGTCCCTTTTATGAATGAAGCTGAATTTATTGAGATTTCAAATTTTTTGAATTTGTTAGCTGATCGTTCAAAAATTATAACTTTAGAAGGTTTTAGCTCTGATCTAACTCTACAAGTTAAAGATGATGGAAGTCCTGTAACAGACTATGATATAAATGCTGAAAAGATATTAAGAGAGACCATATCAGCCAAATTTCCAAATCACAATATATTTGCTGAAGAGATGGGATTTACAAAAAATAATTCTGATTATACCTGGATTATAGATCCAATAGACGGAACTCGTAGCTATGTTATTGGAAGGCCTTTATGGGGCACATTAATATCACTTGCATTTAAAGGTGAGCCAATTATTGGCATGGCTGATTTTCCTGCCCTAGATGAAAGATGGATTGGTTATAAAAAGAAGTGTCTACTAAATAATTCATCTTTTACAAAAAACTATAAATCTATCACCAGTTTATCTGAATCAACAGTTGGTTGTACAGGACCACATTTATTTTCTGAAATAGGTAAACAAAAATATGAAACTTTGATAAAAAAAGCTAAGTATCATGTTTGGTCAGGAGATTGTCATAATTATTGTTTGGTAATCAAAGGAGGCTTAGATTTAGTAGTTGAAGAAGGTCTTTCTTCATATGATATCTTACCACTGATGCCAATATTAAAAGCAAAAGATATTATTATAACCGACTGGAATTCTAAAAAAGTAAGTTTTAAGAATGATTTATACAGCAAGTACTCTGTTATAGTTGCAAGAGATAAAAATATTCATGAGACAGCAATTTATTATATGAATTAATTTAAAGTTTAACGTTTTGAACAATATTTTATAATCATATTCACAATATTCCTTAACCCCATAGCCTCTCCGCCCACGGGGAAACCTGGCCGTGATGAGGTGTTCCATGCCATTAGATCAACATGTGCCCAATTTGTATTTTCATTTATAAATCTATTTAGGAATAATGCTGCAGTTATTGCACCACCTGTTCCTGATGATCCAGTACTACTTATTGCATTATTATTTTTATCAAGTTGTTTATTATAAGGGTTAAATAAAGGTAATCTCCACATTGGGTCAATTTGTTTTATACCCTCATTTATTATATCTTCACCTAAATCATCGTTGTTTGTAAATAATGCAGGTAATTCTGTGCCTAAAGCCACTCTTGCGGCTCCAGTTAAAGTAGCAAAATCTAAAATAAAATCACTTTTTGTTTTGCTTTCCTGACAATAAGTGAGTGCGTCTGCAAGTAATAATCTGCCTTCCGCGTCTGTATTACCAATTTCAACTGGAGTTAGGTTTCTTGAATAAACAATATCTAGTGGTCTCATAGATTTTTCAGAGATAGCATTCTCAGCAAGTGGTAAAATCACTCTTAAATTAATAGGACAGTTTATTGACATTAAAACATAAGCTATGCCTAGAACTAATGCACTACCACCCATATCTTTTTTCATTAATAACATACTATTGGAAGGTTTTATATCCAAACCACCACTATCAAAAGTAACTCCCTTACCAACCAAAACAATGTTTGGATAGTTGTTTTTTTTATTTTTATTCCATTGAAGATCAATAAGCACAGGTTTGTTTTCTGAAGACCTACCAACAATATCTACTAAGGGAAAATTCTTTTCTAGTTGTTTGTCTTTAAATGTTAAAATTACAGGTGAAAATTTTTTAAATAATTTTTTTATTATTTTTTCATATTTTAGTGGTGTTAGTATGTTTGGAGGCAAATTTATCAAATCTCTTGTTAGAAAAATACCTCGCATTTCTGCAAAGCATTTTTCTAATAAATTTTTTGAAATTTCTTTTTTACATTGAAACAAGCATAAGGACTGATTTCTGTGAGTATTTTTGGTTATTTTTTTCATGGAAAAATTATAGAATGCTAATCCCCATCCTAAAATAAAGCTGAACTTGTCAAAGTTTTCAAATTCGTCAACAAATTGAACACTCCATTTTTTCTTTGGAAGTTTTTGTGATAGTGTAGCTGCTTGGTCAATTAAGCTTTTTTTCGGTTCATTAGATTTTTTAATTATAGCAATTGCTCCACCAAGATCAAATTTCTCATCTGGAAAAAATCCAAAATGCTGTGCTTCTATTGCAAAACTTGTATTTAAAAAATTTTTTTGTTTTTTGGATATTAACTTAGTTGAATTTAAACTTTTTATATTGTTAAAAAGATAAAGAGGAGTTGATTTGATTTTTCTATTTTCGCAAAATCCATTTAGAATCTCATTAAAATTATATACCATCATTTAATTACCTCTTAAATAAATTTAAAATTATAACATTACTCTTAAAATATGGTATTTCTAAATTAATAAAAAAGTTAAAGAAATGAATAGTATTTTAGAATTTTCAGAATTTTTTAAAAAATTAAAAAAATTAAATTATTTATTTTTAGGCTCCTTGATTATTTTAATAATTTTAGCTCTTTTCTCTGGGCAATACTCAATACCCCCTATAGATCGGGATGAAGCACGTTTTGCTCAAGCTAGCAGTCAAATGATTCAAAGTGGTGATTATGTAAATATAAAATTTCAAGACGAAATTAGGGCAAAGAAGCCAATAGGCATTTACTGGCTTCAGGTAGTTTCAGCAAAGATATTTGGTCAAGAAAATATTGGGTCGTATAGAATACCATCCTTATTAAGCTCTATTATAACATTAATTTTTGTTGCTTTAATAACTAGGTTGATTTTCCCGGTTTATCAGACACTTATTGTAACTTTATTATTTGCATCATCAATTGTATTTATGGGAGAAGCTCACCTAGCAAAAACAGATGCCACTCTTTTGTGTTTAATCTGTGCTCAGCAATTCTTTTTACTTAAAATAATCTTGAATCAAGATAATACTTTCAAAGTAAAATACCTTTACCCAACATTAATGTGGCTAGCTTTTTCTTTTGGAGTTTTAGTAAAAGGCCCTGTTTCAATAGCTATACTAATTCCTACAGTGATTGCATTTTCTATAATTCAGAAATCTATAAGTTTGATAAAATCTTTAAGACCTATTTTTGGTTTTCTAATATGTTCTTTAGTAATTCTACCATGGTTTGTTGCAATTGATGAAGCAACAAACGGGATGTTTTTACAAAAAGCTTTTCAAGAAGATTTTTTTAGTAAATTGGAGAGTGGTCAAGAGGGACATGGAGCATTACCAGGAACTCATTTATTAACATTATCAATTTCAATATGGCCTATTGCAACTTTTTTACCTTGCTTGATTTTATTTAGCTTTCAAAATAGAAATAATATAGTTATAAAATTTTTATTATGTTGGATTTTACCATTTTGGGTCATTATCGAATTAATTCCAACAAAACTTCTACATTATCCACTTCCTGTTTTGCCAGCAATTGCAATTCTCGCAATAGGTGGACTATTGCAGTTTAAGTCTAATGTCAAAAAAATAAAAAATGTTTCATTTCAAAAAATTACTTATATTTCTGCTATTTTATTTAGCCTTGGAGGAATTATAATAAGTGTAGGTATTTTTTATATTTCTTCTAAGTTTAATATTGAAAACGATTTTATTTTAACATTTTTCACTATATTACTTGTTTTAATTTCGATTGTTATTTTTATTTTGTCCAATACTTTGATTTTTAATTTCAAAATTTTATATCTAGATATTAGTAAAAATTTTTACAATATTTTATTTACAATTATTGCTCTTGCATCAATTTTTAATATTATTAATTATAATTCAGTTTTACCTAACCTAGATTATTTACATCCAAGTAAAGCAATCGTAAAGAAATTAAAAAAAGTTAAGGCTGATGCTGTTGCATCTTCAGGCTATCATGAACCAAGTCTTGTTTTTTTATTAAATGGTAATGTTTTATTATCTGATCCTCACGAAGTTGCTATTTTCATGGCAGAGGGTAAAAACAATGTAGCGTTAATAGAAAAAAGTGATCTAAAACAATTCTTGCAAACAACAAATGATCTAAATTTAAAAATAAAAAAAATATCTATAGTAAAAGGTTTTAACATAGCTAAAGGAAAACATGTAGAAATATACATTTTTCAAAATCAATTGTTTGACCTGATTAATTAAAATAGCTATTGATTTCTATATATTCAATAATTGCAATACTAAACATGTCCAAAACAACTGAAATTTCTATAGTTATTCCTGTTAAAAATGAAGCAGGAAATATTGATAGCTTAATTGGTGAAATTCATCAGTCATTAAAAAAGTTTAGTTATGAAATAATATACGTAAATGATGCATCAGAAGATAATACGGTGTTAGAATTAAAAAATAATATGAAAAAAAACAAAAAGTTAAGGGTTATTAGTCATGAAAATAGTCAAGGTCAATCCGCAGCTTTGAGGACAGGTATTAATGCATCAAATTCAACACTAATAGCAACTTTGGATGGCGACGGTCAAAATGATCCATCAGATCTTCCAAAAATGATTGATACACTCAAAAGTTATAAAGATGAGTTAATATTAATTGGAGGAGTTAGAGTAAATCGTAAGGATAGTATTACTAGATTATGGGCATCATCTTTTGCAAAATACTGTAGGTTTATTTTGCTTAAGGATACTCACCCAGATTCAGGTTGTGGTATAAAAGTATTTCATAGAGAGTTATTTTTAAGGCTTCCTTATTTTGATCATATGCATAGGTTTTTATCAGCTTTAGCCCTACGTGAAGGAGCCAAGGTTTTAAAATTCAATGTTAAACATAGAGAAAGAGTAATGGGGAATTCAAATTATACTAATTTTGGAAGATTCCTAGTTGGCCTTTTTGATGTGCTAGGGGTAATTTGGCTAAGAAATAGAATGCCAAAAAATACTTCTTATAAAGAGATTTTAAAATAATTAGGAATTTGTAATGAATTTTATTTCGTTCTTATCAAACCAGATAGAAAAAGGTGCAATTTTTTTAAATGAGTTAATAATTGTCATACTACCATTTATGGAGCCTTATTTATTAAATCATCCAGAAGCAATCATGATTATTATAGGTTTTGGAGGGCAGGCATTATTTGCAACACGTTTTGTTATTCAATGGATAAGCAGTGAAAATGCTGGTAAGTCAGTTATACCCATAGCTTTCTGGTATTTTTCAATTTCAGGCGGACTGGTTTTATTAACTTATGCAATTTGGAGACAAGATCCAGTTATAATTGCTGGACAGTCTGTTGGTGTATTTATATACGCCAGAAATTTATATTTTATACATAGAGAAAAGAAACTAGAAAATAATTCTTAAAGAATATTTTAGTACATTAATTTAGAGACTAGATTTATGAAAATTCATTTTTAATTGGTCTGGCAAGTAAGTTTTTTATAATATCTTTGATATCTGATTTTTTGTTTATTATTTTATAAATAGCTTCTACAATTGGTAGCTCTACATTAAGGTTTTTAGACAATGAAATGGCAGAATCTAGAGCGTTTAAACCTTCTACTAGACGTTTGGGACGCTTATAATTATTTTTTATTATATCAATCCCGTATGCCATATTTCTAGAATGCGGTCCACTACAAGTTAAGCTCATATCTCCAATGCCAGCAAGACCAAAGGCTGTTGCCTGATCCCCACCTGCTTTTTTAATTAATTCGCATGTTTCCGAAATGCCTCTAGTAATAAGCGCAGCTTTAGCATTATCACCTAATTCTAAGGCATCAACAATACCAGCACCAATGGCAATTATATTTTTTATTGCACCCGCAATAGACGCCCCACTTGGATCATTACTAGGATAAAGTCTTAAATTGGAATTGTGAAATAATTCACAAATAGAAGTGGCTATATCAATCTTTTTATTAGCTACTATTGCAGCTGCAGGCTTGTTGTTAGCAATTTCATCAGCAAAAGTGGGTCCAGTTAGTATAGAAAGTAATATGTTATGAAATTTATTTTCTACAATTTCATTAAAAGTTTCACCTTTTTTTGTTGCAAAACCTTTTGAAGTAATAATCACATTAATTTTGTTTTTAGAAAAAGATGAGATTTCTTCAATAGCCATTAAAACTCTTTTGCTTTCTGTAGTAATAAAAATTAAATCACTACCTTTTATGGCTTTTTCTTTGTTTGTAGTTGCTTGTATCAAAGGACTTAATTTTAAATTAGGGAATCTTTCTGATTTACAATTGTTTATCTGTGTTTCCCGTGTCTTATCAGACACTAATATAGTAGAATTATGATTTAGTGTGGAAAGTGTAATTGCTAATGCTTGCCCCCATGCACCACCTCCATAAAAACATATATTTGAATAAATTGACATTTATGCTTTTGCTCCACTTTTCCCAATATTTTGATGTATAGGGTTTATTAAATGTGTATTGGGATCTAATGGCCACCTTGGTCTTGGTTTAAAATTTAAATTGCTTTCACCTACATTATTATATTTTTCATATCCTGCCCACGCTATCATTGCACCATTATCTGTGCATAAATTTAATGGAGGTGCAAAAAAAGTACTATCTGTTTCTAAACATAGTTTATTTAGTTCTTCTCTAATATGTAAATTTGAAGCAACTCCACCTGAAACTACAAGTTGAATATTAGACATGTTGCCAAGAATTTCCTTAAATTTTGTAATTCCTAATCTGGTTCTATCAATTAAACAATCTGTTATAGATTTTTGAATGCTTGCTGATAAATCACTTATTATTTTTTTGTTTAATTTTTTTTTCATTGCTATCTGATTAAAAGCTGTTTTGAGACCTGAAAAAGAGAAATTTGGATTTTTAGATTTATGCATTGGTCTTGGTAAATAAAAACTCTTTGGATCTCCATCTTTAGACATTTTTTCTATCATTGGTCCACCTGGGAAACCTATTCCAAGTATTTTTGCAGCTTTATCAAAAGTTTCTCCAGCTGCATCGTCTAAGGTTGAACTTATTCTTATATATTTTCCATATTCTATTACTGCAATTATTTGAGTATGGCCTCCAGAAACTAAAAGAAGAAGATAAGGATATTTAATATTATCTGTTAAACGAGCAGTTAATGCATGTCCCTCTAAATGATTTACAGCGACGTAAGGTTTTTCAAGAGACATAGCTACAGATTTAGCAAATACAGTACCTACGATTACGCCGCCAATTAATCCTGGCCCTCCTGTAGCTGCAATTAAGTTAATGTCTTTTAAATCTAGTTTTGATTCTTCTAATGCTCTATTTAATGCATATTCTAAGTTAGATAAATGGTCTCTAGCTGCTATTTCAGGTACGACACCACCAAAATTATTTAAATTTGAGTTTTGATTGATTACAACATTAGACAAAATATCTTTTTTAGAAGTAACCACGCCAATTGCTGTATCATCACAACTTGTTTCAATACCAAGTATCTTTATATCATCAGAACTACACATAAAATTCCTAATTAAATTAAAATTTTATTATAAATTAAATTTAAAACTAAGTAATGCAATATAAATTAATATTGTAAGTTTTACGATTTACTATAAGTGTATAGAAATATTCAAGATTTAATAAATAACTTGACAATATAAAAGATTAATAAATTGAAATGACACTTAAAATAAGAATTGCTACCCGAAAATCAGAACTCGCTTTACGACAAGTAGATATTGTTAAAAGTTATTTTGGAAAAGATGTTGAAATTAAAGTTGTAAAAGTTACTACATCGGGAGACAAAAATCTAAATAAATCTTTATCTGATATTGGAGGCAAAGGTGTTTTTATTAAGGAATTAGAGTATTTTATTTTAAATGGACTTGCTGACATTGCTGTTCACTCAATGAAAGATATGGAAACAGATATTACAAAAAATACTGAAATTTCAGCTGTTCTTCCAAGAGGTGATAGAAGTGATGTTTTGCTGGGCAATTATGATTCATTTGATAATTTACCAAATAAAGCAATTGTGGGAACAAGTTCTGTTAGAAGAGCTGCTTTTGCTAAATATTATAGGCCTGATTTAAACATAAAGCTTTTGAGAGGCAATGTTGGAACACGAATTGAAAAGCTAAATTCTGGATTATATGATGCAATTATATTAGCCAAAGCAGGTTTGGATAGGTTAAATATTAAAGTTGGTAATATAATTCCAAATGAAATTATTCCTCCAGCATCTTCTCAAGGAGTTATTGCAATTCAATCTATTATAAATGGCAGTAATAAATATCAAAAACAACTAAAGATGCTCTTAAATAAAATTAACGATGAAAGGGCTTTTTTTGAAACTTTAGCCGAAAGAAGTTTTTTAAAAACTTTAGACGGTTCTTGTAAATCTCCAATTTCAGCAAGTGCACATTTTACTGATAGTAAAGAATTGATATTGTATGGAGCAATTGCAACTTTAGATGGTACTAAAGTAATTAGATCTAAAATCAAAGGATCAATTAAAGATGCAATTTTGTTAGGTGAAGAGTTAGGGAATATAATTAAAGCTCAAGCTAGCGGTGACTTTTTATTTAAATAACTTAAATAAACAAGGAGTTGATGGATTAAAAAATCAAAAACAATTACTTTTGTCCTTCGAGAAAAAAAAGATGCTGAAAGGAATTCACAATATCTAAATGATAATGGGGTTTTTTCAAAACCGTTTCCTATAACTTCATTAAAATATGAAGATTTTAAAAACTTAACTGTTTCAAAAAACTTTTTTAATTATATTATTATATCAAGTCCTAAAGCATTAATTATTCTTGATAAGATAATTTTAAACACACTACGCAATATCACTAAAGACATAAGAATTTTTTCTGTAGGATTTGAAACTGCATATCAACTGAAAAAGTTATCTTATACTAATATTTTACAAGCTAATAATAATTCTCAATCTCTACTTAACTTAATTGTAACTAACACTAAAAAAGAAGATTATGGTTTATGGATTGCTGCTAAAAATAGAAGTGTTGAACTTGAAAAAAATTTATTAAAAAATAACAGAAAAATAGAAATCATAGAGGGTTATAGCACCCATCCAATTTTAGAATTACCAAAGCTTTTGCAAACAGATTTACTTGAATATGATTTATTAAACTTAGTCATATTTTCATCAAGAAATGTATCTATTGCAAAACAAATTTTAGAAAATTACAATTTATTCAACATTGTTAAAAATAAATCGACTATATATGTTAATAGTGAAAATGTTGCTAATAAAGCAGAGAGTATAGGTTGGATAAATATAAAAATTATTAAGAAAAATTTTACTAAAGAATTTTTAGACAATATAATTAGATTACCTTAGTACACAGGGACATAATGATGATAAAAGCCAAAACTCATAAAGCTAAGAGTGATAAAGAAACAATCATCGATATGGAGCCAGTAAATGAAACACAAAAAACAATTATTTTAAAAAATCCTATTTTTTTAATACCATTTATAACCATCTTTTCGTTTGTTATAATTTTAATTTGGTTGATAATATATTATTTGCCAAATCATATTGAACAACATTCAAAAAAAATCATTCTACTAAATAATGAGATTGAGGCTTTAAAAGATAAAGAAAATATAAAAATCAATGAAATTAATACAGAAATTAAATTACTTAAAAATAAACTTAATAGTCTTGATTTTAATAATACCGAAACAATAAACCTCGAAATTAAAAATCAAGGTAATTCCTTGTCATTAATAAAAGAAGATCTAGATAAAATTTCAAATAAAATTAAGATTTTAGAAAACAAAACTGAAACAGCAAAAAAAGAAATTGAACAAGATAATAATGATGTTCAAGTTAAAAGCTCTTATGAACCTATAAAGTTTTCACAAAATATAGATAAATCTCAAAAAGAACTCATAAAAGAAGGTGAAATAATTATAGAAAAACTTCTCTCAAAAAAAGACTTTGGTTCATCTTCCAATTACGATAAGGCTCTAAGTGAACAGACCTATTTGAATAAATTGAAAAATTATTTTGCGGGTATTTTTAAGCTTAGAAAATTTTCAGATAACACCACTCCTAGAGGATTAATTACAATGGCAGAAAAAGAACTTGAAAACAAAAATTTTAATAATTTTTTATCTACCATAAAGACACTTCCTGATAATTGGAAAGAAACTATAAAAGTCTCAATAAATAGGTTTGAAAAAGCATTAAATCAAAATTAAAAATGAGAGAATAAGTGATTCTTAAAATCTTAAAAGTAATTATTTTTATTTCCATCATATGGTTTTTATCAGAGTTGTTTTCTGAGTATCCAGGTGTAACATCTATAAATTGGATGGAGTGGGGAATTCAAATACCTACAGATAGGTTTATTTTAATTATTATTTTATTTTCTGTAATTTTAATCTTTATTGATAGGATTTGGCTAGCTTTTTTGAATTTACCAAAAGCGGCATTTAGACGATTTGAAGCAAACAATAATAAAAAAGTTGAACAAAAATTAGTAAAGGCATTTTTGCTAGCAAGTCATGGAGAATTAGAAACTGCAGCAAAAGAAGCTGCTTTAGTATCAAAAAATACAAAGGATAAAAAGTTAGGAGAATTATTAAATACACATATTAATGTCTTTAACAAATTAAATAAAAACTCTTTTGATAATGAAGAATTATCAAAAAATTATTTTAAACAGCTTACTGATGAACCATCCACAGCATTTGTTGGTCACTTAGCACTTATGAGACAAGCAATATTCTATAAAAAAGATTTAAATGAAATTATTAATGAAGGTCTAAAGGCTCTTAAATTTGAACCTAATTCAAAACAAATTTTACAAGTTTTGTTATTTTCCTATGCAAAGCTGAAAGACATTTCAAATTCTCTTGTATATCTCAATAAATTAAAAAAACTGAATTATATAGAAGATATTATATACAAAAATATATATGCAGATTTAAATTACTTAAAGGCATTAGATTACTTAGAAGATGAAAAAAGTTATCTTGCTACCAATCATTTAAAAGAAGCTTTTAAACACAAACCAAGTCATATTGGTGTTTCTGTAAAGTTGTCAGGCCTGCTCAAAGGGATTGGTTCAAAAACAAAGTCAATAGATCAATTAGAAAAAACTTTTCTATTAACTGCTAACCCAGATATTTTAGAAGAACTATCAAAAAAATGGAATTTAAAAACATCAGGATCTCGTGTTTCAAAAGCCATTAACCTTTTGAGTAAAAAATCTTCTCAAGAAATTAAAAATGATCTTAAAATAGAAGTGGCATGTTTTGCTATTTCAGAGGAAATTTGGGGAGAGGCTGAAAAACTATTAAAAGATATTCCTGAGGATAAACTTACAACCAAAGCTTATCAAGCGCTGGCAGATATAGCTGGATCTCAAAATAATCCTGAAGTAGTTAAGAATTATCTTGAGAAAGCTACAAGCGCTAATGAAGGATATAATTATTTTTGTTATTCCTGTGGTAATAAAAATCATAATTGGGAATTACATTGTCCAAAATGTGATCAATTAAGTACTATTGATTGGATGAAAATAGAAAATAATCAAAATTTTAATGTTTTAGAAATTTCTTCAGATAATAAGATTAATAGATTATCAAATAAAATACTCAATTGACATATTAACTAAATAAATAGAAAAAATAATCAAAAGTATCCCAAAAAATAAAAAAATTATTTTTTGATTAAGTATAATGTAGTTTTTTAATTTAGGAAGGTTAACAGAGTAAGAAACTAAAATATACCAGACTGTGTCAATTATTCCTGCTAATAATCCAACACCAATTTTATAATAGTCATTAAAGTCATTATTTATAAACTGACTAAAAACAGATGTAAAAAAAAATAGAATTTTAGGGTTTATTAAAGATGTTGTAAGTCCCAAAAAAAAACTATCTGTAACTTTTTTTGGCATTATCAACTTTTTGTTTATGTTTTTTTCATTTGTTTTAAAAAACATCATTTTATAACTGAAAAATGTAAGAAATACTGCACCCATTAATTGAATGAATGGTATTATAGAGGGCAAATTTTTATCAATTAAACTTATAGTGTAAATAGAGATTAGGGCATAAATAAATATACCAAACCCATGCGCTAATGAAGCAATGATTCCTGATAAAAAGCCTCTAGTATTATTTATGTAAATTATTACTAAAATACTTGGTCCAGGTGTTGTTGCACCTGCTACACAAATAAGTGTAATAGACAGCCATTCATAAATACCCATATCTAAACTAAACCTTAAACTAAACTTTAAACTAAATTTTCAAACTTATTTTGTCTCAGTCCTTCATAAACTGTTATTGCCACTGAGTTACTTAAATTAAGACTTCTACTATTCACAATCATGGGTATCCTAAGCTTATTTGTAACTTTTATTTTGTCTAAGATGTTATTTGGTAATCCGCTAGTTTCACCTCCAAATAAGAAGCAATCATTTCTTTTAAATTTTATTTTAGTAAAAGTTTTTTCAGCAAATTTGGTAAATGCATAAATTTCATTAAACTTTATTGAATTTAAACATAAATCAAAGCTATCATGTAAAAAAAAATCTGAATCTTTTTTATAATCTAGTCCGGCTCTTTTAAGTGAATTATTACTTAGATTAAAACCTAATGGTCTAATTAAATGTAATTGAGTGCCAGTATTAACTGCTAACCTCATAATATTACCTGTATTAGGTGGAATTTCAGGATTATATAAAATTATATGAAACATTAAATTTTCTAACTTAGTTTAATTTAGAGACCCTTCTAGAATATATTTTAAGATTCTTACAACTTGCGATTGATCTTTTGCAACAGCAGATGCTGCTGCATCTACTTCTTTAAGTGCATGTTGGTGTTCATCATTATGGATTATAATTATAGATTTGTTTAAAGCTGCAGCAAAACCTGCATCAAACGCTGCATTCCATTGCTTATATTTTTCTCCAAATTTAACAATAACAATATCAGCATCCTTAATTGCTTTTCTTGTTTTTATAGAGTTAATATTTGCTCCTTTACTGTCTTTCCAGAAATTTTTTTCTTCTTGTCCTAATATTTCTACTCCACAATTATCAGACGCTTCATGATTTGTTATTGGAGAGGAAAAAGAAATATTTAAATTTTCATTTTTGCATAAGTTGATTATTTCTTGACGCCAATCAGTGTGAATTTCTCCTGAAAGATAAATTTTCAACATGTTAAGATCCCTTCTTAATATTGTTAGATAATAATTTTGGTGCATGCTTCATGGTAATAGCTAAAGAAATGCTTGCAAACATAGCTAATATACACATACCTAATAAAATAGAATTATAATTATGTCCAAAATCTAATAGCATTCCTACTAATGCTGGACCTAATGAAGTTCCAAACACCATTGTTGATGTTGATAAAGACCTAACAGATCCCAAATTTTTTGTTCCGTAGTAATTTGGCCAAAAAGTTCCTCCGATTGTCATTGCTAAGCCTTGGGTCATTCCTAGAAAGGCAAGTCCAATAATTGCATGAAGATATGTGTTACCAAAAGAAAATATTAACAATCCTAAGGACATTGGTAGTAAGTAGAATGGTAAAATTTTTTCGACACCAAATTTGTCTAGGATCCAACCAGAGCATAAGGTAGTGAAAATGGACATTGAAGTATAGAATGGGAATAGGGCAGTAAAAGAAATTAAAGACCAATCTTTAATTTCTGTTAAATGAACCATGTTAAAAAAGAAGGCAGTAGAAAAAATTGGTGGAATTAAAAAAGGTACTATCACGGCCCAAAATACCCAATGATTAAGAGCCTCTTTTCTGGTCCAATGCTTATTCTTCATACCTAATTGATTAGAAATGTTTTCTTGTTTACTGTTAGGAATTCTTTCATTGGATAATAACTTCAATATTACAGGTAATAAGAATAACAATATAATCATTCCGACAACCCAACTATTTCTCCAGCCAATAATTGTAAACAAACTCACAAATACTACTGGGAATATTGCTTCCCCAATTGAAAATCCCATTATTGATAAAGATAAAGCTTTGCCTTTGTTTTTACCATACCATTTACCTATAGCCACAGCAGGTATGTGTATTAGCATTCCTTGACCAAAAAACCTGAGACCAAAAATTATTAATGGAAGAAGCCAAACAATCTCATTAAAAGTCATGATTAAGCAAAGGAGGCTTAAGCAAATGATTACAATTTTTATATTTGATGTAATTTTATAATTATCAATGTAACCACCAAAAACTAACATAGCCATAGCAGAAACTAAAGTTCCTCCAGAATAGATAGCGCCCCAATCGCCATGAGATAAATCAAACGCTTCTCTAATTTCACCAGCGAATAATGAAATAAAAAAAGTTTGTCCAAAACAGGAACTAAAATACAAAAGAGCTGTTGCTAACAACCATCTAGCATTTTCAATTATAAAATTCATAAGGTCCCAATCTAAACGTTAGGTGGATTTTATGTTACTTAAATAATGTTTAGGCAATGGTTTAAATTTTTAATTCACCAATTAGATGACTTTCTATATCAAGAAATGTATCAGTAGGATTTCCAATTCTTCCATATCCATTCCAAACTTTAAACCCAAGTAATTCTTTTTGATAGTCATTTAAATTTGAAAAAACATCTTTTTTTATGCCTAAGGTAAAATTTTCTTGAGGTCTAAATTGTGGGCCACAAAAAGTTATTAATAATGCAAGCCTATTATCCTTTGTAATATTTGCACCTGTTCCGTGCCATACCCTACCATCCGTAATAATAGCACAACAGGGGGGACCTTCAGCAGATATAACTTCTATATCTTTATCTAAAATTTTATCTGGATGACGTCCAAATAAATGAGATCCCGGGACAATACGCGTACCCCCATTTTCTTTACTCATTCCATTTAGCATTATTAAAACATTAGTTACAGCTGGTCTTGAAATAAGTTCGTTATTGTGACCAATATTTTCATTGATTTTGATATTAAATTTATCTCTTTTAATTGATCCTGGAGGCAAAAAATCATCATTTCGATTTACTGGGTCAGGAAACCACCATTGATCAGTATGAAGATCCATTGCAACGCCTCCTGGCTTAGCAATGTTTGCTCCAAAGCTTGAAACTAGGAATTCATCTCCAACAATTTCTTTTACGCAATCTACATAGTTGTGTTTTGCTAATATATCTAAAAATACTTTGCCTTTATTAGGCAACATCCATACTCGTTGGTTGACCCCAGGGGCATCAGTATATTTATTGAATTCACCCCATTTCTTTTTTTCACTGCCATCCTCGTAGGCAAGATTTAATTCTTTTTCTGCATTAGCCTGTTCAATTAATCTTTCTATAGCCCTGTTATTTAGATCTGGTGGAATAGCGTTTTTAAGTAAACAATAACCCCATTTTTTCAAGTCATTCTTTGCAACTTCTTTTGACTCTGTTGGCTTTGGATAATTAAGGTTCATTTTGATCCTCTTAATTTTATTTTATAAGGTTTAGATTAATTAGGGCTTCCCTCACTTTTCCTTTCTGATTATCGGTTGCAGGAGAGGTTGGTTTTCGGGCAAAACCACTTTCAAGACCTTGTAAACTTTGAGCGTATTTACATAAAGATGGCATATTATCTAAGCCAATTGCGTCCCATAAAGGCATTAGTTTTTCATGAAGGTCCTTAGCAGTTTCCCAATCTTGTTTAATAACAGCATCCCATAATTTTACAGATGGACCAGGGGCTGCAGTCAAAATTGCTGCAATTGATCCAGGTGCACCCAATTTGTATGATAAGTAAAGGAGAGCATCAACAGCACTAAAAATCATATTTTTAGGGTTAGCTCTTCTAATTAGGTCAGCAAAAAGTTTCATGTCACCAGCGCTTTGTTTTACGCCTAAAACTCCTGGAACTTCATCCATAATTCTTAATAGTAAATCAGGTGATAAATAACACCAAGGTACAACATTATAAATTAATATTGGTATCTGGCATTCATCATGTATCTCTTTAAAATGTCGTACCAATGCATCATCATCAGGCCTAAATAAATAACTTGGTGGTGTTATTTGAAGAGCTTCAACATTAAGAGACTTTACTGACTTACCTCTTTCAATTACTTCAGATGTCGAATTAGAAATAATACCAGCAACTAAAGGTAACCTGCCATTTAAAGATGAAGCAGTTTCTGTCATTAGGGATAAATACTCATCTTTGCTTAGAGCATGACCTTCACCCGTACTACCTCCAGCCGCTAAACCATGAACACCATTTTCAATTAACCAATCCACTTGTGGCTTTATCAAAGCAAGATCAATTTCTCCATTTGCCTTAAATGGAGTTGTAAAAGGTGCAATAATTCCTTTTAATGCAGTCATGGTTTTCTCCTTAAAAAAATTCACTAGATTTTTTATTATAAATAAACTTTATTAAAAATATAAAGCTAAAAGAACAATATAAATCATTATGGGAATGCATAAATCAATGATAATTGATAAAGAAACTGATATTTTTCTAAAAAATCGTATTAAAAGTAATTCAAAATTACATCACTTATTAGATCCTGTAGAATTAAGAACTGAACGTTTGAGACAGTTGAAGGAAGATAAATTAACACCTCCAAAAATTTATGATTTAGAAAATTTAAAAATAAAAAACCGATTTAACAAAGATGTTAAATTAAGATTTTATTTCCCAAATAATTTTAATAAAAAAAATAAAATTCCAACTATAGTTTTTTTTCATGGAGGTGGTTTCGTCATGGGGGATTTGGATACTCATGACTTTACCTGCAGATCAATTTGCTTAGAGGCTCAAATGATTGTTGTGGCTGTGGATTATAGTTTGTCTCCAGAGCATAAGTTCCCCTATGCAGTAGAAGAGGTTAAAGATGTTTTAAATAGCCTTGTAAATTTTGAAAACGAATTTTTTATTGATCTTGAAAATATTTTTGTATGTGGAGATAGCGCTGGTGGTAATTTAGCAACTGTTTTGGCTATTAACTCAAGGGACAAAAAGGTAATTCCGATAAGAGGCCAGATATTGGTATATCCTTGTGTAGATCTAACTTTAACAATGAGATCTATGGATATTTTTTTAGAAGGTATGACTTTAACTTTTGATACCATGGACTATTTTGTTAAACATTATCTTAATTCAAGTGATGATGCAGTTAACTGGGAAGCTTCACCGCTTTTCACTAAGGATTTATATAATTTACCTGAAACATTCATATTTGCGGCTGGGTTAGATCCTTTGTTGGATGAAGGAATAGCTTACACAAATAGATTAAAAAGCTTTAGTAATAAAGTGACTTATAAATTATATCCGGGTCAGATACATGGTTTTTTGTCAAATTCTGTACATTTTCCTAAAGCTGCAGATTGTATAAAAGAAATAGGAAAAGCTGCTAACTCAATGGTATTTAAAAAGAGAGTTTAAATGGGAAAAATTATCATTTTTGGAGGATGCGGATTTTTAGGAAGTTGGATAGTAAAAGCCTTTTTAAAAAAGGGTTATAGCGTTTCAGTTTTTGACTTAAAAATCCAAAAAGAATTGCTTAGTTATTTTACAGGTGAGGATATTAATAAAATTAAATTTATTCAGGGTGATATAACAAATTATGAAGAGGTCAAAGAAGTAACTACTAATATGGATTATGTAATAAATTTGGCTGGATTAATGACCCCAGATTGTAGTTCAAATCCTATTTTAGGTGCCAAAGTAAATGTACTCGGCTCAATTAATGTTTTTGAAGCTTTGAAAAAAAATAATATTAAGTTTTTAGTTTATGCAAGCAGTGCAGGAGTTTTTGGGCAAAAAGATAATTACTACCCATTTCCAGAAACCCATTACGGTGCATATAAGTTAGCAGTTGAGGGCATCGCAAGAGCGTATTTCAATGAAACTGGTATTTCAAGTGTTGGAATTAGGCCATACATAATTTATGGGCCAGGAAGAGAAGTTGGGGGTACTGCAGGAGTAACTTTAGCCTGTAAGGCAGCAAAAAAAGGAGATAATTATACTGTAAATTTTTCAGGCAAGGCAGGTTTTGTTTATGTTCAAGATGTTGTAAATTTAGTTGAGATGTCAATATCTCAAATTCCCTCAGGTGCACTAACTTTAAGTATAAATGGAATAACAGCAGATGTTAGCGATTTTATAAATTTAATCAAAAAAAATATACCGCTATCAGATATAAGCATCAAAGATAATCCTTTAAGTGTAGTAGAAGAAATACGAGGAAATGAGCCTACCAAAATATTTAAAAAATTTAAGTATACTTCTCTTGAAGATGGGATTAAAAGTACAATCGATTTTTATTGAAACCTAGAAAGAAAAATTAAATTATGCCTTTAAATATTTCTTCAAATGCAAAGGGCATATTATTTATAATTGCTGCTGTATCATGTTTGTCTTTAATGGATGGGGTTACAAGATACCTAACAGACTATTATAATGTGATAGCAATTAATATGTTTCGATATTTCTTCCTATTTCTATTTGTAATTTCAATTAACAGTATTGGGAATAAAAGTATTATTATTGTTTCAAAGAGCAAGTTTAAATTTATTCAAATTCTTCGAGGAGCTATCCTAGCAGTTGAAATGTGTTTTGCACATTATCTTTTTTTAAAAATTGGTCTTATAGAAACACATGCAATTTTTGCTAGCTGTCCATTAATGGTAGCATTTCTATCAGTTTTTTTTTTAAAAGAAAAAGTTGGTTGGAAGAGGTGGTCTGCAATTTTAATTGGTTTCATAGGTATTCTAATCATGCTCAGACCAGGATCAAAGGTTTTTGATCCACTATCTTTAATAGCGTTAGCTTGTGCACTTGCATTTGCTGTTTATCAAATACTTACTAGATATGTGTCAAGTGAAGATAGCCCCGATACAAGTCTTTTTTACACTGGCATTACGGGATTTGTCATTTTAGGTACAATTGGTCCTTTTTTCTACAACTCAATTGAGAATTCTCATTGGTTATTTTTATTAGCAATTTGTATGTTAGGTGCTGGTGGACATTTTCTTATGATCAACGCTTTCAAACATAGTGAAGCATCTATACTACAGCCATTTACATATTTACAATTGGTTTTTGTTTCAATTATAGGTGTAATAGTTTTTAATGAAAAATTAGAAAATGAAATAATTTTAGGTTCATTAATAGTAATTGTAGCAGGTTTATTTACTTTCTGGAGAGAATATATAAAAAGTCTAAAAAGTTAAGGAGTAAGAAATGTCAAAGCACAAATTTAGTAAGATATTATTAACAGGTGCGGCCGGTGCTTTAGGTGAACAGCTAAGAAAAACATTATCACAAAATTGTAATCTTTTAAGAATTTCTGATAAAGAAAAATTAGTGAAAAAATTTGAGAATGAAGAAGTAAATCAAGCAGATCTCTCTTCTCCAGAAGCAATGATAGATCTAACAAAAAACATTGATTGTGTTGTTCATATGGGCGGACAAAGCGTTGAAGGTTCATGGAGTAATGTTTTGAACTCTAACATAATTGGTATGTATAATTTGTATGAAGGTTGCAGAAAAAATAACATTAAAAGGGTAATATGGGCAAGTTCAGTTCATACAGTAGGGTTTTATCCAAGGTCAGAAGTTATTGACAGTAAAGTACCAACTCGACCAGATAGTAATTATGGATTATCAAAGGTTTTTGGTGAGTCATTGGCTCAATATTATTGGGATAAATATAACATAGAAACAGTATCGGTAAGGATATATTCGTGTTTAGAAGAGCCCAAAGATCATAGACATTTGTCAACATGGCTAAGTTATGATGATCTAAGAAGACTTATCATTTCTTGTATAAATTGTCCAAATGTCCAACATTCAATTATTTTTGGAGTATCAAATAACGATTCGATTTTAACTGACAATAAATATGCCAAACATATTTCTTATAAACCAAAAGATAATGGGGAAAGTTTTAGAGCTTTAATTGAAAAAAAAGATGGGTTCGTTGATTCGACAGATCCTCTTGTAACAACTCATGGTGGGTATTTTGCTTCGTCAGGTCACTTTGATGATTAGATCAAAATTAAAAATGCAATCAAAATTTTACTTTTTATAAAAAAATTAAAAATAATCAATGACTTGTAGGTATAATTTTCTTAATTTTATTTAAATTAAAAAATAAGTTTTAACTAATTCCTGTCTGTCTAAAATTTAATCGAAATTTAAATTATAAATATATTAGATTGTTATTTAGGCAAAATAAAAACAAAGTCTGTCAAGCAAAAAAAAATAATTGAAATTTTATAAGTTTTTTCTTGCCTTTATTTAAATAATTAAGAAAGATACGAATCAGTTGAGAAACAAATGTTTCTTTTATTTGACTTTTTTGAGTTGTTTATTCACTTAAATACAGTCTATTTTAATACTAGGGAGGAATTTCATGAAATTCAAATCAAACCTATTTGTAGGTGCTGTAGCTTTAGCTGCAACTAGTTTAGTAGCTGTTTCGGCAAATGCTGACAAGCTACGTTGGAAAATGCAAAGTACTTGGGGTAGCCAAGTTGCAATTAACGGTGAAGCTGCTGTTTATTTTTCCAATAAAGTTAAGTCAATTTCAGGTGGTGACGTCCAGTTGAGATTTCACGAGCCAAACGCGCTTGTACCTTCACTAGAAGTCTGGGATGCTGTTAAGAATGGGTCTGTAGATGCAGGTTATACAACACCTGGATATCATGCTGGTAAAATACCCGCAGTTTCTTACTTTACAGCTGTTCCTTTTGGTCCAGGTGCAAGTGAGTACCATGGTTGGATGGAATATGGCGGAGGTCAGCAGTTAAAAGACAGGATTTATGGCGAGTATGGTCTTAAAGCTCTTAATTGTTTAACTCACGCTCCTGAGACATCAGGTTGGTTTAGAAAGAAAATTAACAATGTTGAAGAGTTGAAAGGTATGAAAATGCGTTTCTTCGGTCTTGGTGCTATGGTTATGAGTAAATTAGGTGTGTCAACACAATTACTTGCAGGTGGAGATATTTATCCAGCTCTTGAGAAAGGTGTTATTGACGCAACAGAATTCTCTATGCCTACTCACGATTTAAGTTACGGTTTCTATCAATTAGCAAAGTTTAATTATTTCCCAGGTTGGCATCAGCAAACATCAATTGGTGAGCTATTAATGAGCACTAAAGGATGGGGTGGTCTAACTAAGACACAACAAGCAGTTATTAACACTGCATGTCGTGATACAATGTGGTGGGCTTTAGTTAGATCTGATGCTAAGCAAGTTCCTGCTATGGCAGAGCTAGAGAAAAAAGGTGTTACATTCGTAACATGGCCTGACTCAGAAATTTCTAAGTTCAAAAAAGCTTGGGATGCTGTTGTTGAGGAGAAGTCAGCATCTGACCCTCTTTTCAAAGAAATTACTGCTAGCTATAACAAGTTCAGAGAAGACTACAGTATTTGGTCATCAAGAGCTTATCTAAAAGCTAAAAAGTACTAATAATATTACTTAATTTTGAGTACACTTGTTATTTATGGTAACAAGTGTACTTTTTTTTTTAATAAATAAATTGAATTTTTGTATTTAATAAGTTAAGTAAAATTACTTACTGTATACTTTTCTGGGGGGAATAATGGCACTGACAGAACAAAATATGGAAGGTCTAATTTCAGTTAGCGAAAAACTTCGTGAAATTGTAAATAGAGTTGGACGTGCTAGTACATGGTTGTTAGTACCTTTAGTAATAATCACAATGTGGGATGTGGTTGCCAGAAAATTAGTTTGGATACAAATTTGGATGGTGGCTAATTTTGGCTCTTTCTTTGAATCAACTCTAATGCAAGAAATGGAATGGCACCTTCATACAGTAGTTTTTTGTTTGGTTTTGGGTTATGGATATACTCACAACAGGCATGTAAGAGTGGATTTTCTAAGAGAAAATTTTAACTTTCAATCAAAGGCGAAAGTTGAATTTTATGGAAATATATTCTTTATGCTACCATTTACACTTATTTGTGTATATTTTTCTTGGATTTATATGGTAGATTCGTACATAATTAAGGAAGTATCCGCATCATTAGTTGGTTTAAGTAATAGATGGATTATAAAAACATTCTTGCCTATTGGGTATTTCTTTTTATTCTTAGGTGGAATGTCAGTTATGATACAATTAATCGCTGTAATTTGGGGCGATAATAAAAAGAAACTTGATCTTATGGTACTTGATTATGATAAAAGTAAATAAGGGTAAAAAATTATTTACCAAGATTTCTACGAGATAAACAATGTGGTTTTCAAAAGTTCCAGGTTATATTTTTGATAAACAAAAAACACCATATTTAACTGAAGCTAAGGAACTAAGTTTGGCTCAATCTCAATATGAGTTGACTGCGTATGGAGTGTTTGTTGGAACTATTTATGGAATTATTGGATTAGCCGCATTGTTATCAATATTTCAAGGTAATAGTTGGATTTACTATATCTGGTTATTAGCTTCTGTTTCAGTAATTTATTCGATATTTAGCGTTATACGAAATTATGAATTATTTTCATCTTATATAATTTCTTTAGCTCCGTCTGTTATAGTATTATTCTGCTTCTATGAAGCGATTATTAAAAATTCATCTCTATTAACTATGACTATTTTTGTTTGTTTGCTTCTTCTCTCCCTTAAATATGGCTGGAGAATCTCAAGGATTGTTGCTTGGCAAAGATATACTGGAGAATATGAAAATTATAATTTTAAAAAAGAGAAAGCATAGGTGCAGTTATGGATTTTGTTGATATTATCATAGAATATCTCCCAATTTTTATGTTCCTTACAATGGGTGTACTTTTATTTATTGGATATCCTGTTGGTTTCATACTTGGTGGTGTAGCTATAACTTACGGATTTATAGGTTATCTATTTGGAGTTTTCAAAATTGCAGAGTTTTTTAACTTTGTTCCTCGAATGTGGGGGTTTTCTGCAGAAAACCTAATATTAGTGGCCATACCAAGCTTTGTTTTTATGGGAACCATGATGGAAAGAAGTGGTATTGCTAACGACTTATTAAGAACAACACAGATTTTACTTAGAAAAGTTCCTGGTGGATTGGCTATGTCTGTGACAGTTATGGGTACGGTTTTGGCAGCTATGACAGGTATCATTGGTGCTTCAGTTACTATGATGACAGCACTAGCATTACCTACAATGTTAAAAAATAAATATAGTCATGCACTTTCTACTGGAGTAATTGCAGCATCAGGTACTCTAGGAATACTTATTCCGCCAAGCATTATGTTGATTATAATGGCTGACATTATGCAGGTTTCTGTTGGAAACTTGTTTATGGGAGCAGTTATTCCAGGATTAACATTAGCTTTAATGTACTTAGTTTTCATTTTTGTGTGGTGTTCTATTGACCGAAATGTTGCACCAGCCCTTAAAGAAGGAGATTTGGAATATGAAAAGGGTAAATTACCGCAAATGGTCTTAAAAGCATTTCTACCGCCAGTTGCATTGATCGTTCTTATCAAAGGTTCAATTTTGCTTGGATGGGCAACACCTAGTGAAGCTGGTGCAGTTGGAGCCTTTGGAGCAACAATATTAGCTATAATTGGAAATAAATTCACTATACCTATGTTAAGGAGTGTTTTGCATTCATCTGGTCTAACTATTTCTATGGTCTTTATGATCATTTTAAGTGCTACATGTTTCGCTTATGTGTTTAGATCGCTTGGTGGAGACTATATTGTGGAGGAGCTTATCGAAAAGGCTGGTCTTGGATCTTGGGGTTTATTATTTCTTTTAATGGGAATGACATTTTTACTTGGATTTTTCCTAGATTGGGTTGAAATTACTTTAATTATTCTTCCAATATTCGCTCCACTTGTGGTTCTACTAGATTTTGGTGATCATGTTTCACAATTAACTGGCCTTGATGGTCGTAAAGAAACTATGGTGTGGTTTTTAGTCTTGATGGCGATTAACCTTCAAACTTCATTTCTTACACCACCATTTGGTTTTGCTCTATTTTACTTAAAAGGAGTTGCTCCTCCTGAAGTTGCTACATTAAGTATTTATAGAGGTGTTATACCTTTTGTTATTATACAGTTAATAGGTCTAGGCTTCGTTATATATCAACCAGAAATGGCGTTGTGGCTGCCACGACTTATATAGAAATTAACAAAAGCCGCATCTTGATGCGGTTTTTTTAGGATCAATAAATGGATAAAATTGGGATCTGTGGCGCGGGTTTGATTGGAGCAAGCTGGGCAATTGGTTTCGCAAATGCTGGTTTTAAATGTTTTGTTTATGACGTAAATCAAAATAGTTTTGCAAAATTTAGGAAAACATCAAACAAATTAATTCAAGATTTACGTATAATTAATCCCGATATTAACGAAGATAGGATAAATTCTAATATAAAACTTAACTGTAATATTGAAGAAATTTGCAATGACTCTATGTTAGTCCAGGAAAGTGTTATAGAAGATTTAGAGATTAAAAAAAAAATTTTTGTACAATTAGATAAACTAACATCAGAAAATACTATAATTGCCTCATCATCATCTTACCTTTTAATATCTAGAATTTCGGAGCTTGTTAAACACAAGCATAGATGTATTAATGCTCATCCAGCGTTGCCGCCACATATTGTTCCATTTGTTGAAGTTGCTGGTGGGGAAAATACCGATTCTAAAATTATTAAACAAGCTGTCTCAATATACAAAAAAGCCAAATATGCTGCTATAACTGTAAATAAAGCGGCAGAAGGTTTTATTTTAAATAGATTGCAGGGTGCTCTTCTTAACGAAGCAGTTAGACTTCACGAAGGAGGTTTTGCTTCTATGGAAGATATCGATATAGCTTTAAAACATGCATTAGGCATAAGGTGGGCATTCATGGGTCCCTTTGAGATTATGGATTTAAATGCGCCAGAGGGTATTAAAGATTCTTTTACTCGATATAGAAAGGGTATACAAAATTTAGCTAAGGAGCAAAATAGTGTTCCTGAATATTCAGAAGAATATTTAAATAAATTAGAAATGGATCAAAGAAAAAGATTATCTTATGATCAAAGGGATAATAGAGTAGAAAAAAGAAATAAAATGATTGCATTAATTAGAAAGCTTAAATCTGAATTAGGAGAGGATATTTAAATGGCTAAAAAAGTTATTATCAGCTGTGCAGTAACAGGAGCGATACATACACCTTCAATGTCAGAGTTTTTACCGGTGACAGCAGAAGAAGTTATTGAACATTCATTAGTAGCACATGAAGCTGGTGCTGCTGTCCTGCATTTGCATGCACGAGATGAGGATGATGGCCACCCAACTCAAGATCCGGAAGAATTTCAAAAATTTCTGCCAACTATTCACAACTCTTGTGATGCAGTGATAAACATTACAACTGGAGGTGGTCCACAAATGACAGTGGAAGAGAGAATGAAGCCTGCAATGCATTTTAAACCAGAACTTGCTTCCTTGAATATGGGATCAATGAATTTTGGACTTTTCCCAATGCTCAAAAGACATAATCAGTTAAAATATCCTTGGGAAAAAGAGATGCTTGAAAAAAGTAAGTATTCTCTTTTTAAAAATACTTTTGAAGATATTGAAAACATAATGACATTTGGCTATGAAAATGGAACTAAGTTTGAGTTTGAATGTTATGATGTTGGTCACTTATATAATCTTCATTATTTTCATAGAGAAGGTATGTTAAAAGGTCCTTACTTTATTCAATTTGTTATGGGAATAATGGGTGGTATTGGTGCTGATGCTGACAATTTATTACATATGAAAAAAACAGCTGATAAATTATTTGGTGAAGTAGGTTATGAGTGGTCAGTTGTCGGTGCTGGAGCAACTCAAATGAGGATGAATGCAACTGGTGCTTCTTTAGGTTCTCATGTGCGTGTTGGTCTTGAAGATTCTCTATGGGATGGTCCTGGTAATTTAGCTAAGACAAATGCTGATCAAGTAAAAAGGGTAAGAGAAATCTTAGAAGGACTTTCACTGGAGATTGCTACACCTGATGAAGCAAGACAAATGTTAGGGCTAAAAGGAAAAAATAATACTAACATAAATTAGAAAGTTAAAAATGAACTACGAAAAACTTCTTGAAGGTAAAAAAGTTCTTATAACAGCTGGAGCTGACGGGATCGGTTATGCAATAGCTAAAAGATTTGACAAAGCAGGAGCCAAAGTCTTTGTATGTGATATCAATTCTGAAGCTGTGAACAAAGTCAATGATGTTGATGATAATATCAAAGCAGTTGTATGTGACCTTAGGCAAACCCAATTGATCTCATCTATGGTTGAAGCCGGGTTTGATTACCTAAAAGAAATTGACATTATTGTAAATAATGCTGGGATTGCAGGAGAGACTGCTGGTATTGGTGAGCAAACCCTAGGAGGTTGGCAAGAGTGTTTACAAGTTAATATTACTAGTCATTTTGAAACAATGAGACTAGTTGTTCCACGTATGAATAACGATGGATCAATTCTGTCGGTATCTTCAGTTGCTGGTAGAGTTGGCTTTGCTTACAGAATACCGTATGCAGCTACAAAGTGGGCGGTTATAGGCATGGTTAAGAGTTTAGCAATTGAACTAGGTCCTCGGGGTATAAGAGCAAACGCACTTTTACCAGGTATTGTTGAAGGGGAGAGACAAAACCGAGTTATTGAAGCAAAGGCTAAAGTTAAAAAAGTATCATTCGAAGTAATGAAAGACGAAATTTTATCCGGTGCGTCATTGAATAGATTTGTAACTCACGAAGATTTAGCAGAGCAAGCTCATTTCTTGTGTAGTCCTCTTGGGAAAAATATTTCTGGTCAAGCAGTAAGTGTTTGTGGAAATATAGAAAAGGCCGGATAAGTTTATTTTATAATTTCATCTAATATTGGATAGATATAAGTTTTAAATAAATCTGGATTTTCTGACATAGGAAAATGACCTATTCCTGGTATTATAGTTGCTTTAGATCCCTTAATTCTTTTTGCTGTTTCTAGTGTCCGTTCAGGTGTACAAGAACAATCATATTCACCTGATAAAAGATATACTGGACATTTTGAAGTATCTATTAAATTTGAACGTTCATCAAAGTCTCCGTCATGCCAATAAAAATAAAGATCTCCTTTGAAAACGCCGGGCCCTCCTTGCATATAATGCCATAAAGTTTCATGTTTAAAATTATTTGGACTCTGAGGTGCTATTTGTGAGGAAACAAATGCCGCTTGAACTAAACCACCATGAACATCTGGTCTGTGCAGCCATTCTAGATCATAATAAGGTTCAAGTTTGTCAGAACCTTCAAGTGCAATCACAGCTTTAAAGTAATCACAATGTTCTAGGGCAAGATGTAAGACTACTCTTCCACCCATGGAGCAACCCATTATAACTGGATCAGTTAATTTATATTGCTTACAAAAAGACATTATTATTTCTTTATAAAGATTTGTAGTTAGTTTGTAGTCTTTCAATTCATAACCTTCTGGTGGGTTGGATTTCCCATGCCAAGGTAAATCAAAAACAATTACTCTATAATTATTTGTAATTCTTTTATCATTTAAAATATGTCGAAATTGTCTTCCATCAGACCCGGCTGTATGCAGGCATAATAGAGGTGTCCCCTGTCCTGCCTCCTCAACATAAATTCTATAATTGTCTTTTTTTATATTTAAATTAAAATATCTGCCAATAATATCCTCAAAGTTTAAATCAGTCATGCTTATCTCTATTAGAAGCTATTAGATCTTTAAAATATTGAAGGTTTTGTATAAATGGGGTTAGATTTCCATCTATATATATAATTTTTTTCGCAAGCATAGCAAAGATATCATGATAATCTCTAGGAGGTACTTTTAACCAATGTTTATTCCAACTATCCCTTTGTCCATAAATTTTAAAAGTTCCACTTTGGGTTAAAATTTCCCTTTCATTTATAGACAATACATTTCCACTCAGGATCTCAATTAAATAATCTTTGTCTCCAATACCAAATGTAAAAGTGATATTTAACCAACGACCATTTTCAATTAATCTTTTATTGGAATTTATGTTGTTTATCCAATTTTCGATTGATAGCATAACTATATTCTTTCAATTATGTAAAAATATAAGTCTTTATAAATATTTTACAAAAGGAATCTTTGATATAAGTTTATACTATAGGGGGAGAAATGTTTAACATTAATAATTTTTTACATTTAGATGCTCTAAAACCAGCAGTGGAATGGAAAGGTTTTCCAAAATACAATTTTGTAGGAGGGCATATTGATGGTGATAGTATCCCAGTGCAATCTATAAAGGATTCTCTAAATAAAATAATATTAAAAGAGGGAAAAACTTTAGCTAAATATGGACTAGAAAGTGGTCCTCAGGGCTTTTTACCATTAAGAAAATTTATATCAAATCAGTCAAAAGTTAGTTCAAAAATTAATTGCTCCGAAAGAGAGATATTAGTTCTTTCTGGTTCATTGCAAGCTTTAGATCTTGTAAATCAGACATTTCTTAGAAAAGGAGATACAGTAATAATTGAAGAGGAAAATTATGGAGGAACTATTTCAAGGCTGAAAAGACTTGGTGTAAATATGGTTGGAATACCCCTAGAAAAAGATGGAATGAATCTAAAAATCTTAGAGCAAGAGTTGAATTATCTTCTGAAAAAAGAAATAATCCCAAGATATATTTACACAATCCCAACAATTCAAAACCCAACTGGAACAGTAATGACTGTTGCTAAAAGGAAACAACTAATAAAATTATCAAAAAAATATCAAATACCTATTTTTGAAGATGATTGTTATGCAGATCTTCTTTTTGAAAAAAAAAGACCCCCTGCAATAAAGTCGTTTGATAAAGAGGGTTATGTAACTTACTGTGGATCTTTTTCTAAATCAATTGCACCTGCACTTAGAGTTGGATATTTAATTGCCAATTGGGAAGTTTTATCAAGAATATTACCTTATAAAACTGATGCAGGTAGCGGATCATTAGAACAAATGGCACTGGCAGAGTTTTGCAAGAAAAATTTTAATTCACATGTCAAAACACTAAAAAATAAATTGCAAAAAAAATCAGAAGCTATTTGCAGTGCTTTGGACAAATATTTTGGATCTTCTGCTGAATATAAAAAACCTGATGGTGGAATTTTTGTTTGGGTTGATCTGCATAAAAAAGTAGACACATCTCGTCTTTACGAATTGGCATTAAAAGATGGTGTGGCAATAAATCCAGGAAATGAATGGTCAATTAAT
The DNA here is from genome assembly GCA_902593735.1 of uncultured SAR116 cluster alpha proteobacterium. Lineage (GTDB taxonomy): Bacteria > Pseudomonadota > Alphaproteobacteria > Puniceispirillales > Marisalimonadaceae > Marisalimonas. The sequence continues at coordinate 50,415 of CACJJL010000002.1, forward strand.
ATAAGTGGTAGACATAAAATGAGACTTTGCTTTGGTAATCCTTCAATTAAAGAAATTGATGAGGGCATTAAACGTTTGGCTATAATATGTAGAAAAGAATTTGGAATACCCACAAAGATTGCGAATTTATAAATTTTTAATCTTCATTATATATAAAATGGCTTCGGAAAAATTTTTAGGGTCCTCCTGAGGCACATTATGGCCAATATTTGGAAGAATTTCATGTTTAAGATGACTTGAAAATTTTTGTTTAATTTTTGCAATATCAGATAATCCGGTCACGCCGTCATTATCACCATCAATTGTTATTGCAGGCGCAGAAATAACAGGCTGGTTAGATAATTTCTTTTCTATTTTTTCAAACTTTTTGTCGCCACATACTAGCCCAAATCGATGCCGGTAACTATGAATAACTACTTCTACAAAATCAGGATTCTCAAAAGCATTAGCACTTAAATTATATAAAATATTATTAACATTCCAAGTTGGTGACCATGTTTTCCATATAAATTTTATAAAATCGTGACGTTGATTTAAAAGACCATTTCGTCCCCTTTCACTATGGAAAAAATATTGATACCATAATTTTTGTTCAATTTCTGGTTTAACTGGTATTGATGATTTTTTTATGTCTTGAATATTGTACCCGTTGCAGGAAACTAAACCTAAACACCTATTTGGATATAGTGCAGCGACTATGCATGCTGCCCTGCCGCCCCAATCATATCCTCCTAAAATTGCTTTATCTATCTTGAGTGCGTCCATAAGTTCTAACAAGTCAAATCCAAGTGCTGCTTGTTGACCTGAACGTAGGGTATCATTTTGTAAAAAAATTGTGTGTCCATACCCTCTTAAGTAAGGAATAATTATTCTGCAGCTTGACATTAATAACGGGACTACTTCTTTGTAAGCATGAATATCGTATGGGAAGCCATGCAAAAGTATTACGGGTAAACCTTTTCTTGAACCCGCCTCAAAGTAGCTGACATTTAAATCTCCAGCATTTATATTTTTTAAATTCTTTATCAATTTTCAAATAACATAAATTATTAATAATTTGTAGGTAAAGTATTTATTGTTTTAACTCTTCCTAGCGCAAAATTTGTTTCTATTGATGCAATACCTTTAACCTTTGTGAGTTCTTCTCTCATAAAGATTTCATAGTTTTTTAAGTCAGTTGCAACAACTCTTAATAAATAATCTCTATTTCCAGTTACTAACCAACAATCCATAACAGCATCTAAAGATGTTATTTCTTTTTCAAATGACTTTAAAATTTGATCAGTTTGATTCTCTAATCTAACAGATACAAAAGCAGTTACCGGATAACCATAAGCAATTTCATCAATAATAGCTGTGTAACCAGCAATTAAACCTTTTTGCTCTAAGGTTTTTACTCTTCTTAAGCAAGGAGAGGGTGATAAGCCAACTTTTTCAGCCAACTCAAAATTAGTTAATTTTCCATTTTGCTGAAGAAAAAAAATAATTTTTTGATCTATTTTATCAATATTGCTCAAAAAAAACCTATTTTAATATAATATTTTATTAATAGACTTATATTAGCAGATAATATTAAATTTAGAAGTATTTTTATAATATTTAGTCATTCATTCCATTTGAAAGATGCTACAGTAAAAAAATGAATGATGTTGATATTTTAAAAAAAATTGAAAAGAAAGTGTTGTGGCTTGCTTGTTGGATGATTCATAATGCAAATCATATTAGAGAAAATCAAGATAGCCTTAAAGTTGGTGGTCATCAAGCTAGTTCTGCTTCAATAGTTTCTATAATGACAACCTTGTATTTTAGTATTTTAAAACCTGAAGACAGAGTTGCAGTTAAACCACATGCAAGTCCAGTATTTCATGCTATTCAGTATTTATCTGGATTGCAAACTAAAGAAAAAATTCAAAACTTTAGAGGTTTTGGTGGTGCACAATCATACCCGTCTAGAACAAAAGATATTGATGATGTTGATATTTCGACTGGATCAGTTGGATTAGGTGTGGCAATGACAAGTTTCATTTCATTAATTCAAGATTATATTGCAAGAAAACAATTTTACAAAAACAAACCGTTAGGGAGAATGATTGCATTAGTTGGTGATGCAGAGCTAGATGAGGGTAATGTTTATGAGTGTCTTCAAGAAGGTTGGAAACATGATTTAAGGAATGTTTGGTGGATAATTGATTATAACCGACAATCACTTGATGGAGTTGTCCATGAAGGGTTATCTGAAAGGCTAAGTTCAGTTTTTTCAGCTTTTGATTGGAACCTTGTAGTATTAAAATATGGTAAATTACAAGAAGAAGCATTTAAAGAGCCAGGTGGAAATAAATTAAGAAAATGGATTGATGATTGCCCTAATCAATTATATTCAGCTCTAATTTTTGAAGGTGGTGAAGCTTTTAAGAAAAGAGTTTTAGATGATATTGGCGATCAATCTGAGATTTCAAATCTGATTAATAAAAGATCTGATTCTGAGTTTTTAGAATTAATGTCAAATTTAGGAGGTCATTGTATTTCTACTCTTTGTAAGTCATTTAATAAAATTAAGAATGATAAACCAACTGCTTTCATTGCATATACAATTAAAGGGTGGGGCACTCCATTAGCAGGCCATAAAGACAATCATGCTGGTCTTATGACTAAAGCTCAAATGGAAGATTTTAAATCTAAATTAGAAATTAATGATGGTGAAGAATGGAATAATTTTTCTGCCGAAAAAAAACATTTAAATATAGATGAATATATAAAAAACCTACCTTTTCAAAAAGCAGGTCATAGAAAATTTGCTGGAAATAAAGTTGTAATTGATGAACCAATTTTGATTATTGATAATAAAATATCTACTCAAAGTGCATTTGGAAAAATTCTAGATTCATATGCAAAAAACAATACTGAATTTACCCAAAGAATTGTAACCACATCGCCCGATGTATCAGTTTCGACTAACCTTGGATCGTGGATTAATAGAAGAGGATTGTTCAGTAGAAAAGATAATTCTGATATTTTTAAGGATAGGAAAATACCTTCTGCTCAAAAATGGATTTTTTCTCCAGATGGACAGCATATAGAGCTTGGTATAGCTGAAATGAATTTATTTATGATGCTTGGGTCCGCTGGTCTTTCTCATGAGTTATTTAATGAAAGATTGTTCCCTATAGGCACAGTTTATGATCCGTTTATAGCACGAGGTTTAGATGCTTTAAACTATGCTTGTTATCAAGATGCAAGATTTATAATTGTAGGAACTCCCTCTGGTGTCTCCTTAGCACCAGAGGGCGGTGCACATCAATCTATTGGAACTCCTTTAACTGGCATAAGTCAGCCAGGCCTATTAAGTTTTGAACCTGCTTTTGCAGATGAGCTGTCAATTATGATGAACTACAGTTTTAATTATTTGCAAGATGAAAATGGGGGTTCAGTATATATCAGATTAAGCACTCGATCTATTGATCAACCATCTAGAGAATTAACTAAAGATTTACAAGATCAAATTTTAAAGGGAGGATATTGGTTAAAACAACCTGGTTCAAATCCAGAAATCATATTAGCCTATCAAGGTGTTATAGCAGCAGAAGTCATTGAAGCAACTGCTAATTTAGGAGAAAAATTTAGAGATGTTGGGGTCCTAGCTATTACGAGTTCAGACATATTATTGAGTGATTGGAAAAATAAACATTTATCTCCAAATCAAAATAACACTAAATCTCATATTGAAAATTTATTAAAAGATGTTCCAAGAGACACGAAGATTTTGACAGTAATTGATGGTCATCAATTAACATTATCTTGGTTAGGCTCTGTACTTGGTCATAAAGTAATACCTCTTGGAGTTGATTTTTTTGGACAAACTGGAAATATAAAAGAACTTTTGACAGAGTTTGCAATTGACTCTGGTAACATAAGTAACTTAGGCTTTAAATTTGCCTAAGTAATTTTAATAATAATAACGGATAGGAGTTATGATGAATAAATTAATTAAAATACTAATAATAAGTTTTACGAGCTTATTTTTTACTGCTAATGCTTTCGCTGCAGATGTAACGATGAGGATATCATTGCAGTTGCCTATGAAAAGTCACTTAGGTCAAAATTTACTACTCTTTAAAAAAGAAGTTGAAAGTAGATCAAATGGAGAAATCAAGGTCGAAATTTACGACTCAGCGCAGCTTTATAAAGATAAAGAAGTACCTGCAGCAGTTGGTTCTGGATCGATTGAATCAGGTGTGGCGTCATTAACAAGATATGTTGGTGATATTCCAGCAGTTGATTTATTCTACCAACCATTCTTGTTGAATACTGACAAAAAAGTAAGAAAAGCTGTTTCCAAAGGTTCTTCAATCAGAGGACCAATAGATAACGCAATTAAAAATACTGGCTCAACTGTATTATGGTGGCAAGCCTATGGTAACGCAATAATGCTTTCAAAAGGTATAGCTATTAAAAATCCTTCTGATATGAAAGGAAAAAAAGTTAGAGTTTTTGGAAAGACCTTAGGTACTTTTGTGAAAGCAGCAGGAGGAGCACCCACATTGATCTCTGGTTCCGAACAATATTTAGCTTATCAAAGAGGTACAGTTGATGTTGGGATGACAGGCGTGTCAGGTGTGAAGTCAAGAAAATTATTTGAGGTTATGGATACTATAACAAAAACTAATCATGGAGTAATTGAGTTTATTGTTGTTGCTAATACAAAATGGTTTAATAGTCTATCAACAAAACAAAAGGATATCATAATTAAATCCGCAGAAATTGCCGAAAAAGATGTGCGTGACAATGTCGCTAAAATTGAGCAGGAAGCATATGATTTAGCTAAGTCGAAAGGAATGAAAATTGTAACTCCAAGTAAAGCTGATATTGATGCTTTTAAGTCTGCATCTAAACCAGTTTATGAAGATTATAAGAAAAATGCCGGATCACTTGGTTCGCAGCTTTTAGATGCAGCCTCTAAATTATAAATTTTAAAAAGAGAGAGTTTTAAACTCTCTCTATTTTTATGATGATTTATTTCGAAAAAATTATAGATTTAGTTGCCTGGTTGTCAGCATGGTTATTTTGTATAGCTGGTTTTATGCTTTCATATGAAGTTGTTGCTAGATACTTTTTTTTAGCACCTACTTCGTGGGCCGCCGAACTTAGTCAACTTTCACTTATTTATGGTACCTTATTAGCTATGCCTTGGGCATTAAAGTCAAGAAAACATATTCAAATAAATTTAGTAATCAACAGACTATCCAAGACCAATAAAAAAATAATTAATATTTTAATTATGATAATCTTAATTATTTTTTCTTCATATGTTATGATTTTTGGTTTTGAAATTTTTTATGATTCTTTTTTTAGAGGCAGGACCACAGGAAGTTTATTAAACCTACCGTCATGGATTGCTGAGTTGTCTGTCCCATTATGCTTTTTTTTGCTTTTCATACAGTCAATTTTTGAAATTATCAAATTGTTAAAAAATATTGAACCACCAGAAAGTAATCATTAATTATGACTATATTCTTAGTTCTAACATTGATGTTTGTTTTATTATTATCTGGTCTACCAGTATCTTTTTCTCTTGGTTTTCTTGGACTTTCAATGTTAATTTTTGGTGGCTTTTCACCTTTAATGGCACCTCAGGCAATTTTGTCGACCCTTGATGGTTTTATTTTACTTGCAGTTCCACTTTTTCTTTTAATGAGCAATGTGCTCTTAAAAGGTGGATGTGGGAAAGATTTATTTAATGCTGTACAAGCCTGGGTTGGACACTGGCCTGGTGGTCTAGCAGTGGCAACAATTATTTCGTGTGGTATTTTTGCTGCTATTTCTGGTGTATCTGTCGCAACTGCAGCCACCATTGGTGTTGTTGCTATACCAGAAATGATCAAAAGGGGATATAATAAAAATTTTGTTTATGGACTTTTAGCTGCTGGTGGAACATTAGGAATATTAATACCTCCAAGTTTGCCAATGATTGTATATGGTTTCATTACAGAGGAATCTGTAATTGCATTATTTCTTGCAGGAATCGGGCCAGGGATTTTCTTAATATCTTTGTTTATTATTTATTCTATAGTGTTTTCTCAATTTTTTGGTGGTTTTAAAAAATTAGAACCAAGCAGTTGGGATGTAAAAAAAAATACTTCCAAAAAAGTAATTCCTACAATTATTTTAGCCGTTTTAATACTCGGCGGAATTTATACTGGTGTATTCACTCCAACTGAAGCTGCAGCAATAGGTTTTTCTTTGTCTTTAATTATAACTGTACTTATATTAAAAACTTTAACTTGGGCTGATTTTAAAGAAGCTGTTTTTGAGTCAATGGTAACCACTGCTGCTATTTTGATTATAGTTGCATGTGCAAAAACATTCGGAAAGGCAATTGCACTATATAGAATTCCTCAGGATATATCTTACTTCATTAGTTCAACCATCGATACAAAAGCTCTTTTTATGATTGTCGTATGTATAATTCTAGTTGCCATGGGATTAGTTTTTGAAACTTTGTCAATGGTTATAATAATGGTACCAGTTCTATTACCAGCTGCAATGGCAATAGGGGTGGATCCTATTTGGTTTGGTATTTTTATGGTTATTATGGTTGAGTGTGCTTTGATTACACCTCCCGTTGGATTGAATCTTTATGTAATACAGTCTGTAGCAAAAACTCAACTAGGAGAGGTCGCTAAAGGAGTGTTCCCTTTTATAGTGATGATGATTTTCACAGTTTTTGTAATGTATATATGGCCTGACTTAGCACTCTATATTCCTTTTAAATTATAAATTTTTATGAAATAATTATTTAGGGGATTTTGAAATGAAAAATAAAACAGCTTTAATTAAAAAAATAAGTCAGCCTGATAATTTAAGAAAAATTTTAAATGAAAAATCATTTGTACCAATACCGTCATGTTTTGATGCTTTATCTGCTAAATTGATTGAACAAGCTAATTTTGATGTAACCTTTATGTCAGGGTTCGCTGCGTCCGCTTCTAGGATAGGATCTCCAGATCTTGGACTAATGACCTTTTCAGAGGTTTTTGATCAGGCTAATAATATCTGCAATGCAATTGAAATACCGATGATTGTAGATGGAGATACTGGATATGGAAATGCTATGAATGTACGAAGAACATTAAAGGAATGCTCCAAGGCAGGTTGTGCTGGCATTTTAATTGAAGATCAATTAGCACCAAAGCGTTGCGGTCATACACCAGGAAAAGATGTGGTTAATCGAGAAGAAGCGTTTGATCGGATAAGAGCAGCTAGCGATATGAGAAATGAAGGATATGATATTTTAATTACGGCAAGAACTGACGCCAATCACACTCACGGTCTCAGTGAGGCAATATCAAGATCACAAAAATTTTATGAACTTGGAGCAGACATCATGTTTATTGAAGCCCCTAAAAATAAGGAAGAAATGAGAACAATCTGTAAAGAAGTTCCAGGTGATAAAATTGCTAACATTGTTGAGGGTGGCATTACACCAAATTTATCTATGAAAGAATTAGCAGAAATTGGGTATAAACTTGCTGTGTACCCACTTACAGTTATGAGTTCAGCAATGAAAGCAATGACAAACTCTTTAAATTTACTGATGAAAGATGAAGATAGGTCTGGGTTATTACTAGATTTTAGTGATTTAAGACAAAAAATTGGATTTGACGATTATTACGAAATATCAAGCAAGTACGAAACTTCAAAAAGAAGTTGATAATTTTTAGATGGGGAGAATTGTTTAATGAAGAGTTATCAGGTTGTTGAGTTTGGTAAACCTTTAGAATTAAGAGAATATGAAAATCCACAACCTAAAGGAGATGAAGTTCTTGTAAAGATTACAGCTTGTGGTGTTTGTCACAGTGATCTTCATTTGGCAGATGGTTATTTTGATTTAGGAGATGGAAAAAAAATAACATTGGCTGATAGAGGAACAAAATTACCATTTACGCCAGGACACGAGATTACTGGAACTGTAGTTGCTCTTGGTGAGAAAGTAAAAGACATTAAAATAGGTGACTCAGGAATAGTATTCCCTTGGATTGGTTGTGGAAAGTGTGAAGCATGTTTGGAGGATAATGAAACATTGTGTGAAACGCCTAAATATTTGGGTGCTCGTCTTAATGGAGGCTATTCAGATCATATCATTGTACCTGATAGTAAATATATTGTTTCTTATGGTGACATGGACCCTGCGCAAGCAGCACCATATGCATGTTCAGGATTAACTGCATTTAGTGCTTTGAAAAAAATTCCTACAACTTCAAAAGACGATTGGATTATAATAATTGGTGCAGGTGGTGTTGGTATAAATGGTATTTTATTGTCACCTGCAACACATAAAGCAAAAATTCTAGTAATAGATAATGATCCAGAAAAGAGGGAAAAGGCTATTGAAGCTGGTGCTAATGAAGCTTTTTCACCAGACGACGAAACTGAAATTAGAAATAAAATTGGAATTGGAGCCTCAGCAGCAATTGATTTTGTTGGTAGACCTGAAACTACTGACTTAGGTCTGTCGCTTGTAAAAAAAGGAGGTATGGTAATTGTTGTAGGTTTATATGGAGGATCATTAAAACTTTCATTGCCATTAGTTCCAATGAGATCTATGACACTTAGAGGTTCTTATGTCGGTGAATTAAGGGAATTAAAAGAACTAGTTAATATTATTAAATCCGGCGAAATAAAATTAATACCAGTAAAAAAACAAGGATTAGAAACAGCAAATCAAGCAATGTCTGATCTAAGGTCTGGTAAAGTTAATGGAAGAATAGTTTTAATTCCAAATTAGAAATATTAAATCAAAAAAAAGAGATTAGATTATGAATAAAAAGAAAGATATTAGCGGTGACCATCATCATCCACATGATCAAGCGCATTCACATTTGCCATCAGATCCTGAATTGAGAGTAAAAGCTGTAGAGACTTTACTTTTAAATAAAGGTTTAATTGACTCTAAAACTTTAGATGAATTGATTGACACTTATGAGAATAGAATAGGTCCTAAAAATGGAGCAAAAGTAGTAGCTAAAGCCTGGGTAGATCTAGAATATAAAAAAAGACTTTTGAATGATGCGACATCAGCAATTAGAGAATTGAGTTACCAAGGAAGACAGGGTGAAAATATGGTTGTTGTTGAAAACACAACTGAAACTCACAATGTAATAGTTTGTACATTATGTAGTTGTTATCCATGGCCAGTCCTTGGCATTCCCCCAACTTGGTATAAAAGTGATGAATATAGATCTAGAACAGTAAGAGAACCTAGAAAAGTTCTTCTAGAATTTGGCTTATCTTTAGACCCAAAAGTTCAGATAAAGGTATGGGACTCTACCGCTGAAATAAGATATTTGGTATTACCAATGAGACCAAAAGGTACAAAAAATATGGATGAACGTGAACTTGCAGAATTGGTAACAAGAAATTCAATGATAGGTACTGGATTACCAAAGGAAATAAAATGAGTAGAATGCACGACATGGGTGGTCGTTTTGGTGATGGATTAATTCCTGTTCCAAGAGATGACGAAAATGAAGTAACTAACTTTGAACCAACTTTCAAATATGAATGGCATGCTAAGGCATGGGCAATTACTCTTGCTGCTGGAGCTTTAGGTGAATGGAATCTAGATATTAGTCGTCACTATAGAGAGTGTTTGCCACCAAAAGATTATATAAATTTTTCCTATTACGAAAAATGGTTAGCAGCTCTTACTAACCTTTTAATAGATAAAAAACTTGTTTCGTTTGATGAGTTAAAAGAATATGTTTCTAAAGCAAAAAATGGAACTTTAAAAAAATTCTCTAATAAAGACATCAAACTTGATCGCAGAACTTGGTTAGCTAAAGATGTTCAAAAAACACTAGGTTGGGGAGGTCCTTCTATTAGAGACACAAATATAAATCCTGTTTTTGATATAGGCGATAAGGTTATTACACAAAATTACAGTCCAAATAAAGATGTTAGTGGTGGTCATACACGATTACCAAAATATGCCATGGGAAGAGTTGGAGTAATTCATTCTTATAACAACAACCATGTTTTCCCTGATAAAAATGCTCATGATTTGGGAGAGAACCCCTTACCATTGTATACTGTAGAGTTTAAGTCTTCAGAGTTGTGGGGAGAATTGGCCGAGAATGAAAATGACAGTATTTTCTTAGACTTGTGGGAACCATACCTAAAACTTTTTCCACATTAATTTTAAAAAGATAAAAATGAAATCTTATTATAATTTACCTTTTACGAATAAAACTCAAGATCAAATTGTTTTCCAAAATCCTTGGCATAGTCAGTTATTTGCGATTACAGTTCAAATGTCCGAGAAAGGAAATTTCAGCTGGAAAGAGTTTGTAGATGTTTTCGAAAAGTCACTAAAGAAACAAAGATCACTTTCAAAAAACTTAGATGGTAGTAATGATTATTTTTCTTGTTGGTTAAATGCGCTTGAAGAAATCCTCATTATAAAAAAAGTAAGTAATAAAGATACCTTGATGTTATTAAAAGAAGACTGGACTCAAGCTTATTTGTCCACACCTCATGGCAAGCCGGTAAATATTAAAAATAGGAGTGTTTAAATGTCAATTAAATGTAAAGCTGCAGTTATTAGAAATAATAAATTAACTGCCCCATATAAAGACTCTAAGCCACTATCAATTGAGGAAATCAATATATCACCCCCGCTGGAAAATGAAGTTCTTGTGAAGGTTATGGGTGCTGGTCTCTGTCATTCTGATTTGTCAGTTATTAATGGATCCAGATTAATGCCTTTGCCATTGGTGATTGGTCACGAAGGTTCGGGTGAAGTAGTTGAATTAGGAAGTGCTATAAAAGACATAAAAATTGGAGATCATGTTGCGTTTCAATTTTCACCTTCTTGTGGAAGATGTAGAAGGTGTCTTGAAGGAAGACCTCAAGTATGTGAACTTGCTGCTACAACAAAAGGTATAGGTGATTTAATGTCAGGTGGAAGCAGATTGACAGATATGGAAGGCAATAGGTTAAATCATCATATGGGTATTTCTTGCATGTCAGAATTTAATGTGGTCGATAGAGGATCTGTAGTTGTTATTGACAAAGCTTTTAATATAGAAGATGCAGCTCTTTTTGGGTGTGCTGTTATGACTGGTGTAGGAGCTGTAATTAATACAGCAAGAATAAGACCGGGAGATTCAGTTGCAATTATTGGATTAGGAGGTGTAGGGCTAAATGGTGTCATTGGTGCAAAACTTGCAGGAGCTGAAACTATAATTGCAATTGATATTGATCCATCAAAATTTATTAGAGCAGAAGAACTTGGGGCAACTCATTGTTTTGATAGTAGAAATAATAATATGGTTGAAGAAATAAGAGATTTAACAAATGGTGGTGTTGATTATGCTATTGATCTAGCTGGGGTAATACAAGCCATGGATACTGCTTATCAAATTATAAGGTATGGTGGAGCCGTAGTTACTGCTGGTTTATCGCCTATAAATACTCAGTTTAGTTTTAATCATAGTGATTTAGTAGCGCAGGAAAAATCAATTTTAGGAAGTTATATGGGCTCATGTGTTCCTGTAAGAGACGTGCCTAGATTTCTAAACTTATATAAACAAGGACGTTTGCCAGTAGATAAATTGATTGATGGTAAAATTAAATTTGATAATTTAAATGAAGGTTTTGATAGATTATCAAAGGGTGAAGTTGTTAGACAGATACTAGTGCCAAATGCATAGCTTTTATATCATTTTCCAATTTTTATAAAAAATACTCCTAGTATTTTTTAATAAAAAACCGACTAATTTTAAAATTACTTTGATTATATTGTCAAAATGAGAAGGCCTAATAATATCAATAAAAGCACAAAATCTTAAATCATCTTCTTCATTAAAGCTTTGGTGTATTAAAGTGTCATCAAAAATAAACAATGGATTAGACTTCCATTTATGGATTCTTCCATCAGCTTCAATAAAAGAACCTTCCTTTTTAACTTTATTAAAATTATACAAAATTCGATAAGTCATTCTTAGAGGACCAAAATGTCTAGACGTTGAAGTCTTCTCTCTAAAAAGTGAAACACCAATAGTTTTTATATATTTATATTCATTATTAAATTCTTCAATTGAATCATTCAGTTCATATCCATACCATTTATAAAATAACATTGTTCTATTATCATTTAGATTTTCTTTAAATCTCTTTGCGATTTCTTTAGAGTTTTTATCAAATAGCGAAATAACGTCATTGATTTCATTTTGATGACCTTGGGGAAGATCTTCAATTTTATAAGTGTGAAGATTTCTGTGCGACAAAAGATCAGATAAAAGATTTAATGGTGATAGTAAAAAAGTTAAAAAACCTTTACCTATGAAATATTCTTTAATTAATTTTAGATCCATTGTTTTGTGCCTAGACACATCAATTAATCCACATAAAATCCAGAATGGAAATATTGCCGATATTCCAATATTTATAAATAAAAAGATTGTACTTAGAAACAAAGGTATAAGTAAGATTAATTTAAAGATGATATCCATTAAAAACTTTGTTTATAATTAATATTAATAAATACTTAATCTATAATTTTAAGGAATTTCTATCAACTTTTATTTAGATTGTTTGAGAAATAAAAATTTAATATTATGGTAGTTTATAAAACTATTAGGGAATTTAACGATGCCTAGCTTTGATATAGTAAGTAAAATAGACATGCCTTCAGTTCAAAATGGTTTAGATGGTGTGAAAAAAGAAATTAGTACTAGATATGATTTTAAAGGAAGTATGTGTGAAGTAAAACAGCAAGAAGATAAAATTATTATTAAAGCTGATGATGATTTGAAAAGAAAGCAAGTTGAGGATCTTATTATTACTCACCTTACTAGAAAAAAAGTTGATACAGGCGCATTGGTATTCGAAAAACCAGAAGCTGCATCAGGTAATTCCATTAGACAAATTGTATTAATCAAACAAGGTGTTGATAGAGAAGTAGCTCAAAAGATAGTAAAGGCAATTAAATCCTCAAAAAGTAAAGTACAAACTTCTATTCAAGGTGATGAAGTAAGAGTATCTGGTAAAAAAAGAGATGATCTTCAAGCAGCAATTAAATTAATAAAAGAATTAAATATTAAGCACCCACTACAATATGAAAATTTTAGAGACTAGAATTTTATAATTTTTGCTCTTTTATCTCTGCTTCCCCATGAAGATGAATTAACTGCAGTAAAAAATTTAAGTAAATGATTATTAAATAAATCTGGTTCTTCTAAGTTGATTGTGTGTCCTGTTTTTGGAACTATTAACAAACCAGCTGTCTTTATAGTCCTCTTCAAATACAAACCTACTTCAAGACACATATCATCCTCATCACCGTTTATAATTAGTGTTGGACAAGTTATACCTCTTATTTCTTCTTCTAAAGAATATAAGTTAGGTCTTTTATTCTGAACGCCCAATAAAGTATTGGCTGAACCGACAGGATCATGTTTTATTAGTTGGTCATTAAATAGTTGCCAACCTTTTGGATCTTTATTTTGAAATTGAACTCTAGTAGGACCTAGAGCATATTCTGATCCAAATTTATCCATTCCCTCATTTAAAATAATTTTTGCACTATCCAACGAAATATTAGAAAAGTCTGCTTCTTTATTGAAATTAGTTTTGTCAATTGGTATGGCACCATATCCACAACCAGCTATTACTAGACTTAACACTCTATCTTGAGCATTTATACCTAAATGAAGAGTTGCAAATCCTCCCATGGATAAACCAACAATATGAGCTTTATCAATTTTCAGATTATCCATCACGCTTAAAATGTCACGCCATGCTCTTTCTTGGCTAAAACTGCTTTTGTTTTTTGGAACTTCAGATGGTGGGTATCCTCTAGCACAGAATGATATGCATTGATAATATCTTGATAAATAATTAATTTGAGGTTCCCAACTTCTATAATCACCAGCAAATTCGTGAACAAATATTATCGGTTCCCCTTTACCAATAGACTCATAAAATAATTTTACATTATCATCAGTTTTTATAAATGACATTTATAATTCCCCATTATAATCTAGTTAGGATATAATACTCAAAATCAATTCCAAATTTTGTTGGTCTTTTAATATGGATATTTATCACTATTTAAGTTCAGATTTTACTTCAATTTTAATTACATTAAAGTTAGCTATTGTTACTTGTTTTTTTCTTGCCTTAATAGGTACCCCTTTAGCTTATTTTTTAGCATTTAAGTCAAAAAAGACCAAACCATTTATTGAAACAATAGTAACACTACCACTTGTGTTACCACCTACAGTTATTGGCTTTTATCTAATTATGTTTTTTAGTCCTGAAACATTATTAGGTAAAACTTTTATATTGCTTACTGGAGAACAATTGATCTTTTCTTTTTACGGTTTAGTTCTTGCTTCTATAATTTATTCTCTTCCTTTTTGGGTTCAGCCTCTTCAAGCTTCATTTGAAAAAATAGGAAGGGATACTATTAAAACATCTCACAGTCTAGGGGCTGGGCCATTAGATACTTTTTTAAATGTGATAATACCTTTATGTAAAAAAGGATTTTTTACTTCCTTCATAATTTCTTTTGCGCACACCTTAGGTGAATTTGGTATCGTTTTAATGGTTGGAGGTGGTATTCATGGTAAAACAAAAGTAATTGCTATTTCGATTTATGATCATGTAGAACAATTATCATTTGGAAAAGCACATATTTTAGCAGGTGGGATGTTAATTTTATCATTCATTATATTATTAACTCTATTTTATTTTAACAAAAGAACAGTTGTAAGAATTAAATAATGTCAAACTTATCGGTTTTTTTAAAAGGTAAAATTGGGAATTTATTTTTAAATTTTGAGCATCATTTTAAAAGTGATGGGATAACTATCTTATGTGGCCCAAATGGATCAGGAAAAACCACAATTATTTCTGCATTAGGTGGATTTATTAATAATTTAGAAACTAAAATTTTTTTTAATGGAATTGCACTTCACGAAATAGATAAACATCCTCCTAATAAGAGTCCGTTTGGAATAATGTTTCAAAATCCAATTTTGTTTGAACACCTAAGTGTAGAAGAGAACCTTGATTTTGCTATTAAAAGGAATCAACTAAAAACTCAAGATAAAAGTTTAATAAGTAAAGAATATTTAATTAATCAGCTTGAATTGAATTCTCTTTTAAAGAGGTCGCCTGAGAATTTATCTGGAGGTGAAAAATTAAGAGTCGTACTAGCAAGGACAATTTTAAAACAACCTAATTATCTACTTTTAGACGAACCTATGTCAGATTTAGATATTAGATATAAATCTAAGTTATTAGTGTTTTTAAAAGATTTTAATAAAAAATTTAAAATACCAATTTTATATATTACCCATTCGATTGATGAAATTTCACAAATTGGAGATCAAATCGTATTAATTAAAAATGGTAAGAAAATCGATAGCGGAAGTGTTTCAAATATTCTTAATAGAAGTTCATTTGTAGATCTGACAGGCAAATTTGAGTCAAGTTCCATTTTAGAGGGGATAGTTTCTAGGCATGATCAGAACTTACATATGACAACTCTTGATTTGAATGGACAAAAACTTTTTGTGCCAGGTTTGCCAGGTAATTTAAATGATATAGTAAGAGTTAGAATCAGATCCAGAGATATACTTCTTTCATCTTCACGTATAAAGACACAAATCACTGAAAACGAATTGCAAGGTATAATATCTTCAATTGAAATTGAAAATAACACAGCATTCTCTGAGTTAGTAATTGTGTTAAAAAATTTGAAAAATAATAGAAAAAAACAAAAACTTAGGGCAAGGATAACGACATATAATCTAAAAAATTGTAAATTATTAATAAATGATAATGTATTTATTTATATAAGTTCAGTATCCATAGATCGACAAGCATATCAATCGAAATAGGTTATTTAGACTCTTTCTATTATTATAGCACTTCCTTGACCAACACCAACGCACATTGTACATAATGCGTATTTTAATTTTTTTTCAATTAATTCTTGAGTTGCTGTAAGAACTAATCTTGTTCCAGACATCCCAAGAGGATGGCCGAGAGCTATTGCTCCACCATTAGGATTTACTCTTTCATCATCATCTTCAATGCCAAGAGACCTTAAACTAGCTAAACCTTGTGCAGCAAATGCTTCATTTATTTCAATAATATCAATATCTTTAATTTTAATCCCAGCTATTTTAAGCGCTTTTAAAGAAGCTGGCACAGGCCCAATACCCATAAAGGCTGGCTCAACTCCAGAACTAGCTGCCGAAATTATTCTTGCTCTTGGGGTCAAATGATTTCGTTTTACTCCTTCTTTACTTGCAATTATCATTGCTGCCGCACCAT
Source organism: uncultured SAR116 cluster alpha proteobacterium (assembly GCA_902593735.1). Lineage (GTDB taxonomy): Bacteria > Pseudomonadota > Alphaproteobacteria > Puniceispirillales > Marisalimonadaceae > Marisalimonas. The sequence goes on from CACJJL010000002.1 coordinate 66,759, forward strand.
CGTTAACACCACTAGCATTTCCTGCTGTAACAGTACCTTTATTTCTAAATGGTGTTGGGAGTGAAGAAAGTTTTTCAATTGATGTACTTCTAGGATGTTCGTCTTTTTCAAATATTAATACATCACCTTTTCTTTGTGGGATTTCTACGGGAGTAATCTCTTTAGCCAATCTTCCATTTTGAATTGCAACCGAAGCCTTTATTTGGCTGGAAAGAGCCATTTTGTCTTGGTCATCTCTGCTAACTTGATATTTTTCTGCAACGTTTTCTGCAGTTTCTGGCATTGAATCTATACCATAATTAGCTTGCATTTTAGGGTTTACAAATCGCCAACCTATAGTTGTATCATAAATTTCTGCATTCCTAGAGAATGCTGTATTGGCTTTAGGCATCACAAAAGGAGCTCGACTCATACTTTCTGCACCTCCAGCAATAGTCATATCTGCTTCATTAGACTTAATCATACGTGCTGCACTTGATATTGCTTCCATGCCTGAAGCACATAATCGGTTAAGTGTTATACCTGGAACTGTATTTGGAAGATCTGCTAAAAGTAAAGCCATTCTTGCAATATTACGATTATCTTCGCCAGCTTGATTAGCATTACCATAGAAGACTTCTTCTAAGTTATCCCAGTCAGTTTTATCCAATTTTTTTTTCAGTGACATAAGTGGCAAAGCCGCAAGGTCGTCAGTTCTCACTGACGACAAACTGCCCCCAAACTTACCGATAGGTGTTCTTGTTCCTTCACAAATAAATGCATCTGACATAAAATTTCTCCTAGGCAAATAAATTATTCAAAATGTGTAAAAATAGGTAAATCATTTGGCTCCCATTTTCTGAATTTTTTCATTATAGATGAAAAGTCTTGACTATCAATGATTTGATTTATCCACTTGTTCAAAAAAATAAAATTTAATTTTTCAAACCACTCTTGATCAACATTTCTAAATTGTCTAACAAATGGAAATATAGCATAATCTAATAAAGTAAGATGTTCGCAATTGAGTGATTTGTTTTTTTCGAGATAAGAATTTAATTTTTCAAGAAAGCATAAATTTTTATTTCTATATAAAAATTGATCAACCCCAGAAAATCTATTAGTGTATTTATATTTATCTAAATTAGGCTTAAATTTATTTTCAAGATCTTCTAAAATTTTTGTAATCTCATGACTTTCTAGTTTTCCTTTAGCAAGCCATTTATCTGGATCATTTATATTTAAGGCCCAGTTAATTATATCCAAACTTTCCTCTAAGACTTCACCTGAGTTTGTTATTAAAACTGGCACAGTCCCTTTTGGGGATGATTTTAAAAATTCAGATGGTTTTTCTTGTAATTTAATTTCTCTTACTTCAACTATTATCTGAGATGATCTAATGGCAAATCTTGCTCTCATTGCATAAGGACATCTCCTGAAAGTATATAAAATAGGATGTTTAAATTTTTTTTCCATTCTGGGATAACTTTAAATAACTTTTATGTAATATGAAATCCTTTTATTTTTGAAATAAAATTTAATTAAAAAACTTACTTTTGGGGTTTTACATCTTCAGAATTTAAGTATTTACCATTATCAATATGACCTTGTTTTGCAAGTTGATAAACTGTGTTCCAAAGTGATGGTGGATAATTTTGTCTAATATTTTTAATCATATAAAGTATATGTTTTTCTTTAAAAATATTTTCATTTTTTGACTTTCTAACTTTATCAAGTGGAAAGGGAACAATCTGTGCCATCTTTATTTCTCCTCTAATATATTTGGAATTTGCAAATAGCTTGCCGATTTTAATTTTTAGAAAAATAAATTTAATCTTTTTTTGAAAATTAATGTATAAAGGTGAAAAGAAAAGGACAAATAATGAAGGATGCTAAGTTACAACGATCTACTAAAATAGTTGCAACAATTGGTACAGCAACAAATGACCCAGACATTATTAAAAAATTAATAAAAACAGGTGTAAATGTTTTTCGTTTAAATTTTAGTCACGGTAACCAAGGAGACCACTTAAAAAGAATCACACACATAAGATCAGCAGAAAAAGAAATGAACTCTAATGTTGCAATTCTTGCTGATCTTCAAGGACCAAAATTTAGAATTGGAGAAGTAAAAAATGAATCAAAAGTGATCAAGGGAAGTAATTATATTTTTGATAAAGACCCAGAAATTGGAAATTTTAAAAGGGTGAATTTACCACACGATGAAATTTTTAAAAGTTTGTCAATTGGCTCTAACATTCTCATGGATGATGGAAAGTTAAAATTTAAAGTGAAAGATATATCAAAAGATGTAATAAAAACTGAAGTTGTAGTAGGAGGAGCTATTAAAAGCAATAAAGGTGTAAATCTTCCTGATGTTGTTTTAAATACAAGTCCTTTGACCACTAAAGATATAGACGATCTCAAATTTATATTAAACCAAGAAATTGATTGGATAGCACTTTCTTTTGTTCAGAAATTAAGGGACGTAGAAGAAGTAAAAAAACATATTGGTGATAAAGCGGGTGTAATTGCAAAAATTGAAAAACCATCTGCTTTAAAGGAATTAAATCAAATAATTGAAGCTTGCGATGGTATAATGGTAGCAAGGGGTGATTTAGGGGTTGAATTAGCACCTGAAGAAGTTCCAGGTATACAAAAGGAAATTATTCTTAAATGTAGACAAGCAGGAAAGCCAGTTATTGTTGCTACACAAATGCTTGAGTCTATGATTGAAACACCATCACCAACAAGGGCAGAAGCTTCTGATGTAGCAACTGCTGTTTTTGATGGTGCAGATGCAGTCATGCTATCTGCAGAGACTGCTGTAGGTTCCTATCCTCTTGAGACAGTTAACATTATGGATAGAATAATAATATCAGCTGAAAAGCACATAAAAAATCATCCAGGCGATGGTCCACAAAATCTTAAAAGGGAAAACTTTATATATAATGCTGTGTCACGTTCTGCAGTAAGTTTAGCTGAGTCAGTAAATGCAAAAGCTGTTGTGGCATTTACAGCATCTGGAAATACTGCTTATAGAATGTCTAGAGAACGTTCAGATTTATTGTTAGTAGTTATGACTCCTGAAATTAATGTAAAAAGAAAGCTGTCATTAGTTTGGGGAGCTTGTCCTTTTTTTAGCAAAGTACAGGGATATGAAGCAGCAATACAAGAGGCAAGAGAAATTATAAAAATTCAAAAATTTGCAAAAGAAGGTGATAACATAGTAGTAGTTGCGGGGATGCCTTTTGGTATATCTGGTTCAACAAATTCAATTAGAGTTGTTGAAATTTAAATTATTTTTTACCAAGTTTTACCGAAATCATTTTATCTGGACTACTTGGAGGTTCTCCCACTGCTAAGCTTTCAACTGCTTCCATTCCAGAAACTACCTGGCCCCATACAGTATACTGGCCTGTTAAGTGACTGCACCCATTAAAACATATGAAAAACTGACTATCTCCGCTATCAGGATTCATTGATCTTGCCATTCCAACAGTTCCATATTTGTATTGGTAATCTGAAAATTCGGCCTTCAAATTCTTTCCAGAACCACCTGTACCATTACCATCAGGATCACCTGTTTGAGCCATAAAGCCTGCTATAACTCTATGGAAAATAATTCCATCGTAAAATTTTTGTTTAACTAACTCCTTAATTCTTTTAACGTGATTAGGTGCAATTTTATGTAAAGTCTCAATAACAACTTTACCTTTAGATGTTTCAATAGTTATAAATTTACTCGAATTTGCAGATGCTTTTTTTACTGGTTTAACCATGGCTATACATATTATCCCTAATATAACAATAAATAATTTTTTAAACATAAATCACTCTTCAATCTTTAATATACGTATAAAGTTAGTTTATTTAAAATCAACTATTATTTTAGACAAGTGCATCGATTTGTTCATCTGAAAGATTGCCAGGTACTATAGTAATGGGTACTCTACACTCAGTGCTACCCTTATTTATTACATAGTTAATCAAAGGACCTGGATTTCCATGTTCTGTTGAAACTCCTAAAACTAAGACTCTTATAGCTTTTTCTTTATCGATTAAATTAAAGAGTTCTTCATGAAGAATTCCTTTTCGAACAAATATTCTAGGTTTGGGAGCTCCCAGTTTTTCACAATATTCACTTAATTCTAGAAGTAATTTTTTACTAGCTTGTTCAGCCTCTGCTTCCATAATTTCAGTAACGCCACCCCAAAGCTGTCCTTCAATAGGTTCTATGCATCTAAATAATGCAACCTCTCCATTAGCTGTTGCGGCTCTTCTTGAAGCATAATAAAGAGCTTGATGTAATTCCTTACTATCATCTGCTACAACTAAGAATAGTCTGTTTCTTGGTTTTGCAATTTTTGGCTTATTACTTAAATTTTTATCAGTCATTAATTCCTCATCAAACTTTTCTAAAAATTAGATTAGATCCCCAACCAACTAAAACTGCTAACAAAACTGCAAAAAAACCATATAATGTAGAGTAATTTTGAGCTATGTCATAAATCTCAGCACTTATTCCCGATTTTGAAACATTAATTGAATTAATTTGTTGTGACACAAGTTTACTATTTCGATAATGTAAAATCTTAACTTCAAATTGGCCTGTAATTACATTTGATGGTAATTCTAGATACGATCTAAAAAGAGAATCTTTATTCAAAATTACAGAGTTTTCATTTATACTCCATAAATTTGATTTCAACATATTTCTAGTAAGTGCTTGTCTCCATTTTTTTTCATATTTAACTTTAATACCTGGTTGAATTCTAATTTTTAAATTATTTAACCCAATTTCAGATATCTTTTGAGTTTTTTTATTAAGTATGTCATCAATTCTTCTATTAGATGAAATACTTAAATATTTAGGCGTATTTATATAGTTTACTTTTCTTGTATTTACCCAGACACCAAGTATTTTTTCTTTTTTTTGAACTGTGACCAATCCTTTGGGTCCTTTAACAATTACAATTATATCATCGCCTTTTTTACCGTCATAGGCACCAAATAAAAGTATCTTAGCACCTTGAAAGTCTGTTGAAATTTTAACATTTTCTTGTGATAAATCTGCAACTATTTGGTTTTGTGCAAATGTATTAGATGTAATAATTGTTACTAAAAAAATTAGATTAATATGAAAAAAAAATTGCATTTATGCTTACCTACTAATTATGACTGAAAAAAGATCAGAAGGAACAGAAACTAAATCAATTAAAAGTTTTAAGCTTACTAAAATAATAATTGAAGATAAAATTAACCTTAAATATTCGCCTCTTAAAATATTTGTAAACCTTGAACCTATTTGTACACCTATTACAGAACCCAACAATAATATTGTCGCAAGTACTACATCAACAGTTTGATTTTGAGATGCTTGTAAAATAGTTGTGTTTGCAGCAACAAAAATAATTTGAAATAAAGATGTGCCCACTACAAGAGATGTTGGCATACCCAAGAGATATATCATTGCTGGTACTATAATAAAACCACCACCAATACCCATCAAAGCAGCAAGAATACCAACTATAACCCCGATTAAAATAGGTAATAAAATTGAAATATATAATTTTGATTTCCTGAATCTAATCTTAAAAGGTAAACCGTGAAGCCAATTATGTTGATGAAGCTTACCCCTTGTAACTTTACCTTTTCTTGTTCTTAAGATTAATCTAAGTGACTCTGAAAACATCAAGGTTCCAATAAGAGTTAAAAAAATTACGTAGGATGATTTGATCACAAAGTCTAATTGTCCAATTTTACCTAAAAAATTGAATAAGATGACACCTATTGAAGAACCTACAATACCTCCAAGCAGTAAAACTGTGCCCATTTTAAAATCAACATTACTTCTTTTCCAATGAGACAAAACACCTGAAACCGAAGGCGCAACCAACTGGTTCGCAACAGAAGCTACCGCCACAGGAGGTGGTATACCTAAAAACATCATAAGTGGTGTTAAAAGAAATCCACCACCTACCCCAACGAGTCCCATTATAAGACCAAGAAAAGCTCCAATACCCAAAATTGCTAAAGAATGTATTGGTTGTTCTGCTATAGGTAAATATATATACATAAAATTTTCAATATTGTTTCATAAATCATGATAATACATTATTAATATTTAAAAAATAATTATTTGAACTTAAAATATGATAAAAATTGTATCTAAGACTGATCTTGTAACATGTATTCATAAGGTAAGAAATGCAGGTGATAAAGAGCGATTAAATGATAAATATAAGCAGGCAAGTGTTTTAGTATTATTCATTAATGACGAAGTAAAAAAAACCAGTTCAATTTTAATGATTAAGAGAAGAGATAATTTAAGAAAACATGCAGGCCAAATAGCTTTTCCAGGTGGAAGAAAAGAAAAAGAAGATTTAAATTTAGAAGAGACAGTAAAAAGGGAAACTGAAGAAGAAATAAACGTTTCTAGTAAGGAATACAATATAGTTGGAAGTTTCCCAAAATTTTTTACTGGGACAGGTTATGTTGTTACACCATTTCTTGGTATTATTAAATCTAATTCAAATTGGAAAAAAGTGATAAAACCAAATCTTAGTGAGGTGGAACAAATTTTTTCCCCACCTATTAATTATCTATTATCACCAAAATATCATTTAAGAGAAAAACCTCCAATTAACTCAAGCATGTCCATGACATGGACAATTAACTATAATAATAAAAATATTTGGGGGTTAACAGCAAGGGTTTTAGTCACTATATCTGCAGGATTAGGTTTGAGGGAGTTTCCACCGTGCGACGATATTTAATTATACTTACAGCAATAATATTTTCTATAGGTCTTTTTTTCTTAACAAGATACATTCTAAGTAAACTAACAAAAAATAATCAAATTTTTTACTCAACATTAGTAAGTGTTGTTGGTTTTTGTGTTTTTGTTTTATCATGCTTTATGTATTTAGAATTAGATTCTTTTGATCCAAGTTACTCTTATCAACCACCCTCGATAATTGACGGAATAGTTAAAGATGGTAATTTTTCGAAGTAATGAGGTATTTGAATAATAAAAAATAAATTTATAAATTTTTTTAAAATAGATCATAATATTGAAGCTATTTTTAATCTTGCAGAGAATATTGGTGTTAAAATTTGGATTGTTGGTGGGGCTTTAAGAGATTACCTGACTGATGAAATAGTAACCGATATTGATTTTGTTATAAATGAAGATATAAAAAAATTCGCAAAAAAAATAAGTAAAAATAATATTATTGTTAAAGACAATTACATAAAATATAAAACCATATCACTTATAATTAATAAAAAAGAATATCATATAACTAGCCTCAGGAAGGATCTAATTTCTTATGGAAGATCTGCATTAGTTGATATCGCTACTAATTTGAACGATGATGTCAAAAGAAGAGATTTTACTATTAATAGCTTATATTTAGACTCTAAAGGAAATTTAACTGATTTTCTTAATGGAGAAAATGATATAATCAATAGAAAGCTTGTCTTCATAGGTAATCCTGTAGAAAGAATTGAAGAAGATTGTTTAAGAATTCTAAGATTTTGTCGTTTTTCTGGAAATTTTGATTACAAAATGCCAAAAATTCTTCAAGAAGAAATTACTTTAAGAGTTCCCAAAATCATTGATTTATCAAACAAGAGAATTAGGGATGAGATAGATAAAATCTTATTAGTTAAAAATTGTTATAAATGTTTTTTAATGATGACAAAATTAACTTTAGATAAATATCTTTTAATTAATAAAAATAATTATAATAGATCTGAAAAAGCTTCTGGATTTGTCATAAACAACTTCGAAATAATTGATTTTATTAAATTAAATGCGATAACTACAGTGCATAATGAGAATTTAGACTTAATTTCTGTAATAATGATTCATTTATATGGGGATAATAATATTGACAAAATAATTAATAGGTTTGATTTAAATAAAAGAAAAATAAAATTTTTACATTTTGTTAAACAAATAATTAATTTAAAAATTAATATTAAAAATGATTTTTTGAGGTCACAAGCTGTTAGGAAAAAACAGATCAATATCCTTCAATTAATTTGGCAACTTAGATGTATTATAAATTCAAAAAAAAAAGGATTATTTATTAAGGATCGGATTCCATTTAATTGGTATAGACTTGCATTGTTGCATATTTTGTCATTTGAAAAAATAAAAGATATTGATGTATTTGAAATAAAGTGGCCTATATTTCCATTAGATAGAGAAGAAATAGTGAAATTAAAGAAAACAGTTACACATGATCAAATTGAAAAATTATTTTTTCAAGCTGAAAGGTTTTGGGTAAACAATAATTTTAAAAGTTCACCAAAAGAAATTTCAAATTTTTTAGAAAAAATTTAAGAAGTTAAAATATGTCTGTAAAAAATGAAATGATTAAAAATTTAAGTGAAAAAGAATGTTTGGACAATTTTCAAACACTACAAAACAAAAAAGAATTAACAAGTTCTTGGTTCAAAGAGCTTCGTGATAAAATTTGTAATTCTTTTGAAGAAGTTGAAAACAAAAAAATAAATAAAAAACAGAAAATAGCATTTGATCAAAATAAATGGGAAAGAGATGGAGGAGGTGGAGGAACAATATCAATAATGCGTGGTAACGTTTTTGAAAAGGTTGGTGTTAATATCTCAACAGTACACGGTGAATTCTCTAATGAGTTTAGACAACAAATACCTGGAGCAGAAGAAAATGGTCTATTCTGGGCATCAGGTATTTCAGTTGTATCACACATGTGTAACCCATATGTACCAGCGGCGCACATGAACACAAGAATGTTAGTGACGGGTAAAGGTAATGAGAAAAAAATTTGGTTTGGTGGGGGAGGCGATCTTACGCCAACTTTCGATGACGTTAACTCGTCAAATATATTTCATCAAGAACTTAAAAATATATGTGATAAATATGATGAATCTTATTATCCTAAATTTAAGAGTTGGTGTGATGAGTATTTTTATTTACCTCACAGAGAAGAGCCTCGTGGAGTAGGAGGAATTTTTCTTGATTATCTATGTAATGAAGACTGGGAAAGAGATTTCTCTTTTATAAAAGATATTGGATCGACATTCTTAAGTTCTTATTTAAAGATAGTTAATAATAGATTGAATAAACAATTTGACAAAAAAGACAAAGAGTTACAATTAATTAAAAGAGGTCGTTATGTAGAGTTTAATTTGTTATATGACAGAGGCACAATTTTTGGATTGAAAACTGGTGGAAATACAGATGCTGTATTAATGAGTTTACCTCCAAAAGTTATTTGGAATTAAATATCAAAAATAATTATATTCTTTTTTAGAATCATTTTAAAAAACACTGGAATTTTTTTTTTACAATGTTATATAAATATTATATTTATAAAGTGAGATAAATGTCTAACAAATCCAAGTCGAAAAATAAAAATGAAGGTAAAAGAGATTTCCTAATAGTGTCAACATACGCTATGGCAGGAATAGGTGCTGCTGCAGTTGCATGGCCTTTAATTGATCAGATGAACCCTGCAGCTGACACTTTAGCTTTAGCATCGACAGAGGTGGATATATCATCTCTTGAAGAAGGTCAAGCCATAACAGTAACCTGGAGGGGTAAGCCTGTATTTGTTCGCCACAGAACACCTGAAGAAATAAAATTAGCTAAAGATGTCTCATTAGACGACATGAGACACCCTGAAACAGACGAAGAAAGGGTGCCAAATGAAAAATTTATTGTTTTAGTAGGTGTTTGTACACATTTAGGTTGTGTCCCACTTGGTCAGAAATCTGGTGATGTAAAAGGTCAGTATGGGGGGTGGTTTTGTCCGTGTCATGGATCACATTACGACCATTCTGGAAGGATAAGAAAAGGTCCAGCACCAACTAATCTTGAAGTTCCGTCTTACAAGTTTTTATCGAATAATGTTATTAAAATTGGTTAATTTCTTAGTTGTAGGAGTAATAATTGTCAAAGTCTAAATTCAAAAATCCCGTGGTCAAATGGATTGATTACAGATTGCCGATATTTTCTTTCATGGATCATGAATTAAATCATTATCCAACCCCCAAAAATTTAAATTATTTTTGGAATTTTGGTTCTTTAGCTGGTTTCGCCTTAGTAACTATGATAGTTAGCGGGATTGTTTTATCCATGAACTACACAGCTCATGTAGATTATGCATTTGATTCTGTGGAAAGAATTATGAGAGATGTTAATCATGGATGGCTTATAAGATATATTCATATGAATGGAGCTAGTTTCTTCTTCATTGTAGTTTACATACATATTTTCAGAGGTTTATATTATGGATCTTACAAAGCTCCGAGGGAGCTCTTATGGATTTTAGGTGTTTTAATACTTTTACTAATGATGGCTACTGCTTTTATGGGATATGTTTTACCTTGGGGTCAAATGAGTTTTTGGGGCGCCACAGTTATTACAAATTTATTCTCAGCTATTCCATTTGTTGGAGAAAGTATAGTAACATGGTTATGGGGCGGTTTTTCAGTTGACAATTCTACTTTAAATAGATTCTTTTCTCTACACTTTGTCTTACCTTTCGTCATAGTGGGAGTTGTAATACTTCATTTAATTGCTTTACATCGCTTTGGTTCAAATAATCCAATCGGAATTGATGTAAGAGGTACACAAGATACCGTTCCTTTTAGCCCTTATTACACTATCAAAGATTTGTTTGGGTTAAGTGTATTTCTATCATTTTTTGCAGCAGCAGTTTTTTTCTTTCCTAATTTTATGGGTCATCCAGATAACTATATTGAAGCTAATCCTATGGTCACACCTGCTCATATTGTGCCTGAATGGTATTTTCTACCTTTTTACGCAATTCTTAGAGCTATTCCAGATAAGCTTGGTGGGGTCCTTTTTATGTTTGGTGCAATCGCAGTTTTATTCGTCTTACCATGGTTGGATAGATCACCTGTAAGGTCTTCACAATTCAGGCCTATTTTTAAAATTTTCTTTTGGATACTTTTTCTTGACTGTATTTTACTAGGATATTTGGGAGCAATGCCAGCGGAAGGTATATATGTTATACTATCAAGAATAGCCACAGCTTACTACTTCTTCCACTTCTTAATTTTATTTCCATTATTACCATATATAGAAAAAACAAAACCACTTCCAATTTCTATATCTGAACCAATTTTAGGGGGGGGATCTACTGCATCTGCTTTTGCAGTGAGGGAGAAAAAATAGATGAATAGGGTCTCATCATGTTTTTTTTCTCGCAATATTTTAAAACTTTTTTTTAGTTTGGTAATAATTTGTTCATCAAATTCTTCATTTGCTGCAGGTGAAAAAATAAGTTACCCACAACTAAATTGGTCCTTCGCTGGAATTCTAGGTACTTTTGATAGAACATCACAACAAAGAGGGCTTCAAGTTTATAAAGAAGTATGCTCAGGGTGTCACGGAATGAGACTTTTAGCGTATAGAAATTTAAAGTCTATTGGTTATAATGATGATGAAATTAAAGCATTTGCGGCTGAAAATACTGTAAACACCATTAACGATGATGGTGAGATTGTCGAGAGACCAGCTAGGCCAAGCGATAAATTCGTATCACCTTATCCAAATGATAAAGCTGCGAGAGCTGCAAATGGCGGTGCTTATCCTCCAGATTTATCCTTAATTGTGAAAGCAAGGCCTGATGGAGCAAACTATCTACATGCACTTTTAACAGGCTATGTAGAAGCACCTGCTGAAAAAAATGTTCCCGACGGTATGTACTATAACAAATATTATTCAGGAAATTTGATTGGGATGCCTCAACCCCTTTATGATGATGGAGTTGAATATGCTGACGGCACAAAAGCTACACCTTATCAAATGGCAAAAGACGTAACAGCTTTTCTTGCTTGGGCATCTGAACCTGAAATGGAAGATAGGAAGCGATTGGGAATATCAGTTATGCTTTTCTTGTTGTTGCTTACGGCATTATCTTATTTTGCTATGAAGCAAATTTGGGCTCCAATAAAAAAACAGTAATCTATGTTAAATTTTTTTCTAGAAATTTCAAAGTTCTATCAAGAGCTACTTTTGAGCTTGTTTTGTCAAATTGACTTCTATGATTGCAGTTAAATCCATGATCAGCGGGATATGTGTATGTAATAACTTCAGGTCTGTTTTCCGCAAAAGTTTTAACATCTTTTATTGGTATACCTTCATCAAGTTCACCAAAATGAGTTAAAACATTGCATTTAGGTTTTAAATGTTTAAGTTTTGGAATATCTCCACCATAGTAGCAAACAGAAGCTAAAAGATTTGTAGACTTACAACCAATTCTCCATGATAAAGATCCACCCCAACAATATCCTACTACACCCACTTTACCCGCTGAAGATACTATAGATATACTAGCCTCTATATCTTCTAGGGCATTCTTATCACACAATTCTTTTAAATATCTTCCCTTTGATACACCCTGTTCGTCATAATTTAAAGTTACATTTCTTTCAACTCTGTCAAATAATGATGGTGCAATGCTTAGATAACCTTTATTAGCATAAAAGTCTGTTACTTCTTTAATATGAGCATTTACACCAAAAATTTCTTGTATAATTACAATTCCTGCTTTTGGTTTTTCTGAAGGTTGTGAAATATAAGCTAAAAATTTATGATTATCATTTGCTGTTATTTCTAGAATTTCATTCATAATTTAATCCAAATTAAACATTAAATCTAAAATTAAAAATATCTCCGTCTTTAACAATATAATCTGCACCCTCAACCCTCATACGTCCAGCATCTTTTACAGCTTGTTCGCTTTTAAAATTTAGATAATCATCATAAGATATTGTTTCTGCTCGAATAAATCCCTTTTGAAAATCTGTATGAATTTTACCTGCGGCTGTTTGGGCTTTTGAATTATTTTTCAATGTCCATGCTCTAGTTTCCTTTGGACCAACTGTAAAAAAAGTTATTAGATCAAGTAACTTGAAACCAGTTCTGATTAATCTATTTAGACCAGACTCTGATAAATTTAAGTCTTTAAGAAACTCTTCTTTTTCAATTTTATCTAACATTGCGATTTCAGCCTCTATAGAACCTGATATTATTATTGCATCACAATTCTCAGTTTTAGCTTTATCAAATATATCTTTAGTAAATTCATTACCACACGAAGCATCATCTTCATTCACATTGCAAGCATAAAGAACTGGCTTAAATGTAAGTAAATTAAAATTTTTAATTCTAGCAATTTCACCTTCTTGTAAATTAGCTAGCCTTAAAGGTATTCCTTCAGACAGATATTTAGACAATTTATTCATTAATGCTAAATCAATTTTGGCTTCTGCATTATTAGACTTTACTTTTTTTGACAAATTTTGAGATTGGCGGTCCAAACTTTCTAAATCAGCCAACATCAACTCTGTTTCAATAATTTCAGAATCTCTTAATGGATTGATACTACTCTCTACGTGAGTTATGTCAGTATCCTCAAAACATCTAACTACATGTATTATTGCGTCAACTTCTCTTATATGAGACAAAAATTTATTTCCCAAACCTTCACCTTTGCTTGCACCACTAACAAGACCAGCAATATCTACAAATTGCATTTGTGCTGGAACAATTTTCTGAGATTTAACTAAATTAGAAAGTATAATTAACCTTTCATCAGGAACAGAAACAATACCATCATTAGGTTCAATTGTACAAAAAGGGTAGTTGGCAGCTGCAGCTGATGAGGTTTCTGTAAGAGCATTGAATAGAGTAGATTTTCCAACATTAGGTAAGCCTACTATTCCACATTTAAAACCCATTAACTTACCTATTTTTTTTGATTGATGAAATAACTATTTCAGAAACATTAATTATAGTGGTATCAAGCCATTGTTTTTTTTCGTAAGAAGTAAAATTTGACAGAACCCAATTTGATACATTTTCAGTGATTTTTTCTTCATACATTTTAGAAGGTCTTGAAATTCCAACTCTTACTCTGTTATAGTCCTTTCCAATATATTTATCTATACTTTTAATGCCATTATGTCCATTATGACCTCCACCATTTTTTAATTTGATTCTCCCTTGATCTAAATCAATTTCATCGTGAATTACATAAATATTATCAATTATAATATTATAAAAGTCTTTAATTTCTTTTACTGCCTTTCCAGAATTGTTCATATAAGTTCTTGGTTTAACTAAAAGTACAATTTCTTCCCCTAAAATAGATTTAGAAAATTCAGAATTAAATTTTTTTATAAATTTAGGAAAATTACAATTTTCTCTAATATTGTCTATTATTCTATAACCAATATTATGTCTATTGTTGCTATAAGTTTTTCCAGGATTTCCTAAACCAACTATAAGAAACATTTCAAAAGTTAAATCACTCTTTTTACACTAGGTTGCTAATTATCATTTTTTTCATCTTTATTGTCTTCAGCAACTTCATCAGTTGTTTCTGTTTCTTCCTCTTCAGTTTCTCCTAATCCACCTCTTGGAGCAGCAATAGTTGCAACGGTAAAATCTCTGTCAGTAATGGTTGGCGTACATCCCTCAGGAAGTTTAATTGCACTGATATGTATTGTGTGACCAACATTAAGACCTTCTAAGTCAACTGATATTTTTTCTGGAATAGAAATCGCAGGACAATTAAGTTCAACTTGTGACCTTACCACGTTTAAAACTCCACCTAGTTTTAACCCAGTACATTTATCTTCATTTATAAATTCAACGCTTATACCAACAGCTACAGTTGCATTTTCAGTAACTCTTAAAAAATCAACATGTTCAGCTTCTTCAGATACTGGGTGTTGCTGAATATCTCGTGGTAATACAAAATGTCTTTCGTCAGCCACCTCTATGTTCATTAATTGACTGAATATTCCTGGTTTATGCATTAATTGACGCCATTTATTAGCATCTAGCGTAATGGGAATTGCAGGTTGTTTATTTCCATATATAATAGCAGGAAGTAGACCTGCTCGTCTTGCAGCTCTGGCAGCCCCCTTACCAACCTGACTTCGAGCTTCAGCTTTAATATCTATAGTATCCATTAATATCATCTCCTTTTAAATATCTTTGCCTTTAGGGGTGCAAAAGAATACAAATTAAATACCCTTTAAATTAAAAAATTAAAAGTAAATAATATAAATTTATACAAATAGACTCGATACAGACTGTTCTGTATGAACTCTTCGTATGGCTTCACCAATTATAGGTGCAATAGAAATTTGCCTAATATTACTTGATATTTTAACAGCTTCAGTTGCTTTTATAGAATTAGTGGTAACTAGAGAATTTAGAGGAGAATTATCTATATTACTTACTGCAGAACCTGATAGTACTCCGTGAGTAACATATGCATCAACACTTATCGCCCCAACATTAATTAGAGCTTCTGCCGCATTACATATAGTACCGCCAGAATCTATTATATCATCAACTATAATACAGTGGTGTTTAGATACATCACCAATTATGTTCATTACTTCTGAAGAACCAGGTTTTTCTCTTCTTTTATCAATTATAGCTAAGTTTGCATTTATTCTTCTAGCAATTGCTCTTGCTCTAACTACACCACCAACATCAGGTGATACTATAACTATGGGTTTATTTTTATATTTTTCTTCTATATCTTTGACAAAAACTGGAGCTGCAAATAAATTATCTGTAGGAATGTCAAAAAAACCTTGTATTTGTCCTGCGTGTAGGTCCATAGTGAGTATTCTATCTGCACCCGCTTTAGTAATAAGATTTGCTACTAATTTTGCTGAAATAGGAGTTCTTGGACCAGACTTTCTATCTTGCCTTGCGTATCCATAATAAGGTATTACAGCAGTAATTCTTCTCGCACTAGCTCTTCTAAGTGCATCTAAGCTAACCAATAACTCCATTAAATTGTCATTTGCAGGGTAAGATGTTGATTGTATAACAAACATATCTTCACCTCTAACATTTTCTTGAACTTCAACAAAAACTTCCATATCAGAAAATTTTTTAATTTCTGCTTTAACAAGGCTTGAATTGAGATTTTTGGAAATACTCTCTGCTAAATTAATGTTTGAATTACACGATAGTATTTTCATCAATAGATTCCTAAGATAATACTAGCTATTTAATAGCAGTCTGAGTAAAGCAATAGCAAGATAAATTTTATCTTTATTTATATTAAAATTAAAACAAATATACCTAAAAAAATAACCATAAAAAAAATTATTAAATGTGGCATAATTTCTACTTCAACATTCCTATAACTGAAATATGCCTACCAGTTTTGCCTTCTTTTGGAAAATTTTCATGTGTAGACTTTCTGTGGCTAAAAAACAAATCAGACTTTTCATAAGTATTCACATTAATGTCATTAACATTTTGAATTTTAGTTTTTTTTAAAATTTCTTTTATAAATAAAGGTAGATCTAATAAATAGCTGTCATCTTTAAGATAAGATAAAATTGAATTGTTTTTTTTATAAATAAAAGTTTCTTTAATTTTTTGGGCTAGATTATTTTTAATTTCGTATGATTCTTTATGTATTGTAGGTCCAATAACCGCAGTAATATTTTGTCTTTCAGCACCTAAATTTTCCATACTTTTAATTGTTGCTTCAATAACACCTTGCATGGTGCCTCGCCAGCCTGCGTGACAGGCCCCAATTATTTTTGAACCATGCTCATAAAATAAAATTGGTGCACAATCTGCCCCTAAAATTGATAGTCCAATTCCTTTTAAATTAGTAACTAATCCATCTGCTTTAATAGGACCGGTTGTATTGTTTGTATTTTGAATTGTAAAAATTTTTGATGAGTGGATTTGGTTTAATCCAACTAATTTATCTAATTTAAGCTCATTGCAAACATATTTTAAATTTTTTTTTACGTTTAATTCTTTATCATCAACATTGAAACTACAATTAAGTGAGTTGAAGGGATGTTTTGAGCATCCACCTTTTCTGGTAAAAAAACCGTGACTGATACCTTTTAAATCTAATTTTGGATGGATTATCTTTTTTAATGTCATATATGTGTCTTCAATTTAATAAGAATTATTTATTTATGTATTTTTATTATATAAAATTATTATAGCACACAAACTAGCAAATATCATTGGTAGGGACAAAAGTTGGCCCATTGAAAAGTTAAGATAAATTAATCCAAGGTGAGTATCAGGTTCTCTAAGAAATTCTATCAAAAATCTAAAAGTGCCATAAAAAAATATAAACAAAGATGTTATTAAACCTGTGTTATTAAAAATTTTATTAAAATTCATTAAAGAAAACATTATTAAAAACAATATAACTCCTTCAAAGAATGCCTCATATAGTTGGCTTGGGTGTCTAGGTAAATTTCCTCCATTGGGGAATATAATTCCAAATTTATGAGTAGTTATTCTTCCAAAAAGTTCTCCATTGATAAAATTTGCAATTCTTCCAAAAAATATACCAATAGGAGAAACAATTGAAATTAAGTCTGAAAATACAAAGATAGAAATTTTTGATGACCTACTTGAATAAATAATAGCTAAAATAACTCCGATTAATCCTCCATGAAATGACATACCACCATTCCATATTTTAAAAACATCTATAAAATTATTAAAATAATATTCAGGGTTATAGAAAAACACATATCCTAATCTACCACCTATAATTATACCAATCATACAATTACTAATTAAGTCACTGATTATTTTTCTACTAATGTTAATTTTTTTTATTTTGATTATTTTAAGAATTAAAATCCAACTTAAGATAATTCCGATAACATAAGAAAGTGCATACCAACTAATTTTAATTAATCCTAAGTCAACAGCTATTGGATTAATATTTGGAAATTGAAACATAAAAATAACTTTAAGATAATTTTAACATTTTTGATATTATTACTATTATAATATAATATAATATTCCTAACTAACAAAATTATAAGTTTAGGAAAAATAATGAAAAATAATTTTTTTTTAAAAGACACTACTTCCATAATTACTGGGGCAATCTCTACTTTTGCAGATTTAAAGATTGAAATTGACAACATAATAAAGAGTAGATTTGATAAATTTTTTAATTCCAGGGGTATTGTTAGTAGAGAAGACTTTGAGGCTTTAGTAGATCGATACGAAAAATTAAATTCTGAATTTATTCTATTAAAAGCGAAAGTAGAGAAATTGACCCCCAAAAAAAATAAAAAAAATTAAAAATAAATTTTAGTTTTTAGTTAGACTATATATGGTGTATAAATATCTATTATTTATAATTGTATACTATATGTAGTTTGATTATGAGAAGTGAATTAAAAAATATAAATTTATATCCAAATATCTATAATACTCTAAAAAAAAATAATTGGATTATAAATCGTAACTCAAAAAAAAATTATAACTTCTACTTCATTGGGGAAATATCACATTATTTTCTAAATATTTTTTATAATAAAAATAATTTGTATTTTGAATTTACTATAGATTTAGAAATCCCTAAAAATAAATTGTGCGACCTGCTATCATTAATAAATTATGTGAATCAAAATACAGATGATGGTTATTTTGTTTTTGACTTAAAATTAAGTAAAGTAAAATTCATAATAATGAAATTCCACGTTCATTTTATAGATCAACACATTCTATCAAATAATATTGACAAAAATTTAACTTTTACTAATAAATTGTTTCATAACTTTGTATTTGGAATTCACCATTTAATCTATGCAGAAAAATTTCAAAAGGATCATTTAAAATTATTATTCCTGAATGCTAAAGGACATGCATAATAAAATGATCTATAATATTAGGTAAAAAATGAAAGACGTAATTTTATTTGGATACGGGAAAATGGGTTCATCTATTGCTAAAGGCTGGATGCTCAGAAATTTAAATTTTAATTTTTTTATTATTGAAAAAAAAATATCACTCCGAAAAACTGCAAATAAAGATGGTTTTAAAGCGTTCGAAAGTATCGAACACTTAAAAGAACACAATGAATTCAATAATTTTGACATAATATTTCTTGCAGTAAAACCACAACAAATGGAAGACACAGTTAAAATTTTTTATAAATTAAATTTAACTAAATCACTTTTTATTTCTATTGCAGCTGGCTTATCTTTTTCATGGTTTAAAACACAAATTGGTAGTGATGTAAAAATTGTCAGAGCGATGCCAAACCTGCCGGCTTCAATAGGGTTTGGTGTAACAGGTTATTGTAAAAGTTCTAATATTAGTGATGAAGATGAAAAAGAAACCATGTTACTTTTATCTGCTTTTAGTGAGACTATATTTCTTCGCGACGAAAGTTTAATTGATGTTGTTACTGCTATATCTGGTTCAGGACCTGCCTATATTTTTTATTTTGTAGAACTGCTTGCTCAAATAGGTGCAGAACTAGGATTGCCATCAAATAACGCAAAAGCATTAGCTTCTAAAACCTTAATAGGATCTGCAAGAATGCTTGAAGATTCAAAGAGTGATCCAAAAATTTTGAAAAAAAATGTTACAAGTCCTGGTGGAACCACTGAAGCAGGATTAAAAGAACTTGAAGCCAAAGTTACTGGTTTGTATCCTGTATTGAAATTAACAATTAACATGGCTAAAAAAAGAGCCATGGAATTAAATATTAACGGATAAATATATCTTATGAAACAAGTTGATGAAAATCTTGAATGGATTTTGTGTAAGACATATTTTTTAATTGTAGAAACCACTAATTCATCAAAAATAAGATTGGAAGAACTCTGTAAAGAATCTAAAATCTCCAAAGAAGTTGTAGAAAAAATAGTACCTCAAAATCCAAATATGTTTGGTATTTTTTTCCTTAAAATTTTAATGTCAATCATAGATAAAGAAGTATTAAAAACACTTGGATCTGATATTGCCGAAGATACTATCTCAAGCACTTATGATAAATTATTAGAAGGTTTATCACTAAGGTTCGAAAAATTTATTAGATATAAACAAGCTTTCAAAGTTTTAAGTGAAAATTCTGAACAAAAAATAAAAATTTTTTTTAATATTCTTCAAGAAAATTATAATTTTTCAAACTCCTTATTGGATTTAATTGAAAAAGAACAAAATTGTGGTATTAAAATCTTAAAATCTATTGCTTTAAATATAGTATTTATCAGATGCTTAGAAATTTTCCTTGAAGATGAAAATAATAATCTCGACAGAGTCATCAGATATTTAGATAAATATTTAACTGATATGGAAGATTTAGGGGTTTTAATTGGAATTATTAAAAATTGATTATAATGGTAATAATAATCTTACCCTTAATCCGCCAAGTGGACTATCTTCTAAAATTAGTTCGCCACCATGGTTTAATGCAGAATTTTTTGCAATAGATAATCCTAAACCTGTACCACCTGTTTTTATGTTTCTTGAGTTTTCTAATCTTGTAAATGGTAAAACTACTTCATCTCTTTTGTCTCTTGGAATGCCAGGGCCGTTGTCATCAATAATTATTTCACTATGATCGTCATAAATTTGTATTTGAGCATTGGCTTTGCCAGCATACCTGATGGCATTAGCGAATAAATTCATAATAGCTCTTCGAATTGATTGCACTTGAATAGGAAAAACTGGAATTTTATCAGTTGGAACTGAAATAGTGATCTTATCACCAATTGGATCAGTTGTTTTTGCTGCTTGTTGTAATAATTTAAAAAGGCTTGCATCAACCATTTGCTCTTCTCTATCATTTCTAGCAAATTCTAAATACCCATCAATCATTTGTTCTAGTTCAGCAAGTTCTTTTTCAAAGTCCTCTTTTATATTGTTTTGTCCATCCATAACAGCTAATTGGAGTCTCATTCTAGTTAAGGGAGTTTTTAAGTCATGACTAACTCCTGCTAAAAGTGACGTTCTTTCTGAGATTTGTTTTTTAATTCTATGCCTCATAGCTTGGAATGCTCTTCCAGCAATTCTAACTTCTGTCGCACCCTCGATATTATAATTATCTACTTCTCTTCCAAAACCAATCTGACGTGCAGCATTTGCCAATCTTAAAATTGGTCTAACTTGACCTCTTAAAAAAATGATTGCTATTGAAAATAAAATTACTGAAGAGCCTATAGACCACATTATAAATGTTATGCCAGTAGGTACAAATAGACGTTTATTGTCAATGTGCATTCTTACAATGCCGTTAGCTAACTGTATGTCAACATAAAATTGTCTTGAGTTTTCAATTGATGATAAATAAAAAGGTTCTTTAATTCTTGCTTGAAGTGAAATTCGAAAATTTTCAAATTTAGCATTAAATGACTGATTAGGTTTTAAAATACCTCCTTCTAACCAATAAAATATTATATTGAAGTATTGTCTAGCTCTGACTGCAGATAATGCTCTTTGATCTTTTGAAGGTTCATTTCCGAGTTCATCAATTAATAAACCAAGATCTTTTGCTAAATTTTTGGCCATATGTCTTGAAACCCAATCCCAGTGTCTTTCATAAAAAATTGACACAGAAATAATTTGAACAAGTATTATTGGAACAAGAATTATTGCTAACATTCTGCCAAAGAGGCTTTTAGGTGTTACGTCACGTAATCTCATAATTTACTCATTATATTTAGTCTTCAATTTTATCCTCATGTGTTTGTAACATCCAACCTATACCTCTTACGGTCTGTAAATAAATAGGATATCTCTGATCAATTTCAATTTTCCTTCTGATTCTTGCTATTGCGACATCAATTGATCTAATTTCCATTTTCCCACCTAATGAATTATTAATATCATCCCTAGAGAAAGGTTTATTTGGTGATTTACAAAAACAGTTTAACAATTTTTGTTCTGCAGTAGTTAAATGTACTGGTATGTCATTTTTGTATAGATTTTTTGATTTTTGGTTGAATGAATAAGGACCAAACTTAGTGACATCTTGACTTTCAAATTTTTTTTGATTTTTTGTAAATCTTTTAAGAATATTTTGAATTCTAAGTAATAATTCCCTTGGTTCAAAAGGTTTGGTCATATAATCATCAGCTCCATATTCTAATCCATCAAGTCTATCTTCGGGGCTTGACATAGCTGTAAGCATTAAAGTTGGAATTGAGCTTTTTTCTCTTATTTCTTTTAAAAACTCCAGACCATTTTGACCAGGCATCATAATATCAATTACAAGCAAGTCAAAAATTAATGTATCCATAATTTTTTTTGCTTCTAATGTATTTTGAGCATCCGAAACTCTAAAATCATTATTTTCTAAAAATTGTTTTAGCAAAAGTCTAATTTTTTGATCATCGTCAATAATTAAAATATGAAAATTATATTTTTTTAAATCTTGATTATACATCTTTAAATTAAGCTTAACTATAATTTAATAATAAATAATAATTTATTCAAACTATATTAAATCTAAAATGACTAAACAACCTAATTAATCACAAAACTTATTTCTTAACATTTGATTAATTAATAATAATGTGGATTATATGTAATAACTAATTTAGGAGGTATTTTTTTGGACAACTTATCTTTTGATAAACGCGAAGGTTATATATGGTATAATGGTAGATTAATTGAGTGGAAAAAAGCTAACGTTCATGTATTAAATCATGGCTTACATTACGCTAGTTGTGTTTTTGAAGGTGAAAGAGCTTATAATGGCAAAATATTCGAGACCAAAAAACATACTGAGAGATTATTTAATTCTGCCAAATCTCTCGATATGGAAATACCTTTTACTCAAAAAAAAATACTAGCTGCTAAAGATGATTTATTAAAAAAAAACTCACTTTCTGATGCTTATGTTAGGCCAGTAGTATGGAGAGGTAGTGAAATGATGGCAGTTTCTGCACAAGCTACCAAAATAAATGTAGCCATTGCTGTATGGGAGTGGCCAAGCTATTTTGACCCAGAACAAAAAATGCAAGGAATAAAATTAGATATAGCAAGATGGAGACGTCCAAGTCCAGATTGTGGACCTGTTCTTGCAAAGGCAGCTGGATTATACATGATTTGTACTTTGTCAAAACATGAAGCTGAAGCTAAAGGTTATAGTGATGCTTTAATGCTAGATTACAGAGGACAAATAGCTGAAGCTACTGGAGCAAATATATTTTTTAGAATGCCTGATGGTAAATTGCATACACCAACTGCCGATTGTTTTCTTGATGGAATAACAAGAAGGACTGTCATGAAACTTGCCGAAGATAATGGAATTGAAATTATTGAGCGTAAAATTATGCCTGAAGAAATGTCTGATGCAGAAGAATGTTTTTTAACTGGTACAGCCGCTGAGGTTACGCCTGTTCAATCGATTGGTAATTTTAAATTTAAACCTGGTGAATATTGTCTTAAATTAACAAAAGCCTATTCAGACTTAGTAAACAGAATATAGAATAACATTTATTTTTTCCATTTTTTTAATGCTTTCTTATCTGAGTCATTAAAACAGACCCAATTTTTTTTAAAATTATTTTCTTCCACTTTCCAAAATGGGGCGTTGGTTTTCAACCAATCCATTATGAAATTACATCCATCAAAAGCGTTCTGCCTGTGTTTTGAAGATACACCAACAAAAACTATTTGATCAGCGGGTTTTAAATTTCCGATTCTGTGAATTACAGTCACACCTGATATTTCCCACCTGTTATAACAATCTACAATTATTTTTTCTATTTCTGACTCTGTCATTCCAGGGTAATGTTCTAATGTCATCGAATTAATAATTTGACTATTTTTTTCGTCATAGCCTCGGACAACGCCAACAAAATTTACTACTGCTCCAATATTATTTTGCTGAAGGACTTTTGTTTCTTCTGAGACATCAAAATTTTCTTTTTGTATTTTTATTTTAATTAAAGGAGTTTTTGGTGTCATTTATCCTCCAGTAACTGGAGGGAAAAAAGCAATTTCATCACTATTATTGATATTTTTATCAAAAGATGAATATGTTTTATTTACGGCAATTTTAATTAGTTCTTTTTTTTCAAATATTATATTATACTTTTTATCTAATTTATTTAAATAATTAATAAGTTGATCAACATTATTTATATGGTTTGGTAAAATAATTTCTTCTTCTGATTTGCCAACATGCTCTTTTATCCATGAAAAGTATTTAATAATCATAATTAGTTCTCTATTGATTTATGTTTAAAAAAATTTATTGTTTTAAAAATATATTCAAATCCTGTTATGAAAGTAATCAATCCAGCTACCCACAAAAGAACATACGAAACTAACCCTAAAATATCTAGATTATAAAAAAAAGGATTCGATCTCCAGACTAAAAAACTACCACAGGCAATTAATTGGATAGTTGTTTTCCATTTTGCTAAAAGGGTTACCTCCAATGTAATTTTATGAGAAGATATACTTTCTCTCAATCCTGAGATTAAAATCTCTCTTAAGACTATAAGAAGTGCAGGAAAAAAAGCATAATAATAATCAAACATGTTTTCTGAAGCTAGGGCAAAAATTACCCCAATTACCAATAATTTGTCTGCAACTGGATCTAAGATTTTCCCAAAATTAGATGTTACGTTATATTTTCTGGCATAAAATCCATCAAAATAATCACTAATACCAGCTATAATTAATGTTGGCGTTGCCATTAAGGCTCCGATTTCACCTCCATATATGATTATTACAGGTAGTACAATAGCAACCAAACTTCTAAATAAGGTTAATACATTAGGTATGATCCTTAATATAAAATTGTTTTCCTTCATAAATAAACCTTAACTAGATTTTTAACTTAAGACTATATTTAAAACAAAATAGATTTTTAAAAAATTTATTTCAGTTAAAAAAATTAAATATTTTTTGAGCTATTGACTTATTTATTCCTTCAACTTTTAATAAGTCATTAATACTTGCTGTTCCAACTGCTTTTGCAGATCCAAATTCTTCTAAAAGAGATTTTTTTCGGGTTGCTCCAATACCATTAATTTCATCAAGTGGATTTTTGAAAATATTCTTTTTACTTTTTATTCTATGACCTGCAATTGCATATCTATGAACTTCATCTCTTAATTTTTGAAGAAAAAATAATGTAGGATCATCTTTATTAAATCTTAAACTATCAGAATATTTAGTATAAAAATTTTCTCTTCCTGCATCTCTTTTAATACCTTTTGAAATTGCTAAAACTTCAACATTACTTATTTGTAATTCCTTAAGTACCCTTAAAGCTATGTTTAAATGTCCTTTGCCACCGTCAATGATTATTAAATCAGGAAACCCAGATGAGTTTTTTCCAATGAATCTGCGTTTCATCACTTCCTGCATCATTAAATAATCATTATTATTTATAAATTCGTCACTAATTTTCGTTGATGAGTTATTATGCTTTGTCAAAATGTTATATCTCCTATATAGAGATTTTAAAAAACCATCTTCGTTAAAAGCTATCATTGCTCCTACAGGAGATTTTCCTTGATTATGTGAATTATCATAAACTTCTAATTTCTCAATGGAATTTTTAAATTTAAATGTTCGTTGCAAATTTTTCAGGTTTTTTTTATTTGAAGTTTTTTCATAAATTTTTCTATTTAAATTTTCTTCTGCATTCTTAAGTGTTGATTTGATAATTTCTAATTTTTTTCCTCTTTGAGGTAGTTGAATTTTTACTTTTATTTTATGTTTTTTAAATAAAAGTTCTTCAATTAGACTTTTATCTTTAGGGTGTAAATTCACAAGAATATTTTCTGGAGGGATATTTTTATCATAAAACTGACATAAAAAGGCTTGCATAATCTCTTCTTCTAAAACATCAGTACCATTTTTACCTGGACTAGGAAAATACGATTTAGACCCGTAATTGCATCCACTTCTAATTATTGTCATCTGTATCACGACTTTATTATCAATTTTTCTTAGCACAAGGAAGTCAACATCATTGACGTTTGGTACATTAATATTTTGACTTGCATTTACATCAGTAAGAGCTTTTATTTTATTTCTAAAAATTGCAGCTGCTTCAAAATTTTGTTTATTAGATGCATCGTACATTTTTTTTATTAAATTTTGTTTTATCGACTTTGAGTTTCCTTGTAAGAATTTTTTTGCTTCGTTAATACTGTCTCGATAACTTTCTTTTGATATTAAATTTACACATGGAGCACTGCATCTTTTGATTTGAAATTGTAAGCAAGGGCGAGTTCTAGATTTAAAAATATTATCATTGCAAGTTCTTAAAAGAAAAATTTTCTGTAGTGTTTCTATTGTTTTTTGAACTGTATTTTTTGAAACGAAAGGTCCAAAATAATCGCCCTTAATATTTCTTTGTCCTCTATGTGCAGATAATTGAGGAAAAGAATGAGATAAATTGAATAAAATTGAACTAAAACTTTTATCGTCTTTAAGCAATATATTAAATATAGGTTCAAATTTTTTTATTAAATTAGATTCTAGGAGTAACGCTTCTATTTCTGAAGACGTAACAATTATCTCCAATTTAACAGTGTTTGAAACCATATAACTTAATCTTGAGTTAAGTCTTTTTGGTTGAGTATAAAATTTAATTCTATTATTTAAATTTTTTGCTTTTCCTATGTACAAATATTCACTATTTTCTCCAATCATTTGATAAATTCCAGATTTGTTTGGAATTGTCAAAAGCTCATTTTTAATTATTTCAATCCCTTTACTCAGAGACGCTTTATTATTTTTAATCATTTAAAAATTTTCGTTTTTGATTAATTACATTTTAAATAATTTAATTTATTTCTTTTTATAATATGAACCCGTTTTAAAATTTGTATTAGGAATTGCCATCAAACCTAATTCTTTTTGTTGTAATTTTTTTATCTCATCTCGTATTCTTGCTGCTTCTTCAAATTCAAGATTGCTAGCTGCTTTCTCCATTTCGTTTTGGAGATCTTGAATTGATTCTTTTAAATTTTTTCCATTATTTTTTTTGTTTTTATTATCTTTATCATCATCATTATCACTTAGGTCTGCTAATATGTCAGAAATTTTGCTAATAACTGTTTTAGGAGTGATATTATTTTTTAAATTGTAACTTATTTGTTTTTTTCTTCTTCTATCAGTTTCGTCTATTGCGTATTGCATTGAACCTGTAATGTTATCAGCGTATAGAATTACTTTTCCTTCAACATGTCTTGCAGCACGACCAATAGTTTGTATCAATGAAGTTTTTGATCTTAAATAACCTTCTTTATCAGCGTCCAAAATTGCTACTAATGCACACTCAGGGATATCTAACCCTTCTCTCAAAAGATTTATTCCAATCAAAACATCAAAAACACCTAGCCTTAAATCTCTTATTATTTCAATACGTTCTAAAGTGTCTACATCAGAGTGAATATATCTGACTTTTAAACCTGCCTCAAACATATACTCACTTAAAGCTTCAGCCATTTTTTTTGTTAAGGTAGTAACTAATACTCTATTTCCTTTTTTTGATTGTTCCTTTGTTTCGTAAATAAGATCATCAACTTGAGTTTTTGTTGGTCTAACTAAAATTTCGGGATCTACCAGGCCAGTTGGTCTCAGAGATTGTTCAACAAAAACACCGTTTGTTTTATTTAATTCCCATTCCCCAGGGGTGGCCGAAACATGAATAGTATTGGGTCTAAATGCTTCCCATTCCTCAAACTTTAAAGGTCTATTGTCCAAACAAGAAGGTAATCTAAAACCATATTCAGCTAAAGTTGATTTTCTTCTAAAGTCTCCTTTATACATAGCTCCTATCTGACTAACTGTGATATGACTTTCGTCAGTAAAAACAAGGGCGTCATCTGGTAAATATTCAAAAAGTGTAGGTGGAGGCTCCCCAGGATTTCTTCCTGAGAGGTATCTACTGTAGTTTTCTATTCCTGGACAAGTTCCAGCGGCCAACATCATTTCAAGATCAAAATTTGTTCTTTGTTCTAAGCGCTGTGCTTCCACCAATTTATTACTTTTATATAAAATTTCTAAATGACTTTTTAATTCTTCTTTAATAGATTTAATAGCTTCGTTTAATGTTGGTCTAGGTGTGACATAGTGCGAATTAGCATAAATTTTTATCGACTTTAATGATGTAAGTTTTTCGCCTGTTAGAGCATCTATTTCAAATAATTCTTCAATTTCATCTCCAAATAGAGTTATTCTCCAGGCTACAGTTTCTAAGTGTGCAGGAAAAATTTCAACTATGTCACCTCTAACTCTAAAAGTGCCTCTTACAAATGACATATCATTTCTTGTATATTGAAGTTCAGTAAATTGTCTTAGCAATGTTTGTCTAGGAATTTGTTGACCTTTTTTTAATTCAATTGTCATTTTTGAATATGTTTCAACTGAACCGATACCATAAATACATGATACAGAAGCAACTATTATTACATCCTTTCTTTCAAGAAGAGCCCTTGTAGCAGAATGACGCATGCGATCAATTTGATCATTAATACTAGATTCTTTTTCAATGTATGTATCAGATCTAGGAACATAGGCTTCTGGCTGATAATAGTCATAATATGAAACAAAGTATTCAACTGCATTATTTGGAAAAAAATCTTTCATCTCTGCGTATAATTGTGCGGCCAATGTTTTATTAGGTGCCATTATCAATGAAGGTCTATTTAGTGAATTAATAATGTTTGCCATTGTAAATGTTTTACCAGAACCAGTTACCCCCAATAATACTTGATCTTTTTCATCATTTTGAATTCCAGAAACCAATTCTTTTATAGCCTCTGGCTGATCTCCTGTAGGTGTAAAGCTCGAATTTAAACTAAAAATGGATTTAGAGGGTATAATTGTATTATTTTCAATTTTTTCAATATTGTTCATATTAATAAATTTTGTGATTAGATATTTGAAGTAATTATGTATATCAAATAATAACTAATTAATTAATAAAAAAGATGTTAGTCTCAAATAAATTGTAGTAAAGCTATATGGTAATCATATATTTTGGAGTAGTTAAATGACTTTTATTTCTGACAGTTTAAATAGGATTAAACCTTCTGCAACAATGGTTATAACTGCAAAAGCTACTCAACTTAAAAGAGAGGGGAAAAAAGTCATTGGTTTATCATCTGGAGAACCTGATTTTGATACACCTCAACATGTTAAGCAAGCCGCCATTGATGCAATTAATACCGGATATACAAAGTATACTAATATAGAAGGTATCCCAGAATTAAGACAATCAATTGTAGAAAAATTCAAAAAGGATAATGATTTAAATTATGATGTAAGTAACGTAATTGTTGGAACTGGTGGAAAACAAATTTTGTTTAATGCTTTGATGAGTTCTTTGAATAAAGATGACGAGGTAATAATTCCAGCCCCTTATTGGGTTTCCTATCCTGATATGACATTATTAGCGGGTGGTAAACCAATATTTGTAGATTGTTCTTCAGAAACTAACTTTAAACTTACTGGTGAAGCTCTAGATAAGGTAATAACCAAAAATAGTAAATGGCTAATACTGAATAGTCCGTCTAATCCAACCGGATCGTGTTACTCCATAAGTGAACTAGAAGAGATCGCAAATGTAGTTAGAAAACATGAAAATTTATACGTAATGACAGACGATATTTATGAATATATTGTATATGATAACTTTAAATTTTATACTTTGGCGCAAGTTGCACCAGATTTAAAAGATAGAATTTTAACTGTAAATGGTGTTTCTAAAAGTTACTGTATGACTGGTTGGAGAATTGGTTATGCAGCAGGACCATCATTACTTATCAAAGCAATGATTAAGATCCAAGGTCAATCTACATCTAATCCATCATCAATCTCACAGTATGCAGCATTAGCTGGTATAAGTGGAAGTAAAGAATTTTTAGAACCTTGTTTAAATGCCTTTGATGAAAGGAGACATCACGTAGTTGATAAACTTAATAGTATAGATGGTATTTCTTGCATTTTACCTGAAGGAGCGTTTTATGCTTACCCTAACGTGTCAGGTTTAATAGGTAAGAAAACACAAAATGGAAAAATCCTCAACAATGATGGTGAAATTGTAGAATGGCTTTTAGAGTCCGCCGAAGTTGCTGCAGTACCTGGGGTAGCTTTTGGTCTAGAACCATATTTTAGAGTGTCTTACGCAACCAGTTTAGAAGTTTTAAAAGAAGCAATGAACAGAATCGAAAAAGCTGTTTTAACTCTTTCTTAAATATTGAAGGTTTAAAATGGCATTTTATAAAATAAAGAAAGTTTGGAAATTAAAAGATAATAAAGTTACTCCAGAAAACTTTTATAATACTAGAAGAGATTTTTTAAAAAAATTGGGTGCAGGCTCATTATTTTTACCAAGTGTATCATTAATAACTCTTCCTGCCTATAGTTCGCTTTATCCTCCGGAAGTGAATAAGTCTTATACAATCAGCAAACCCCTAACTCCTGAAAGTTTAGCGACAACTTATACAAATTTTTATGAGTTTGGATCAAGTAAAAATATTTGGAGAAGAGCCTCTAAGCTAAAGACTGAACCCTGGTCAATAACTATCGACGGGTTGGTAGATAATCCAATGGTTATTGACGTAAATGATTTAATAGAAAAACTTGGTGGTATTGAAGAGAGGGTTTATCGATTTAGATGTGTTGAAGCTTGGTCTATGATAGTGCCATGGGCGGGGTTCCCTTTAAATAAAATTTTATCACTAGTTGAGCCAAAAAAAGACGCAAAATTTTTAAAATTTGAAACTTTTTATGATCCTGAAATTGCGCCAGGTCAAAAACAAAAATGGTATCCATGGCCATATCAAGAAGGTATTACAATCGAGGAAGCTAAAAATGAATTAAGTTTTTTAGCTACTGGGATATATGGGAAAAAGTTGCCAAATCAAAATGGTGCTCCTTTACGTCTTGTCTTGCCATGGAAATATGGTTTTAAGTCAATAAAATCAATTGTAAAGATAAGTTTCTTGGCTGAAAGGCCTATTGGGTTATGGGAAAAACTTGCTCCAAATGAGTATGGTTTTTGGGCAAATGTTAATCCTAAAGTTTCTCATCCTAGATGGTCTCAAGAAACAGAACAGCAGTTGGGCATTGATGGGAGGATACCTACTGTTAAATATAATGGTTATGAAGAGCAAGTTTCTTACTTGTACAAAGGATTAGAAAAAACTTTGCAGGATAAACTCTTTAGATAAACATGGTTTGGTTTATGAATGATAAATAAAGCCAAAGTTGCAAACAATCATTTTAATTTAGGTGACTCCTTTTATCATATTGCCACACCAGCAAAGTTTCCTCGTCACATTTTAAGATTTAGAAATGATAGAGCTGCTAAATTACTTGACTTAGACCAATTAAACGATAATGAGTGGATTAAATATTTTGGTAAATTTGAAAAACTTCCCGGGTGTCTTCATAAGCCATTAGCATTAAAATATCATGGCCATCAATTTGGTTATTATAATCCTGACTTAGGTGATGGAAGAGGGTTTCTGCTAGCACAAATTTTAGATACAAATAATATTTTATGGGATTTAGGTACAAAAGGATCTGGACAAACAAATTATAGTAGAGGAGGGGATGGTAGACTTACTTTAAAAGGGGCAGTCAGAGAATTATTAGCAACTGAATTTTTGACTGCTTTAGGTGTGTCCACGAGTCAAACTTTTTCCATTATTGAAACTGCAGAAGAATTGCAAAGAAATGATGAACCCTCTCCCACAAGATCAGCTGTTCTTGTAAGAAGAAGCAATAGTCATATAAGAATAGGTACATTTCAAAGATTAAAATATCTAAATGATTATGAAAACATTGAACTATTATTAAAGTACCTTAGTAAAAATTATTTTACTAATATCAAACCTAATAAATGTATTAAAACTTTAGCTGAAGATATATTTTTAGAAAGTGTTAAAAGAATAGCAGAATCAATTGGCAGAATTATTGCTTCAGGTTTTGTCCATGGAGTTTTAAATACAGATAATTTCAATGTTACTGGAGAAGTGTTTGATTACGGCCCTTGGAGATTTATAGAATTTGCAAATACTTCTTTTACAGCTGCTTATTTTGATAATGATGGAAGATATTCTTTTGGGAGACAACCTGAGGCGGCTTTATGGGCTTTATCTCAGTTAGGAAAAAGTTTAGATGAATTTATTGATGAAAAAATAATTATTGAAACTTTGAATCAGTTTTCTAAAAACTTTCACCGGTCATTGCAAAAACATTTTTGTTGGCGAATGGGAATTGAAGACATTGATAGTAAAAATCTAAATGAAATAATGGTAATAATATTAAATGAAAGCGAAAAGAATAAAATTGATTTTGCTAACATGTTTTACGATTTCTATGGAGGAAAAAATTCGATTTTAGACTGTATTAAAACTAATTATGGGAAAAAATATAAAATTAATGAATTTTCAAAAGTTGTTGAAATTTTGAAAGAAAGTTTCCCATCTAAAGGTGCTTTAGAAAAGAAACATGAATTAGATAATATCAGACAAAATATGTTAATAAATGAAGTAGAGCAGATTTGGAGTGAAATTGATAAAAATGATAATTGGGAGTTGTTAAATAAAAAAGTTTATAAGATTAGAAAACTTGGCTACTTACTCGAATCTGAAAAACTTGTTAATCTGTAAAAGCGTATTTTTATTTGTTTGAAGTTTATTTTTTGAATATTCATATAAATCACCTTCAAAGGTTTTAACAATCTTTAATTTTCTTAGATTTTTAATAAATAACGAAATTTTTTTATTTTCCTTTGAAAAATGCGAAATAAATAAGGGTCTCGAAAGGGTGGCCATCTCTGATATCATGTTAACGCTGTCACTAGTAACTATAATATAATCAATGATTTGTAGAATTTGTGGATAAAGCTTGTTTTCATTTGGAGAGAAGATTTGAAAATTACTTAAATGTTTTGAAAAGATCGATTTAAATATTTTTATAGCTTTTGTTGGAGTTCTTCTGGAAATAATAACTATCAGTTGTCCATCAATGGACTTAATAGCTTTTATTACATTAATGCATAAATCGTAATATTCGCTACTTTGAGGCTTAAAACTTTTACTATTACCTCCAACCATTAATAAAACAAGATTGTTTTTAACTTTTATTTTATTCAGTTTTGATTTTTCAAATTTTTTTATATCATTTTTATTTAAAAACGAAAGAGCACCTTTAGTTTGAATTACATTTTTACCTTTAACGTTGTCATGTTCAGGAATTAATAATAAATCAAAATTATTTAAAGATAATTTTGGGTTTTGAATATGTATAGTCTTAACATTACTTTTTAAAATTGACTTTAGAGCAATTGATGTGCCTGCCATTCTTCTACCTGTTGTAATTACAAAGTCTGGTAGCGAATTTGTTCTTAATGCTTCTTGTAAAAATTTAGGGGTATAAATTTTTCCTAATATAGGGAATTTTTTTAAAAAATATGGGGGAGTATAATGAATTAACTTAAAATTGTTATTCAATATACTTGCTAGAGCAATTGATTGGTTCTCCATTCCCTTGGTTTTGTCAGATAATACCCAAGTTGTATTTCCTTTTAATATCTTTATTTTTTTTCCTTTAACTTTCAATTAAATTTTAAATTTTAAAATGTTTTGTGAAATAAAATTGTGAATTTTAAGTCTATATATTAATATTATTACAAAGATTTGATTTACTTAGTATAAAGAAATGTTAATTAAATGAAAAATAAAAAAAACAAATTAGATAACATTGATATAAAAATTTTAAGCGCATTACAATCAAATGGAGATATTAGTAACGTTAAACTTGCTAAGATAGTAAATATCTCTCCACCTTCTTGCTTGAGGCGAGTGAAATCGTTAGAAGAAAGAAATTTAATTCTTGGTTATAATGCTATTGTAAATTCTGAATTTTTAGGTTTTAAGGTGACTGTGTTTGCGTATGTTGGCCTAGAAAGTCAAGCTGAAAATGATCTACAAACATTCGAGAATTATATATCTAAATTTCCAGAAGTAAGAGAATGTCATATGTTAGTAGGGGAAATAGATTTTCTGTTAAAAATTATTGCTAAAGATTGGGATGATTTCCAGTTTTTTTTAACCAAAAATCTTACCCAAGCTCCTAAGGTAAGTAATGTTAAAACTTCATTAAATATAAGAAGTATCAAAAATTTACCTGGAATACCTTTTGAAATTATACTTTAGGTAAGTCAATTGATAAAATTTCGTAATTCTTAGCTCCACTTGGAGTTATTACTTGTACTGATGCGCCTTTTGCTTTTCCTATCAATGCTCTAGCAATTGGAGAAGCAATAGATATTTGACCTTCTTCAAGATTAGCTTCGTAAGGACCAACAATTTGATAATTTGTTTCTTGATCACTTTCTTCATCTACTATTTTAACTTTAGTGCCAAAAGTAACAGTTTCACCTGAAAGTCTTGATAGATCAATTACTTCTGCTCTGCTAGTTACATCTTCAAGCTCAGTAATACGACCTTCTATAAATGCTTGTTTTTCCTTTGCTGCATGATATTCAGCATTCTCTTTTAAATCACCATGTTCTCTTGCAACAGAGATTGCCTGTATTATCTGAGGCCTCTCAATTTTCTTTAAATTATCTAATTCTAGCTTAATTTTTTCTAATCCAGGAAATGTAAAAGGTACTTTGTCCATAAATATGATTCCATTAATTATAATAATCTAAATCATAATACAGAAAAATATTTTATTCAAAATATGATTGAAGTGACTTTATATTTAATTCAGAACTCTTCAATGCCTTTATGGCAAGAGTTGCAGCATTTGCACCTTGAATAGTAGTATAATAAGGTATTTTATTTGAAAGTGCAGTTTGTCTTAAAGAAAAACTATCTTTAATTGAATTTCTTCCTTCTGCTGTATTTATCACAAGTTGTATCTCTTTAGATAGCATTGCATCCACTGCGTTTGGTCTACCTTCAATCACTTTTTTTATATATTGAGTTTCTATTTTATTATCATTTAAATATTTTGCGGTTCCTGAGGTTGCGCATATTGTAAAACCTAAATTTTTAAGATTTTTAGCAATAGGTGCTACACTATTTTTATCGTCATCTTTTATTGAGATGAAGACTTTACCGTCTAAAGGTAAAGTTATACCTGCCCCAAGTTGGCTTTTAGCAAAAGCTTCTCCAAAAGTTAAACCTATACCCATTACTTCACCAGTAGATTTCATTTCAGGACCCAGTATCACATCAGTACCAGGAAATCTTGCGAAAGGAAAAACTGCTTCTTTAACTGAAATATGCTTAATTTTTCTATTTGATAATTTAAAATCAGATAATTTTTTACCAATCATTATTTGGGATGCAATTTTGACAAGTGGAACTCCAGTTGATTTAGCAACAAAGGGTATTGTTCTACTTCCACGAGGATTAACTTCTAATATAAATACTTTTTTATTTTGAATTGCAAATTGTATATTAATGAAGCCAATAACATTTAAAGATTTTGCAAGTTTCTTAGTTTGTAATGTTATTTCATCAACTGTTGTTTTATCAATTGTTTGAGGGGGGAGAGCACATGCGGAATCTCCAGAATGAATCCCTGCCTCTTCTATATGTTCCATAATACCTGCAATGAAAGTCTCATTACCGTCAGAAATAGCATCAACATCAACTTCTATCGCATTTTTTAAAAAACTGTCAATCAAGACTGGATTATAACCAGAAACCTTTACAGCTTCATTTATATATGTTTGTAATTGTTCTTGGTTATGTATTATTTCCATAGCACGACCACCAAGAACGTAACTAGGTCTAATTACTACTGGGAAACCAATTTTTTTTGTGATCTCGATGGCTTCATCTTTGCTACTTGCTACGTCGTTTCGGGGTTGATTTAATTTTAAGCTCTGTAGTAATTCTTTAAAACTTTTTCTATCTTCTGCCAAATCTATTGCTTTAACCGATGTTCCTAAAATTTTAACACCAGATTTTTCTAAACTTGTAGCAATCTTAAGTGGAGTTTGTCCTCCTAATTGAACAATCACGCCAATTACTTTACCATTTTGGTTTTCCTTTCTAATTACAGACAGAACATCTTCGTGGTTAAGAGGTTCAAAGTATAATTTTTCTGAAGTATCATAGTCTGTTGAAACAGTCTCAGGATTGCAATTAATCATTATTGTTTCAAACCCTATTTCAGATAAACTATAAGCTGCATGAACACAACAATAGTCAAACTCTATACCTTGCCCAATTCTATTTGGCCCACCCCCAAGAATAATAACTTTATTTTTATTTGATGGGTAAACCTCACACTCATTATCATTATTCTGTTCATAGGTACTGTAAAGATAAGCAGTTTCTGAAAAAAATTCAGCTGCACATGTATCAACTCTTTTATAAGATGGAAAAACACCAAATTTTGATCTAAGTTCATAAATTTTTTGAACACTAATTTGAGTTAAATCAGAAATACGTTTATCAGAAAAACCCATAGATTTGATGCTTCTTAAAAACATCTCATTCATAATATAATCAGTAGTTTTTAGATATTCTTCAACTTGAACTATACCTAAAATCTGTTCTAAAAACCATTTGTCCCAGCCAGTAATGTTAAAAATTTCTTCAATCGAAATTTTATGTCTAAACGCAGTTGCTATTCTCAATATTCTTTCTGGAACTTGTTCAGCTAACCAGCCAAAAATATTATCTTTGTTGTTTAAATTTTCATTTTGAACTGGAAAATAAACATCATCGAGGCCAGACAAACCTGTTTCAAGAGATCTTAACGCTTTTTGAAGAGACTCCTGGAAAGATCTTCCAATAGCCATTGCCTCTCCGACTGATTTCATAGAAGTAGATAAAAGATTATTTGATCCAGGAAATTTTTCAAAAGTAAAGCGAGGAATTTTTGTAACAACGTAGTCTATTGTAGGTTCAAAACTGGCAGGTGTGGATTTAGTAATATCGTTTTGTAATTCGTCTAATGTATATCCAATTGCAAGTTTTGCTGCAACTTTTGCTATTGGGAAACCAGTCGCTTTTGAAGCTAACGCAGAAGATCTACTTACTCTTGGATTCATTTCAATTACAATTAATCTTCCATTTTTTGGATTAAGGGCAAATTGTACATTTGAACCTCCAGTATCAACCCCAATTTCTCTCAAAACAGAAATACTTGCATTACGCATTTTCTGATATTCTTTATCTGTTAGTGTTAATGCTGGTGCTACCGTAATAGAATCACCCGTATGAACTCCCATTGGATCAACATTCTCAATAGAACATATTATTATACAGTTATCTGCATTATCTCTTACCACTTCCATTTCATATTCTTTCCACCCTAAAAGTGATTCTTCAATAAGCACTTCTGTAGTTGGAGATAATTTTAATCCGTTAGTTACAATTTCAAGAAATTCTTCTTTGTTATAAGCTATGCCACCGCCTTCACCTCCAAGAGTAAAGGATGGCCTTATTATTGCTGGTAAACCAACAAAATCTAACGCAGAAATTGCTTGATCAATATTTTTTGCAATTAGAGCCTTTGCAGACTCTAAACCAATTTTATTCATACTTTCTTTAAATAATTCTCGGTCTTCTGCTTTATTTATTGAATCAGGTTTTGCACCAATGATTTCAATATCGTATTTTTTTAAGATACCAGAATTGTATAGATCTAACGTTGCGTTAAGAGCTGTTTGACCTCCCATGGTAGGTAGAATTGCATCTGGTCTTTCAATTTCTATGATTTTTTCAATTGTATTTTTTTCAATTGGTTCAATATATGTCGAATCTGCCATAATTGGATCTGTCATAATGGTGGCAGGATTAGAGTTTATCAGTACTACTCTAATCCCTTCTTCTTTAAGTGCCTTACAAGCTTGCGCTCCGGAGTAATCAAATTCACACGCTTGTCCAATCACTATAGGACCAGCACCAATTATTAAAACTGATTCAATATCTTTACGTTTTGGCATTTTTTGATTCTTTAATTAAGTTTAAAAATTCATTGAACAAATAAGATGACTCGGTTGGTCCAGGAGAAGCTTCTGGATGGTACTGAACTGAAAAAATCGGTAATGATGTATGTCTTATACCTTCTATTGAGTTGTCAAATAGAGAAATATGTGTCACTTCTAAACAATTTGGTAAAGTATCTAAGTCTATTTGATATCCATGGTTTTGACTGGTAATTTCAACTTTATTTTTAAATATATTTTTGACAGGATGATTAGCTCCCCTATGACCTTGGGGCATTTTATTTGTTTTCGCTCCAAACGATAGCCCAATTAATTGGTGACCAATACATATTCCAAAAATAGGAATTTTAAGTTGAAATAAAGCACTTAATAGTTTTCTACTTTTTATTTCAGTTGCTGATGGATCTCCAGGACCGTTAGATAAAAAAATACCATCTGGCTTGAAATTATTTATGTCCTTAATAGACGCATTTTCTGAAAAAACATTAACTTCTGCACTTAAGTTAACAAGGTGTCTCAATATGTTTTGTTTTACACCAAAATCTATAACGGCAATTTTGGGTTTGAAATTTTTTAAATTATACACCTCTGGTGATATTAAATCATGTACACATTCAGTATACTTGTATTGTTTTTTTGTAGTTATAGATGATGAAAGATTTAATCCATCCATTTTTGGATGCTCTTTTAGTTTATTTTTCAACTGTTCAATTTTAAAATTTCCAGTTTTATCGTAACTTATCATTGCATTACAGCTTTTATGTTTTCGAATTATCTTTGTTAGCAATCTAGTATCAATACCAGAAATACCTGGTATATCATTTTTCGTTAACCACTCATTAAAACTGATTTCTGATCGCCAATTAGAGTCGTTTGTTGGGTGTTGCCTAACTACAATACCTGCAATAGAATTTGTATGTCCTTCATCGTCAAATTTGTTTGACCCTATGTTACCGATATGGGGGAAAGTAAAAGTAATGATTTGTCCAGTATATGATGGATCAGTAATTATTTCTTGATAGCCAGATATAGAAGTATTGAAGCATATTTCACCTAAGCATTCTTTTTTTGAACCAAAAGATCTTCCCAAAAAAAATGAACCATTATCTAAAATTAATATACTATCTAATGTATCATTTCTATTAATTGAATTAAGATTAAATGGTACATAACCACTATCTTTAAACTGATTATTGACACTATTCATTGCTCACCTGTAGGTTTCTAAAAAACTGGTTTTTAAAATAAATGTTTATTGAATTTTTGGGATTTAAAAAGAAGCAATTTTCAAACAAAATTTTCATCAAGATTTAATTAGATTGTATTGATATCTTCGTCAATAAAATTTAAAATTATTTAATTAAATTTTAAAGATTATGCTATCAATTTTCTTAAAATTAGACTTGGTGAACTTATTTCAACAAATGTTATTAGGAAAAAAATGAATATTAGAGAAAAAGTTTCAAAAAATTTAAAAGAAGCAATGATTAAAAAAGATACTAATTTAATCAGTACTCTTCGATTGATACTGGCAGCTATAAAAGAAAAAGACATATTATCTAAAGGAAAAGGACATGATTCAGAAATTAATGATAAAGAAATTATTTCCTTACTTCAGACTATGATAAAACAAAGAAAAGGATCAATTGAGTTGTATCTTAAAGGCGATAGAGTAGATTTAGCAAATAAAGAAGAACATGAAATTGAAATAATATCGAATTTTCTGCCAACCCAACTCTCGAAACAAGAGATTGATGAGGTGATAAATAAAACTATTAAATCATCTGAATTTAATTCTATGAAAGATATGGGAAAAGTAATAAAGATTATAAAAGACCAATATGATGGAATGATGGATTTTGGTTATGTTAGTAAAGTTGTCAAAGAAAAACTGTCTAACTCATAATGTTTAATTTATTAAGTTAATAAGAAAAATTATGGATTTAAGAGAAGAAATTAAAAATTCAATTAAACTTTCTGAAGTTATAGGGAAAAGTTTATCTCTGAAAAAACGTAATAATAATAATTTTTTAGCTCTTTGTCCATTTCACAAGGAAAAGACACCTTCTTTTAACATTTCAGATGATAAAGGTTTTTATCATTGTTTTGGTTGTGGAAAAAATGGAGATATATTTAATTACATAATGGAGACAGAAAATTTATCTTTTGTGGAGGCATTAAAAAAATTAGCAGATCAGGCAGGAATAAATACTAGCAGACAAAATTATTTTGTAGACCCTAAAATTACAAATAATTATAACCTTCTAAAGAGAGTTTCTGAATCTTTTATCAATAACTTAAATGCGCCATTGGGTGAAAAAGCTAGAAATTATTTACAAAAAAGAGGTTTTAATGAAGTTATTATAAAAAATTTTAATTTGGGATATGCTGGTAATTCAAAATCTAACCAATTCTTAGTATCTACTTTGCTAAAAGAAGGATTTTCTATAAATGACTTTATAGAAGTGGGTTTAGTGAAAAAAAATGACGCTAATAATTTAGTTTTTTTCTTTCAACAAAGGATCATATTTCCTATTTTAAACAACTCTGGAAAAGTAATTGCATTTGGAGGTAGAATTTTAGGTGAAGGACACCCAAAATATTTAAACTCTCCTGAAACCACCCTATTTCTAAAAAGTAGACAACTATTTGGATTTTTTAATGCTAAAAAACTTTTGCATAAAAAACGCTTCATAATTTGCGAGGGTTATACAGATGTTATTTCCCTTCATTCACAAGGTTACCCTGCTGTTGCTTCTTTAGGAACAGCATTGACATATGATCAAATAGAAACAATTTTTAATGTAGTTGATGAAGCTTTTCTTGTTTTTGATGGTGATATTGCTGGTAAAAATGCAACTTTAAGAGTTTTTGAAAAATATTTGCCTAAACTAAAGTTGAACAAAAGATTAAAATTTATTTTTTTACCTAAAAATCTTGATCCAGAAGAGTTTATAAACAAATACGGTTTAAATGAATTTGAAAATATTTTAGACAAATCTTTTGGAGCGATTGACATTTTATGGTTACAGGGTTCAAAATTGATAAATAGAAATGAACCAGAAAGCCATGCCCAATTTTGGAATTATTTAAGAACAAATGTGAACGCAATTGAAAATAATAATCTACGTGTCGCTTATCGTGATGAAATAGAAAAAAGAATAAAAATATTTAGGACAAAAAACAAATTACCCCAAAAACAAGCATATTATTCCAATAAAAATCACTCAAAAATGTTATTATCAAATGCAAAAATACCTGAGACT
The DNA here is from genome assembly GCA_902593735.1 of uncultured SAR116 cluster alpha proteobacterium. Taxonomy (GTDB): domain Bacteria; phylum Pseudomonadota; class Alphaproteobacteria; order Puniceispirillales; family Marisalimonadaceae; genus Marisalimonas. The sequence continues at coordinate 107,767 of CACJJL010000002.1, forward strand.
GGAATTGAAATTAAAATTGGCGCAATTATATATATTATGCTAATTTACCCTAAAATTTGTGAAATACACGATGAAAAAATCTCTTTACTGAATTTTAGTAATAAAGCTTATAATGATTTAAAAAATACAATTTTAGAATTTGTTTATAATAATAGAGAAATTACTTCAAAAGAAATACAAAATGATATCAAACTTAAAGGTTTTGCTGTTCAAATAAATAAAATTATGCAATGTAATTATCCTTCAAGGTTAAACTTAGATCTTGACCATTTGAATAAAGAAAATATAAGTATTGTTTTTGAAGAATTGTTAAATTTATTAGATTATAAGAAAATTTAGTTCTTCATAAGTATTAAGATTGAGAATAATGATGTTAGCTAAAAATGAGAACAAAAATAATAGTCCTAAATTAGGTAACGATAGCCCGATATTAGATCTTAATAATTCTGGTATAAAATCTCTTATAAAAAAGGGAAAACTTAATGGCTTTGTTACACTTGATGAATTAAATCAAGCTTTACCACCTGGAGAATATAGTTCAGAGCAGATTGAAGATATTCACTCAGCTATAAATGACATGGGCTTTAATATTATTGATCAACAAGAAGAAACTTCTTTGGAGGAAAATGAAGAAAAAAATCCTGGCAATTTATCTGAAGAAGAAGGGGCACGTTCTGATGATCCAGTTAGAATGTATCTCAAGGAAATGGGTTCAGTAGAGCTTTTGTCGAGAGAGGGTGAAATTTCTATAGCTAAAAGAATAGAAGCTGGAAGAGAGTTGATGGTAGGAGGTATATATGAATCACCACTTGCAATGAGAGCATTTCTGAAATGGAGAGACGAGGTTGATGATGGAACGATGTTATTAAGAGATATAATTGATCTTGAAACAACTTATTCTAGAATTAATGGTGGAGCAAATGAACCTAGTATTATCAATGATAATATTAATGGTTTTAAATTAGATAACAACGATCATCAAAAAGTAGATAAAAAACTAGATGAAAACAAAAATTTCAAGATTATCTACAAAAAAAACATTAAAAATGAAAATGAAAGTGCAGCTGGTGTCAATGAAGATGATCAAGAGCAAGATGAAGATGATGATAATGATGATGATATAAATCTTTCATTAGTTGCTATGGAAGCTGAAATTAAAGATCAAATTTTAGCAATGATAGATAATGTTGCAAAGACTTTTAAAGAAATATTAACACTTAGTGAAAGAAGAATAGCAAGGCTGAGAAAAGGTGAAATTTTAGTTTCAAGATCTGAAAAAAGGTTATCAGACTTGAGAATTATTCTAATTGAGCAGATGGAAAAAATATACCTCAATCATAATAGGCAGGAAGAGTTAATTGATCAGATGTATGGTTTAAATAAACAAATTACTAATATTGAAGGATCATTATTGAGATTGGCTGAGGGATCAGGTGTAAAAAGAAAAGACTTTATAAATAGTTGGGTTGGTAATGAAATTGATCATAACTGGGCAGTTAAGCCTAGAAAATCAAAATCCTGGGAAAAGTTTACTGAAAATCATAATGATGAGATTATCAGTATATGTGATCAAGTGTTTGATTTCGTAAATAAAGTTAGTATGCCAGTACAAGAATATAAGAAACTCATTCAAATAATACAAAGAGGAGAAAGAGAGGCTGCTCGAGCTAAAAAAGAAATGGTCGAAGCAAATTTAAGGCTAGTTATATCCATAGCTAAAAAATATACAAACAGGGGATTGCAATTCTTAGATTTGATACAAGAAGGAAATATTGGATTAATGAAAGCAGTTGATAAATTTGAATATAGACGTGGTTATAAATTTTCAACATATGCTACTTGGTGGATTAGGCAAGCAATTACTCGATCTATTGCTGACCAAGCACGAACAATAAGAATTCCTGTGCATATGATTGAAACCATTAATAAACTTGTAAGAACATCAAGGCAAATGCTTCATGAAATTGGAAGAGAACCTACACCAGAAGAATTATCTGATAAAATCTCCATGCCTTTAGATAAAGTAAGGAAAGTTTTAAAAATTGCGAAAGAACCAATTTCTCTTGAAACACCAGTTGGTGACGAGGATGATAGTCATCTCGGTGACTTTATTGAAGATAAAATGGCCGTTCAACCCTTGGAAGCGGCAATTCATGCTAATTTAAGAGAGACAACAACAAGGATATTAGCAAGTTTGACCCCAAGAGAAGAAAGAGTTTTGAGAATGCGTTTTGGAATTGGCATGAATACTGATCATACTCTTGAAGAAGTTGGACAACAATTTAGTGTAACAAGAGAGCGTATAAGGCAGATAGAAGCTAAAGCGCTACGAAAATTAAAGCATCCAACCCGATCAAGGAAATTAAGGTCATTTCTTGAAAATTAGTACAAAGTCTAAATACTTATACTTTACATACTCAATTTGTACTAGTATAAGTTCTTAAAATTAAATTAGGCCTGTAGCTCAACTGGTTAGAGCCCTCCGCTCATAACGGAGTGGTTGGGGGTTCAAGTCCCTCCAGGCCTACCAAAATTTAATTTAATTCAAATTTTTTTGTTAATTTTATTTTCTGTGATATTTTGTTAAAAAAAATTACGGTTTTTTAATTAATCATAAAATAGGGTCAGTTTTGAAAAAAAAATATGAAGATTTAAGAAGTTACAGATGGTTTGCTCCAAATGATGTTAGATCGTTTGGTCATAGATCCAGAGCTATGCAAATGGGATTAAGTAAAGATGATTGGGAAAATAAACCAATTGTAGGTATTATAAACACGTGGTCTGATATTCAACCATGTCATATGCACTTTAAACAAAGAGTTGAAGATGTAAAAAAAGGAATTTATCAATCAGGTGGTTTACCTATTGAACTTCCAGCAATATCTCTTGCCGAAATGTATGTTAAACCCACAACTATGTTGTATAGAAATATGTTGTCTATGGAAGTAGAGGAACTAATTAGATCGCATCCAATCGATGGTGTTGTTTTAATGGGAGGTTGTGATAAAACCACACCTGCTTTGACCATGGGGGCAATATCTTTAAACCTACCGACAATATTTTTACCAGCAGGACCTATGCTGAGAGGAAATTATAAAGGTAAATTTTTAGGTAGTGGTTCAGATGGTTGGAAATATTGGGACGAACTTAGAGCAGGAAATATTTCAAATCAAGACTGGGAAGAAGTAGAGACAGGTATTGCTCGATCGTATGGACACTGTATGACAATGGGAACTGCAAGTACAATGACAGCTATTGCGGAGGCTATTGGTTTATGTATGCCTGGTGCAAGTTCTATTCCAGCAGCAGATTCTAACCATATTAGAATGTCTAAAAGTGTAGGAAAAAGAATTGTTGAAATGATTTGGGAAGATTTAACACCAAAGAAAATTATTACTGAAAGGTCTATCGATAATGCTGTTACGGTAGCGATGGCAATGGGTTGTTCAACAAATGCTATAATTCATCTTATAGCAATGGCAAGAAGGGCTGGGATAAAATTAACGATGGATGATTTAGACAAAAAAGGTAAAATTATTCCTTTAATAGCAAATATAAGGCCTTCAGGAAAAAACTATTTGATGGAAGATTTTTTCTATGCAGGTGGAATTTTGTCCCTGATGTATTCTTTGTCTGATAAACTTAACTTAAACGAAATAACTGTATCTGGCCATAAAATTAAAGAACTCATAGATGGAAAAGAGACACTCAATAAAGATATAATTCGTTCTATCGATAATCCAATTTATGAGGAAGGTTCTTTAGCAGTTTTAAAAGGTAATTTGGCTCCAGATGGTTGTGTTATCAAACCAGCTGCTTGTGAAAAGAAATTTTTAAAACATAAAGGTCCAGCCATAGTTTTTAATAGCTATCTAGAAATGAAAACTATTATTGACTGTGATGAATTAGATGTAACTGAAAATCATGTTTTGGTATTAAGAAATGTTGGCCCTGTGGGAGGCCCAGGAATGCCAGAGTGGGGTATGATGCCAATACCAAAAAAACTTTTAAACAAAGGTGTACGTGACATGGTAAGAATTTCTGATGCTAGAATGAGTGGTACTAGTTATGGAGCGTGCATTCTTCACGTTGCTCCTGAGAGTTTTGTGGGTGGTCCATTGTCATTATTAGAAACAGGTGACATAGTTGAAATAGATGTAAAATTAAGATCAATCAATATGCTTGTTGATGAAAAGACTTTGCTACAAAGACAAAAGAAAGTTAAAAAAAATATCCCTAAAGCTGGTAGAGGATGGCTTTGGATGTATAGTAATCATGTAAAACAAGCAAATGAAGGTTGTGATTTCGATTTTTTAGAAACTGATTTTGGTATGTCTGCAAAAGAGCCTGATATTTTTTAGAGATTAATTATGCTGTCCAAAGAGTTAAAGAAAATATTTTTAAATTCAAGTGTAGCTACAATATGTACAGCATTATTCAAAAAAGGATTAAGAAATCAATTTATTCAAGGAGTCTTTCCACTTAATCCAAAATTACCTAATATGGTTGGATTTGCCTATACTGTTAGATACATACCAGCAAGGGAAGATCTTAACAATATAGATGTTTTCAAAAACCCTAAGCATCCACAGCGTCTAGCTATTGAGAAATGCCCTAAGGATTACGTTTTAATTTTTGACAGTAGAAAGGATCCTAGAGCAGCGTCAGCTGGATCCATCTTGATTACAAGATTAATGGTAAGAGGTTGTGCTGGAGTGGTGACTGACGGTGGATTTAGAGATACTAATGAAATAAAGAATTTAAATATACCTTCCTATCATAATAGACCTTCTTCACCCACTAACCTTACTTTACATCAAGCTATAGATTTAAATAAACCTATAGCGTGTGGTGACGTTGCAGTCTGGCCAAATGATTTGATTGTTGGAGATAAAGAAGGTGTTGTTGTTATACCAAATGATATTATAAAAGAAATTTCTAATGATGTGAAATTTATGACAATGTATGAGGACTATGTAATGGATAAGATACAAAATGGAGTATCCATTACAGGTTTATATCCACTAACTGATGAGAATAAAAAAAAATCATTTGAAAAATGGTTAAAAATAAAAAAACTTAATTTTAAATGAGGTTTAGCCAATGGATGATACTATAGAAATTAATGTAAAAGGATCAAATGCATTACTTTTGAATAATGAAGACAATATAATCATTGCTATAGATAATATGAAGGCTGATCAATATCTAAAAAATTTTGATATTACATTAGACGCTCCAATACTTTCAGGACAAAAAATTGCAAAAGTAGATATTCTTAAAGATAGTCCTATTTACAAATATGGTACAATTATAGGTTTTGCAGATACTGATTTAGCTAAAGGTAAAGTTTTAACTAATTCAAATGTTGTATTTAAGGAATATGGACGAGAACATGAGTATTGCTCAAAATATCTACCAACACAATTTGTCGATTCATCAGGTAGAAGAACGTTTACCGGTTTCAAAAGAATGGGAGGAAAAGTTGGTACTAGAAATTTTATTGCAATATTATCAACAGTAAATTGCTCTGCAACTGTAGTACATGAAATTGCTTCATATTTCACTCCGGACAAACTGATTAATTATCCTAATATAGATGGTGTGGCTGCCTTTAGCCATTCAACTGGATGTGGAATGGAATTGTCAGGTGAACCTATGAATTTGTTAAATAGAACATTAGGGGGGTATATAAGTCACCCGAATGTTGCTTCATCTTTAGTTGTAGGCCTTGGTTGCGAAAGATGTCAAGTTGGAGGTTTGTTTTCTCACCAAGGGCTTAAAGAAAATGAAAATTTAAAAACTTTAGTGATGCAGAATAATGGAGGTACTACTGCAACAATAAAAAAAGGTATTGAAATTGTAGAGAGCATGTTAGAGAAAGCAAATTTAAATTTTAGAGAAGAAGTCCCTGTTTCTAATCTAATGGTTGGTCTTCAGTGTGGAGGATCAGATGCTTTTTCATCTATTTCTGCTAATCCTTCTTTGGGGAAAGCTGTTGATATACTTGTAAGTCATGGAGGTACTGCAATTCTATCAGAAACACCTGAAATATATGGTGTTGAGGATACATTAACCGCAAGAGCAGTAAATTTTTCAGTTGCAGAAAAATTATTGGAACGTGTAAACTGGTGGAAAAATATTTACGCAGTAGGTAGAGACGTACAAATAAATGGAATAGTAAGCCCAGGAAATCAAACAGGTGGCCTTGCGAATATTTTAGAAAAATCTTTAGGATCAGCTATGAAAGGTGGCACAACTGGTTTAATGGAGGTATACAATTATGCAGACAGAGTTAATAAAAAAGGATTTGTGTTTATGGATACACCAGGATTTGATCCAGTTTCAGCGACTGGACAAATAGCAGGCGGGGCAAATTTAATTGCATTTACAACAGGCAGGGGGTCATGTTTTGGTTCTAAGCCAACTCCTTCAATAAAATTGGCAACTAATTCTGCTCTTTATAAAAAGATGCATGAGGACATGGATATAAATTGTGGTTTAGTGATTGATGGAGATAAAGACATTGAAGAAATGGGTAAAATTATTTTTGAAGAATTTATTTCTTTTGCATCTGGAAAGAAAACAAAAAGTGAAATTTTAAATCTTGGTCGCCATGAATTTGCTCCTTGGCAAATAGGTATAACAGGCTAATCTTTCATATAAAATTTTAAAAGATAGACTCTTATTGAAGATGCAAGTGAAGCTTTCCTGCTAGTATCAATTTGAGCAACTAAATTTTCCATGGAACATTTTTGTTCTTTGGCAATTATTTTTAAGGCATCCCAAAACTCTTTTTCCAAAGATAAAGATGTTCTATGTTTTTTAATAGTTAATGATTTTTTAATTAACATTATTTATTTTAGCTGAAATAGTGCAACTAACTCAACATGTGCAGAAAATAAAAATTGATCAATTGGTTGCACCCATTTTAATTTATAATTATTTCCAATTAATATTTTAGAATCTCTTACAAAGGTATTAACATTACAGGAAATACTAATTATTGTTGGCACATTTGATTTTGCAATGTTTGAAAATTGCAATTTTGCACCTGAACGAGGAGGATCAACAATAATTATGTCATATTTAGTAAGCTCATCTGAAGTTAAAGGGAAATTTTTCAAATCTCTTAATTTTGTTGTAACTTTATTTCCAACGCCTTCTTTTCTACTAGCCATTTCTATAGCTTTTAAAGCTTCATTATCTAATTCAAAAGCATGTATGTGAAATTTTTTTTTTAACAATGGTAAAGTTATTGTTCCACTACCACAAAAGAGTTCACAAACTAGTTTTGTTTTTTTATTTTCATTTAGTCCTTTCATGACACTCTCAATAATTGCAATTTCACCTTCAGCTGTTGCTTGTAGAAATCCTCCTGGAGGTGGAAAAATATAAGTTGAAAAAAACTTGTTAGACAAAATTGAAAGATCTTTTGTAAATAGTAATTCATTCGTATTATCCTTTAATCTTCTATGGAATCTAATAACCGAACTGGTCGAAATAGCCTCAATAAAGATGTTTAATCTTTGGTATTTTATTTTCTCTATGCCATTTATGAGAAGATCTATTCCGCTGTCTAGCAGATTCATATGAATATTAATCTCATCACCTATATCAAGAAGTTGATGTAATGGGTTTTCTAAAACATGAATAAATTTTTCGAGTTCTAAGTCGATAATTATACATTCTTTAATTTTTGTAATATATTTGCTTCTATACTCATTAAATCCAATTATTGTGTTAGACTTATTTTTTTTTGCTTTTAATTTTATATGTCTCCTACTTCTTGTCGAAGAAGTTTTTATTGGCTTAATGTTTGTTGTTGGAGAAATTTTTAATATTGGTAGTGAGATTTTTTCAAATTTCCAACATGAATAATCTTCAAAATTCCAATGCTGAAGTAAACATCCACCACATTTAAAAAAATGTGAACATTTTGGGTCAATTCTTTTAGGTGACGATATTTTAATTTCAAGTAAATCAGCTCTTATACCATCAGAAGTAGAAAGAATTGGTTTAACAACAACTCTTTCATAAGGTAAAGCAAAAGGTGTAAAAAAAGTGTAATCACTTTTTTTATAATTGATTTCAGTTGTCAATGAAGATATACCTTCGCCTCTAGATCCAATATATTTGATCGTTAAAATTTTGTTATCAACATTTTTTTTTAATTTTTTAAGCTTATTCATTTTGAGAATACTTTAGAACATTGCCATAAAATTTTACCAGTTATATTCAAAAGATTTGAATTGATTTGGAAAGGAGAAAAACTATTAAAATATGGCTTTACACTTAATTTATTCTGATTAAACTTACTTAATTCAATGAAAGCTAGAAAATAATTTTTATTATCTTTAAGCAAGTAAACATTAGGTTGCTTAAATTTTTTAATACTTACGTCTATAATGGTTGTCAAATAGCCATTAGTTGTAGGGGTTTGAAAATAATATAAATTTTTTTCGTCAAAAAAATCTAATCCATTTAAGAATTCTTTTGAAATGTATATTTCGCTTGTATTGTTAAAGTTATTTTCAATATTTTTTAATGTAAAAAGTTTTTCATTTGGAAAAAGATTTTTTAACCAGCTTGGTACTAATTCTTTTTCATTTATAGCTAATATTTTTGCTAACTTTAATCTATATTCCTCAGGTAGAACTTTAGGAGTGCCCCTATAAAGATACTGTTGCAAATACGCATCATTTTTTTTTATATTTCTTGATAAATCACGAAGATTATAATTCTTTTTTTTTATTAATTTTTTAATTTTCTCCCTGATTTCATTGTTATCAACCATTATTTCTTTCTTAATTTCATCTATATCAGTCATCCTCCTATCTTGATCTTTCAATACTCTCTTTAGCTAAGCCAATTAAATAATCTTTGATCTCTGTATTAGGAAATTTTTCAAGAGATTTTATAGATTCAAATATAAACTCTTGAGATTTTTTTTTACATTCTTCGAAAATTTTGTATTTTTTAAATATTTCAATTGCATTTGTCAAATCTTTAGACCCTTGTTTTAATTCCTTTATAGTCTTAATCCAAAATCTTTTTTCGATGTTATTGCTTTTTTGCCATGCTAAAATAATAGGTAAAGTTGTTTTTCCTAATTTAAAATCGTCACCAAGATTTTTACCCATTTTGTTAGGTAAATTATTAAAATCCATGAGGTCATCTATGATTTGAAATGCTAAACCTAAATTAAAACCATAATTATAAGCTGCATCTTGATCTTCAACATTCCCTCCAGCAATTATAACGCCACTTTTACATGAGGCTCCAAATAACTCAGCTGTTTTTTTGCCAATAACATCAAAATAATCTTTTTGACTTGTTTCTGGTCTGTTTGCAATTTGCATTTGTTGGAACTCTCCTTGAGTTATTTTGCATGATGCACTCGCTAAACTAGATAATGCTTCAATTGATTTAGTTTCCACCATTAGTTCAAAAGATTGTGCAAATAAAAAATCTCCAGCTAAAACACTAAATTCATTACCCCAAATAATATTTGCAGTTTTTTTGCCTCTTCTTAAATTTGACTCATCTACCACATCATCATGTAATAAAGTTGCTGTGTGAATAAATTCTACTGCTGCCGCTAATATAATTGAATTTTTTGAGTAATTGTTGTACTGTGCAGCCATAGCTAAGGTTAAAAGAGGGCGCAACCTCTTACCAGAAGCATTTATAAGGTGTTTGCCAATATCATTGATAAGAGGAATTGACTTATTTAGCCTACTTATAATAACCTGATCCACGGCTTCTAGACTTTTTCCTAGTGCTCTTCCTAACTTAAAAACGCTATTTTCTGAATTTTCAGCATTTAGTTCATTCATAAGCATTTTCCAATGTTAATTTTTATATTATAACTTGCTTATTGTATATACTAAACATTTATATAATTTTTAATAAGTAGAATTTATGTTTTCCCAAAATATAACTGTCGACAAAATTTTAAAAGGCAAGATTTCAATAATACAGTTGAAAAATGGCTTTAGATATGGACTTGAAGCAGTTTTTCTAGCTGCTTTTGTGAATGGTTATTTAAAAAAATATAAGAAAAAAAATTTTTTATTAGCAGATGTTGGGTCCGGTGTGGGTACAATTAGTCTTATTATAGCACATAAAAATAATGGGGCCAAAATCAGTGCAATCGAAAATAATACTCATTATTTAAAAATTGCAAATGAAAATATTATAAAAAATAATTTTCAAAAAAAAATTAATGCAATTAAATGCGATATACTTGATGTTAACAGCCACTTAACAAATAGTTTTGATATTGTTGTAACAAATCCCCCATTCAATGAGCAACAACAAAAAAAATCGGAAAATGAACTTGATAATTATGCCAAGATAATTGCTAACTATGAAAGTTGGATAGATAATTCACTAAAATTACTAAATGATAGAGGTACGATTTTCTTAATTATTCCAACTGGACTTCTTGAAAAAACGTTAATTAGCCTTAAAAAGAAAACAGGATCATTTAAAATTTTTCCAATTTGGCCTAATCAAAAAAAATCCTCTAAACGATTAATACTTTTTGCTAAAAAAGGTGGTGCTAGTCCAACTGAATTAATGTCTGGAGTGAGGTTGTATAACAACCAAGGAAAAATGATTAAAAAAGCTAAGAATTGTAGTGATAAAGGTATTTTAAACTTTTTATAAACAATTTATTTAAGTAATTAAATAAATGTTGTATTAAAAGAGATATTATTAAATTTATAAGAATTATAATCTAAAGTAGAGGAGTTTAAATGAGTTTTCTTTCTTATTTTAGAAAGTCACAATATGTATCCTGTATCCCATTAAGTGGAATCATTGCGCCAAATATGGGAAGAAGAAAAGGTTTAAATTTATATGAACTTGACAAATGTATTGAACAAGCCTTTTCTTTAAGAAATATTAAAGCTGTTGTTTTACAGATTAATTCACCAGGTGGTTCCCCTGTTCAATCTGAAATGATATCTAAGCGCATAAGAGATTTGTCTGAGAAAAAGAATGTCCCAGTATTAGCTTTTGTTGAAGATGTAGCTGCTTCTGGTGGTTATTGGCTTGCTTGTGCGGCAGACGAGATCTTTGCAAGTAAAGCTTCAATAATTGGTTCTATTGGTGTTGTCTCGTCTGGATTTGGTTTTGATAAAGCAATTGATAAAATCGGGATTGATCGCCGTCTCTACACATCTGGTGACAACAAAGCAATTTTGGATCCATTTTTACCTGAAAATAAAGATGATGTTAAAAGGCTAAAAGGCATCCAGAAAGAATTACATAATCAATTTATTTCATTCGTTAAGTCTAGGCGCGGAAGCAAATTAATAAACAAAGATAAAGATTTATTTACAGGAGCTTTCTGGTCAGGTGAAAAAAGCTTAGATCTAGGTTTAATAGATGCTTTTGGTGAAATGAAGTTAACATTAAAGGAAAGATTTGGAGAAGATGTTAAAATTAAAGAGTTTGCTCCTAAGAAAAAGCTTTTTGGTTTTGGGAATATTTTTTCTGGGGCTTTAGACATTTTAATATATAAAATTGAAGAACGAATTAGTTTAAGAAGATTCGGGTTATAATTTAATGCTTTCAGTGGGCAAAATTTTTTGGCTTATCATAATTTTATCAATTGTTTGGTATCTTTTTAAAATTATTGAGAAAAGAAAACTTAACTTGAATAATAGTAAACAAAAAAATGAAAATATTAACAAAAAAGGAATAGATGCTTTTAAATGCAATGTTTGTGGTTTGTGGAGTACTGGACATAAGTGCAACAATAAAGAATGTTCTAGTTCAAAATAGATAAAAAATTCTTTCGAAAAGTTAAGCTTTAAAATTAATTAAATGAGCAAAGAATAGTTAAATTAAATGAATAAAAATAATTCGTTCCAGGCCATCATTACTAAACTTCAATCCTTTTGGATAAGTCAAGGTTGTATTTTGCTACAACCATATGACCTAGAGGTAGGAGCTGGTACTTTCCATCCTGCAACAGTTCTCAGAGTTTTAGGTCCTGATCCTATTTGGAAAGCTGCTTATGTTCAACCATGTCGAAGACCAACTGATGGGAGATATGGTGAAAACCCAAATAGACTTCAGCACTATTACCAGTTTCAAGTTATTATTCAGCCTTCGCCTGACAATGTTCAAAACTTATATCTAAAAAGTTTAAAATTTATTGGTCTTAATCCTAAAAACCATGACATAAGGTTTGTTGAAGATGACTGGGAAAGCCCAACTCTTGGTGCTTCAGGCTTAGGATGGGAAATTTGGTGTGATGGAATGGAAGTAAGTCAATTTACATATTTCCAACAAGTTGGGGGAATTGATGTAAGGCCAGTAGCAAGTGAAATTACTTATGGGTTAGAAAGACTAGCAATGTTCATTCAAAAAATTGAAAATGTATACGATTTAGACTGGAATGGTATAACCAAAACCAAGGGTGGTAAAACTTATGGAGATATTTTTTTAAAGCAAGAAAAAGAATTTTCTATATATAATTTTGAAAAATCAAATACATCTAAGCTTTTTCAACAGTTTGGTGATGCTGAAGATGAGTGCAAAAATTTGTTGAAATATAAGAAATCTTCTCTTGCTTTGCCTGCGTATCATCAATGTATCAAGGCTAGTCATATTTTTAATCTACTTGATGCAAGAGGTGTTATTTCTGTATCAGAAAGACAATCATACATTTTAAGAGTAAGAAACTTGGCTAGGTCATCTTGTCTTGCTTGGATGGGTAAATTAAATGAATAAAGTCATTAATAAAAAAGGGGATTTACTGTTAGAGTTTTTTTCTGAGGAAATTCCTTCACGAATGCAACTAAACGCTGAAAAACAATTAGAAAATTTATTCATAAAATCTCTAACTAATAGAGATTTACACTTTGATAGCTTCAAAACCTTCAGTGGGCCAAGACATTTGTCAATTATTATTAAAAATATTGATTTAATACAGAAGGACCAAAAAATAGAAAAAAGGGGACCACGATATGATGCTGACCAAAAAGCAATTATTGGTTTTTTAAATTCCAATAATCTAGATCTGACCGACACATATATAAAAGAAACAAAAAATGGAAGGTTTTATTTCTATTCTCAAATTATTAAAGGGCAAAAAACTGTTAAAATACTGCCTGATATGATTAATGAAATAATTAACAGTTTTATTTGGCCTAAAAGCCAAAGGTGGGCAAACACTGACTTAAAGTGGGCACGGCCTCTTAGAAATATCATCCTGTTACTAAATGACAAAGTTGTAAAAGGAAAGATTATTTTAGGTAAAGATATTATTTTAAATTTTACTAATTTTACCTTTTCTCATAGGTACAACGACAAAAAGATTATTATAAATAAAGTACAAAGTTATGAAAAATTATTAAAAAATAATAATATAATTGTAGATAGAAGGAAAAGATTAAATAAGATTATTAACGATACATTACAATTGCTTGATAATAAAAATCTTAAATTAGTAGATGATAAAGTCTTACTTGAAGAAGTAGTAGGACTTGTGGAATTCCCAAATGTTTTAATTGGTTCTATAAATAATCAATTTATGAAACTTCCACGAGAAGTTTTATCCACTGTAATGCGAGTGCATCAGAAATACTTTTCAATTACTGATAGAAAAAACAATCTCGTCTCAAAGTTTTTATTTGTTGCTAATAGTATTAAGGATAAAGAACGGGATCTTAGGGTCATCGAAGGAAATGAAAGAGTTTTAAAAGCACGCTTATCCGACGCTATTTATTTTATGGAAACCGATACTTCGAGTACATTTGAAAATTGGGATCAAAAACTTAAAAATGTTTTATTTTATGAAGGTTTAGGATCAGTTCACGATAAAACTAGAAGAATGTCTAGTATATCAACCACTTTTGCTAGAACCTTTGGTGTAAAATCAAATTTAGCTAAACAAGCAGCAATTTTATCTAAAGCGGATCTTGTTTCTGAGATGGTTATTGAATTTCCTGAACTTCAGGGGATTATGGGAGGATATTATGCTAAAATTAAAAATAAATCTGATGAAATTTCAAAAGCTATTTTTGAACATTATAGACCACAGGGTGTTTCTGATGATTTACCAGAAACAAAACTCGGTTCTTTGTTGTCAATAGTTGACAAGATAGACACTTTAGTAGGTTTTTTTACTATTGATAAGAAACCATCTGGTTCTAAAGACCCATTTGCTCTAAGACGAAATGGATTTTCAATTGTACAAATCTTGACTCATCTTAAGATTTGTATCTCAATAAATGAACTCCTCAAACCTCCTTTAAAAGAGTATGGTTGTAATTCCAAATCAATTAAATTAAGTCTAGTTGATTTCATGATTGATAAGTTAAGATTTATACTTTCTAATCAAAATAACAGAAAAGACATAGTTAATTCAGTCTTATATTCGAAAATTTTAGACGATTTACCAATAAATGTCATTATGAATAGAATTGAGCAAATAAGTAATTATGCTGAAGATAAAGGTTTTAAATTGTTATTAAATAATTTCAAACGTATTAATAATATTCTCAAAAGTGTAAAATTTTCAAATAATAAAGAAGTTCAAGTGAATATTAACTTATTTCAAACAATTGAAGAAAAAAAAATCTACGATTTAATGAATTCTTTCTCAAAGGAAATTAAGGAAAAAGGTATTAGTGACAAATATCAAGGTAGTTTGATTAAAAGTTTGGTAAAAATGAACCAGTCTATTTCATTTTTCTTTGATAATGTTATTGTTAATCACAATAAAGAAGATATTAAAATTAACAGATTATGTCTTTTAAAAAGATTACACAATTTAATATTAGAATTTTCAAATCTTGAAATGATCGAAATTTAATCTAATTTCACACCTAAACCTGAAAATCTTTTATTAAATCTTGCAACTTGTCCTCCAGAATCTAAAATTCTATGTTGACCTGTCCAAGCAGGATGTGATTTTGGGTCAATATCTAATTTAAGACTATCACCGACTTTACCCATTGTAGATCGTGTTTTATATTTCGTGCCATCCGTCATAATTACTGTTATTTCGTGATAATCTGGGTGAATTTCTTTTTTCATCTTACTCTCTTGTTTAAAAAAATCTAAACATAATTACAATTAAAATTATATTAATTCAAGTTATTTAATTATTTTTAAACGTTTTAAAAGTTTTTTTTCAAATTTCCAAAAATATTCAAATTCGCCAAATATTATGGCAGTAATTATTAAAATTATTTGATAAATAGGAATGACAATCAAAAATCTAAAAAAAATGTAAAGCATATAATTATCCAATATATTTTTCAAATTTAATACCAATAATATCGGTGATGAAACCCAAAGCGAAAAAGAACCGCTTAGACCAAATATTAAAAAAATAATTAAAAGATGAACTTTAGATTTAGCATTAAATTTTTTTATTAATTTATCTAACAATTTGCTTTTTATTTTAATTTTGTGCTTTGTGTAATCTTCATTTCTATTCGCCTGTTTTTTATTCTTGCTGATTTTGTATCATTACTATCAATAGGTTGAAAACTTCCATATCCTAAGGCAGATAATCTATTTGGTTTAATACCCTGTTTTATTAAAAATCTTAATACAGATAATGCACGTTTAGTTGATAATTCCCAATTATCTTTAAAAGTTTGACCTTTTTTTACTGGTAAACTATCAGTATGACCTTCGATTTGCAATATCCAATCAATGTCTGTGGGCAATGATTTTTCAATTTCCATTAAAGTTGTAGCAAGTTTTTTAAGTTCTAATTGTCCTTTAACACCTAATTCATCTGAACCAATAGAAAAAAGAACTTCAGATTGAAACACAAATCTATCTCCTACAACTCTTATTTCCTTTCGACCTTTTATTAGTTCTCTTACTCTTCCAAAAAAATCTGATTTAAATTTTTCAAGTTCTTCAACTCTTCTAGCTAAAGCTGAGTTAACGTCTTTACCGATGGTTAAAGTTTTTACATTTTCCTTTTTATCTTTAGCTTTGTATGCTGATAGTAGAGTCTGTAATTGCCTTAATTTTTTTTGTAATTTGAGAGAGGTTGCAATTAATTGATTTATTTCATCTCTATTTGAATTTATTATTTTATCCTTATTTATCATTTCTTTATTTTGTATATCGATTTTTTTATTTAAATCTGAGACGTTATTTTTTAAAGCTAAACTTTTTTGTATTTTATCATCCAAAATTGCTCTAAGCTCAAGAATTTCACTTTCATTTAAGCTTATAATATTATTTTTACCTCTAAGTTCTTCTGTAACTTGTTTGGTAATTTCTTTTTCTTTAAATAATTCATTTTTAATTTCAACAATTCTTGTTTCTAGAATAGATAACTGTGAAGTTAGTTCGGTCGTTGTATCCCTTTCTAGAGAAAGTAACTCTCCCAATTCAATCAAATTATTTCTTAACTGTATAAGAGCTTCGTCTTGACCGCTCATTTTTTTTGAAAGGAAAAATTGCGATATAACGAATATCATTAAAACAAATATAATTACCATAAGTAGGCTAGATAAAGCATCTACAAAACCTGGCCATGTATAGTCTAGTTGTTTTTTTCTTGTCTTATGAAGCAACATTGAATTTCTCTAAAAAAACTTTCAACAACTTTTATTTATTATTCAGTTTAGTTATAGTTTTATCAAGATTTGATATTTGTTTTAAAATAGCTCTTAACTCAATTGTTAGATTAGATTGAAGCTCTGAAGTTTTTATGGTATTTTCCTCGCTTGAATTTTTTAAAATTGAAGAAATTGTGATTAATTGATCTTTTACATTTTTATCCTCATCGAGTTTTTCAACCAGCCTATTAAGAACAATAGTTAACTCATTAATATTTTCTGTAACTCTTATTCTTTCATTTTCATTTTGATTTACTCTTTTTGCAACAATTGCTAAACTTTCTACTGTGGCATCACTTAAAGCTGAATTTCCAGTTTCATTAGCAGTAAAAATTGCCATTTGGGAAAGCCAATCTTCTAATTCGTTAAAAAAACGATTGCTTGCTTGACCAACTTGTAGGTCTAAAAAACCAAGGACAAGAGATCCAGCTAATCCGAATAAAGAGGATGAAAAAGCAGTTGACATTCCATCTAATGGAGCACTCAATCCTTTTTGAATTTCTGAAAACAAATTAGTTCCTTTGTTGCTTACATCTCCAACATTAAAGTCTATTGTATTTATAACGCCAGATACGGAGGATATCGTTTGCAACAACCCCCAAAAAGTACCTAATAAACCTAAAAAAACAAGAAGACCGATCATATATCTTAATATTTCTCTACTTTCATCTAACCTAGATGAAACTCCATCTAAAATTGTCCCGAGTGAATTAGCGGATAATGAAGGGTTATTTTGTCTATCCTCTGAAAGAACAGCTGCAACTGGAGCAAGTAGAACAGGTTTAATTTTCAAAACTACATTTGCTGGCATTAAACTATCTTTTCTTTTAATATATTTGAGCCATTTAGATTCTTGACTAAGACGAAAAGTTTGGCGAAAAGAAAAAATAGCTCCTAAAATAAATGTGCTAATTATTACACTATTTAAAGCTATGTTACCCTCAAAAGCAACTTTCAAAGGTTCAAATAAGAGAGCAATTAGAATTATTACAACTATTAATAAAAATAACATTCGAAAAGCGTATTTATTAGGATCAGTCATTATTAAACCTTTAGTTGATAAAATTAAAATATATCTTATAACATCTAAAAATTAAAAAATGACTTTTTAATGTCAATTAATCTATTTTTTTATAAATTTTAAATTATTAATTTTTTTTAAAATTTCCTTATGGATCACTGGATTTGCACCTATCAATAATCTATCTGAACTGCTATAGGCATTTATATACTTTAAATCTGTCAAGTAACCACCTGCCTCTTTTATTATGAGTTCTCCACAGGCAACTTGAAGTTTATTTAAATTATTTGCAAATAAACAATCAACTTTTCCGGAAGCAAGCCAAGCAAAACCAAGTGCAGATGAACCAAATTTGCGTATAACTGATGAAGAACTGTAAGCTATAGCATGAATTTGATCTAAATAATTTTGAAAATTTTCTTTTTCTTTATCAGTTGTTTCGTTAAATATTGAAAACACACAAGAATTTAAAATTTTTCTGTTAGAAACTCTAATTCTTCTATCATTTTGGTAAGAACCTTTACCTTTTTCTGCAAAAAACATTTCATCTCTAATAGGATCAAGAATAACAGTTGAAACTATTTCTTTATTATACTCAACAGAAATAGATATTGTAAATAACGGTAACCCGTGTAAAAAGTTAAATTGGCCGTTTAAAGGATCAATAATCCAATAATATTTATCTTTTTCATTTTCTATGCAACTATTAGATTTAATTTTCCAGTGCGGTCGAGATTTGATCAAATCATTCTTTAATGATGATAGTATATATTTTTTTGTTTTTGATACAAATTTGTCTAAAGAATTTGGTGATACTTGTAAGTTTTCTATTTCTCCAAAATCTCTAACAACATTCCTAGTTACTTTATTTAAAGATTGAAAAATTATATTTAAAAGTGGTGATCTATTACTCATAATTAATCCAAAGTTAGGTAGATATAATAGTTTAAATTTTTGCTTTTTCTATGTATGTACAATCTACAGGTCGAACTAATATTTTTGTTCCAACTTCAATGTGTCCTGGAACCATAACTTTGACACCGTTTTTCAAAACAGCAGGTTTAAATGAAGAAGAGACAGTCTGGCCTTTGATAACTGCGTCTGCCTCAATAATTTCCTCAACACAACTTTCTGGCATGATTATAGAAACTGGTTCATCATTATGTATGTTTATAAACACTTCCATTCCATCCTGTAAAAACGCTGACTGATCTCCTATCATATCAACATTAACATTTATTTGCTCATAAGTTTCGTTATTCATAAATATAAGATTGTCATTTTCTTTATACAAAAATATATGAGGAATTTCTTCTAAAATTACTCTTTCAACAGTTTCAGATGATCTAAAGCGTTCATTAAGTTTTGTGCCATACTTTATGTTTCTTAATTCTATTTGAGCAAATGCTCCGCCTTTTCCTGGTTTTACATGATTAGTTCTAGTAACAACCCATAATCCATTTTTATGCTCGATAACGTTACCAACTTTTATTGCATTACCATTAACTTTCAAATTATTTTCCTTTGTATATTTTTATAATTTCTTTTAATAAAACCAGGGCCTCATCATATGGTCTTTGAAATGAGTTTCTACCAATTATTGATCCACTCGCACCACCAAGATATAGTTGTCTAATTTCATCAAAAAGACTTTGTTTATCTTTAGAAGAACCTCCTGAGAAAACAACAAGTCTTTTCCCATTAAAACACGATTCTACAACATGTTTTACCCTATCACTTAAAGATCTAATTGGAATATTCTCTGATTCATACACTTTTTTAGCTTCATTTTGTTCAATGTGAGAAGTTGGTGGTTTTACCTTTATAATATGAGCACCAACCAATGCCGCCATGTGTGCAGCATATGAAACGATGTCGATTGAAGTTTCTCCTTTTTTACTTATTTCTCCACCTCTTGGATAACTCCAAACAACGACAGCAAGACCTAAATCTTTAGCTTCTCTAGTTATTTCCTGAATATCAGATATCATATCTAGTGCTAAGTTGGATCCGGGATAAATAGTAAAACCAATAGCTGAACATCCTAGTCTAATTGCTTCACTAACAGAACCTGTAATAGCTTGCGTAGGTCCTAAATTGTCACTCGATAGTGAATTTGAGCTATTAACCTTCATTATTAAAGGAATTTGACCTGCAAATGTATTAGCACCAGCTTCCAACATTCCTAAAGGGGCGGCAAAAGCAGATAGACCAGCATCAATAGCTAGTTTAAAGTGATAATGGGGATCATATGCTTTTATGTTTTTTGCGAATGATCTAGCTGGCCCATGTTCAAAGCCCTGATCTACGGGCAAAATAACTAATTTACCTGTACCAGCCAGTGTTCCAGACATTAATATTCTAGCTAAATTTGCTTTAACGCCCGGATTATCGCTTTCATAATAATCTAAGATTTTTTTTACATTTGTAGTTAATCTCATATTTGATATTCCTTTGGATATAAAAAATAAATGAATTTAAATTGTTCTCAAATATCTATAAATTTAAATTTTATTAAATACAATAAAATTAATCTATTAAAAATTTGATCTGTAACATTAATTGGCTAATATAAAATTTTATTATATTGATGGGTAAATAAGTTATGGAAGTTAACATAAAAAAATCAGAAAATTTTGAAAAATTAAAAAAACTTCAATTTGCATTTGATAAAAACATAAGAATTTTTGAAAGAATTATTGCAGAAAGTATAATCAACAAAGAAAAGCTTAATACAATTAAGAAAGATTTAAACAACGCAAACGAAAAGTTTAATGAAGCTGAAAAGTGTTTGAATGAATTAAAAATTCATATTCAAAATAATAAGATTAAATAAAACTATTATATAATATAGGTTTTTGATGTCAGATAGTGTAATAGTTAAAGTTGAAATTAATGGTATTAATTACCCAGTTTCATGTATGTCAGGAGAAGAAAAAAGACTAATTAACTCATCGAAAGAGGTTAACAAAGTTATTGCTGATTTGTCAAAATTATCAGATTCTGTAGGTGAAACAAGATTATTGGCTATGACATCTCTGATTTTAGCTGATAAATTAATCGAGAAAGAAAATAATTCAAACAATACAAGTAATTTTAATGAAATTAATCAATTTATTGAATGGGTTGAAAAAGCAACAGAAAGAATGAATAAGGTTGCAAAACTACTAGAAAATAAATAAATTTGTACTTCGAAAGCTGAATTTTCCGTTAGGAACTTTAATCCTTGGGGCCATAAGTATTCTAAGGGAACCGTCACTGATTTAACTGTGGTTAAACTACATGGTGCCCACCTGTTTAACAGGCAACACAGGATAACTTATCCAACGACTATTTGGCTTTCCCCTTTACTGCAGAGATTTAGATGAAAAAAAAACTTAGAATTATAGCAAGAAAGAAAAGATCAAATATAGTTTTAGGACAATCAGGAAAAGAGAAGTTAAAAAATTCGATCAACTCTTGTCTAAAAGAAATTTTTTCCCTCAAACAAGATATAAAGACAGCAAGCTTATATATACCTATAAATAACGAAATTTCACCATATGATTTCATAAGTATGTTAAAAGAGAATAAAGTAATACTATCAATGCCTTTTATAGATATAAAAAAAAAAAGAATGATTTTCAAAGAATGGGATCTAAATAATAAATTGCAAGTAGGGCCTTATGGTAATTTTGAGCCTTTAGAAAAAGAAAAATCAATTTTACCTCAGTTAGTTATAGTTCCATTACTTATGTTTGATAGAGAATTACATAGACTTGGTTATGGCGGAGGCTATTATGATAAAACTATTTATTATTTAAGAAACTACTTTAAAATGAAAAAAAAAATTTTTATTACGATTGGTCTAGCTTACAGTATTCAAGTAACAAAAAAATTACCGATTGAGAATCATGATATGAAATTGGATTATATTATTACTGATAAAGAGATTTTATCGAGATTTTATTAATACTAAATATTTATAAGAAGAAGTGTATGAAAGTTCTATTTTTAGGTGATATTGTTGGAAGGAAAGCTAGAAATTATGCTCAAAAGAAAATTGTTGAATTAAAAGAACAATTTCAACTTGATGCTATCATTGTCAATGTAGAAAATGCTGCTGGGGGATTTGGTGTAACACCTTCAATATGTGATGATTTTTTTCTTGCAGGCGCAGATGTATTAACCACTGGTAATCATGTTTGGGATAAAAGAGAAATAATATCATATATCTCAAAAAGTGATAGACTACTGCGTCCTTTGAATATGATAAAAGGAACCCCTGGTTTAGGTATGACTATTGTAAAAATTAAGTCAGGTACTTTGGGTGTTGCAAATATTATGACGAATTTGTTCATGGTACCAACAGACTCAGTGTTTAAAAAAATTCCAGAAATAGTTAATAATTTGAAATTAGAACAGAATGTTGATTTTTCTCTAATTGATGTACATGGAGAAGCTTCTTCTGAAAAAATGGCAATTGCAAATGCTCTTGATGGTAAGGTTTCAGCTGTTGTTGGAACACACACGCATGTTCCTACAGCAGATCATCAAATATTAGAAAAAGGGACAGCCTATATTACTGATGTTGGTATGAGTGGTGACTATGATTCTATAATTGGCATGAAAAAAGATGATGCTTTAAATAGATTTATGTTTCCAGAAAACAAAAAAACAAGGCTTGAAGTATCTTCCGGTGAACCCACTTTGTGTGGTGTTTTAATCGAAAGTGATACAAATGGTTTGAGTAAATCAATAAATCCTCTTAGATTAGGAGGTAAATTAGAACAAGTTATTTTAAAATAATCTTTCTAAAAATTATTGGAGTTATTTGCAATGGCTGGTCATTCAAAATTTAAAAATATAATGCACCGTAAAGGAGCTCAAGATGCAAGAAGAGCTAAAAAGTTTGCTAGACTTACAAAAGAATTACAGGTGGCTGTTCGTAGTGGCACAGACCCGTCTAGCAATCCTCGCTTAAGATCAGCACTTTCTGCATGCAGATCAGTGAACATGCCTAAAGAGAATATTGAAAGAGTACTAAAAAAAGCGGAAACAGGCTACTCAACTAATCTCGAAGAAATAAGATATGAAGGTTACGCACCTGGTGGGATTGCTCTTATTGTCGATGCAGTTACAGATAACCGTAATCGAACAGCAGCAGAAGTTAGATCTTCTTTTACAAAATATGGTGGAAGTTTAGGAGAAACGGGATCTGTTTCTTTCATGTTTAACAATGTAGGTCAAATCACTTATCAAAAAGACGTTAAAACTGATGTAGAAATTTTTGAAATTGCTATTGATGTTGGTGCTAGGGATGTTTCTTCTGATGAAAATAGTCATGAAATTATTACTTCTGTCAATGAATTTAATATTGTGCGTGAAAAACTTGAAAGTTTGTTGGGAATGCCAGAGCAAGCAGAAATTATATGGCAACCAGATAGTTTAATTAAGGTTGAAGACGAAAAAAAAGCTAATTCAATTTTAAAATTATTAGAAACTTTGGATAATTGTGATGATGTACAAGGTGTATATGGTAATTTTGAAATTGATGAAGAAATTATTTATAAAATAATTAATTAGGGAGTAACTTAATTGAGGGTTTTGGGAATAGATCCTGGTTTGAGGCATACAGGTTGGGGACTAGTTGAATATAATGATAGTAAATTTTTTACATAGATGATGGTTCTATATCCCCTTCTAGTAAACTTGATGATGGAGATAGATTGCTTGTTATAAAAAAGCAATTAAAAGAAATAATTAATTTATATAATCCTAATTTTTCTGTAATTGAAAAAATTTTTGTTGGATCAGGAACTGCAACAAGTTTGAAACTTGGAATGGCAAGAGGTGTTTCAATGGTTGCACTTGCTGAGGGTGGTTTGAAAATAAAAGAGTTATCTCCAAAATTTGTCAAAAAGACTATTACTGGATATGGAGGAGCATCTAAAAGTCAAATTAAATCAATGATTGAAAAATTGTTAAAGATTGTCCCAAAAAACGAAGACAGCTCAGATGCTTTAGCCATTGCGATCTCTGCACAATACTTAAACTATAAAAAAGATACAAATTTGCCAAATAAAAATAATGGCTTAAGTTTAGCTATTGCAAAGGCTTTGCAGAAAGAAAAAAATGTACAATAATTCATTTATTCATCGTTAAGGACAAAAATGATAGCTACTTTGACAGGTATACTAAAATCTGTAGCAAAATCTGAGATTATTATAGAGGTTAATGGTATTGGATATTTGTTAAATGTATCCACTAAATTAATCTCTTCATTAGGAAATATAGGATCTACTTTATCATTATTTACTGATTTACGAGTTAAGGATGACAAAATTGTAATGTATGGCTTTATGACATTAATTGATCAAAATATTTTTAAATTACTTCAAACTGTACAAGGTGTAGGACCTAAAGCAGCCCTCTCAATTATGTCAGCTCTTTCTGTTGATGAATTAATATTAGCCATTTCATCAGGAGATAAAGCAATGATATCAAGAGCAGAAGGAGTTGGACTTAAGGTTGCTGGAAGAATTACAACAGAATTGTTAGAAAAAGTTTCTAAATTAGATCTAATTGAATGTAATATTACTAATTTTGAGATCGAAGAAAAATCAAAAGAAAATATAAATTCAAAAAATGAAGATGTTATCATTGATATGTCAAAGGTAATAGAAGATTCAATTTCAGCTCTAGTTAATTTAGGTTTTAACAGAAGTGAAGTGTTCACTACTGTCATGAAAATAAAAAATGAATTTAATTTGAGCAAAAACAAAAAAGAATTGTCTGTTAGTCATATTGTACCGTTGGCGTTAAAAAATTTATCTAAGGAAAAATTATGACAAAAGAAGATTCAAATTATGAACGATTGGTTCAAACTCAATCAATTAATGAAATAGATACACATGATATAAGTCTAAGACCCAAAAAAATTTCTGAATTTATTGGTCAACCTCAAGTTCAAAAAAATCTCTCGACTTTTATAGCAGCCGCTGAAACTAGAAAAGAGGCAATGGATCATGTATTGTTATTTGGAC
The DNA here is from genome assembly GCA_902593735.1 of uncultured SAR116 cluster alpha proteobacterium. GTDB lineage: Bacteria > Pseudomonadota > Alphaproteobacteria > Puniceispirillales > Marisalimonadaceae > Marisalimonas. Next base: position 132,426 of record CACJJL010000002.1, read on the forward strand.
CACCAGGACTTGGAAAAACAACACTTGCACAAATTATATCTTTTGAATTAGGAGTTGGTATCAGATCCACTTCTGGTCCAATTATTAATAAAGCAGGTGATTTAGCGGCTTTGTTAACCAATTTAAAACCAAAGGATGTTTTATTTATAGACGAAATTCACAGACTTTCTCCTAATATAGAAGAAATTTTGTACCCAGCAATGGAAGATTTACAGTTGGATTTAATTATTGGCGAAGGACCTTCTGCTAGAACGATTAAAATTGATCTGCCTCCATTTACACTAGTTGGTGCCACCACTCGTTCTGGACTTTTAACAACTCCCTTGAGAGATAGGTTTGGTATACAAATTAGAATGGAATTTTATAATCCAAATGATTTAGTTCAAATTTTATTGAAATTAGCTGAGAAATTAAATGTTAATTTAAAAAAAAATGGTGCTTATGAGATTGCAAGACGGTCAAGAGGCACTCCAAGAGTTGCAGGTAGATTGTTAAGACGGGTAAGGGATATTCTATCAGTTTCAAAAACTAATATTATAGATAATAAATTTGCAGATAATGCCTTGTCACAGTTAGATGTTGATAAATCGGGTTTAGACACAATTGATAGAAAATATTTGAAAATTATTATTGAAAAATATAATGGTGGTCCTGTTGGATTAGACACATTGTCAGCAACTTTGTCAGAGCAAAAAGACATGATTGAAGAAGTTATTGAACCATACCTATTACAGCGAGGATTAATCCAACGCTCCTCAAGAGGTAGATTTGTTTCAGCTTCGGGATGGAGACATTTGGGCCTTAATCCTCCCAAAAATGCAGAAGAACAAATTGATCTTACAAATTTTTCATAACATTAAATTTATGAAATTTGAAGATGATAAAAATAACTTTCAAAACCTTGATGGCTTAATTAAAGGCAATCAACATTTTTACTATCTGAAAATATATTATGAAGATACAGATGCTGGTCAAATTGTTTATCATACAAATTATCTAAAGTATTTTGAAAGAGCTCGTACATCTCTATTAAATTTGTTAAAAATAGATCAAGTTGAACTTAGAAAAAAACACAATGTAATTTTAGTGGTTAGAAAAGCTAATATAGTTTGGCATAAGCCAGCATTACTTAATGATAGAATCTTAATTAAGAGTTGCCTTAAATATGCCAAAAATTCAAGTATAACAATAGACCAATTAGCTTATCGCACTTATGATAGTGAAAATAAAAGAGAATTGTTAGTATCTGGTATGGTTCAGATTGTAGCAGTCAACAATGAATTTAAGGTAAAAAAAATTAATAAAATTTTAAATAATGATTTTTTTCAAAATAAATAAATTCAAATTGAAAGGTTTTAGAAATGAATTCAGATATTAATACAGAAGTTTTGTCGAAAGGGCCTGATTTAACAATATTAGGACTTTTTTTTCAAGCTGACCCTTTTGTTAAAGGGGTAATGTTTCTTCTTGTATTTGCATCTATATGGTGTTGGGCTATAATTATAAACAAGTATACCTTACTTCGAAAAGAAAGAAAGTTTTCAATGGAATTTGAAGATATTTTTTGGTCAGGAGTAAATTTAGAAGATTTATATCAAGAATATTCTGAAAACATTAACAACTCGCAGGTAAGAGTTTTTGTAAGTGGAATGAGAGAATTTAATAAAATCAATCAAATACAAACTTTATCTAGTACAAAATTAAATGATTTTTTTCAAAGAATAAACAATTCTATGCATATTTGTATAAGTAGAGAAATAGAAAGATTAGAAAAAGGAATGAGTTTTCTTGGCTCAATAGGTTCAGTTGCGCCATTTATTGGTTTGTTAGGCACTGTGTGGGGCATAGTTAATGCATTTCAATCCATAGCCATAAGTAATAATACCAGTCTTGCAGTAGTTGCTCCGGGCATAGCAGAAGCACTTTTTGCGACAGCATTAGGTTTGCTTGCAGCTATACCAGCCGTTGCAGCCTATAATAAGTTTACAAATGATTTAGAAAAATTATCAAACAACTTAGAGTACTTTTCTGTGGAATTTTCAAACGTTTTATTACGTCAAGTAGAAGAAAATTAAATGTATAATCGTATCAATAAAAAACATAAAATAATGAGTCAGATTAACGTTACTCCCTTTGTTGATGTTATGTTAGTATTGCTAATAGTCTTTATGATTACTGCTCCATTACTAACTGTTGGTGTTTCAGTAGATCTTCCAAAAACTAAAGCTTCACAGTTGAATTCCAAAGGTGACCCAATTGTAGTTAGTATCAAGCAAAATGGAGATTTGTTCATTCAAGAAAGAGAAATTGACTCTCTTCAATTATTACCCAGACTGAAAGCTATCTCTTCAGGGAACAAAAGTCTTAGGGTTTATGTTAGAGGTGATAAAAATGTTCCATATGGTGTCGTTTTAGATACAATAGCAAAAATCAAAAGCTCTGGTTTTAAAAAGGTTGCCTTAGTAGCAAAGTTACAAGACGGTTAATATAATGGTGAAATCAACATTTATTTCTTTTGGGCTTCATACTATTTTTATTACATTCGCATACTTTGGCTTACCAGATTCAAAAGTTGAAGAACCTGTTGAACAACCAATTGATATTATAGACGATACTCATATTAATTCTATTACATCTTTAAAGTTAGGAAATGAAAAGAAAGAAAAATTAAAAAAAATAAAAAAAGATATCCATGAATTACAAAAAAACAAAAAAATTTCTCCACCTCCACCGCCACCCTTACCAACAAAAAAAATAATCGAAAAAAAGAATGCAGTTTTAAAAAAAGCAAAAGAAATTGAGGAAATCGCTTCTTTAATCAAAAAAAAACCAAATGTTAAGATAGAAAAGAAAAGTAAAAAAAAACCACCAAAAGTAGTAAAAAAACCTGAAAAAATAAAAAATAAACAAAAAGAATTTCTAGCTAAGGGTATACTTAAAACGTTAACAGAGCCAAAAGTTTTTCAAAGAAAAGAAAATAAAGATAGGAAAGATACTAATCAGAAGGTATTGAACAAAATTAAAACAATAGTAGGTAATTCTAACAGACAAGTACAACAAACTGAAATAAGATTAAGTCAAACAGATATTAATAGAATACAGATGCATGTAACAAAATATTTTAATCTTTCGTATGCAGCCAGTGAAGTTAAAATGATAATACCTCTGAAAATTAGCGCAAATCTAGATGGAACTATTAAAACTGCAAGAATTATTGATAAATCTTTATATAAAAAAGATAAATTTTACCGAGCCGCTGCAGATGCAGCACGAAGAGCTGTTTTAGATAGTTCACCATTACCACTTCCAAAGGGCAAAGAAAAAAAATTTCAAAATTTTATTTTCGACTTTAATACTTCTTTCATTAATGATTATTAATTGAATTTTTTTTTACTTTTGCCATAATCCTGCCTCATAAGGTGTTTAAAAAATGACAATTATTTAATATAGAGGCTTGTTTTGTATAAAATTTTTGATTTCTTTTTTTTAAAGATTACAGTTATATTATTTTCATTTTTATGTGTGCAAGCATATTCAGAAGATTTGAGAATAAAAATTAATTCTGGTCAAGTCGAACCTCTTCCAATTGCAATTGCTAATTTTACTGGCAAAACTGAAAATGTAAATAATATTGGACTACAAATTTCAACAGTAATTTCAAATAATCTAGTTGGCTCAGGCCAATTTAAAGCTATGGAAAGTGCTGCCTTTATAGCTCCACCTACTAGTCCATCAATAAGACCCAATTTTACAGATTGGTCTCCTCTTGGGATCAAAGCATTAATTACTGGCTCAGTTAAAAGCATAAATGATGATCAAATCGAAATTGAGTTCAGATTATGGGATGTAATTGCTGAAACTGACCTAATAGGGTTAAGGTTAACAGTTTCTTCTAAGGCGTGGCGTAGGGTTGCGCATATAATCTCAGATGAAATTTTTGAGAGATTGTCTGGTGATAGCGGTTATTTTGACACCAGAATAGTCTATGTAGCTGAATCTGGTCCTCAAAATAAGAGATTAAAAAGACTTGCAATAATGGATCAAGATGGTGAAAATCATCAATTCCTTACTGATGGAAGTTTTCTGGTTTTAACGCCAAGATTTTCCCCATCTTCACAAGAAATTACCTATTTAGCTTATTTTAAAAATGAGCCAAGAGTCTACATTTTTAATTTGGAAACAGGACAACAAGAATTACTTGGAGCATTTCCTGGCATGACATTTGCGCCACGTTTTTCCCCATCTGGCGAGAAAATTATAATGAGCTTGGCAGAAAAAGGTGTAACTGATATTTATACTATGGATTTAAATAATCAAGAGGTAAACAGGCTTACAGACAGCCCATCAATAGATACTTCTCCAAGTTTTTCACCTAACGGTAAAAAGATTATTTTTAATTCTGATCGTGGGGGCTCACAGCAACTGTATATAATGGACTCTAACGGTAAAAATGTAAAAAGAATTTCTTTTGGCAAAGGAAGATATGCTACACCAGTTTGGGCTCCTAAAGGAGAATTAATTGCATTTACTAAAATGCTAAAGAATAAATTCTACATTGGTGTAATGTCACCTGATGGATCTGGAGAAAGATTATTAGCCGAAGGATATTTAGTTGAAGGACCCACATGGGCACCTAATGGAAGGGTTCTTATGTACTTTAAACAAGAAGCTCCAAATGATGATGGTAAAAGTACTACTGTTAATTTATACAAGATAGATGTAACTGGATTCAGAGAGACAAGAATTATTACACCAAGTGATGGTTCAGATCCAGCTTGGTCACCATTATTACTGGATTGAATAAGATATACATTAAAAAAAGTTGAAACTTTAGATTAATTGGGGTAGTGTCTAAAAAATTTTAGTTCTTATTTAATTATTATAAGTTTGCTATATAAGGAGTTTGAAATGAATTACAAAATTATAGCCATCATTGGGGCTGTATCATTACTATCAGCATGTGAGACTGCTTCACAAAAAGTTGTTACTAGTAGTACTGGCACATCCACAAAATCAGGTAGTGCTTCAGTTTCAAGCTCTGTTGATAAAAAGAAAAGTTTATTTGCTCAAGCCAAACAAACAGCTGCTGATAAATTAATTGCTGTAGGCGATAGAGTTTTATTTGGTTATGATTCCGCCAAGTTGGATACTAGCGCTAAAATTCTTCTTGATGCACAATCAAGATTTTTAAGAGCTAATACTGACCTAAATTTTGTTATAGAAGGTCATTGTGATGAACGTGGTACAAGAGAATATAACTTAGCTTTAGGTGAACAAAGAGCAACTGCAGTGAGAGATTATTTAGTTATTCAAGGAATTGATCCTGACAGAATTAAAGTTATCTCTTATGGAAAAGAAAAACCAGCTGTAGTTGGGTCTAATAGTATGGCTTGGTCTAAAAACAGACGTGCTGTAACTATTATCGACTAATCCTAATCTTTGTAGTAATGAATATTTATTTTTTAAATATTTGTAGGTATATTAATGCTTAAAACATTGAAAATAATATTTTCTCTTGTATTTTTTTTATTTTCGAATATCGCAATAGCACAATCCATAGATGGTCTTAAAGAAATTGTAAAAATACAACAAGACAGAATTTCTACTGTAGAGGATAACCTAAAAAAACTAATTGGTTCTATTGAAGAACAATCAAACATAAATAAATCAAGTTCAAACCTCAAATTAATTGAAAATCAAATAAATAAAATTAACCAAAAATTAATTTTGTTAGAAAGTAACATCAAAAATATTACAAATTTATCTTATGACTTAGACTTTGCACTTAAAAGAATTGAAAGGCACCTAGAGCTTTCGTCCATTCAACAAGACAATAATAATAAAAATGAAAAAAGTAATTCTAAAAATAAAGAATCTAAAAGTTTAAACAAATTAGAATTGAAAAAGAAGAGTCTAGATACAAAAACAGAAGGTGTACTAGGTTTCATAAAAGAAACGAATGATAAAACAAATGAAAAAAAACAGGTCGTAATAAATAACAATCAGAACAATACGTCAGATAGAACCATTTTAAAAAAAGGAAGTGACGAAGAAAACTACAATTATGCTCTCGATTTAGCAAGTCAACTAGACTTTGAAAATGCTGAAAAAGCCTTCAAAGAGTTTTTGTTGATTCATAAGGAGAGCAAAAAAATTGCTGATGCGCAATATTGGTTGGGCAGGGTATATTTTGCTCAAAAGAAATTTGAAGAAGCAGCAATTGCTTTGGCAGAATTTAATAGTGTGTTCCCAAATGACCCAAGATTTCAGGAAACAACTTTGTTAATTGCTGAATCTGCTGTGAATTTTGCTCCAAATGATCAGTTATGTGACATTCTTAGACAATCTCTGGAATTTATGATAAATCCGTCTGACAAATTTGTAAAAAGGATAAACACACTTAAAAGTGAAAATCAGTGTAAGGCTGGATGATCTCTAAATTCAATAATCAATTTATAAATATGCTGAAAAGCGTTAAAAATAATAATAATTATATCCTTGGTTTATCTGGTGGGATAGACTCTATGGCATTATTGCACTTACTCAAAAATTTTGAAGAAAATAAAAAAAATCCTGAAATAAACATTAAATCAGTTATTGTTGATCACAATTTAAGAGATTGCTCAGGCCATGAGGCTATTTCGGTAAAAAATGTATCTCAGAGTTTGGGTTTTCATTCTGAAATAAAAAAAATAATTGGGAAAAAACCTAGTGGAAATATTCAAAAATGGGCGAGGATCAAAAGAAGGGACATTTTATACCAATTATGTATAAAATATTCAGCTAATTTAATTCTTGCACATCAATCAGATGATCAGGCAGAAACCTTGTTTATGCGTATGATAAAAAAAACAGCCCTTGATGGAATTTCAGGTATGAGTAAAGTTAAAGCGTGGAATGGCATTTTCATTTTGAGACCTCTCCTTGTTTTTAACAAAAAAGAAATAAAAAATTATATAAAAAATAACAAAGTCAAATATTTTCAAGATATTTCAAATACTAATCTTAAATTTGAAAGAGTAAAAACTAGATTTTATCTAGATAGTATAAAAAAAAATTTTTGGCCAAGCATTTATTGTGATCTTAATAATCTAAGTAAAATAAATATTAATTTAATAAAAAAAATAGACAATATTTTTAATAATTGGGCCCAAAAAAATATTTTAGTTTATAAAGGTGGTGCAATTAGGGTAAATTTTGAGAGTTTGAAAATTATTTTTGATAAATCTTATCTTTTTTCTATTAGAATAATAGGTAAAATTATTCAAACAGTTGGAGGTAGTGATTATCCCCCCAAAAGATATAAAACATATGAATTAATCTCTTCATTCTTTAATGTACCTTTTAACAATAAAAGTCTTGGGAATGTAAACGTTTTTCTTCAAAAAGAATTTTTATATTTTATAAGAGAGAATAGAAATTTAAATTTTGATGTTAAAATTTTTACTAATAGGCGTACCATTTTTGATGGAAGGTTTTTAGTTTTAAGCTCGAAGCCAGGGAAATTGATTCAGTGTTTTGATAAAGATTTCAACCAAATTAAGGATAAAAATCCTTTCTATGATTATAATTTAATGATAAATAAAACAATTCCTCATTTAAAAACACTTGAAGGTAAGACTATTAGACCCCATTTAAAAGTTATTAATCAGAATTCAGTAATAAATGACAATTTAGAAAATAATTGTTTCAATCTTTATCTTGTAAATAGAATTTTGGTATAAACGTTTTTTAGTTTAAGAAGGAAAATAATGAATAATTTTGGAAAAAACATAGCAGTTTGGGTTATTATTTCTCTAGTATTAGTTGCAATATTTAATGTATTTCAGGGTGGATCATCCAAAAACTCTGGTAATGTAATAGCCTATTCCGATTTTTTAGCAAGAGTAAATGCAGGTGAAGTTAGAGAGGTAAGCATTCAAGGTGATAAAATTTTTGGTGCATCTAGTAGCGGTGTTCCATTTTATTCATTCATTCCAAAGGAAGAAGAATTAGCGAATAAGTTATCAGAAAAAGGAATAAAAGTTACATCGGAGCCTGACGAAAGTAGCATGCCTGGCATTTTATCAGTACTAATATCATGGTTTCCAATGTTACTCTTTATAGGTGTCTGGATTTTTTTTATGAAACAAATGCAGGGTGGTGCCAAAGGTGCTATGGGATTTGGAAAATCCAAAGCAAAATTACTAACAGAACATAGAGATAAAGTTACATTCAAAGACGTTGCTGGTATAGATGAGGCTAAAGCAGAACTAGAGGAAGTTGTAGAATTTTTAAAAGATCCTAGTAGGTTCCAAAAACTTGGTGGTAAAATTCCTAAAGGAGTTTTACTTGTAGGTCCGCCAGGAACCGGAAAAACACTACTAGCCAAAGCGGTTGCAGGTGAAGCTGGTGTGCCATTCTTTACAATTTCTGGTTCAGATTTTGTCGAGATGTTTGTTGGTGTTGGTGCTTCAAGGGTTAGGGATATGTTCGAACAAGGAAAAAAAAATTCACCTTGTATAATATTTATTGACGAAATTGATGCTATGGGTAGACATAGAGGAGCAGGCCTTGGAGGTGGTAATGATGAAAGAGAACAAACATTAAACCAACTTCTGGTCGAAATGGATGGTTTTGAAACTAATGAGGGTGTAATTCTTGTTGCTGCTACAAATAGACCAGACGTGCTTGATCCTGCTTTATTAAGGCCTGGAAGATTTGATCGCCAAGTTGTTGTACCAAACCCAGATATGATAGGAAGAGAAAAAATTCTAAAGGTACATATGAAAAAAGTACCATTATCTTCTGATGTTATTCCCAAGACTATAGCTCGTGGTACACCTGGTTTTTCTGGAGCTGATCTTGCAAATTTAGTTAATGAGGCCGCATTATTATCTGCTAGAAAAGGTAGAAATAATGTTAGTATGGTTGAGTTCGAAGAGGCTAAAGATAAGGTTATGATGGGCTCTGAAAGAAGATCAATGGTGATGACCGAAGAAGAAAGAAAACTCACAGCATATCATGAAGCTGGCCATGCAGTTGTAGCTGCTTACTCACCAGCGAGTGACCCAATACATAAAGCAACCATTATACCAAGAGGAAGGGCTCTCGGTATGGTTATGAGGTTACCTGAAGGCGATAGAGTTTCAATGGCCAAAGACAAACTTTACGCAGATTTAAGAGTAGCTTGTGGTGGAAGGATAGCTGAAGAAATGATTTTTGGTAAAGATAAAGTAACCACTGGTGCAAGCTCAGATATTAGGATGGTAACTGATATAGCGAGAAGGATGGTAACTGAGTGGGGTTTATCAGATAAACTTGGTTTCTTAGCATATGAAGCCAATGAACAAGAAGTTTTTCTTGGTAGGTCTGTTTCTCAGCAAAAAAACGTTTCAGACAACACTGCTTCAATTGTTGATGAGGAAATTAGAAGTATTGCAGACAGTGTTTATTTGGATGCGCAGAAAATGCTAAAAAAATACTCTAAACAACTTAAAAGAGTAGCTGAAGCTTTACTTGAATATGAAACATTAGATGGAAATCAAATTAAGGATTTGTGTAAAGGCCTAAATATTTCGATAAAAAAATCAGATGATAAGGATGAAGCTCCAAGGCCAAAAAAACCAAAAAGAAGAGCTGGTATACCCTCTACCACTGCTAAACAAACAATTGTTACTAGTGAAATAGATAATTCATAAAATTCAGTGATTTCTTAGGTTAATGTATGGTCTTTGTAAACAAAACAAGGTATTTACTAGCCCCACCATATTGCAAATCTGTTGAAACATATCTAAGTCCAGTATTAGGATCATCTTCTGAAGTAATTGGTGGTTCAAGATTAGCTGGTGGATGGAGGCATTTTTACAATTTAAGAGTTATTCAAAAAAAAAATGATACTTACAATGAAGTTCAAATGCCTATTCACGAGTTACTAAAGGTTGCCAAGTCTCAGAGCAAAACTTGTTTAAATATAGCTGAATTTCAGATAGAAAAATTAGTTAACAAAAGATTTTCTTTTGCAAAACTAGATATGTCAAAACCACATATAATGGGAGTAATTAACTTAACACCAGATAGTTTTTACAAGAACAGCCAAATCACCAATATCAACACATTGTTCAAAAAGTTTAATATAATGATTAACAATGGTGCATCTATTATTGATATTGGAGGAGAGTCAAGTAGACCAGGGGCCCAAAAGATTTCTGTTGCGGACGAAAAAAATAGAGTAATTGGAGCAATACAACAGCTTAAAAATTGTAAAACAAATACTTTAATTTCTTTAGATTCAAGAAATTTGTCAACAATGAAAAAAAGTCACAAGATTGGCGTAGATATTTTTAATGATATTACAGCATTTAAGGAGAGAAATAAGATTGAATTTGTCTCAAAAATAGGCTCACCTATAATAATTATGCATATGCAAAAAGAACCCAGAAATATGCAAATAAATCCTAATTATAATTTTGCTCCTATTGATATATATAAATTTTTTTCAAAAAAAATTACTGATTTGGTTAAGGCGGGTGTAAAAACATCAAATATTGTTATTGACCCAGGAATTGGTTTTGGAAAAACATTGTCTGACAATTTAAAAATTTTAAAATATTTACCACTTTTCCATGGCCTAGGAGTTCCAATTTTAATTGGAGTAAGTAGAAAATCAATTATTGGCGAACTTACAATTGATGATTATAAATTACGTGGAAAAAATAAAAAAATAATAAAACCAAGTAAAAGGTTGAGTGGCTCTCTAGCTTTTGGTATTCATGCTTACATGAGTGGCGTTCAAATACTAAGAAGCCATGACGTATTTGAAACAAATCAAGCTTTAATATGTCAAAAAGCGCTTAATTTATAGGTTAGAAATGATCCAAACAACTTTTAGTAGTAAACAAAGATTATTTGGTACCGATGGTATTAGAGGTACAGTAAATAAAGATAAAGTTACTGCTTTAATGGCTGTAAATTTAGCCATGGCAGCTGGTGAATATTTTTATGGAAGAGCAGGAACAAAAAGGTCTCGAGTATTAATAGGAAAAGATACCAGGTTATCTGGGTATATGTTAGAACCTGCTCTTGTAGCAGGTTTTACCTCTGTGGGTCTTGATTCTATCACTACTGGACCACTACCAACTCCGGCAATTGCTCACTTAACTCGAGTTCTTAGGTGTGATTTAGGTGTAATGATTTCAGCCTCACATAATCCATACCAAGATAATGGGTTAAAACTTTTTGGTTCTGACGGATTTAAATTGAACGACGAAGTTGAAAATGAAATTCAATCAAGAATGATTAATGGTCCCACCCTTGCAAAATCAGAAAATTTAGGCAGAGCCAGAAGAATGGAGGATGCCATTGGTAGATACTCTGAGTTTGTTAAGCAAATATTACCAAAACGTGAAGATCTTACTTCAATGAAGGTGGTATTAGATTGCTCTAATGGAGCATCATATAAAGTTGGTCCTGAAGTTCTGTTTGAACTAGGAGCTGATTCTGTAATTATTGGTGCTGAACCTAATGGTAAGAACATAAACTTTGAATGTGGTGCTATGTATCCTGAAAATATGGCTAAAATCACAAAATTTGAGGAAGCAGATTTAGGTATTGCTCTCGATGGAGATGCAGATAGGGTAATTTTTTCAGATGAAAATGGTGAAATAATAAATGGTGATCAAATTATTGCGGTATTAGCTAGAGAAATGCAGAAGAATGATGAGTTAATTGACAATCAAGTTGTTGGGACCTTGATGTCTAATTTAGGATTAGAAAATTATTTAAATTCTTTAAACATACATCTTTACAGAACAAATGTTGGTGATCGATATATTTTGGATAAGATGATTAAATCTAATTCTAAACTTGGGGGAGAGCCATCTGGTCATATTCTACTTACTGATTACGCTAAAACAGGTGATGGGCTATTAACTGCAATCAAAATTTTATCTCTTCTTAAAAAGTCAGGTTTAAAGGCCTCTGAATTTCTAAGACCATTTAAACCAATACCTCAATCCTTAACGAATTTAAAGAATATTAATAAAAATATATTGTCGGATAAAACTATAATAGCATTAGTCAAGCAACAGCAGAAATTGCTAGGAAAGAAGGGTAGAATTTTGTTACGACCTTCTGGAACAGAAGATTTAATTAGAATTATGGTTGAATGTACTGATTTTAACATTATAAATTCTACAACCGAAATTATTTCCAAAGCTATAATTAAAGAAAATGACAATAAAAAGAGTTAGTAATTTATCTAAAACAGTTCTAGTTATTGCTGGTTCTGATCCTAGTGGTGGAGCCGGCATCCAAGCTGATTTGAAAACACTCACGTCCCTTGGTGTATATGGGATGACAGCCATAACGGCACTTACAGAACAAAACACTAGGGGAGTTTCAGGAATATTTGAGGTTCCTTTAGATTTTGTAGTAAAACAAATTAATTGTTGCTTATCTGATATTGAAGCTAATGCAATTAAAATTGGAATGTTGCATAATTCAGAGTTGATTGATGGAGTATATAAAGCTCTCAAACACAATCAAGTAATAAGTAACAAAAAAATAAAATTAGTTCTTGATCCAGTTATGGTTGCTAAAGGTGGACACAGATTACTTAAAGAAAACGCAGTAAATTCATTAAAAAATTTTATAAAAAACACAAATCCTGTTTTAACACCAAATATTCCTGAGGCAGAAATATTAACAGGAATGAAAATTAATAATTTAACCGACATGAAAATTGCTGGAAAAAAAATAATTAATCTTGGTGCTAGTTTTGTTGTTTTAAAGGGAGGACATATGAATACATCAATAATGTCAGATCTATTAATTGGAGAACAAGTTCTAGATCAAATAGAAACAAAAAAAATAGAAACGCATAACACTCATGGTACTGGTTGTACAATGGCTTCAGCTTTAGCAGCTGGATTAGCTAAATCATTTGAAATAAAAAAAGCTTTCCAAAACGCACATTATTACGTAAATCAAGCCATAATAACATCACCAGGATTTGGAAAAGGCCATGGACCAATAAATCATACTTTTAATATTAATTAAATTATTGATTAGCTATTTTAAGAAGGCTTTTATACCATTTATATATTGGGTCTTCATCATCTAATAAATTACATTTACTACAAACATCTACCCACTTTAAATTTCCAAAAAAAATACAATCCTCTATACCAGGTTTTTCGCCAGATATGAAACCATTTTTAATTATTATTTTCCTTATCGGATCAATGGATTTTCTAAATTCTTCAATAGAGGATGAAACAAAAGGTACAAATTTTGTAATTGGTCCTTGAATTCTTTCTTCTCTTGTCTTTAAATAATAATCGATATCTTTACCCTCTAAAACATTTGGTATTTCATGAGCAATTATTTTAAATAATATTGGTAATAATTGTTTGGAAGTCCATAAATATAAGAAATGTGAAAAATTTTTTGATGTATTATTTGTAAAAATTTTTTTTTCAGGATAATTTTCGTTTAACCAATTAATAATATTCCATGAATCACTCACAAAACCATCTTCGTAATCTAAGATAGGAACTAATGTTTGTTTAGAAAATGCAATTTTATTTTTATCAGTAAATTTAACAGGAATAGTTATAAATTCTATGTTGTTTTGAATAAGACATAGCTTTACATTCCAACACGGAGGACTAAATCTTAAATCATTTTTACCAGATAAATCATACAGCTTAAGCATTTATTTTTAGAAACCTTTTATTATGTTGACTTTTGCAAAATAATCTTTATTTAAATCATGGGCTATTGCTTCCCAACAAGCAATAACATTTTTACGAGGTTAATATGATAAGACCATTAGTCAAGCCAATTCGTGCAGAGTTTTCATCTGGACCTTGTGCTAAGAGACCTGGATGGTCTTTAGAAGTATTAAGTTCAAGCTCACTTGGGAGATCCCACAGACATAGTGCTTGTAAAAATAAATTAAAAAAAGTAATTGAGCTTTCTAAATCTATATTAAATATTCCAAATGATTATTTAGTAGGTATTGTTCCTGGATCTGATACTGGTGCTATAGAAATAGCAATGTGGAACCTTTTGGGTCCAAAGCCAGTAAAAATGTTAGTCTGGGATAGTTTTGGTGCAGATTGGGCTAATGATATACAATTACAATTAAAACTCAAAGATCTTGAGATATTAAAAGTAGATTATGGAAAATTACCCAATTTAAATGGTTTGGATTTTAAAGGTGATATAGTATTTAATTGGAATGGTACTACAGCAGGTGTATGCGTTCCTAATGGAGATTGGATAGAAGATTCACGTGATGGTTTAACAATATGTGATGCAACTTCAGCAGCTTTTGCAATGAATATTGATTGGTCTAAATTGGATGTAGGTACATTTTCGTGGCAAAAATCTTTGGGAGGTGAAGCTGGCCACGGTATGATTATTCTATCTCCGAAGGCTGTTGAAAGAATAAATTCATATAATCCCGATTGGCCAATACCAAAATTATTTCAACTTAAAAAAAATAGTAAGATAAATTTAGATATTTTCTCAGGTTCAACAATAAATACACCCTCAATGATTTGTGTTGAAGATTTTTTAGATGTGCTTAATTGGACCAAAGAAATAGGTGGTTTGGAACAATTAATTAGAAGATCAAGAGATAATTTAAATATAATTAAAGATTGGGTTCTTTCATCTACTTGGGTAGATTTTTTGTGTGAAGACTTAAACAACTTATCAAACACATCAATTTGTTTGAAACTCATAGATACAAAATTAATAACACAATCTCTAGAAACAAAAAATACTATAGAAAAAAATATAATCAATTTGTTAGAAGAAAATAAAGTTGCATTTGATATTGGTAGTTATAGATCCGCACCTCCCGGATTAAGGATTTGGGGCGGACCTACAGTTGATAATAATGACATAAAAAAATTATTACCTTGGTTAGATTGGGCCTATTATAAATCATTAAGTGATTTAGATATTTAAATATAAATTAAGGATGAAGAAATGCCTAAAGTTTTAATTAGTGATAAATTAAGTGAATCTGCAGTTGATATTTTTAAAAAAAATAAAATTGAGACAATATACAACCCAGGCTTAAGTCATGAAGATTTGCTAAAAGAAATTAATAATTACGACGGACTTGCAATTAGATCTGCTACAAAAGTTACTGAAGAAGTATTTAAGAATGCTAAAAATTTAAAAATTGTAGGTCGTGCTGGTATTGGAACAGATAATATTGATAAATTAGCTGCAACTAAAAATGGTGTAATTGTAATGAATACACCATTCGGAAATGCTGTTACTACGGCTGAACATGCAATAGCTCTTATAATGTCACTTGTTAGGATGATACCGCAGGCTGATATTTCTACAAAAAAAGGTAAATGGGAAAAATCGATATTTAAAGGTACTGAAATAAATGGTAAATATTTAGGACTAATTGGTTGTGGAAATATTGGATCTATTGTTGCAAGTCGAGCCTTAGGTCTAAAAATGAAGGTTTTAGCATTTGATCCATTCCTTACACAAGAAAAAGCATCTGAATTAAGTGTTGAAAAAGTAGATTTGGACTACTTACTCAGTAACTCAGATATTATATCTTTGCATACACCTCTAACTGAAGACACAAAAAATATAATTTCATCTGAAGCCATTAGTAAAATGAAAAAAGGGTCAAGGATAATTAACTGTGCTAGAGGAGGTCTAGTTGATGAAGTTGCTTGTAGAGCAGCACTAGAAACTGGTCATTTGGCAGGTGCTGCTTTTGATGTTTTCACAGAAGAACCTGCTAAAGAAAATATTTTATTTGATGCTCCTAACTTTGTAGCAACTCCACATCTTGGTGCGGCTACAATTGAAGCACAAGAAAATGTTGCTATTCAAATAGCTCAGCAAATGTCAGATTATCTTAATACTGGGGCAGTGGTAAATGCTCTAAACTATCCTAGTGTATCTGCAGAAGAGGCACCTATACTTAAACCTTATGTTAAGTTAGCTTACTTAATGGGATCATTTTTAGGACAAGTTACACAAGAGGGTATATTGAGTGTTAAATTAGAACTAGAGGGTAAAGCATCAAATCTATTGGATGTACCTTTAATGTCTAGTTCATTAGTAGGTATTTTAGAACCTTCATCTGCAGTTGTAAATAATATAAGTTCAGCCTCAATTGCTTCTAGTAGAGGTATTAACTTATCAACAATTAAGCATGAAAGAAGATGTGATTATGAAACATTGCTTAAAATTACAATTAAGCATGATAAGGGTGAAAGAACAATTTCAGGTACTTTAATTGCTGGCAACAAACCAAGAATTATAAATATTCAAGGTATTTCAATTGAATCAGAATTTCCAAAGAACGCCCTATATTTAAGAAATTATGACAAACCAGGTTTCATTGGTGATTTAGGCAATAAATTAGGTAATAATAACATTAATATTGCTTCATTTCATCTAGGACGTAGGAATGTAGGAGGTGAGGCAATTGCTCTAGTAGAAATTGATGGGGCTATAGATGAAAAACTTATATCTGAAATTAGGAACTTACCTCAAGTCGCTAAAGTGAATTCTGTTAATTTTGAAAGTAAATAAACTAGTTTTCTGCAATATTTGTTAGATACGTTTAAAACTTTAGTATATAACAAAAATTATATTATTAGGTGTATAAAATGCTTTATTCACAGAATCAAAAGGGATTATTGCCTGCAGGATTAAGTGATATTCTTTATCCAATTGCACAAGCTCAAGCTAAAACAACAGAAAATCTTTTGGATGTATTTTCTGCTTATGGTTATTTAAGAGTGAAACCTCCAATGGTTGAGTATGAAGAAACATTATTAGCTGATGGTCCTGGAACAGTATTAAAAGATTTAACCTTTAGGATTATGGATCCATTATCTCAAAAAATGATGGCATTGAGACCTGACGTCACTACACAAATATCACGGATAGCCTCAACGAGATTATCCCATTTGCCACGTCCATTAAGATTATCATACTCAGGTGACGTTCTTAGAGTGAAAGGGGATAGTTTTAATATGGAACGCCAAAAAACTCAAGTTGGTGCAGAATTGATTAGTCAAAAGAATGAGTATTTTGATGCTGAGATAATTCTAATCTGTTTAAAAGCACTAAAATCAATTAATATAGAAAAAATAACTATTGATTTAAACTTACCATATTTAAGAGAATACCTCCTAAATAATGTACCCTCTTCTCTAAAAGTTGAAATTAATAAGGCAATAGATTTAAAAGATAAAAAAATTCTTAAGAAATTTAAATTTCAGTATTCAGAAGTAGTTCTTATTCTTATGGAAAGTGCTGGTGATTATGTGCATGCAATAAAATATTTGAACGAATTGAAATTAGGTGGTTTTTTAGATGAAGTAATTAAATATTACTTAAAAGTAATTAGCATTATTTATAAAAATGACCAATCTGTAAAAATTTCAATAGATCCTCTTGAGAACAGAGGTTTTAAGTACCATTCAGGGCTCACGTTCACTATCTTTTCTGAAAATTTAAAAGGTGAGATTGCAAAAGGTGGTAGATACGAAACTTTAAGAGGAGAGTCTGCGACAGGGTGTACAATTTACACTGAAAAAATTTATTCTAAACCAAAGCTTAATACAGATAAAAGTTTAGTTTATCTTCCTTTTCTAAACATGAATGATGCAGAAAAAATTATTAACAAAGGGTATAGTGTAGTTTTTGGAAATAATTCAAGTGAAAATTTTGAAAAAGATGCTTTAAAAATGGAATGTCAATATATTTGGCGAGATAATAATATTGTGAAATTATAGACCTAAATAAATCCAAGGAATATTTTATGAGTAATGTAATTATAATTGGTACTCAATGGGGTGATGAAGGAAAAGGAAAAATTGTTGACTGGTTGTCAGAAAAAGCTGATTTAGTTGTAAGGTTTCAAGGGGGACATAATGCAGGGCATACTTTGGTTGTAAATGGTAAAATTTTTAAGTTGTCTTTATTACCTAGTGGAATAATAAGAGAGAATACAACTGTTTTAATTGGTAACGGTGTTGTGATTGACCCTTTTCATTTAAAAAAAGAAATTGAGGAATTAAGAAATCAGGATATCAAAATTAGCTCAGAAAACTTGATTATTTCTGATTCTGCTTTTCTAATTTTGCCAATTCATCAAACAATTGATAACCTTAGAGAAAATAAAAAAGAAATTGAAAAAATAGGAACCACTGGTAGAGGTATTGGCCCATCTTATGAGGACAAAGTTGGTAGAAGAGCAGTAAAAATATGCGATCTCTTTGATAAAGTAGATTTGTTAAAAAAATTATTAAAAGTATATGATTTTCATAACGTGTGGTTAAAAGCTATGGGTGAAAAAATTCAATATCCAGAGGATATTTTGAATGAATTATATGATATAGGTCAATTTATAATTTCGTTTGTTCAACCATCTTCACTTTTGATTAGTAAATATAATGATACATCTTTGAATATATTATTTGAAGGTGCTCAAGGTACTTTTTTAGATATTGATCACGGAACATATCCTTATGTAACTAGCAGTAATACGATAGCCTCACAAGCTGGTGTTGGAACTGGTTTGGGACCCACGTCTATAGATTTTACAATCGGGATTACTAAAGCTTACACAACAAGAGTTGGTTCTGGTCCATTTCCCACCGAAGATACTAGTACAGATGGAATACAATTGGGAACAAGAGGGCACGAATTTGGAACAGTAACTGGCAGACAGAGACGTTGTGGATGGTTCGACGCAGTTTTGGTAAAACAAGCTGTGTCTCTATCTAGTATTAATGGTATAGCTCTAACTAAATTGGATGTTTTAGATGGATTTAATAGTATTAAAATTTGCACAGGATATTATTTAGATAATAATTTTATAAATTATCTTCCTTCTTCTGATAAACAACAAAAAAAAGTCAAACCTATTTATGAGGTTATTGAGGGCTGGGATGAAAGTGTAGTAGGTGTAAGAGAGTTTGATAAATTACCAAAAGAGGCAAAATTTTACATAAAAAGAATTGAAAAACTTATAAATTGCCCAATTATTTTAATATCTACAAGCCCTGAAAGAGAAGACACTATATATTTAAAAAATCCGTTTGAGATGAATTAATATTCATGATTTTCGATTAATTTTAGTTCTTTTGCTTTTAACTTCATGATATTTTGCAGTTTTTCAAATGCTCTTGTTTCAATTTGTCTAATTCTTTCACGGCTAACTTTATACTCCTGGGATAAATCTTCAAGAGTTTTAGGATCGTCTATCAATCTTCTTTTAATAATAATATCTTTTTCTCTAAGTTTAAGATGATCTAAAGCTTCTATCATCATTTTATTTCTTATATTTTTTTCTTGATGATTAGCATATTCAATCTCTTGATTGTCTCTATCATCAGCCAACATATCTTGCCACTCTGCTTCTTCACCATCTTGACGACTAATTTGCGAATTAAGAGAATGATCCCCACCTAACATTCTTCTATTCATATTAATTACATCGTCTTCAGAAACGTTAAGAGTTTTCGATATATGATCGATTTGTTTAGGTGATAAATCGCCATCTTCAAAAGCATTAATTTTACTTTTAATTTTTCTTAAATTAAAAAAAAGTTTTTTTTGACTTGCGGTAGTACCAATTTTGACTTGTGACCAACTCTTAAGTACAAATTCCTGTATTGCTGCTTTTATCCACCACATGGCATAAGTAGCTAATCTAAAACCTTTTTCAGGGTCGAATTTTTTCACTGCATGCATCATTCCAATATTACCTTCAGCAATAAGATCAGCAATTGGTAAACCGTAACCCCTATAACCCATGGCTATTTTTGCCACTAGTCTTAAATGACTTGTAACAAGTTTGTGAGCTGATTTAGTATCTTGTTTTTCTAACCAATCCTTAGCAAGAATATATTCCTCACTAGCATCTAGCATTGGAAATTTTTTAATATGATCCAAATATCTACTTAAATTGTTATCTGGTGATACTAAAGATAAATTCATGTTTTCCACATTACTCAATATAATACTCCGTACTATTATTTATATAATAATAATAATATCCTTTTAAAGACCTTACTTTAATTTGTAAAGGCTATACCTTAAGATTACTTATAAGTACAGTCATGTCTTTTGGTAAATTACTAGAAAATTCCATATATTTATTATTAATTGGATGCTTAAGGCATAATTTTGTTGCATGTAGCGCTTGTCTAGGAAAAGATTTAATTAAATTGTATCTTTCTTTCAGAAAATTATTTTTGAAATTCTTTTGTGTCATTGGCCTTCCATATAAATCGTCACCAACAATACCATGACCCATATCTGCCAAATGAACACGAATTTGATGTGTTCGACCAGTTTCAAGTTTACATTCTATCAAACTGCCAAAGGGAGGATAAATTTCTAATAGTTTCCATTTTGTAAAAGCATACTTTCCTTTTTGAGTAATTCCCATTTTTTTTCTATTTACAGGCAATCGACCTATAGGTTTTTTTATAATTCCTTCATTTACAGGTTGTCCCCACACAATAGCATTATATTTTCTTTCTATATCATGATTACTAAAAACATTACATAAATTAACATGTGCTAATTCAGTTTTAGCTACTACTATTACACCACTTGTATTTTTATCAAGTCTATGAACTATACCAGGTCTTTTAATACCACCTATCCCTTGTAAAGATTCACCACAGTGATAAAGTAAAGCATTAACTAAAGTTTTATCAGGAGATCCAGGTGCTGGGTGAACCACAATACCTGGTTCTTTATTGATAACTATAATAAACTCATCCTCAAAAATTACGTCTAATTTAATGTTTTGAGGAATAGGGATAGTTTCAGTTACTTCTGGGAATGTAATTTGAATTATTTTACATTTTAAAACTTTAAATGATGGATCTTTTATTATTTTACCATCAACTTTTAGGTGTTCTTGTTCTATTAAATGTTTAATTTTATTTCTTGAAAATGAAAGGTTATTGAAATTAAAATGTTGTGTTGTGAGTTGAGTTAATTTAATAGCTTCTGTAACCCAAGTATCAATTCTTTTGGTAGGTATATTAAAATCTCTTACAATAAGTGAAATTTTATTAGGAAAAGTCATGTCAAATTTTCTCAATCAAAAAACAGAAGGACCATCTTTAATAACTTCTAATATAAAGATTATAAAAATTATTGCTATAATTTTAGGAATATTAATAATAATTGGTTTAATTTTTCTATTCGTTGGACTTTCTAATAGTTTTAACAAATTAAATGAAAATATAAATTCAAAAAATAATAATTTAAATAATAATATAGCAATAACAAACGAATTTGATTTTTATGAACCATTAGATGCACAACTAATTTCTTCAACATTAGGAGGGAATGGCATTGTTTTGTTAAGATATTTATACAAAGGAAAAAATACTTTAATAATATTAGATTTTAAAACTAAACGAATAAAATCGATTATTACTTTAAAAAAAGGTCAGGATATATTTGAAATCAATTAATTAAAATGAAAGATAAATGACTAAGAAAAAAATTTTTATTGGAACTGATACAGTTTCAGGTGTAGCACCTCAAATATTAAAGGCAGTTCTAACGGCCTCAAAAACAAAAACACTGCCTTACGGTAATGACATATTCACCAAAAAGTGTGAAAGAACTGTAAAAAAAATTTTCCAAAAAAATGACTTGGAAATTATAACGATGATGTCAGGAACAGCTTCAAATTCACTTGCTCTCGCCTCTTTTTTGCGTTCTTACGGAAATGTAATTTGTCACAACAATTCTCATATTAATCAAGATGAAGGAGGAGCTCCTGAGTTTTTTTCGGGAGGTGGTAAATTGCTTACACTTTCAAATACTTTAGGAAGAATTAAAGCTGAGGATTTATTAAAAAAGATTGAAGAAATAAATTTTAAGGGAAAATTAAATACTGTAATCTCAGGAGTTTCTATTACTCAATTGGCCGAAAACGGAACTTTATATTCGTTGGACGAAATCAGAGCAATAAGTAAAATTTGTAAAAAATACAAATTAGCATTACATATGGATGGTGCAAGGTTTTCAAATGCGTTAGTTTCTCAAAGTCCATTAAGTCCCGCTGAAGCTACTTGGAAATTAGGAGTTGATTGTCTGACCCTTGGTGCGACTAAAAATGGTGCAATGGCTGCGGAAATTATAATTTTTTTTAGTAAAGATCTTGCAAAAGAAGCTAAATATCATTTAAAACAAACAGGACATCTTATTCCAAAAACTAGAATTATTTCTGCACAACTTAATGCTTGGTTTGAAAATGATTTATGGTTAAATCTAGCCAAATTTGCCAATCAAAAAGCATCTTATCTCAGAAAAAAATTATCTAAATTCAAAGATTTTAAAATTTTATTTCCAACACAAGGAAATGAAGTTTTTGTAGAAATGAGCAAGATTTCATATAATAATATACTTAAATTAAACATTTTTCCAAAATTATGGAATAAAAAAAATAATTGTGTGGTAGTAAGATTCGTTACATCATTCGAGACTACTACTGATGAAATAGATGAAATCATTAATAGGTTAAATACAAAATTCGCTAATAATTAGATACCATAATTTAAATTAAGTGCTACACCCAGAATTAAAGACTTAAACTGTGCTATTAAATCTTTTTCAAACACAAATGCAAATTTGCCCATGTATTTGTTTCCTAAAAATAGAGGTAATCCGTACAACCTTACCATTAAAACTATCCAAGCTAAATAAAGTGGTATAATAGGTTGAACCATAAAATTAGGAGTTACTCTATCTGTTAAACTAAAAACTGGATAAGTAATTTTATTTATAAAACGAAAAAAAATTAAATTACTTTCTTCATTTATAAACAAATTTAAAGTAAATTTTAATAACAAAATTATCATTAAAATTGCTAAAATATAATCAATTGCTATAAGCCAAATTGGAAAAGATATTGTCATACTATTAACATACAAACATATTCTAAAAATGAGAAATAATAATTTAAATAATTTAATTAATTTAAAATTTCATACTATGTTAATAATTAGATAAATATAGAATAATTTAAGGAAGTCATATGAATAACCCACAATATATCTTTTCAATGTATAAATTAAGCAAGATTTATCCTGGTGGGAAACAGGTAATTAAAGATATTAGTTTGTCTTTTTTGCCTGGAGCTAAAATAGGGGTTTTAGGAGGAAATGGAGCAGGTAAATCAACACTATTAAAAATTATGGCAGGTGTTGATAATGAATATAATGGAGAGGCAAAATTAGCTGAAGGTATAAAAGTGGGCTATCTTGCTCAAGAACCAGAACTAAATATTAATTTAAATGTCTATGAAAATGTAATGGAAGGGATGGCTGAAGCAAAAAAAATTGTTGATGATTTTAATGCTATTTCTCAAAAATTCTCAGAGGATTTAAGTGAAGATGAAATGGATCAAGTTATTGCAAAGCAAGGTGAGTTGCAAGAACAAATTGATAATATGGATGCATGGGATTTAGATAGAAAAGCGGAGATAGCAATGGATGCATTGAGTCTTCCTCCAGCAGTGTCAAGGATAGATCATTTGTCTGGTGGTGAAAAAAGAAGGGTTGCTTTAGCTAAATTACTATTATCCAATCCTGATTTTTTGTTGTTAGACGAACCAACAAATCATTTAGATGCTCTTTCCGTAGCGTGGTTGCAAAGGTTTCTTCATGATTTTCCAGGTACTGTTGTAACCATTACCCATGATAGATATTTTTTAGATGAAGTAGCTGGTTGGATATTGGAATTAGATCGTGGAGAAGGGATCCCCTATAAAGGCAATTATTCAGGCTGGTTGGAACAGAAACAAAAACGACTTGACCTTGAAGGTAAATCAGAAGAAGCTAGAAAAAGAAAGTTAAAAGAAGAATTAGAGTGGATAAAGTCAGCACCTAGAGCAAGACAAGCAAAATCAAAGGCTAGAATAAACTCTTATGAAGAATTGGTCTCAAAAGAACTAAAAAAAGAAATTATTACTGGAAACCTTGTAATACCACCAGCACCAAGACTTGGTAATGATGTGATAACATTCAAAAACGTAAGTAAGTTCTACGATGATAAATTATTAATTGATAATCTTAGTTTTAAACTTCCTCCTGGGGGAATTATAGGAGTGATTGGAGCAAATGGAGCAGGTAAAACAACTCTTTTTAGATTAATTGCTAAGGAAGAAAAACCAAACAATGGAGAAATTTTAATTGGTGAAACTGTAAGTTTAAATTATGTTGATCAATCAAGAGATATTTTAAAGCCAGAACAAAATGTATGGCAGTCTATTAGTGACGGATTAGATGAAATACAAATAGGTAAAAAAACTATTCAAAGCAGAGCTTATGTTGGTCAATTTAACTTTAAAGGATCTGACCAACAAAAAATTGTAAGCCAGTTGTCTGGTGGAGAAAGAAATAGGGTGCATCTAGCAAAAATGTTAAAAGATCCAGGTAATGTTTTACTTTTGGATGAACCTACGAATGATCTTGATGTAGACACATTAAGAGCATTAGAAGAAGCCATTCTTGATTTTTCAGGATGTGTAGTTGTTATTTCGCATGATAGATGGTTTTTAAATAAGCTCGCCACACATATCCTCGCATTTGAGGGTGGAAGTCATGTGGAATGGTTTGAAGGAAACTACCAAGATTATGAGTTAGACAAAAAAAGAAGATTAGGTGAAGAAGCACTAAATCCAAAGCGAATAAAATATAAACCAATCATAAGATGATTTATTTATCTTTATTCATTTTTTTTAACAATATGTCAAAGTCACCTTTATTTTTTCTTAATATGGACACAGCTTCAGCTTTTTGTGAACTTACTAATGATATGCCTTCTATTTCTAGATCAAGAATAAGAAATGATCCATTTTTGTTTGCTGCTAATTTCCATAAAAGATTTACATCAGGTTTTTTTTTGTTTGGGTCTTGAATTAATCCCCTAACATAAACTAGTTTTTTACCTCTTTTCTCAGATTTTTTTGGCTTATAAGATAATGTTGCAAGAGTGTTTAGATGTTCTTCAGTCGTAAGAACTATTTGTTTTAATAAAGCAGCTTTATACATTTCTTTTTGTTTTCCAGAGGCCTTCTTCCAAAAAGTTCCAGTTGTGACTTTTCCCATAAAATCAAGATTAATATATTTTTTTATTAATAATTCAATTTTTAAGGATCTCTCATTGGGTTCTAGTTTTATAGTATCAATAGCATGTTTCTGAGCCTCTTTAATCATTTGTTGAATAGTAGCTTCTCCTTTTTCCAAATTATCTGAAAAAGATTTAGCTATATTAACGTTAAAAATTAAAAAAATTAAAAACGTATAACTTAAAAACTTGCTTATTTTTTTTTTAATCCAAAAGCTTTTCAAATTCCGCATCCAAGTTGTTATTTTTATTCTCAATATATTGTTTACTATAAATTTCATTTCGCCTATTTTGCAGGTAGAAAGATCTAATTTTGATGTAGGGGTCAGCTGAAAGATAAATGTTGTCAATTGTTTTTGACATTTTGCCTCTCTTGTCAATTATATTAATAGGAATTTCAGCTAAGTTTAAATCATTAATTGAATTAGAAGATAAAGTTGCCATGTTTTGTCTGTCAA
Source organism: uncultured SAR116 cluster alpha proteobacterium (assembly GCA_902593735.1). Classification (GTDB taxonomy): domain Bacteria; phylum Pseudomonadota; class Alphaproteobacteria; order Puniceispirillales; family Marisalimonadaceae; genus Marisalimonas. The sequence continues at coordinate 158,036 of CACJJL010000002.1, forward strand.
GGATTGTTCCAGTAAAATCCCTAGTAGTCTTTGGTCCAATAAAGGGGACCATCAAAAAAGGTCCCTCTGCAACATTTAATCTAGCAAGGGTTGATCCAAAATCTCTTTTTTTGACAACAGTTTCGCCTTTATCTAGATCATAAAAACCTAAGGTAAGTCCATTTAATAGAAACTTAGCTGATGCTAAAATGGTATTTTCCATATCGGTTTGTAAAGCACTGTTAATTATAGTGTTAGGCGTATCCATCCATTGAAGATGATTGCTAACACCTGATCTTATTTCTGCAGGAACTTTTCTTATATAAGTCTTGCTAATAGGTGAAATTATTTTCTGATCTACATATTTGTTAAATTTAAATACATTTCTATTAATTTTTTCGAATGGATCTTTGTTTTCAGATACAAGCTTAGTAGAACTGGAGCACCCATTTAAAATAAATGCAGCTGTTATGCATTTTATAAATAAGAATTTATATTTTTTAGTCATTAAATAAACACATAATAATCATCAATATTAAAAATTTATTATTATTTATTTGTTAATTTTGTACAAGTTAAACCATCAATATGTTAGAAATATATTAATATTACTCTTAAATTCTTATTAGAAAATATAAAAATCATGACTCAATTTTATAATCATAAAGCATTTGTTGACCTTAATGATTCTCAAAAAGAGGCTGTAAAAAATCTTGATGGTCCTTTATTAGTACTTTCTGGTGCAGGGACAGGAAAAACTAGAGTTCTTACAGCAAGACTAGCAAACTTATTATATAGTAATAAGACTAAGCCGTGGAATATTCTTGCAGTAACTTTCACTAATAAAGCTGCAAAAGAAATGAGGAGTAGACTTGAAAGTTTAATTGGACCATCAGCGAATTCGGTGTGGTTAGGTACTTTCCATTCAATAGCTGCTAGGATATTAAGAGAAAATGCAGAAGTTGTAGGTTTAAATTCAAATTATACAATTATAACACCAGATGATCAGATTAGGCTTCTAAAACAAATAATGATTGATCAAGATATTGACATTAAAAAATTTACTCCAAAAGCAATGTCTAATTTAATTAGTTCTTGGAAAGATAAAGGATTTAAACCAGATGACATAAATCAATCTGACAATGATTTTTTCGCTAATGGTAAAGCAATAAATATATATAAAACTTATCAATCAAGATTAGTAACTTTAAATTCTGCTGATTTTGGTGATTTGCTGTTATATAATTTAACTATATTTTCGGAACATTTAGACATATTACAAAAATATCAATCTAAAATTTTATATTTTCTAGTTGATGAATATCAAGATACAAATACCATTCAATACTTGTGGCTTAAATTATTTGCAAATAAATCTCAAAATATTTGTTGTGTAGGGGATGATGATCAATCTATTTATGGTTGGCGTGGTGCACAAGTTGGAAATATTTTAAAATTTGAAAAGGATTATACTTCAGCAAAGGTAATAAAATTAGAAGAAAATTACAGATCAACTGGCCGAATATTAGAAGCTGCCAACAGTATAATTGCCAATAATAAAGAGAGATTAAGTAAAAAACTTAAAACGTCTTATGGGGATGGAGACAAAATAGATTTATTTTCTGTATGGGATGGTGTTGAAGAAGCTAAAATAACTAGCTTAGAAATTGAAAATTTACACTCATGTGGTTTTAGATTTGACCAGATAGCTGTTTTAGTTAGAGCAGGGCACCAAACTAGATATTTTGAAGAAAGATTTGTAGATATCGGTATTCCATATAAAGTAATTGGAGCAAAATTCTACGAACGTTTAGAAATTAGGGATGCTTTAGCTTATTTGAGAGTTGTTCAGCAACCTAACGATGATTTAGCTCTAGAAAGAATAATAAATGTTCCAAAAAGAGGATTAGGCACAAGTACAACCAGCTTAATACATTCATATGCAAAAAAAAATTATATTTCTTTTTTTTCAGCTGCTCAAGAATTGTTGTTGACTGATGAGTTAAGACCCAATGTAAAAAGAATATTACAAAATTTAATAAATCAATTTATTGACTGGAATAATCATAACAAAGAGATTTCTCATACAGACTTGGCTTTAAAAGTACTTGAAGAATCTGGGTATATAGGTCACTGGCAAAATGAAAATTCGATTGAAGGCGAAGGTAGATTAGAAAATTTAAAAGAATTGATAAATGCTATGAGTAGTTTTGATAATTTATCAGGATTTTTAGAGCATATATCATTAGTTATGGATGGAGATAATGAAGCTGAAGCAGGTGAAGTTTCTTTAATGACTTTACATGCTGCAAAAGGACTTGAATTTGAGGCTGTTTTTCTGCCTGGATGGGAAGAAGGTATGTTCCCAAGCCAGAGATCTATTGATGAATTAGGCTTATCAGGCTTGGAAGAAGAAAGAAGGTTAGCTTATGTAGGAATTACGCGTGCAAAAAAAAGACTTTTTATAACCTTTGCTGCCAATAGGCAAATTCATGGCTTATGGCAAGGGTCAATTCCATCAAGATTTATAAGTGAATTGCCAAAAAGGATTATTAATGAAAATATTGAGGGTAATCTTGGAGCAGATGTATCGAGCTATAATCAAATTGATTTTGATTTATCATCCAATAATTCATCCTATGGACCAGGATTTCTAAGAGCAAAACAGAACGGAATCAGAAGTCTTGATGTTTATAAAAATTCTCAATTTGACAAGAAACTATATGGACCTAATTTAAACTTCAGTGTTGGCCAAAGAGTTTTTCATCAAAAATTTGGCATGGGTCTTATTATTTCTTCAGATGGAGATAAATTGAATATAAATTTTGATAAAGCTGGTGAAAAGAAAGTAGTATCAAGTTTTGTTAAAATAATAGAATAATAAACTTAGTTATGGATTTGTGGTCAATTAGAATTACTGTAGAGGATGAGTTCAAAGAATTATTTTCTGAATATTTTGAAGATTTTGATGGATATTTGTCATCTAGTTTATTTCAGGATAAA
>CACJJL010000003.1 GCA_902593735.1 uncultured SAR116 cluster alpha proteobacterium
TTTACTTGCAGACGAATTAAAAATCAGAAATGTAGCTGATCAATATAGAAACGAATTAACTGATGCAATGGCTACAGAACAACAAATAAGAAATCAGGAAAGTTATCAACAAAGAAACTTAAGGCAAATTAACAATCAAAAAAATGATTGGGAAAACAGAAAAGACGAGGCAGAAACAAGAATTAAATCTTTAAAAGTGAGACTAGATAATTTGAAAGAAGATAAATCAAGACTTGAAAAGCTACCAGGTAATTTTGTGGAAAAAGCAAATGAATTAAACCTCAAGATTGAAACAGCTGAACAAAACAGAAACCTTACTGCAGATAAGTTAGTACAAACTGAATCATTACTAAATGAAGCAGAAAAATTAGAAAAATCGTTAGTACAAAATTTAGCATCTAATAGAGAAGACATGATAAAAGTAGAAGCTTCACTTAATCTAGCTAAAACAAAAATAGAAAATATCGAGGATAGGGTTTATGAAAAACTCAGGGTTAAGTCGAATCAATTAAAAAAAATTGTCAATTTAAGCGACTACGAAGAATTAAATGCATCAATTGAAACTCTAGAAAAAACAGTTCAGAGATTATTAAATGAAAGAGAATCATTTGGAGCAGTAAATTTACGTGCTGAAGAAGAAATGAACGAAATGAGACAAAAAATTGAATTAATGTCCAGGGAAAGAGTTGACTTAGAATTAGCAATTGAGAAACTAAAAAGTGGGATTTTTGAATTAAATAAAGAGGGCAGACAACGTCTTAAAGATAGTTTTGAGCTTGTGAATAAAAACTTTAAGAATCTTTTTAAAAAGCTTTTTGAAGGTGGTAACGCTGAATTAAAATTAGTTGGAGATGATGATCCTCTAAAAGCTGGATTGGAAATATTGGCAAGCCCACCTGGAAAAAAAATGCAATTACTTTCCCTATTGTCAGGTGGAGAGCAAGCTTTAACAGCCATATCTCTCATTTTTTCAGTTTTCTTATGTAATCCTGCTCCAATATGTATTTTAGATGAGGTAGATGCTGCTTTAGATGATAGTAATGTTAGCAGATTCTGTAACTTGTTGGATAAAATAGTAAATGAAACAGAAACTTATTTTTTAGTTGTGACACACCATAGATTGACAATGGCTAAAATGAATAGGCTTTTTGGTGTAACTATGGAACATAAGGGTATAAGTAGACTGGTTTCTGTTAATTTAGAACAAGCAAGTAAAATAAAGGATATAGCCTAAACAAAGTTTTTGAAGTAAACTCTTGACTTATTTGTTGGCTCAAAATAATTTAAGCTCGCTTATAATCTATAATTGAAAGTATAATATGAGCACAATAAATAAAGATAAAAATTTATCAAAAAGAATAGATTACGCACTAGCAAAGAAGGATAATAAACTAACATTTAAAAATCAAGATTCGCTTAATATTTACTATAGGGTTGGGACAGAATTGCTTGCAGGATTAGTTATCGGTGCGGGAATGGGATGGACATTAGATCAATGGATTAATTCAACCCCCTTATTTTTAATAATTTTCTTTATATTAGGTGCAATAGCGGGAATATATAACCTTTGGAGAGTTTTAACTGGCAAGGGTTTAAAGATGGGATTTTTTAACGAAAAAGATAAATGATATGAATTCACCTGTTGAACAATTTACGATCAAAACTATATACGAACTTAATTTTATGGGTATTGATATATCCTTTACTAACGCATCTCTTTTTATGATGTTGTCAATTCTAGGGTCAGTTTGTTTTTTGTATCTTGGATCAAGAAAGCAGGCACTTGTGCCTGGAAGATTTCAGTCCTTAGTCGAAATGTCATATGAGTTTGTTGCAAATATGGTTAAAGAAAATGCAGGCAAAGGTAGTCAAGCTTATTTTCCATTTATATTCACTTTATTTATGTTTATTCTATTTGGAAATCTGCTCGGAATGATACCTTACAGTTATACCTTTACTTCACAAATAGCAGTTACCTTTACACTGGCTGCGATTATATTCGTGGGAGTTACAATAATTGCAATTATAAAACATGGCTTTAAATTTTTTACATACTTTTTTCCGTCTGGTGTACCAATTGGTTTAGCTCCTCTTCTCATACCAATCGAGATTATCTCTTACTTTATACGTCCAATTAGTTTATCTGTCAGGTTATTTGCTAATATGTTAGCCGGACACACAATGATGAAGGTGTTCGCTGGGCTCATTATAATGATGGGCTCTGCAGGTGGTGTCTTAAAAGCAGGTGCTGTATTGCCACTTATTGCTGTTATTGGTTTAACAGGACTAGAGTTTTTAGTTGCTGCACTTCAAGCCTACGTTTTCAGTATTTTAACATGTATGTACCTTCATGACGCAATACATTTACACTAATTCATTACTAAATTAAATATTAATAAAGAAAGGAAAAATAATATGGAAATGGATGCCGCAAAATTAATAGGAGCTGGCTTAGCTGTTATAGCTTTAGCTGGAGTTGGAGTTGGTATTGGTAACATTTTTGCCTCATTAGTAACTGCTGTAGGAAGAAATCCAGCTGCGAAAAATGAAGTTTTTGGAATAGCTATTTTGGGCTTTGCTCTAACTGAAGCAGTTGCACTATTTGCACTTGTTATTGCATTGTTACTACTCTTCACGTTTTAAGATTTTTTAATTAATATTGCCTATAGTAATTTAACTATAGGCAAATTTTTACTTATATAAGAATAACAAATGTCGTATTTTCGTAAAATTATCTTAGCACTGCTAGTATTAACAAACCATTCTCATGCTGTAGCAGATGAAGTTAAAGCTGGGCTACCACAATTAGATTTCAGTTCATATCCATCACTTATTTTTTGGTCTATTGTATCTTTAATTATAGGTTATATCTTAATGAATTATTTGGTAACACCAAATATAAAATCAATTTTAAATAGTCGCGAAACTAATATTCAAAATGATTTAGTTAAGGCTAAGACCTCTAGTCAAGAGACAGAAAAAATAAGAGAAAACATAATAAATTCTCAACTAGAGCTTAAATCAAAATCACAGTTAATTGTTAGTCAAGCCCTTTTTGAAGCAAAACAAGATGTTGAAAAAAGGGAAAATGATATAACACAAAAATTAAATGAAAAAGTTGTAAAAGCTGAGAAAAAGATATTAGATACCCAAAAACTAGTTATACAAGAAGTGATAAACAATGCTGAAGAACTTACTGGAAAAATTGTTCAAAATTTAACTGATATAAAATACGACAAGGTTGAGGGTAAGAAAGCAATAAAAAAAGCATCAAGAATCATGTTGATGGAGAAATAAAATGTACTTTGACGAGACTGCTTGGGTAGCAATTGCATTCATATTGTTTTTTGCAATGATATGGAAAAGAGGAAAAAAAGCTATACTTTTTTTACTAGATGAGAGATCTTTATTAATTGAAAAAGAACTTAATGAAGCAAAAACGCTTAAAGAAGAAGCCTTAGAAGATCTAAGGCTTGCTTTACAAAACCAAAAAAATGTTTCTGACGAAGCTGAAAATTTAATTAAAGATGCAAAAGAAACTGCTAAAAAAATTCAAGAAGAAGCGAAATTAAAATCTCTTGAAATAATTAAAAGAAAAGAGGAACAAGCTAAACAAAAAATATTATCGTTAGAAGCAGAAGCTATAAAAAATATTAAGGAAATTACTAGTCGTATAGTAATTGAAACTTCCAAAACTTATATCAATGATAAAATGGATAATAAAGAAAACATTAATCTAATCACTAAATCTGCAAACGAGATTAAATCTTATTTTGTAAAGTAACTACCTTATTCCCAGTAAAACTTTTCCTCCGTTAGGTACTTTCAAATCAAATGATGTGACTCTATCTACAATTCTACTACCTTTTAATAAAAATTGTGAATAGTTATATTCATCTCTGTCAAATTCTTTTTCATTTAAATCTATTGATACTAAACTAATATTGACAGGAACATAATCATCCTCTGTTGTCTTATTTCTGATTGCTCGTATATTTACAGACAGCTCCATTTGAATATTATCGCCATCTTTAAAACAAAACTTCTGTACACCTCTTAAACCTATATAAACAGGTAAGTTACTTTCTGAATTGACAATAATTTCAGCAGCTTTTTTAGATGAAATCAATTTTGGACATTCAACAACATTTTTCTCAAAAGTTGAACAACCATTAAAAAACAAAAATGAAATTATAATAAAAACTCTTATCATATGTAATATCCTAAAAACAAAAAATTTTGTAACTTAACTAATCTTTATTGACGTATTGATTGTAATACATCAAAAATAAATTATGAAGAAACAAAAAATTAATTTATATCTTGCGTCACCAAGAGGTTTTTGTGCAGGTGTTGATAGAGCTGTAAAGATTGTAGAAGAGACTATTAAAAGATTTGGAGCTCCAGTCTATGTTAGGCATGAAATAGTTCATAATAAAGATGTCGTAAATTCTTTAGCTAGAATTGGCGCTGTCTTTGTTGACGAAGTTATTGAGGCACCGACTGATCGTCCAATTATTTTCTCAGCGCATGGCGTTGCTAAATCTGTCATGAATGAAGCAAAACAAAGGAAAATGATTTCTATAGATGCAACATGTCCATTGGTAACTAAAGTTCATAATGAAACAATTCGTCATTATAATTTAGGAAGGCACATTCTATTAATAGGTCACAAAAACCATGTAGAAGTAATTGGAACGATGGGACAAGTACCAAAAAATAATATAACTTTGATAGAAACAGAAGAAGATGCTTACAAAGTTGAAGTAGATAATCCAGAAAATTTAGCATTTGCTACCCAAACGACATTGTCTATAGATGATACAAGTAAGATATTAAGTATTTTAAAATCTAGATTTCCGAATATTAAAGGGCCTAACTCTGAAGATATTTGTTACGCAACTACAAACAGACAAATGGCAGTAAAATCAATGTCAAAAATATGTGATTGTATTTTAGTTATAGGAGCTGAAAATTCATCTAATTCTGTTCGTCTCGTAGAAGTAGCATTATCTCACGGTGTAAATCAAGCTATTTTAATACCCAACGAAAATAAACTTGATTTGTTTTTAAAAGAATTTGATCCATTAAAATCTCCAAATATTGGTTTAACTGCTGGTGCATCAGCTCCTGAGACATTGGTACAGGTATTAATATCTAAACTTAAAAAAGATTTTGAAGTTAATATGATAGATCATGAAGTAACGAAAGAAGATGTTAAATTTAATTTACCCAAAATTTTAAGATAAGTTTTAGGATTTAGAATTGGCAGTTTATACAAATTTAAATCAAGATCAAATAATAGACTTTTTAAAGCTATACAATATTGGAAAGTTGATTTCATTTTCTGGAATTACAGAAGGAATAGAAAACAGTAACTTTCATTTAAAAACATCTAATGGTGATTTTATACTCACTATTTTTGAAAAAAGAGTAGACATTAAAGACATTCCTTTTTTTATCAAAATTATGCTTCATTTAAACAAAAATGGTTATTATTGTCCTAAACCAATATGTGATAAGAAAAATAAATTTCTTCAAAAATTAAGAGGGAAACCAACAATAATTGTTAATTTTCTTAAAGGAAAATCCAGAAACAACATAACAATTGAAGATTGTAATCAAGTTGGTTCAAGTATGGGTCTTATGCACATCTATAGTAAAGATTTCAATTTTGAAAGAGATAACTCCCTTTCTATCAAGGGATGGGAAACGTTAATTAAAAATTGTAATAATTCTGTACCAGTGAGCGTATTAGATAAATTTGAACCTAACTTAATGGAAAATATACAAAACTCCTTTAATTTTGTTGTAAAATTTTGGCCAAATAACTTACCAAAAGGTTTTATTCACGGAGATTTGTTTCCTGATAATGTTTTTTTTATTAATGATAAAATTACAGGAGTAATTGACTTTTATTTTTCATGTACTGATATACTAATATATGATTTAGCAATTGCTGTTAATGCTTGGTGTTTTGATAAAGAATACAATTTTCAAGAAAAAAAATATCAAGCTCTAATAAGAGGATACAATATTAAAAGGAAATTAAGTATAGAGGAAGAATTTTTTTTACCACTATTGTGTCAAGCTGCCTCATTACGTTTTTTATTAACAAGATTGTTTGATTGGGTAAATACACCTATTGCCGCTAATGTTGTTCGCAAAAATCCAGAAGAATACATAAAAAAACACAAATACTTCAAAAAGATAGTTAAAAATGTTAAATATATAGAAAATTAATAATGAAAAAAGAAATTACTATTTTTACAGATGGTGCATGCTCTGGGAACCCTGGCAAAGGAGGTTGGGGAGCTGTGTTACTTTACCATGATAAAGAAAAATATTTATCTGGATCAGAAAAATTAACTACAAATAATAAAATGGAACTTAAGTCAACAATTGAAGCTTTAAAATCAATAAAACACTCATGCAAAATAAAAATATATACAGATTCAAAATATGTTAAAAATGGAATAACAGAGTGGATTATTAATTGGAAAAAAAATGGATGGAAAACTGCTAATAAAAAAACAGTCTCTAATAAAGAGCTTTGGCTTGAACTAGATGAATATGTAAATTTTCACGATGTAGAATGGTTTTGGGTTAAAGGACATTCTGGAAACCATTACAATGAAATTGCAGATAAATTGGCTGTAAGTGCTATGAATGAGTAATAATAAAATACTATAGATTATTTAAAATATTTTCTGCAGTTGAAACCTCAAATGCTCCAACTTCTTCTACAAAAGACTTTTTGATTACATTATCATCAACTATCATTGCAAATCTTCTTGATCTATGCCCCATTATTCTACCAAAATTCATATCTAGACCAAGAGACTGTGAAACTGAACAATCAGAATCAGACAACATGTCAATTTTTCCTTCAACTTCATTTGCTAAACCCCATGCACGCATTACATGTGGATCATTCACTGCCATACATGCAATTAAATCTACACCTTTATCTTTAATATCTTGATAATATTTTATATAACCCGGCAAATGCTTAGCAGAACATGTCGGTGTAAAAGCTCCAGGTAAAGCAAACAAAACAACTTTATTCGATTTAAAATAATCGTCAGTTTTGACTTCTTTTACTCCCTCACTATCTTTTATAAGAAATATTCCAGAGGGGAAATTATTATCTATATCAGTTGGCATGCAAACTCCTTATATTTTTTTAAATTATATTTAAACTATAAAACTAGGATTTTAAATAAATTTATTTTGCTTTTTTAATATATTGCTGGATTTCTTTAATAGTCAGTAATTCAGATAGAATTTTTCCGTTTAACAATAATGGACCATAAATTTCATTATACGGTATTCCATAACGTTGTTTTTTAATTAGGAACTTTTTAATATTTTTGTTCGGCTTAGTCCAATCTAAGACCAGAACTTTTACATTATTTCTTTTAAAAATTTCTGAAACTTGTTTAGTTTCAAGTACCAAAGCTTTATTCACCTGACATGTTATACACCAATCTGCAGTAATATCGACAAATACTATTTCACCTTTAGCTGCCAACTGATTTGGTAATGAAATATTTTTGTCTATATCCCAATTAACTATCTCTAAATTTGAATAGTTGTTTAAATTAGGTTCAATTCTTGTCTCTAGTTTTGTTAATATGCTAATTAACCACATACAAGTTAAAAGAAGCATCGCAGCCATTATTTTTTTAAAAATTATTAACCACTTTCCTGGTTTTGGAATAATTGATATAATTTTTGGGAATAACATTATTAGAAATAGGGGTAATGATAAACCTACACCCATAATTAAAAGAATGAAAAAAATTTCGAAAACGCCACTAGATAGGGCAAAACCAACTGCAGTACCCACTAATGGTGCTGTACACGGAGTAGCTAATAAAGTTAATGTGATTCCAGTAATGAAATCTCCTACAAAACCCTCACCTCTATATGATAGAATATTTAAAACTTTTGGAGGTAAAAAAAAATTAAATAATCCTAAAAGATTAAAACCAAAAAAAGCTGTTAATAAAATCATAAAAATTAGAAAAGATGGATTTTGAAATTGCACACCCCACCCAACAAGTTCGCCAGTAGACTTAACAATGTAAGTACCAAAAGCTAGCAACAAAAAAGATGTTAAAATACCCAATATATTAAATGATATTTTCTTTCTAAATATTAGTTTGTTTTCCGTTCTTAGATTTACTAATTGAATCATCTTCAAAGATAATACTGGGAGAACACAGGGCATAAAATTTAGAATAAATCCACCAATTAAGGCAATTATGAAAATTTCAAAACCAATTGAAATTTTATTTTCATTAAAGTTTAATAAATTTTTATTTGGTAAATTTGACGATTTAGTTACAATTTTCTCATAACTTCCATCATTACTTAGAAAAGTTAATTTTAAAAATTCAAATTCATAGTCTGTTTTTTCATTTAAATTAATAGTTATATCTAAAAGTTGACCATTTTTTGAATATGTAGGTTTTTCAAAAATAAATTCTTTATTATCTTCTACAATTATATCATAAGGACTTATATCAAATTTATTTATAAGTGATAATTTTAAATTATCATCAGATTTATCAAATGAGAAAAGTTCTAAATCTTTATTTCCTAGAAATTTTGGTACTTTATTTTTATATCTAAGTATATCTTTTAATTTAGAATTTTTTTTATTATTGTAGGTTAATTGTTTTAAATCATAATTATAATTTACAGGGACACATATTTCAGCACATACTTGTGCTTCAAATTTAATTGATCCTGATATTTTTTTGTTTTTGTTTAATCGTTCTATAACTATTGGGAAAATCACTTCATTTTCGTAACCAAATGTTTCCATACCAAAAAAATTAAATCTTTTAGGGTTTGGAAACAGCAATTTCATTGATTTAATATTATTTCCAGTTTTCCACTTGATTTCTGGTGGAAGTCCTGCTTCACCTGGATTTCTCCAATATATTTTCCACTTTGGTAAAAGGTTTACTTTCATACCTATAAGGATTTTTGAAGGTGCGGTTTCTAATATTTTACCAAACAGAATATCAAATTTAACAAAATCATAATTCTCATTTGTAACCATATTTTGATCAGAAATAATGGTGTTAGATTCAGATTTATTTACATTGGATAAACTAACAAAAGTTAGAAATATTAAAAAAATTACAAATTTAAAGTATTTAATATGTACTAGTTTATTGTGCATTATTTCTTTTAGGTTATTATAATATTTATCAGTAATATATTGGAATTATAATTATGGATCAAGAATTGTTAGGTAAACTATTAATTGCCTCCCCAGGACTTGAAGACATTAGATTTCAGGATTCTGTTATATTAATCTGTGAACATTCTAAAGATGCAACCATGGGTTTAATTCTAAATAAACCTCTTTATAATTTTAATACATCCCAGTTTTTGCAAAAAATGAAAATTAGTTCTGTAACTAATTTTAAATCTAGTCCTACTTTTTTTGGAGGTCCTGTCCATCTAAATCAAGGTTTTATTATACACTCTAATGAAAAAAAATATAAAACATCTGAAAATATATTAGATGGTGTAATGATAACAAGTTCTGAAGAAATCTTAATTGATATTTCAAAAGATAAATCACCAGAGCATGCAAAAATTTTCCTTGGATGTGCCGTTTGGGATCAAGGTCAACTGGACAACGAAATTTTAGAAAATTCTTGGATCATAACTAATTCAGATAAAGATTTAATATTTCACAATCATTTAGAATTTTCTTTATGGAAAAAATGTCTAAAAAACATGGGTATAGATCCAAGTAAGTTAGTATCGTATTCAGGAAACGCTTGACTATTTTAATTTATTATTTTTGAAATTTCAAACTTTTTTAAAGAACTAGCATTTGGACCTATCGCAGATAAAACAGGGTTTGGAGAAACCAACAACTTTTCACATAAATTATAGATAGAATTTATAGTAATATTTTCTATGCTTGCTATAACTTCTTTATTTTCTATTAATCTTCCAAAATTTATCATAGTTTTTGCAAAATACTCTGACCTTGAACTGTTACTTTCTTGACCCATTATAAAACCAGATTTCATTTGTGCTTTTGCTCTATCCAGTTCCTCAGAAGATATAAATTTTTTAATTTTTTTCCATTCTACTAAACTTGCCTCAAGTAATTGATCAACATCATTTGGTGAAGTTCCAGCATAAAAACCAAATACTCCAGAAGAATTTTGCATTTGTGTAAAACTAAAAATTGAATAACATAACCCTCTTTTTTCTCTTATCTCCTGAAATAATCTTGAAGACATACCACCACCTAGTATAATTGATAATGCTCTGAGAGAAAAACGATCAATATCTATATTGTTAAGACCCTCAACACCAAATACTAATTGCGTTTGCTCTAAGTCTCTATCTTCTGAAATAAAACCCGAAGTCCATTCTGAATTGACTTTTTTAGGTTTGATATAATTTTTAATTTCTGAAAACTTTTCTTCAACAATTTTAAAGAAATTACCTTTATCTAAGTTTCCAGATATAGAGACAACCATGTTTTCTGGAGCATAATTTGAATCTAAAAATAATTTTAAATCAGACTGTTTAAAACTACTTACTGTTTCTTTAGTGCCTAGAATAGGCCTTCCCATTGGTTGATTTTTAAAAGCAGTTTTAGTAAAGTTTTCAAATACTCTATCGTCTGGAGAGTCATAAGATTGCCCTATCTCAGAAATTATTACACCTTTTTCTTTTTCAATTTCTTCTTTAGGGAAAATCGAATTCTTTATTATGTCTGACAATATATCAACTCCTAACTCAGCATTTTCTTTCAATACTTTTAGGAAATAAGCTGTAACCTCTTTACTGGTGTAAGCATTAATATCACCTCCAACATCTTCAATCTCTCGTGCTATTTTTTCAGCATTTCTATTTTTGGTTCCCTTAAAAGCCATATGTTCTAACATATGAGCAATTCCGCATTCATTATTATTTTCGTTAGAACTTCCTGCACCTATCCAAACTCCAATAGATGCACTTTCAACATCAATTTGATCATTAATAATTTTTATACCATTATCAAGAGTTTTAAATTCTATATTCATTACTTTCTCAAAGTTCTTATAATATGTTCTTGAATATCATGTAAATTAGGGTCAATTATTTTAAAATTTTCTTTTTGTCTCATAATTTGAACTAGTTGAACAGGTGACTTAGGTATTATACCAATACTTTTTTTTATAATTTGTGGAAATTTTGCAGGGTGAGCACAAGCAAGAGTAATTATAGGACAATCATTGGAAATAATGTCTTGTTTAATAGCTTTTTGGGTTGCGCCGTAGCCTATAGCGCTGTGAGGATCAAGCATATATTCATGTTCAACGTAAGTTTTTTTAATAATATCAAGAGTTTCAATATCATCGATTTTAAAAGCAGAAAATAAATTATTTATTTTGTTAAGTTGGTCTTGATTAATATTAAAGTTCCCATCAACTTTAAAAGCATACATTTGCTTTTTTACTAGACTCGTATCTCTATCATTAATTTCATATAAAAGCCTCTCAAAATTACTAGATACTTGAATATCCATACTTGGGCTGTAAGAAGGAGATACATTTTTCCTTTTCATTATACCGCTCTTAAAAAATCTGGTAAGTATATCATTTTGGTTTGACCCACATATCAATCTAGATATAGGAAGCCCCATTTTTTTTGCCATCCACCCTGCTAAGATGTTTCCAAAATTACCTGTTGGCACTGAAAATACAATTTCTTTTTCCGGGGACCCTACTTTGAGTGCGGAATAGAAATAATAAACTATTTGAGGTAATAATCTAACCCAATTAATTGAATTTATAGCTGAGAGTGAGGTCTGGTCTTTAAAATTTAAGTCTTCAAAACAGTCCTTGACTATTGCTTGGCAACCGTCAAAATCAGTTTTCACAGATAAGGCGTGGGCTCCCTCTTCATTTATCCAGGTCATTTGTTTTTGTTGAACTTCTGAAACTCTTCTGTGAGGGAAAAGTATAAAAATATCAATGTTCGCTTTACCCTTAAATGCCTCCAAGGCTGCAGATCCTGTATCACCGCTAGTTGCCCCTAAAATTACGGCTCTTTTACCTTTTTTTTCTAATGCAAAATTAAATGCTCTGGACAAAAATTGCATAGCATAATCTTTAAATGCTAGTGTAGGACCATGAAAAAGTTCAAGAATGTAGGTATTTTTCTTTAGTTCTTTCAATGGCGCTACATCATCACCAAATGGAGAATAAGTAGCTTGACATATATTTAAAATATCATCCTCATTCAAAAAAGGCTGAATAAATGGTTTTAAAATTTTAGTAGCTAACTTGGGATAACTAAGTTCTTTCATATGTTTTAAATCACTATAGCTAAAACTTGGCCAACTTTCTGGCATAAACAATCCTCCATCTCTTGCTAAACCAGCCAAAAGAACTTCTTCATATGAAAGCGAAACGTCTCCTCCTCTAGTACTTGAATATTTGATATAATTATCCATCTCGTTTAATCTTTTTAAATATTAATCTTCCGGATGACACATGATATGAAAAGTACACAAATAGAAGGGAGAGAGCTAATCCATACCACGTTATAGCATATGATAAGTGTTGATTTCTTAAATTAGGTTTTCCATCAACTCCAATTGGAAGAGTGATTTTTTTGCCCAGACGTAATGCATCAATGTAAAAATCATTAACTATAAATTCAGTATTAATTTTAATAAAGTTAAAAATTTGATTTGGTATTATTGTAAACCAAAATCCATTTACACCGTCATTGTCGGGAACAAAATAACCCTTTTTTTGTGGATATCTTATAATACCTTTTAATTTCACTTTTCCTTTTGCAAGACTAAATCTCCTTTTATTCGGGTTTTTATAACCTTCAGAAACCCAGCCTCTATTAATGAGAACAATTTTGTTATTTTCCATTTTAAACGGTGTTACGACGTGAAAGCCTGCATTACCCTCATATGTTTTACCGGTAATATATATTTCATTATTATGTAGAAACTTTCCTGATATTTCTACCGCTCTAAATTCTTTAATTTTAGATTTAGAAAATTCAGAAAGATTTGTTATAGGCTTAGACTGGCTTTCTGTTATGTATCTCTGTATTAAAGCTTCTTTCCAGTATAGGCGCTTTACTTGCCATGTTCCAAAAGAGCACAAAATAATGAAAGTAATTATAGAAAAAATTGATGGCCATAGCATTGGTCTAAATTGTATTTTCATTATTAGTAAAAGAACCTTAAATTTAAACAAGTATTATATATACTTATCAACCACCCCACCAGTATATACAAACAAACAAAAACAACCAAACAACATCAACAAAATGCCAATACCAAGCTGCTGCTTCAAAACCAAAATGATGGTCTGGAGAAAAATGTCCTTTCAGTCCTCTAAATAAACAGACTGTTAAAAATATTGTACCAACCAAAACATGAAAACCATGAAACCCTGTCGCCATGTAAAAAGTAGATGCATAAATTCCATCTGTAAAGGAAAATGCAGCATGATCATATTCGTAAGCCTGAAGAGCTGTAAAAAGAGCGCCAAGTATAATTGTTAAGATAAGTCCTGTTATAAAATCTTTTCTATTATTATGTTGAAGAGCATGATGAGACCAAGTAACTGTACATCCAGATAATAATAATATTAAAGTATTTATAAGTGGTAAATCAAATGGATCAAACGTTACGATACCCTCAGGAGGCCATACACCTGTGTCAGGATATAAACTAGAGTCAAAAAAAGCCCAGAAAAATGCAACAAAAAACATGACTTCAGAACAAATAAAGAAAATCATGCCATATCTCATTCCAATTTGAACAATTGGTGTATGGTGACCTTGATACTCTGCTTCTCTTACAACGTCTCTCCACCATAAAAACATTGTGAGCAAAACCATTAAAGCTCCTGCAATCATTACATAAATACTGTATGGATATTCGTGCATAAATAAGGTTAGACCTAAAACTAGTGTAAAACCGGCAGCGGCACCAAGAGCAGGCCATGGACTGGGCTCAACTAAATGATATTGATGTTTTTGTTCACCACTCATATTTTACTCCTAAACATATCATAAAGTAATTTTAACACTTTTTTTCATACTACAGTAGATTGGTTGATTTTAAATTGGTTTTTTTATTACGAACTTCTTTTTCATATTTTTTGAAAAAAGTATAAGATAATGTTATTTCACTTAACTTTGTTAAATTCTCGTCACTGTCAATAATAGGATCTATATAAAACACAACAGGCATTCTCACTTCTTCACCTGGTTTAAGGGTCTGCTCAATGAAACAAAAACAGTCAATCTTCATAAATACTGATCCAGCCTTTGGCGGAGATACATTATAAGTAGCTGTTCCCACTATTGTTTTATCTGATAAATTTTTTGCAGTGTAATAAATAATTTTCTCTACACCAGGTTGAACTAAAATTTCATCTTTAGGCGCCAAAAACTCCCAATTTAGATTGTTATTAACGTTAGCGTCAAATCGAATCTGAATATTTTTATAATTACCTTGTGAGCCTGGTGCAAGAGAAGCCTTTTGCGTTGTTCCACCATAACCAGTTACTCTGCAAAATAGATCATAAAGAGGAACAGATGCATATGACAAACCGACCATAAAGAAAACAAAAAGAATGATTTTTTTTAATAATTTATTATTTCTTATAGTTTCACTATTTGTTTGAGACATTTTAATCAACCACATTCATTCGTAAAATTGTTATTAAAAAAAACAGAACTGCTAGACTTATTATAATTAGAAGCATTGCTATGTTCTTTGATTTTTTGCTCTGATAAAAATCTTCAATATTTTTTGGATTTTTTTGCTTCACATGAATACTACTAAAAATTTTGATAAAACTTGTCTAAACATATACTTAAAAACAACAAAAATAAGTAAGTGATAGAAAATAAAAACAATTTATTTTCAGCATTAGTTTTAACTTTAATTAATGCGTGCGTTCGTCTTAAAAATTCAAAGCCTAAAAGTACAGAGGCGCTAAAATAAACCAATGAAGAATAACCTAGCGCAAATGGTAATAGCGAAAAAGGTATCAATAATAACACATAATATAATATGTATTTTCTTGTTATTTTTTCACCATAAACAACTGGTAACATGGGTATATTTGCTAATTTGTATTCATTTTGTCTCAAGAGTGCCAAAGCCCAAAAATGTGGCGGTGTCCACAAAAAAATTATCCCAAAAAGAATCAATGACTCTATTGAAATGTTACCATCAATTAAAGAATAACCTATAACTGGAGGAAAAGCTCCTGATGCACCTCCTATAACTATATTTTGTATAGTAGATCTTTTTAGTAACACAGTATAGATAAAAGCGTAAAAAATGATTGTTAAAGCAAGTAGTAACGCAGAAAACCAGTTTACAGCTAGCCCGAGTATAATTACTGAAATAAAAGATAATATTATACCAAAGGTAAGTGCCTCTGAAGGTTCAATTTTTTTTGAAGGTATCGGTCTGTTCTTTGTCCTTTCCATAATACTATCGATATCTCTTTCATACCATTGATTTAATGCACCTGATGCGCCTGCACCAATTGCAATAGCAAATATACCAATAGTAGCGAGTATTGGGTTCAAGTGTTCAATATTACCGGATAAGCCTACAAAATAACCAACGAAAGCAGTAAACACTACTAATGACATAACTCTCGGTTTCATTAAGATCAGATAATCAGTTGGTGAGTTACGAAACTTAACACCGTTATCTAGATTGTTTGTAAAAGTTTTTGTATTCAATGAAGCTATCCTAGAATTGAACTATCTAACACTTGGTATTTTTTCAAAAGTATGAAAAGCAGGAGGGGAAGAAACTGACCATTCTAATGTATTATCTTCAACTCCCCACGGATTATTAGAGGTTTTACGCTTCCTCATAAAAGCTTCAATAATTACAACTAAAAATAAAATTGCTCCAAGTGCACCTATGTAAGATCCTATCGATGCGACCATATTCCAACCAGCAAAAGCATCAGGATAGTCAATGTAGCGTCTTGGCATACCTGCAAGACCTAAAAAATGCATCGGGAAAAATGTTAAGTTAACTCCAATAAAAGTTACCCAAAAATGTAATTTTGCTAAACTTTCGTTATATTCATATCCAGTCATCTTCGAAAACCAGTAATAAAAACCCGCAAAGAGGCCAAAAACAGCTCCAAGTGACAAAACATAATGAAAATGTGCTATAACATAATAAGTATTGTGTAATACAACGTCTAAGCCAGCGTTAGCAAGGACAACACCAGTAACTCCACCTACAGTAAATAAAAATATAAATCCTATCGCCCAATACATAGGAATTTTGAAAAATATTGAACCGCCCCACATCGTTGCGATCCAGGAAAAAATTTTAATTCCAGTTGGAACTGCAATAACCATAGTAGCAGCTGTAAAGTAAGCTCGGGTGTCAACTGATAGACCTACTGTATACATATGGTGTGCCCAAACAACAAAGCCAATTACGCCAATAGATACCATAGCATATGCCATTCCCAAATAACCAAAAACTGGTTTTCTTGAAAATGTAGATACAATTTGGCTTACTATTCCAAAAGCTGGCAAAATCATTATGTAAACCTCAGGATGCCCAAAAAACCAGAATAAATGTAAGAACAGAATTGGATCACCACCACCTTCAGGAATAAAAAAACTAGTCCCAAAATTTCTGTCAGTTAATAACATAGTAATAGCGCCTGCCAATACAGGTACGGCTAATAACAACAAAAAGGCCGTAACTAACATTGACCAGACAAATAATGGCATCTTGTGCATAGTCATACCAGGAGCTCTCATATTAAAAACAGTAGTAATAAAATTCGCAGCACCTAAAATTGATGAAGCACCTGCAAGGTGAAGTGAAAATATTGCTAAATCCATTGACATTCCTGGAGAGCCAGCTGAACTTGACAACGGAGGATAAATTGTCCATCCAACACCTGCACCACCATCTACAACAGCCGACAATAACAATAATACAAAACTTGGAGGTAATAGCCAAAAGGATATATTATTCATTCTGGGAAAGGCCATATCAGGTGCTCCAATCATAATTGGAACAAACCAATTACCAAAACCACCAATTAACCCAGGCATAACAACAAAAAATACCATTATCAATCCGTGAGCTGTTGTAAAAACATTCCAAACATGACCATCTTCCATGTATTGAACACCTGGATTCATTAATTCCATTCTCATATAAATCGACATAGCCCCACCAATGAAGGCTGCAACTATAGCAAATATGATATACATAGTCCCGATATCTTTATGGTTAGTTGAATATAGCCACCTTTTTACAAAGCCTGTTGGAGCACCATGATGATCATGTGAAGAACCAGCATTGGCGCTTGAGGACAATGAAGCCATTATTTAATCTCCTTAACTTCTTTTTTTTCTAACGATGCGAATTTATTAATTTTTTCAACTTTGTTTTTAGCAAATTTAACTTTAGCTTCTTTTAGCCATTCTTTATATTCATTTTTAGGTAAAGCTTGAATAACAATTGGCATATATGCGTGATTAACTCCACAGATTTGATTACACTGACCATAATATTTCTTCTTACCGATAGGAATTTCTGTCCAAATTTCATTCACTCTTCCAGCTATAGAGTAAACTTGTAGTGCTAGAGATGGAACAAAGAAAGAGTGCATTACATCGTTACCAGTCACTAGGAATTTAATTCTAGTACCTTCTGGTACAACTAGTGGGTTATCTACATCTAACATTCTTTTTTGATTGTTTTTCAAATCCTCTTCTGCGATTATATATGAATCAAATACAACTTCCTCATCTGGGTATTCATAATTCCAATACCATTGGGCTCCAGATACCTTAACAACCATATCAACAGGTTTATCTGCTTCTGTGAGATAAAGCAGTTTAAAAGAAGGAACAGCTATGACCACTAATATTAAAACAGGAACAACAGTCCAAATTATCTCAATCAATGTGTGGTGAGAGGTTTTAGAGGGTTTTACATTAGGCTTTTCTCTAAACTTAATACAAACATAAACTAACAAACCGAGTACAAAAATTGAAATCAATGTTATGACCACAAGAAGAAAGTTATGAAGATCTGTTGCTTTAGAAGCAATTATACCAGCAGGTTCTTGAAGGTCCATTTGCCATGGCTTAGGTTCTGAAGCGTGAGCAATATTAAGAAAAAAGATAAACAAAATTGATATTCCATTGAGTATGTATACAACGCTCTTTTTCCAAAAATTTGATATAATTTGGAAAATAGTTTTCATTATTTATGCTCCTCAAGAGTGATTTATAATATCACTACTAATAGTAAATATTTACAAAAGTTTTTACAATGTTTCTAAAATATATGTAACAGGTATTACTTAATGCTTTTTTTAAAAAAATGCTAGGTCAAAAACAAAATAAATTGTAATTTTTCAATAAAAATTTGATTTAATCATAAAATGTTCATTTTTTAACCTTCAACCTTGAAGAAACTAAACTATAATGCCATGTTAAATAGTAAATTCTTAAAACGATAGGTATAAAATGCAACATAAATCACCGTTAGAAATCACTGATAAAATTTTTTATGAAGATAATGACTTTGATCTAAGAAAAGTACAATCTTTACTTTCAGACACTTTGCAAGACTCAGATGATGGTGAATTGTATCTAGAATCAACTAAATCAGAATCATTTTCATTTGACGATGGTAGGATGAAAAATATTGCCTACGATAGCACTAAAGGATTTGGTTTAAGAGCAATTGCAGGTGAGGCCAGGGGTTTTGCTCATTCAGGAGAAATAACTGAGTCTTCTCTTAAAAGAGCCTCAGAAACTGTGAAATCAGTATCAAAAAATTATTCAGGTATTATGGCACCCGGACCATTACACAGGAATAATAAACCACTATACACATCAATAAATCCACTAGAAGAAACTTCATTTAGAGTAAAAACTAATTTGCTTAAAGAAATAGATACTTATGCAAGATCAATTGACACTAATGTTATTCAAGTATCTGCGTCTATTTCGGCTTCTTATCAAGCAATACAAATATTAAGAGGTGATGGAGAAAGATCTGCAGATATTAGACCTTTGATAAGGTTAAATGTTTCTTTAGTAGTTGAAAAAAATGGTAGAAGAGAATCAGGCAGTTCAGGATGTGGTGGAAGAGGCATGTATGAAAAATGGATTAGTGCAGAAAAATGGAAAAGCCAAGTAAAAGAGGCGTTAAGAATTGCTAATACTAACCTAGCGTCTATTCCAACACCAGCAGGAGAAATGCCTGTCATTTTAGGGCCTGGATGGCCAGGTGTTATGTTGCATGAAGCCGTAGGTCATGGATTGGAAGGTGATTTTAATAGAAAAGGTACTTCAATATTCTCAGGGAAAATTGGGGAAAAAGTTACAGCTGACGGAGTTACTGTTATTGATGATGGGACAATCGAAAATAGAAGAGGGTCAATAACAATAGATGATGAAGGGACAAAATCATCCAAAAATATTTTAATAGAAAATGGAATTTTAAAAAATTATATGCAAGACAGACAGAATGCCAGACTAATGAAAATGGAACCAACTGGAAACGGTAGAAGACAGTCTTATTCTCATTATCCCATGCCAAGAATGACAAATACCTACATGGATAATGGAACAATTGAACCAGAAGAAATTATAAGCTCGGTTAAAAAAGGCATTTATGCAGTCAATTTTGCTGGTGGACAGGTAGATATTACCAATGGGAAATTTGTTTTTTCTGCTTCAGAGGCTTATTTAGTTGAAAATGGAAAAGTTAAACAACCTCTTAAAGGAGCAACGTTAATCGGTAACGGTCCTGATGCAATGTCTAAAATTTCTCTAATTGGTAATGATATGTCATTGGATGATGGTATAGGCACTTGTGGCAAAGAAGGACAGGGAGTTCCTGTAGGTGTTGGACAGCCTACCTTATTAATGGGTGGTATTACCGTGGGTGGTACTGATACTAATTAAATTGTTAGAAAGCATTTTCGATAAATACTTTGTCAATATTTTTTTGCCAGTTACCATTAAACTTTTGTAAAAGTATATCTGATCCAGTTTTTTTATTTTTAATAATATTTAAAAGCGGATCTAAAAATTGTCTTTCGTCAATACCTCTATTATCTAGTTTATTTCGTCTTTCAAGACCTAAACTTGATATCCTTAGCATTTCTTCAGCAATTTCAATAATTTTTTTATTACCTAATTTACCTTTCAAACCGTACTTTGCAGCAGAAATTCTTCCTTCTTCAAGTATAGAAGTGTTCATAAATGGTTTTGCCAAGTCATAAGCCTCTAATTGGGCTTTATCATCATACAACAAACCTACCCATAAGGCTGGCAAAGCACAAATAATATTCCAAGGACCTCCATCAGCTCCTCTCATTTCTAAATATTGTTTTAGCCTTACCTCAGGGAATGGAACGGTTATGTGATCTTCCCAGTCTTTCATTGATGGAAATTGGCCTTCAAAACCTTCTAACTTACCATCCATGAAATCTAAAAAAGATTTTCCTGATACATCTATATATTTACCATCTCTATAAACAAAATACATTGGCACTTTTAAAACGTAATCTAACCATGCTTCATAGCCAAAATGTTTTGTAAATACAATTTCTGGTACACCTGTTCTATTGGGATCAGTGTCAGTCCAGACAATAGCTCTAGAAGATAAATATCCACTTTCTTTACCTTCAATAAATGGAGAATTTGCAAAAATAGCAGTGGCAATTGACTGTAAAGCTAATGATGTTTGGAATTTCTGTACCATATCTTTTTCATTTAAATAATCAAGATTTACTTGTATAGTGCATGTTCTAAGCATCATATCTAATCCAAGTTTGCCTACTTTAGGCATAAATTTTTTCATAATCTCATAACGACCCTTGGGCATCCATTTTTGTTTTATACGAGACCATTTAGGGTCATATCCTATTCCTATCATTGATAAGCCAAGCTTATTGATAGCTTTTTTCATTATTTGTAAATGTTTGCCAGTCTCTTTACATGTTTGATGTAAATTTTCTAGAGGGGATCCTGATAATTCTAATTGTCCTCCTGGCTCGAGGGAAATTGAAGCGCCTGTTTCATCTTTAAGACCAATTATGTTATTATTCTCTAATACTTTTTCCCAATTATTCTCTTTTGCAAGATTATTTAATAATTCACTAATACCTGATTTACCAAAATAGCCGGCTCTTTCTAAATTATTTAAATGAAAAACAAATTTTTCATGTTCAGTACCTATTTTCCAATCTTCTCTTGTTTTTTCACCTTCTTTAAACCAATTAATGAGGTGATCTTTTTTTAATCTTGGCATTTAGATCTCATATTTAGATTATGGTAAAAATTGAAAATATTAACACTTAACATGTTATAATATTTCTAATCTATATTGAACTTAATTATAAGATTATTAATTATTTTTTATATCTCCTTTTATATAGTGCCAAAGAGAAAGAGCAGCTATTACTGCTGTATCAGATCTCAAAATTCTAGGTCCCAGATCAATTGGTCTTATAAACTTCTTTTTTCTTAAATAATTTGTTTCATTTGTACTGAAACCACCTTCAGGACCCACTAGAATAGCACCAAAAGACTTTGTTGATAGATTTTGAAAATCTATTTTGACAACATCGTCGTTTCTAATCGTTTCGTCACAAAAAAATATAATTCGATCATTATCCCAATTTGGAATTAAATCTCTAAGTTTCTTTACAGCACAGACTTCTGGGATCGTTATGCGTTCGCATTGTTCAGAAGATTCAATCGCTATATCTTGCATTCTTTTTAGATTTAAATTTTTTGTGATAGTACGCTCTGTAATTACGGGTATAATTTTAGATACACCCAATTCAGTTGCCTTTTGCACTATATATTCAGTTGGAGATTTTTTAACTGGCGCAAATAATAACCAGATATCATTTTCAATTTTGACATCTCGTATTTTTTTAATGATATCAATTATAATCGTGTTTTTATAAATTTCAGAAATTTTAGCCAAATACTCACCATTAACGCTATTAAAAACTAAAATTAAATCATCAATTTTTTTTCTCATTACATTTATTAAATAATGAACTTGTTTATTTTCTAATTTAACTGGATCTTCTAAAGATAATTTTCCTGGAAAATAAAGTCTGATTTTAGCTTTATAAGATAAATCTAACATTTGAGAAAACCATATACCTAAAAATTGCTTTAACTGCTAATTGATTACAATATAGTATAATGATATTGCATTATTTATGAATATACCCAAACAAAATAATTCTGACATGCTTGATAAAGGTTGGTGGAATATACTTCCTAAAAATTATATCAAATGGATAAGATTAGGGAGATTTGACAGACCAGTCGGTTTTTGGCTTCTTCTTCTACCTGGGTGGTGGGTGCTTCCATTAACAAATTTAGATTTTATAAACTGTATAAAACTAATGTTTATTTTCTTAATAGGTTCAATTGTTATGAGAGCTGCTGGATGTACTATTAATGATATGTGGGACAAAGATATTGATAAAAAAATTTCTAGAACAAAAACAAGACCGCTTGCCAGTGGTGAAATTTCAATTTTACATGCAACCTATTTTTTAATTACAATGTTATTAATTGGTTTAATTTGTATATATCAATTAAATATTTATACTTGGTTTGTAGCTTTCTCAGCGATACCTCTAGTTATCCTATATCCCTTGGCTAAAAGATTTACAAAATGGCCACAAATTATCTTAGGATTGACCTTTAGTTGGTCTGTCCCAACAGCTTGGTCTGCTGCAAATGAAGAGTGGAATTTAGGAATATTCATTATGTATTTGGCAACTGTATTCTGGATCATTGGATATGACACAATTTATGGATGTCAGGATAAAAATGAAGATGAAATTTTTGGTATTAAAAATTCTGCTGTTTCAGCTAAAAACTTCTTAACTCTTTTTGTAGGATGTTCCTATGGTTTAATGTTTTGCTTATTAATTATTAGTGGATATTTATTAAATAATAACATCTTTTGGTACATTGGTGTATCGATTTGTGGATTGCATCTTACTTATCAAGTAATAAGAATAAAAAACATAGAGCAGAATAATCCACTGCAAATATTTAAATCAAATGTTGTTCTTGGTCTGTTGTTAACATTATCATCTTTAGGAAATTATATGACTTAATAGACAGAGATTCTAAATTTTAAATTTTAACCTAAACACTCCGTCTACCAAAATCATATGTGGAAAAGTTAACGCTGCCAACCCAATAAACGTTACTTTTATGATTGTATCTGAATACGAATATAAATTTAGTAAAATATAATATGCAGTTCCACCACCTAACCAACTAGATACAGAAAAAATAATCATTAGGTACAATAATTTTTTCTTTTCCATAAAGTTTAGTAACGTTGGTATAATTCTTTTAAAATGGTGAATGCTGTGAATAAGACAAAAATATATGGCAAATGCTGGCAAAGGTGGAAAAAGCGATATCACTAAAACCATTACAATTAATAATTTAACATAATTTTTAGAGAAAGTAATTTTTTTATAATTAAATAATATTAAAATTAAAGATGAAATCCATACTAAAATAGCCACATAAAGAAATTGCCACAATAAGTATAATTGATTACCAGATAAAATTGAAAAGAGATGATTAACTTCATCTTTGTTAAAAAAAATTATGCCCAATACTACCAGCCCCCCATGAGCATAACCACAGATATAATATAAATTATTATTTTTCCAATTTAAATCGCCACAACCAAAATGAAAAACACTTACTATTAAGAACAAAATGAGGGAAAAAATTGGTAAAAAATACCATAGAACAACAATTAATGTGGCAACTAGTAAATACGTAATTATAAATCGTACCTGTAAATAAAAACTTTTCGTAAAACCTAATGTAACAGAGATAGCTCCATCAAGAGCTCCATGGGGGACACCCATAAAAATAATAAAAAATAATGATATATAATCTATCCAATCTAAGGTAAATTGAACCATTTACGATACACAACATAAAAAAATGATTTAATAAATGCTATTTTAGGCATTGAAATAATTATTTTGCAAGTTGTTAATAGTGAAGCGTTTCCAGACATAAATTTAGCCATTTCATCACCATTTAAAATTCTAGCTAAACTTGAAAAAATTTTGGAAGATAACAAAGGATAGTCATTTATAACATTTATAAATATTTTATCTAAAAATAAATCAAGAGCATTATGAATTTGAGTGTTAATTTTTTTTCTATTTTTTATTTGGCTAATTATTTGAAATGCCTGTTTTTGAATAAAAGTAAAAGCATATCCCGAAGAAGGTCTTACTGCCCCCCCTCTTGTACCAATATTATACATTTCTCTGGATGCACGAGAAATATAATGCATGGGAATAACACCTTTTTCGTGATTACTCTTTGTGAATTTGACTAAGTTAAAATATTTTTTGAGATATTTTGAAATTTCGGCTAAATAAAATTCTTCATTCTCAACTGTTTTTGAAAACATTGTAGATTCAACCAATGCTTTCCGTTTACTAAATGGTAGCAAGTAAATAAAATGCATACCTCTTGACTGATCACATCTAAAATCCATTAATGTTACTATATCTTCATCAAATACATTTTTCTCAGAAGTGACTACAAATCCTTCAAAATGCTGCAACAAAATATTGCTTGGAATTTTAGGTGGTCTACTATCAAATATTAAATCACCTTTAATTTTCTTATTATCAAAAAATAATTGACCATCTTTTTCAAATACATCATTTTCTAAAATTGTGAATTTTTGACTTGGAAGTTGTTTTTTACATATATCCAGCCATTTTTTCCTTTTTATTACACAATAAGGATGTTTATCTGACATTAGAATATGTTTAGAGTCATTAGTATTGATTGACCATTTAGACCACACATGATTTGCTTTATTATAAGCTTCATCATTAATTTTAACTTTCCAAAATCCCCAAAAATGATCTTTATTAGTTTTATTTTTGTTACCTACAAATAAATTAAATTTGTAGTTAGGTAAGTTGCGAATTAATCTAGCCAATGACATTGCTGCGCAACCACCTCCAATAATATTAATTTCCTTTTTTATCATTCACTAAATTTTCTAAATAAATATGTAGTTCAGAGTTATGCTTTTTTTTATATCTTAAATAAAAAATTTCTTTAAGGGTCTTGAATAGTGTAATTTTTATTTTTGAGAAAATTGATGTTATTTGCCTTCCATTTTGCCAATTGTAATTTTCATTTTCTAACTGTACCCCAATCTCTCTATAAACTCCTGATGCTACAGAAATTGCAACCCTTGTATTAAAGGGCAAAAAACTGAAACCCTTTTCTCCACTCAAATAATATTGTTCAGCTAGAATTAATAATTTTTTTATACCTTTTGAAATAATATGAATTTTTTTTAAGTCATTAGTTTTAGCTGCTAAAACTATTTCTTTAGGTGAAATATTTTGGACCCAGCAACCTGGTAAATATCGTCTTCCCATTTTAGCATCTTCTAGAACATCTCTTGCAATATTTGTAAGCTGCATAGCTATTCCAAGATCTATAGCAAATGATTTAGCAAGAACATTATCACACTTTAAAGCATCACACATCATTATTCCAACTGTTCCAGCAACATGATAAGAATATCTAATTAACTCCTCTTCCTTCTTAAACAAAATACCTTTTTGATCTAAGATAAGTCCCTCAATTAAATCTATTACTACTTTTTTAGAAGATTCTTTTAAAAATTTAGGATACTTAATTGAATGAATATTTTTTAGTTCTGAAAATGTGTTTTTTTTGATAATAGATTTAACGTTAGTAAGATTTTTGTGGGAATCAGCTTCTCCACTATCTGCTATATCGTCCAAAATTCTACAAAAACTATATAACTCAGCTGCTCTATTTATGTCTTTTTTAGGAAGTAATTTGCCAGCCCAATAAAAACTTTTACCATTTTTTTTAAGAACTAATTTATTATCATCAACCTGCGAACCCATATTTACTCTTTTATTTAAATAAATTTTCTACAACTTTAGCAGATGATAATACACCTGGTATACCAGCCCCAGGGTGAGCCCCAGCTGCAGCAAAAAATAAATTTTTAATATGAGGATCTTTGTTATGATATCGAAACCAAGCAGATTGAGAAAAATTTGGAGCTATTGAAAAGCCCGCACCATGAGTAGAACGATAATTATTTTTAAAATCCACTGGTGTCATAAAAAAATCTTCACATATATAATTTTTCAAATCTGGCAAAATTGTATTATCTAAGGCTTCTACAATTCTATCCTTTAGGTTTTCACCTTCAATTTCCCAATTAACATTACCTTGTAAATTTGGAACAGGACAAAGAACATAAAAACTATCACAACCTTTTGGTGCAAAACTTTTATCAGTTGCAGTAGGTCTATGTATGTATAATGAAAAATCTTCACTTAAAATTTTGTTATCAAAAATATCAGTTAACAAACCTTTAAATCTTTTACTTAACCAAATTGAATGATGAGCTATATTTAAATATTGTTTTTTAGTTCCAAAGAACAAAACAAACATTCCAAAAGAATAACTTGTAAATCTTTCTGGTAAAAATTTTTTTCTTTTTTTTCTTTTTGATTTCAAGATTTCATTATAGAAAGTAGGTGGATCTCCATTAAAAACAAAATTATCAGCATGAAATGTATTGCCATTCATGCATTCAATTTTTTCGATTTTACCATTTATTTCAAAAGCATTTTTTATGTCTGTATTGTATTTAATTTCAACACCAGTCCGCTCTAGTAAGTTTGTTAACTCTTCAACAAGTTTTCCCGTACCACCCATACTAAAATAAACTCCCCAATTTCTCTCTAAAAAATGTATAAGTGCATAAATGGAAGTAGTAGAAAACGGATTTCCTCCTACTAATAATGGATGTATAGAAAAAGCTGCTCTTAAATTTGGATTTTTAATATATTTATTTACTAATTGGGAAACTGTTAAATAACTTCTCAACTTAATTAATGCCGGCATTTGTTTTATCATATAAAAAAAAGAGCTAAAAGGTTTATCTGATAATTTTGTAAAACCAACATCAAAAATTGCTTTGGAAGCTTCTAATAATTTATAATAATTTTTTGCATCTTCAATTGAAAATCTTTTCATTTCATTTTCAGTTTTTTTTATACTTTCTGAATAATCAAAAGTTTGACCGTTATGAAAATGAAACCTATACCATGGTTCTAAAGGTCTGAATTGAACATATTCTTCTCGTTTTTCGTTAAAAAGTTCAAAAAGTTCGTCAAATAAAAAAGGGGCCGTTATCACTGTGGGCCCAGCATCGTGTTTAAAACCATTTTTTTTAAATACTTGAGCTCTTCCACCTAAAGAACCTAATCTTTCTATTAAAGTAACTTTATGACCAAGTGCTCTTAATCTAAGAGCAATTCCTATACCGCCAAAACCACCACCTATTACAATACTTCTAATATTTTGTTTTTTACCCACTAAACTCATTAGCTTATTTTAGTTTAATTAGTTATTACTATGATACATAAAAAAAGCCTGTAGGAAGACCTACAGGCTTTTTATTACGCTATTTAATGACTACGCATCAGATTCTGCAGTTGCTGCAGCCCAAATTGCTAGACAGAAAGCAATCTTGTTAATTACGTCAGCTAAGTTATAAATGACGTTTAAACTATTTGCATCTGCTCCACCAGCCATATAACCCATAAAGTATCCAATTGGATAAATTGCCCATCCAATTGTAACAATCCACTTCATAGTGTTGTAAGCAGTTTTAACTGAGTCTGGTGCTTCAGCTGCATTAACCTTACTTGCTTCACCTGCAAAAATTTCATATAGGATGAATATCCATCCGGCCATACCGATTACAAATCCAACTGTTGCATTTATAAAACCAGCTTCACCAAGATATCCACCTATTAACATTACTAGAGATCCAATAAATAATCTCCAGAACACTCCACCTGCAATAGCAGTACAAGCTGCCAAGATTAAATAGAATTCAATCATTTGTAATGGAACTGTTATTATCCAGTCAACATATCTAAATACTGTAGGAGATGCACCTGTGGAAACCCACACGTCTCTCATATAAAAATAGTGCACTGCTGCAACTAAAGTAACAAGAGCACCAACAACTAGAGATGTTCTCCATTTACCCTTTACTCTCAATGATTCCATTAAGAAAAAAACAGTTGCTGCAACCATGGCAATAGATATTATCCAAAAACTTATACCAACAGCATCACTTGGGTCTAGATTACCACCGTGTGACCCTGCAAATGAAAGTGTTGGAAGTAGGGCTAAAAAACTAGCCGGTATTAAATATTTTAAAAAAGACATTTATAAACTCCCCTTATACTTGTCATGTTTAATTTCTAGCAACTGCTAGATATAATGCAAAAATAGCACATTTAGCGAAAACAATAAAAGGGAATTTAAGGTTAGGCAACAATTAAAAGCAATTTTTTTGCATTTTTTTTTTTAGTAAATTGTTAACATATTGTTTTATAATAATTTATTTTTTGATAACAATTATCATTATCAAACAAAAATTAGGTTAATTTACAAATTTTTCTATATTTTACGTATAAATTTTACTAATTTTTGCTTAAATTTTTGTGTTATTGTAAATAAAACACTTATAAAATATTAAATACAAATTAAATTATTCCACAAAAATAAAATGTTACTAATAATCAGTCTTAAATTATTAAGTTACCGCGCACACTTTTTTTGACAATTTCCCAATCAGCATTTGGTGGTTTTATTGCTTTTGACTTAAGCTTTTCATGAAGACTAATTCTGTAAGTTTTATTGCTAATGACCTTATCAACCCATTCTGATAGTCTATCTCTCTCAATTCCTAAACTTTGAATTAATGATAATAACGCTTTTTGTTCACTAAAACCTTTTAATTTAGCGTTCTTAGCATTTATTACAGATAACCTTTTAGGTTTATTCTCATTGAATGGAAACACACCTGCAATTGATATATATGCATATATTTGTTTTGCATATTTAAAATCTTTTATTTTAACAGTATCTAACTTAAGCTTTACAAAATTGTATGCCACTCCTAAGGCTTCACTTAAATGCATGATATCTAACTGTTCTTCATTTAACCACAATACATTAAGATTTACTTCTGTCCCTTTACTAGGCCATTGAGTAGCCGGCATAGATCCATAAGATGATAATGATGCTGCAAAAACCACATCAGAGTCATATAAAGTGGCTGGAGTAACACAAATATTCTGATCTAGTGAAAATTTTCTTTTTAATTGATACGGGGATCTATTAGATCCGACTGATAATATTGGAATTCTATTATTTAAGTCAAGACAAATGCCTTTAATGAATTCTCCCTTATGAAATGAAAAAGAATAGTTAGGTGCAAAATATGGATAGTTTAAAGCTCTATCAAACGATGAAAAATTAGGAAACAATTCTTGAGTGATTTTTTGATAATCATTTATCATATAAAAATTATATCTCTATAAACCTATAGTTTCTTCAAATCCTAGAGCAATATTCATAGATTGTATGGCGGCGCCTGAAGCACCCTTACCTAAATTATCTAATCTAGAGGAAATTATTAACTGGTCATTATCATCATTTCCAAAAACACTGATATCAAGATAGTTTGTTCCAACTAAATTATCTGGTCTAAAATATCCTTTACCACTAATACCTTCATCTTTTTTTAAAACTTTAATAAAATTAGCTCCTGAATAAAATTCTTCCATTAAGTATTGTATCTTTTCAGTATCGACTTTTTCACTAAACCAAGAAAAATGAAGTGGTATAGAAACAATCATACCTTGAATAAAATCTCCAACAGATGGGCTAAAAATTGGTGTAAGTTCAAGCTTGTTATGATAAATTATTTCTGGCAAATGCTTGTGATTAAGTTTAAGTCCATAATTAAAGAATGGTTCATGGTCTTTTTGTTTAAAATAATTGATCATTGATTTTCCACCACCTGAATAACCACTAACAGCATTTATTATAATTGGGATATTTTTTTCTAAGATACCATTTGAAATCAGTGGTTTTAGAATAACATTAGCACCAGTAGAATAACATCCTGGCGATGCAATACGTTTTGAATTTTGAATACTTTTTCTGTAATTCTCTCCTAGCTCAGGAAGTCCATATGACCATTTTCGGTTCGTTCTGTGAGCTGTGGAAGCATCAATAATTATTGGAGAATTATCTCCAAGTTCATCAGCGATCTGGACAGTTTCAATAGATATTTCATCAGGTAAACACAAAAATGTTACATCCGATTTCGTCAACATTTCTTTTTTATAAGAAATATCCTTTCTTTTAGATTGATCAACTGACATTACGTTAACATTTGGATGTTTACTTAACTTTTCATGAACTTGCAAACCTGTGGTGCCAGTTTCTCCATCAATAAAAATATCTTTTTTCATATTTACCTATAATATATTTATAAAGTTGCAACAATTAAGACAGTATATTAATAAAACATATATAAATCTTTTGTAAATTCTCTTTTTCATAGGAACAACATTTAAATGTCTACAAAAAAACTTAATGATAAGGATATTATGAACCTTCTTATTGACACAGCTATTTCAAATGGCGCAACTAATGCGGACTGTGTTTTATCAAGAAGTAGAGGTGTATCGATTACCAGAAGATTAGGTAAAGATGAAAACATTCAGAGGTATGAAGACTTTGACACCGGATTAAGAGTATTTGTTGGTAACAAAATTTCATCAGTTTCAACTAATGAAAATTCTGAAGAAGCTCTTAGAGAGGTTGCAAAAAGAGCTGTGGAAATGGCTAAAATTGCTCCAAAAGATGAATATAGCTTTATAGCAAGCAAAGAGTTACTTCAAAACTTCCCAATACAAAAGGGTATTTTTATTGATAGTTATGATACTGTAGAACCTAGTATTGATATAATTAGAGATAGGGCATCAGAAGTTGAAGATGTAGCTTTAAGTGTAAAAGGTATTACTAATAGTGACGGTGCAGATTCATCATGGGGTGAAGGAGAAACACTATTAATGACATCTAATGGTTTTTTCGGTTCATCAAAAAAATCTAATCACAGCGTGTCAGTAGTTGTTATTGCTGAAAAAAATGGAAAAATGGAGAGAGACTATGATTACTCATCAAAAGTATATGGAGAAGATCTAAAAGACGGTGAAAAAATTGGCCATGAAGCGGCAAAGAAAACATTGGCCAGGATTGGTGCTAAAAAACCAGTTACCGGACAATATCCAGTTATTTTTGACCCAAGAGTGTCTAGGTCAATAGCAAGTCACTTTGCATCAGCTATAAATGGATCATCAATAGCACGTAAAACTAGCTTTTTAAAAGATTCCTTTAATAATAAGATTGCAAATGAATCTGTTACTTTAATTGATGATCCTTTTCTTAAAAGAGGTTTAGGTTCAAGATTGTTTGATGCAGAGGGTCTAGGTACCTCCAAGCATGTTTTAATTAAGGATGGAATACTTCGAAATTGGTTATTAGATTTGTCATCTTCAAGACAACTAAATTTATTACCAACTGCAAATGCAAAAAGAGGTATCAGCGGTCCTCCTGCACCAGGCATAACTAATCTGCTCCTATTACCCAGTGAAACTTCACCTGAAAGCATTATTTCTAGTATAAGTAATGGTTTTTATGTTACTGATATGATTGGAAGCAGTGTATCTATGGTTACCGGTGATTATAGTCGTGGCGCTAGTGGTTTTTGGATAAAGAATGGTGAATTATCAAATCCCATTACAGAAGCAACTATAGCAGGTAATCTTAAGGATATGTTTATGACACTTAAACCTGCTAATGATCTTGATTTTTCACATTCTATAAATTGTCCGACTTTACTAATAGAGGATATGACAATCGCAGGTAATTAATTGATAAACTCATCAGATAAAATAAAATTTAACAGAATTCTAGCTTGGTTCGACATGATTATAAGAGATCATGGATTTTTGAGATTTTGTTATCACAATTTTTATCAAATTGATGAAAAATTATATAGGTCAAACATGCCTACACCTCTAAGAATTAGACGATATAGTAAACTTGGAATAAAAACCATTATAAATCTTAGAGGTGTTAGAAAAGATGGTGGCTGGTTGTTAGAGAACGAGTCTTGCGAAAAATACAATATAAAATTAATAGATTTTAGAGCAAGATCTCGCGCCGCACCAGAAAAAGATATGATATTTAAAGCTGAAAAATTATTTAATTCTATTGAATATCCAGCTTTAATACATTGCAAATCAGGCGCTGACAGAGCTGGTATAATGTGCGCTTTATACATGCTAATTTACAAGAAAGAACACCCTCATATTGCTAAAAAACAACTATCTTGGAAATATCTTCACGTAAAATGGGCCAAACCAGGTGTTTTAGATAGTTTTGTTGAAGAATATTCAAAACAATATAAACAAAATAAAATGAAATTTATAGACTGGGTCATAGAAAAGTATAATCCAGAAAAATTAGAGAGTGATTTTCGATCTGTTTGGTGGGCAAATAGATTATTAGATAATTTTTTGAAGAGAGAATAATTTTATCTCAAGTGCCTAAATTATGAAGTTTTTTGTAATAATTAGAACTATTAATTAATTCCTTATGTCTTCCTATACCTACAATTTTACCCTTATTAAATAAAATTATTTGATCTGAATTCACTATTGTGGAAAGTTTATGCGCAATTGTGATTGTCGTCTTATTCTTTGTTAATGTTTCAAGTGTTTTATTAATTTCGCTCTCAGTTTCAGAATCGAGTGAGCTTGTTGCCTCGTCTAGAAGTAAAATCGGAGCGTCTTTTAGAATTGCTCTAGCAATTGATAAACGCTGTTTTTGACCTCCAGATAATGTATTACCGCCTTCTCCAACAACTGTATTATAACCATCTAAAGAATTAGTTATAAATTCATGTATATCTGCATTCATTGCTGCTTTTTTGATTTTATGGTCTGGTGCATCTAAGTTACCAAATCTGATATTATCCATAAAACTTTTGTTATAAATTATAGTTTCTTGGCTAACCAATGAAATATTATTTCGAAGTGAATTTAAACTAATATCCTTTATGTTTTCTTCATTAATTAAAATTTTTCCATGTATTGGGTCATAAAATCTTGAAATTAAATTTATTATTGTTGATTTTCCAGATCCACTTTGCCCTACCAGTGCAACTTTGGATCCTGAATTAACGACAAAGTTTATATTTTCTAAAACCTTGTTCTTTTTTTTATATGCAAAACTAACTGCTTTAAAAGTTATTTTTGGTGGTTTATTTTTTACTATTTTTAAATTAGGTGCTGAAGATAAACTAATAATTTTTGGAGTTATTTTTAATTGTGTGTAAATCCTTCCTAAAGCAGAAAGAGCTTCTTGAAAAACAGTATTGAATGTTCCCAATGCTCTAGCAGGTTGTGCAATCATTAACAAAGCCGTCACATAACCCACAACACTTCCAGGAGATAATTCACCTATTGATGCCCGGTAGCTTGCAAAACCAATTACACTAGCTGCTGCAACTCCTCCTAAAATTTCTAATATGGGCAAAACTTTTGCTCTACCAATTACTAAACTGAACATTTTTGTAAATAACGAATTTAACACACCTTTGGATCTATTAATTTCCATATTTTCTAAATTATACGATTTTACCATTCTTATGCCTTGAAGCATCTCAGTAAGCGTAGAAGTGACTGTTTCCATTTGTTCTTGAAGAGATGTTGCTATAATCTTTTGTTTTTTTCCAATCCTAACAATAGGTCTCAATGCTAGTGGGTAAATTACTACAACTAATATTGATAAAAGCCAATCCAACCAAATTAGATAAAATAATAATGCTATAACTGTGAAAGTATCCCTAACTAAATTATTTATAGTTCTCTCAAAACCATCTCTAATTAAAATAACATCATTCATTATTCTAGAAACATGATTGCCTGAAGATAATTTATTTAATTCATCCATGTCGGCAGTTATCAATTGTTTAGATAGTTTTTTTTGTATGTCTACTGAAATTGATAATGAGATTTTAGAAACTTGACGTATTTGGAAAAACATCGCAATACCTCTAATAATTGCAACAAAAGCAATAATAAAAGGGAAAATAATCCAATTACTATTATCATCTAGTAAACCATCGAAAACTAGTTGGATTAAGTAAGGATATATTGAAGCAGTAGCAGCAACAACAACCAATAATATAAAAGCCAAAATTATATCTATCTTATAATTGAATACAAAATCATTCCAAAATTCTATAATTAAACTTTTATTTTTGTTTGTTATCATTTGATTTGTGTTCATATCAATCCAATTAACATATCATTTATTTTAATTTATAATAATAATTATATGTATAGATAGTTATTTTGTTTTGTGTAAATTTAATTTATTACTCAATTTTAAATATGTTCAGTAATTTGGATTTTTAAATGCATGTTTTAAAACGTTTTAGCAAAACTAGTACTGGTCAAAAACTAATTGGTTATATCTTTTATTTTATCACAAAATTAATTTTACATACAATTAGATGGGAATATTTTGAGCAAAGCAAAAAATCAAAAATTTTTGATAATAAACATAAATACATTTTTTGTTGCTGGCATAATAAGTTATTTTTAGGCCCTCATCTTTTGCCAAGAAATAGAGTAATTAATGCTCTCCAGTCCAGTCATTCTGATGGAATGATTACCTATCTAGCATTAAAATATCTTGGAATGAATGTAATACTAGGCTCCTCAAAAAAAGGAGGAATGCAGGCATTCAGGAAAATGGTAAAACGTTTACAATTAGGTGAAAGTATAGCGATTACACCAGATGGTCCTAAAGGACCTAAAGAAAAAGTAAAGGAAGGCATAATAAAACTAGCACAAATTACAAACACGCCTATTATTCCCTTGGTGTGGGCTACTAGAAAATATAAAATAATTAATTCTTGGGATAATTTTGTCTTACCATATCCATTTTCAAAAGGAATGTATAGTTTTGGAAAACCGATATATATAGAAAAAAAAATAAATATAAATAAATTAGAGCTTGAACGACAAAATCTTGAAAATGAAATCAAAAGTCTTACTAAGATATTAGAAAACAAATTAAATTGAATCTTATAATGAATTTCGGGACTTACAATGACACTATCTACATATAATTTTTTATGGGGAATATTAAAATTTTTTTTGTCAAGTTATCTAGTAAGACGTCAAAAAAAAGGTAAGGAAGATAAATATAGACTTAATGAAAGGTATGGAATTTCAAAAAAACTGCGACCAGATGGTACTATTGTTTGGTTACATGGAACAAGTGTTGGTGAGTCAGTTGCAGCATTAGCGCTCGCTAATTCAATGAAAAAAAATGGTTTTGGTAAAAATAAAAATGAGTTTTTTTTGTTAACTACTAACACTACTTCTGCTGCCAAATTAATAAAAGATAAAATAAAAAAAGGTTTACCTGCAATTCATCAATATCATCCTTATGATCATCCTACATTTGTTTCAAAATTTTTAGATCAATGGAAACCTAATATGGCTGTTTTTATGGAATCAGATTTCTGGCCTAATTTAATATATTTAACTGCAGATTCTAAAATTCCAACTATTCTAGCATCTTCACAAATGTCAGATAAATCTGCTCGTTTTTGGACAGGATTAGGTTACTTTTTGGCAAAAAAAATTTTTAGTAAAGTTGATTATGTTTTAGCTGTTGATCCTAAACAAGAGGCTTTATTTAAGAAATTAGGCGCTAAAAATGTCAAGAGTTTAACAAGTCTTAAATCAATAGCTGAAAAACCCCCTATAGATCAAAATTATATGTTACTACTAAAAAAAAATATACATAGAAAAAAAATATTAATTGCTGCCTCAACTCATCCAGGAGAAGAAGAGTTAATGATTAAGTTAGCTGACCTCCTTAGAAAAAAATCTCATGATAATATTTTAATTATAATTGCACCAAGACATATTAATCGAAGTTTAGGAATTCAAAATAGAATAAAAGCTGCTGGTTTCGATATAAAATCTAGAAGCAAAGGTGAGTATCCATCAAAAAATGATATTTTTTATCTATCAGATACAATGGGGGAAATGGGCTCACTAATGGAAATATCAGATTTAGTTTTTGTAGCTGGATCTATGGTTCCTGTTGGAGGTCACAGCCCATCTGAAGCATCTCAATTTGGAAAGCCAGTTATAATGGGTCCACACTCTGAAAAATGTGATGCCCAGATTAAAGATCTAGTTTGGTCTGGAGGTGCTATACAAATAGAAAAAGGCCCGAAAATGAATGAGAATTTTCTTAATAATATTGTTGAGTTACTTAGTAACTCAGAACGCTTAGAAGATATGGGAAGAAATAGTTTAATTGCCTCTGGTTATGCTCAGCAACGTGCAGATGAAGCAAGTATAAATTTGATTGAATTATTAAAAACATACAGAAAAACGAATGTTGCTTAAAATGTTTAGAACACCTAAATTTTGGTATAAAAAAAATATTATATCAAAATTACAAACTATACCTCTTTATCCATTTTCTATTTTATGGACTTTAGTTGATGAGTTTAAAAGATACTTCTCAAAAACTTATAAATCTAAATTAAAGGTAGTTTGCATAGGCAATCTGACCGTTGGAGGAACAGGCAAAACGCCTTTTTCTATTTATACCTTTAAAATTTTAAAAAGATTGGGTTATAATCCAGTTTTTTTAACCAGAGGTTATGGTGGTTTAAAAAAAGGACCAGTAGAAGTTAATATTTCACACCATTTTCAAGATGTTGGGGATGAATCAATATTATTAAGCAAGGTTGGTACCACAATTGTTTCTAGAAACAGATCCTTAGGAGCTAAATTTATTGAAAAACATGAGGACAAATTCAACATAATAATAATGGACGATGGTTTACAAAATTATCAATTAAAACAAGATATAAAATTTTTACTAGTTGATAAAAAATTAAAACTAGGAAATGGGTATTGTTTGCCTGCTGGACCATTAAGGCAACCTATAAACCGCGGTGTGAAAGATATAGATAAAATAATATTAACAGGAGAGAACACCAAGAACGAAAAAGATTTATTTAAGTCTTTTGATATTCCAGTAATTAATTCAAATATTAAAATAACTAGTCTACCAAAGATAAAAAAAGAAAAATTGCTTGCTTTTTGTGGCCTAGCTAATCCTAATAAGTTTTTTGACACACTTAAAAAGAATGGATATAAGATTTCATTTAAGAGAAAATTTCCTGATCACTATGTTTACAAAAAAGATGATATTAACAATTTAATTTTAGATGCAAATAATCGAAAATTAAAACTCATAACTACTGAAAAAGATTATGTTAAAATTTCAGAAAATAATAAACTTATACATTTTTTACCAATAGAATTGGAGTTAAGTGTAAAAGATAAATTAAATTTTGAACGATTTCTACAGGAAAAACTGAGTGTCTGATCCATTAAGTTTTAGAATAAAAAAGCAATTTGATAGATATGTACATGATCCAATAGTAGCGACTATAGCTATTCCACTATTTTTAATACTTAAGCTTTTACCATATAAATTTTCATCATACTTGTGTGGAATATTAATGTACTTATTTGCACCACTTACTTCATATAATAATCGTGTAAAAAAACATCTAAAAATTGTTTTCCCTAATAAGTCTACAAAAGAGATTAATAATCTTACATCACAACATTGGTTTATGTTTGGACAAACAATTGGTGAAATGCCACATATAAACAATTTGATTAAATTAGGCAATTTAGAAACTGAAGGTTTAGAAAAAATAAAAAAAGGTCCTGCGATTCTTGTTGGAGCACATCTTGGTAATTGGGAATTCCTTTTAAGAGTTGGGGATCTTGCAGGTAGACGAGCTGGGTATGTTTTTAGGCCCATAAATAATTGGATACTAAATAAAATACAAATTTACAGAAATAAAGATGCTAACGCTGATTTTTACAGAAAAGGTCGTCTTGCAGCCATAGGCATGGCAAGCAAACTTAAAAACGGTGAGGTTGTTGGTCTAACTGGAGATCAGCTATTAAGAGAAGGTATAATGGTTCCTTTTTTTGGAATTGAAACACCAACACCTCAGGCAGCGGCACTTATGGCTATAAAATGGAATGTTCCAATTTATATGGTTAGAGTTGAGCGTTTTAAAGGTATAAAATTTAAATTAAGTGTTGAGGATAAACTTAAGTTTCCAAAAAATTTAGATAAAGATAAAGCTAAATATGAAATTACTAAATTAATTTCTAAAAGGATTGAAGAATGGATATTAGATAGACCAGAACAATGGCTTTGGGCTCATAGGCGATGGGGCAAATAAAATAAAATCAGTGAAATATAAGAAATTATTTATCTAATTGCGCTGATCTGACTTCATCTGAAAACTTAATTTTTATTTTTTTGTTTTGATGAGCTTCACTGCTTAGTTTTATAGGTTTACCATCCATATCCATCACAAGTGTGAACCCTCTATCTAAAACTCTGTTAAAACTTGATGCTTCAAGAAGTTGGTTTAGAGAATTTAATTTTGTTTCTTTAATATTTATTATATTTTCAAGATAATTTTTAAATTTTGTTTCCATAAGTTGGTGTTTTGAAACTAAATTACCTATCAAGACCTTTGGTGGCAATAATCTTTGTGAGTACTGAGTAATTTTATTTTTTTTTGCAACAAAAATATCTTTAAATAAATTTTCGATATCTTTATAAATAAAATCTAATTTTTGAGTTTTATTTTCAAAAATTTGGTCTGGTTTACCTAAAAGTCTTATTAAG
Organism: uncultured SAR116 cluster alpha proteobacterium; assembly: GCA_902593735.1. Taxonomy (GTDB): domain Bacteria; phylum Pseudomonadota; class Alphaproteobacteria; order Puniceispirillales; family Marisalimonadaceae; genus Marisalimonas. The sequence continues at coordinate 38,848 of CACJJL010000003.1, forward strand.
CTATTTAGATGATCTTTGTTATTATTAAATTTGTTATTAAAAGATGTTTTGTATCTTAGATTTAATTCATCAACTCTTGCTATTAATTCATCTCTAACTGGAACTGCCTTTTCTGCAGCTGCAGTGGGTGTTGGGGCTCTTAAGTCAGACACAAAATCAATCAATGTTGTATCAGTTTCATGACCTACAGCTGATATAACTGGGATAGAGCTGTTAAACACTGACCTAACAACAATTTCTTCATTAAATGACCATAAATCTTCTAGGCTACCACCACCTCTTGCAACTATAAGCAGGTCAGGCTTTTTAATATTTGTTTCGTCAGTTAATTGATTAAATTTGTCTATTGCATTTGAAATTTGCTTAGCAGACCCTTCACCTTGAACAGTAACTGGCCACAAATAAACATGAGAAGGAAAACGATCAGACAACCTATGAAGAATATCTTTTATTACAGCACCTGACGGACTAGTGATTACACCTATTCTCTCAGGAAGATAAGGTATAGGCTTTTTGTTTTCTTGATTAAACAATCCTTCTTGAAGAAGTTTTTTTCTTCTATCTTCAAGCATTTTTAGGAGCGCACCTTCTCCAGCCACTTCCATACTTTCTACAATAATTTGATATTTAGACTGCCCTGCAAAAGTGGTTACTTTCCCAGTGCAAATTACTTCTATACCCTCCTCTGGTTTTATAGATAACCTTGGTAAAGTATATTTCCAAATAATTGCAGCAATAGTACCGTCTGTATCTTTTAGAGTAAAATAAACATGTCCTGAACCTGGAAATGAGGGGCGAGATATTTCACCCCTAATACGGACATAACTAAAATTTGTCTCAACTAGTTTTTTAATAACATGAGAAAATTCGCTTACAGAATAAACAGGATTATTTGTATTAGTATTCATAAGAATGCATTAAAATTTCTATTTATCATAATTTAATATTATGGCATATTTCAGAAAATCTAAAGCCTTTTGGAGTGATTTATTCATGAATATTTTAGTAGTGGGTGGAGGTGGTAGAGAACATGCTATTGCTACAACTTTATCAAAATCACCTTTAACAACAAGACTGATTGTAGCTCCTGGAAATCCTGGTATTGAAGAATTTGCTGAATGTTACCCGATAGCTACTGACGATATACCTGGACAATGCAAGTTAGCAAGGGATATTAAAGCAGATTTTGTTTTTATTGGTCCCGAAATACCGTTAGTCCGAGGATTAAAAGATGAATTATTAAAATTAGGAATTAGTGCGTTTGGGCCTTCAAAAAAAGCAGCTCAATTAGAGGGTTCAAAAATTTTTTCTAGAAATTTTTGTAAAAGACATAATATTCCGCAACCAGTATTTAAATATTGTACCGATATAGAGACTGCAAAAAAACAAATCGAGCTTTTGGATGGATATTGCGTTGTAAAAGCAGATGGCCTTGCAGCTGGAAAAGGAGTTATTGTATGTAATACAATAGATCAAGCAATAATTGCATCAAGAGATATGTTAGAAAAAAATAAATTTGGTGATGCAGGAAAGTCAATTCTAATAGAAGAACGAATAAATGGCATTGAAGCAAGTGTTTTTGCGGTTTCGGATGGCAATGATGCGGTTTTGATTGGAACAGCCCAAGATCACAAAAGAGCCTATGACAACGATGAGGGACCAAATACTGGAGGCATGGGTGCTATTTCTCCTGCTCCTGCTTTAGATCAAAATTTAAATAAAGAAATATTTAATAATATTATTAAGCCAACAATTAATGGTATGAAATTAGAAGGACACCCTTATGAAGGAATTTTATATGCAGGAGTAATGATAACGGACAAAGGACCCAAAGTAATTGAATTTAATTGCAGATTTGGAGATCCTGAAACTCAAGTTGTGCTACCGCGTTTGAATACAGATCTTGTAAGTATTGTTCAAAAAACAATTGAAAAAAATCTTAACGGTTTCACTATTGATTTCATTCCCCAAAATGCAATTACTGTTGTGATAGCCAGTAAAGGATACCCTGGTGAATTTAAAAGAGGAGTTTTATTGCCATCACTTAAAAATTTTAAAAATAAAAACAAAATATCTGTGTTCCATTCTGGAACCTCCAAAGATAAAAATGGAAACATTGTATCAGATGGTGGAAGAGTTTTATCAATAACATCAGTTGGAACAAATGTTCATGATTGTAGGCAAAAAGCATATGGTATTGTAGAAGCTATAAACTGGAAGCAAGGCTTTTACAGAAAAGATATTGGTAAGCTTTAAACTATCGTATTTCTTTAAAAAACTCTTTCATTAATTCTTCGGACTTATTTGCATAAAATCCTGAATAAACTTCTAATTTGACTTTAGATTTACAATTAGAAAACAATCTAACTCCATTATCTATAGCCCCACTTTTTTTGTCTTCTGCACCATAATATAAACGTCTTATTCTTGTTTGCTTAATAATACTTGCACACATTATGCAAGGTTCTAATGTTACCCAAATATCATAATTATTTAAATATCTAGCTCCTGTAATTTTAAGAGCTTTTTCTATAACTAATTTTTCTGCGTGGCTTGTCGAATCATTTCTAGTTTCCACTAAGTTATGTGCCTTAGCTATAACATTACCATTTTTATCTACTATAATTGCACCAACAGGAACTTCTTGTTTTTCTTTTGCTTTAAGAGCTTCATTTATTGCTAATTCCATATAATCAATTTGATAAACCAAATTTTTTTCCCTTGTTTTTTGTGATGTTGCTAATACTTATTAAAACCTATAATACAGAACTATGAAAAATACTTACAAAAAAATTAATCCAAAGACACCTAAAGACATGAAGTCGGAAATTAGGTCACCTAATACAAAGACAAATAGAATAGCAAAAGTCATTGCAAGATCAGGCTTATGTTCAAGGAGAGAAGCTGAACGTTTAATTACAAACGGCAATGTAAAAGTCAACAAAAAAATATTATTAGATTGTGGTTTCAGTGTAACTTCACAAGATCAAATTGAAATTAATAATCAGCCTTTACCAAAAAAAGTTTCAACTAAGTTGTGGCTTTACAATAAGCAAAAAGGATATTTAGTAACAAATAATGATCCAAGGGGAAGACCTACAATTTTTGATCAATTAAAAGAAAAATTAAATACTAGATTTATTTCTGTTGGTCGTTTAGATATGAATTCAGAAGGTTTGTTATTGCTCACTAATGACGGTGATTTAGCAAGAAAACTTGAATTACCATCGACTGGCTGGCTTCGAAGGTACAGAGTTAGAGTACATGGTTATGTAATTAAAAAAGATCTAGAATTGCTTAAGAATGGTATCACTGTAGATGGTATTAGATATAGTAAAATAGATGCTAATCTAGACAAACAACAAGGCAGTAATGCTTGGCTTACGTTGGGTATGAGAGAAGGAAAAAATAGAGAAGTTAGAAGAGTTATGAGCCATCTTGGATATAATGTTAATCGTTTAATTAGAGTATCCTTTGGGCCATTTCAAATTAAAAATATAGCTCCTGGAGAGATAGAAGAAGTAAAAAACAAAATCCTTAAAGATCAATTAGAGTTCTCTAAACCGATGAATAAAAATAGAAAATAGTTTTAAAAAATTAAGATTATATTATGAGAATAATAGGTGGCAAATACAAAGGTTTAAAGCTTCTACCGCCAGTCGGTAATAAAATCAGACCAACATCTGATAGATTTAAAGAATCCCTTTTTTCAATCATAACCTCAAATAAATATAACATAAATATTAGTAATTCAAATGTTATAGATATTTGTAGTGGTATAGGATCGTTAGGCATTGAAGCCTTGTCTAGGGGTGCTGCATCAGTTTATTTTATCGATAAAGATTATAAATCAATAGAAGTTATTTATAAAAATTTATCTAAATTAAATATTAATAATCAAACTGAAAATAATGTTGAAGTAATAAGAGATGATGCATTAAAGGCACTTAAAAACATAAAAAAATTATTTCAAATTGTTTTAATAGACCCTCCATACAGCTCAAATATTACTGAAATGTGCCTGGTTAAATTAAAAAAATTTAAATTAATAAATAAGAATAGTTATGTTTTTGCTGAAAGTAGTAAATTAGAGAACATTAATTGTGCTGGTTATCAAATTTTGGATATAAAAATTTATGGAAATTCTAAGTTAACAATATTGAACACATCTAATTCAAATTCTATTGAATAATTTTTCAATATCTTTAAGTGAAAGACTAATAGATGTTGGCCTTCCGTGATTACACTGTCCAGAATTTGGTGTTTTTTCCATTTCTCTTAGTAATTGGTTCATTTCAGTTTCATTTAGATTACGTCCAGATCTAATTGATCTGTGGCATGCAATATTACCTAATATAAGATCAATTTTAGCGAGATAAGATTTTGGAAGTCCTGTTTCTGATAAATCATCAGCTAGATCAATAATAATTTGCTTTATATCAGCATCCCCTAGTAAAGCAGGAACTTCTCTTATAACTAATGCACTTACACCAAAAAGTTCTATTACAAAGCCTATTTCTGATAATAAATCAATATTTTCTTTTATTATTTCTAATGGAATAGGTTCAAGATTAATGACTTCTGGTAGTAACAAAATTTGTCTTTCAATTGATTTATTCTTTCTTGCTAGTTTCATTTTTTCTAATATTAACCTCTCATGTGCTGCATGTTGGTCAATTATTACGATTCCACTAGAATTACGAGATATAATATAATTTTTATTAAATTGTGCTAAAGCAACACCCAAAGGAAAGTCTTCATTTGTATTATTTTGAGTTTTTTTGTTTTCAAAAATTTCTTGTGTTACAGAATTTATTGAAGGTTTGATATCATCATTATTAAAAAATGAATGCTTTATACCAAAATTTTTATTATCCCTATTTAAATAACTAAGATCAGATCCTGGGTTTTGAGAAAATCTAATAATAGCTTCCTTAGAGATTTCACTAGATGTTTGAAAATAATTCTCACTTAATCCTCTAGTAATCGAACCTACTAATAACTTCCTTATTAACGCATTATTTTGAAATCTAACTTCTGTTTTTCCAGGATGAACATTAACATCAATAAAATCAGATGGAACGTCAATAAATAAACAAAAAACAGGGAATCTTCCTTTTGGAAGAGTATCCCTATAGGCTGCTCTTATTGCTCCGGACAAATTTCTATCCTGAATAGATCTTCCATTTATGAACAAATATTGTTGATTGTAATTTGCTTTATTTAATGTTGGTAAACCAATAAAACCATATATTTTTACAAATTGTTTATCAGTTATTTCCTTTAAATTTTCTATTTTTATAGCTTCGTCAGCAAAATTTGATCCTATTAAATTTCTAATTCTGTTTAAATAAAAATCACTAGATTTATTTTCAGGTTTTATGTTTAATAATTCTCGCCCATCAGCTTTAAAATTGAATCCAACAATTGGATTAACCATTGCCATTTTTAAGATAACCTGATGACAATAACCTTTTTCTACATGTGAAGATTTTAGAAATTTTAATCTTGCTGGAGTTGCAAAAAATAGTTTTTTTACAGATACGATAGTTCCTGTTTCTCTTGCTGAAGGATAAACTTCATTAAAACTTCCAGCTAAAACATCCAACGACCAAGCTTGTTTGGAATCAATATGTTTCGATTGTAAATTTAACTCACTAACTGCAGCGATTGAAGGAAGAGCTTCTCCCCTAAATCCTAAATATTTTATTTTATCAAGAGAATTTTCAGGCAATTTTGAAGTTGCATGTCTTTCAATCGCTAAAGGAATATGATCTCTTCTAATTCCAATGCCATTATCTGCAACTGAAATAAAATTTTTTCCACCATTGTCTATTATAATATCTATTTGAGTAGCATTTGCATCTAAAGAATTTTCTATTAATTCTTTTAATGCAGATGAAGGTCTTTCTACAACTTCACCAGCTGCTATTTGATTAATTAAATTTTGAGTAAGTCTTCTTATCTCCATATGTGGTTACCTTATCACTTAATTAATATAGGCTTCCCAGAGTTAATATTAATACCTGGTGACGGAGTTGAATTTATTTTTTTATTTAAAGATTTGCTTTGTCTTATCCTTATTTCTTCTTTTTTTGTGTCAATAGCTACACCTGATTTAGGTACGTTTCCAAATAATATATCAATTCCTCTTCGTTCACTCAAAGAAATTCCTAAAGTTTCCTCATCAACTATTTTTCTAATATCTGCAGAAATATTTTTGGGATTAAAAATTTCAACAAAACTATTAACTTCATTATTATTATTAATTTGTATTTCTTCACTTAAATTAAAATTATCATTATTCTCTTTTTTATTTGCATTTAAAAGAGCATTAGGATCAATTTTATATCCTGGAGGAATTATGAGCGATGGTGTTGAGGCTACGGAAAACTCGTCAGGTATAACTTTTTCTTTACCAACAGCTTTTCTAAAATCTGAACAACTAGTTAATAGAGAAATTAAAGGGGTTAAAAAAACAAATATTTTGAAGAGTTTATTTTTCATAATATTTTCTTTCATTAGTAAAAAATTGATTAAAAAGAAATAAAAATGCACCTATAAAAATTATTGTATCAGCAAGATTAAATACTGGCCAGTGCAAATCTCGAACATAAAAATCTATAAAGTCAACAACCTTCCCATAAATCACCCGATCAATCGCATTTCCAATTGCACCACTTGCTATAAGAACAAATCCCAAAGATGAATATCTTGGCATTTTCAAAGATGAAACAAATAACCATATACCAACCGTAACTGAGAAAATTGTGAAACCATACCTACCTAATTCACCTAAATTTTGGAAAAAACCAAATGAAATACCACTATTCCAAACAGGAGTTAATGATAAAAAAGTTGTTAATTTAATTGACTGATATTTAAAAAAGAGATTCTCAATTGCCCATAATTTTGAAAGATAATCAAGAAATATAAACAGAATTAAAATTAAAAGATTTAAGATACCTAAGTTTTGTTTCATTTAATTGAATTTAAGTATGCTAGTGCATCGATTGCAAAGTTCATTGTCGTCTTTTACATCTGGAACGACTTTCCAACATCTCAAACATTTGCCTCCAGTTGCTAACTCTACTGTCACCTTAATATTTGTTAGTGTTTGATTTTTATTCAATTTCATTTCCACATCAGAGCATATAAATAATTCTGGAAGATTTACATCTTGAAGTACACTAAAAGAGGCTTCATTTGCCTCAATTAAAACCTTAGCCTGAAGACTAGAACCTAACATTCCACCTTTTCTTTTCTCTTCTATAGATGTTGTCACAACTGATCTTAACTCTCTAATATCAGACCACTTCTTACCAAGGTCATCATTCTTCCAATTTTTGTCACCTTTGAAGTAAGTTTGTAAATGAACAGAGTTCTCACTATCTTTATATCTACTTTGCCATGCCTCCTCAGCGGTAAAACAAATAATGGGTGCTAACCATGTAGTCAATGATTTGAATAAAATATCCATTACTGTTCTGCATGATTTTCTTGCAACACTACTTTGATCTTCGCAGTACAATGTATCTTTCCTGATATCAAAATAAAAAGCTGATAAATCAATAGTACAGAAATTATGAACATCTAAGTAAATATCATGAAGATTAAACTTTTCTGTGTTCTCATGTATTTTTTCACTTAATTCAGATACTCTATGCAGTACCCATTTTTCCAATTCGGGCATTTCAGTAAAATTTATTTTTTCTCTTTCATCAAATTCGTATAATGCACCTAGCAGATATCTTAAAGTGTTTCTAAGTCTTCTATAATGATCAGAGTGTCTTATTAAAATTTCTTTTCCAATTCTAAGATCATCATAGTAATCTGAGCCAACCACCCATAAACGAAGGATATCAGCGCCAAACTCATTAATTACTTTTTGTGGTGCAGTAATATTGCCAAGAGATTTTGACATCTTCCTTCCCTGTTGGTCTAAGACAAATCCATGAGTTAAAACAGCATCATATGGAGCACGACCTCTTGTGCCACAGCTTTCTAGTAAAGAAGAGTGAAACCATCCCCTATGTTGATCTGTTCCTTCAAGATATAATGAGGCTGGCCAAAATAAATCATCCCTCTCCTCTAAAACAAATGAATGAGTAGAACCAGAATCAAACCAAACATCTGCTATATCTGTTACTGCCTCATAATCATCTGGATTATATTTTGATCCCAGAAAATAAGAAGAGGGCTTTTCAAACCAAGCGTCTGCTCCATCTGTCTTAAAGGCATCTACAATTCTGTCTATAACCTCTTGATCTCGAAGTGGCTCTTGAGTTTTTTTATCTACGAAAATTGCAAGAGGAACACCCCAAGCTCTTTGCCTAGATATACACCAGTCAGGCCTGTCTTCTATCATTTTTGTTAAACGGTTTTGACCCTGAGGAGGATAAAAAGATGTTTTTGACAGAGCTTTAAGAGAAGTATCCCTTAAATTATTGGATGTCATTGAAATAAACCATTGAGGAGTTGTTCTAAAAACAAGTGGGGCCTTTGATCGCCAACTATGTGGATATGAGTGATTTAATTTTCCTCTTCCAATTAAGGCATTATGTTCAGACATAATATCAGCAATTACTTCATTATCCTTTAAAACACGAAGCCCTCCTAATAAAGGTAAATCATTATTTAAAATTCCATTATCTGATACAGTCTCAGGTATTTGCAAATTATTTTTTCTTCCAAGTTCAAAATCATCTGCACCATGACCAGGAGCAATATGAACAAAACCAGTACCTTGATCAATTGTAACAAAATCAGCTTCTAAAAGAAAAACCTCGTGTTCATAACCATTTCTATTTAGTGGATGTGCTAAAACTGTTCCTTCAAAATCACTGCCTTTAAGAGTTTTAATAGAATTAAAATTTAAGACTGAAATTTCTTTTATTACGTCTTTGACCAATTCCTTAGCTATAATAATTTTATCACCAATTTTTGCTAAAGAATTTTCACTAACACTAGTAATTTCTATTAGTGAATACTCAATATCCTTTCCATATGCTACAGCTCTATTACCTGGTATAGTCCATGGAGTAGTCGTCCAAATTATAATGTCGAAGTTACTTATTATATCCAATGCTGTTTTTATAACTGGAAATTTTGCATAAATAGTAGTGCTTATGTGATCATGATATTCAATTTCAGCTTCTGCTAAAGCTGTTTTTTCAACTGGAGACCACATTACAGGCTTAATTCCTCTGTATAAACTACCATTCATAAGAAATTTTCCTATTTCAGACATTATAATTGCCTCAGATTTAAAGTTCATAGTTGAATACGGGTCTTCCCAATCACCATATACACCAAGTCTTTGAAACTCTTCAGATTGAACATCCATCCATTTTGCAGCAAAATCTCTACATTCTTTTCTAAATTCTACAATAGGAACATCATCTTTATTTTTTTTCTTTTTTCTATAATTTTCTTCTATTTTCCATTCAATTGGTAATCCATGACAATCCCATCCGGGAACATAGTTTGCATTTTTACCAAGCATGGATTGTGAACGATTAATTACATCCTTAATTATTTTATTTAGAGCATGACCAATATGTAAATTTCCGTTAGCATATGGTGGACCATCATGAAGTATAAAAGGCTGAGAATTTTTTCTTTGCTCTCTTAATTTTTTAAATAATTTAGTTTCTTCCCACAATTTCAATATTTGTGGCTCTTTTTTGGGAAGTCCAGCTCTCATTGAAAAATCAGTTTTAGGTAAATTAACGGTATCTTTATAATCAGTCATTAAATCGTCTCTATATAAATCAAATTATTAATTCTTATTTCATAATTCATGAAATTTATATGCTTTTTTTGTATCAACCTCGATTTGCTTTTGAAGTTCAGATAAAGAATTGAATTTTTTTTCGGGTCTTAAAAATTCAATGAGTTCAACATTTATTCTTTTTCCATATAAGTTCGTATCAAAATTATCTTCTTTAAAGTCAATTATATGAGTTTCTAGATTTATGGTTTCGCCTGAAACCGTAGGTCTTGTACCTATATTTGAAATAGATGGCAACCAATCATTACATATTTTAGAGTTTTTACTACCAATTATTTTTAATCTAGAGACATAAACCCCTAATGGTGGTTTTAAAAACTTTTTTAAACTTAAATTTGCAGTTGGAAAACCAATTTCTCTTCCTTGTTGTTTTCCTCTTTCCACTGTACCAGTAATACACCAATTTCTACCAAGCATATTATTTGCAAGATTTAGTTGTCCTTTTTGAATCAACATTCTTATTTTTTGAGAGCTGATTGTCTCAGAAACCTTTTCATTTACAGAATTTGTTTTTTTTAAGTCTATAGATACAAGTTGTAACCCTAAAGTGTTGGCAAAACTTTTTGTATTTTCAATACTACCTTCTCTATTTTTCCCAAATTTAAAATTTGAGCCTGCAAACATTTTTACAATGTTAAAATTTTCTTTTAATATTTGTGACAAAAAATCTTCAGGATTACAATTTTTCAACTGTTCATTAAATTTAATGATTATTAAAAAATTAACACCAAATTTACTTAATAATTTTTCCTTTTCTTCGTTATCTAATAACTTAAAAGAAGGATTTTTAGAATTAAAAAAATCTCTTGGATGGGGATCAAATGTTACAACACCAAAAGCTAGGTTGCTTTCTTGTGCTTGCAATTTACATTCATTTATAAGTTTAACATGGCCTTGATGAATACCATCAAAATTTCCAATGGCGACAGCTAATTGATCTTCAACAAAAGGTTTATTGTCACCAATTTTCCATTTAATAATCTTCATAGGAATGTTATAACCATATTAAGTTTTTAAACTCAAGCTGATATATTAATAATTTAATACTATTCGTAGTTAATTTTGTTATACAAAGCTTTATTATATGAAATAGTATTTAATAGAAATGAAGCTTTTAATAAAGTTAATGGAGGTTATTTTTTAATGGATAGTATGAATATCAATTTTGAAATTTTTTCGAACCTTATTAATAGTTCAATTCAAATTTTTGTTTCTTATGCTGGTCAAGTTTTAGGCGCCACACTAATACTTATATTAGGTTTTTATTTTGCTGGAAAACTTAGTAAGATTGCACGCAAAAATTTAAATCGTTTCAAAAAGATTGACCCACTTATAGTCCCTATAATTGGAAATATAATTAGATACGGAATAATTATTATTACAATTATAGCTGTTTTGGGACAATTTGGTGTTCAAACAACTTCCATCATTGCTGTCTTAGGAGCAGCTGGTTTAGCAATTGGATTGGCGCTCCAAGGAACTTTATCAAATGTAGCAGCAGGAGTAATGTTATTATTATTAAGACCGTTTAATACAAGTGATTGGGTGGAAACAGGAAATATTTCTGGGACAATAAAAGAGGTAGGTCTTTTCACAACTATTATTGATACCTTTGATAATGTTTATGTTTCGATACCTAATTCAAGCATTTGGAATAGTACTATTATTAATCATTCACATTATGAAACCAGAAGAATAGATGTTGATATTGGAATACATTATGACACTAATTTAGATTTAGCATCAAAGACCTTATTAAAATTAGCAGAGGATGAAAGAGTATTAAATAAACCTAGAGAGCCACAATTTTTAGTTATGAAATATGACGATAGCGCTATAGTTGTTAGATTAAGGTTATATTCACATACAAGAGATTGGTATGCTCTTTACACAGATTTGATGAGAAAATTGAAGCCTGCGCTAGATAATGCAGGAATAGAAATACCATACCCACATAGAGTAATTAATTCAAAAAATTTAGTTTAATGTCTACTACAAAAAAATTAAATCAAGGATTAGTAAAACTTACAAAGGAAAATATTAACGAAGGACGTCTAGCTGATAAAATTAAAAGCATAAGTGGAAGCGATAAAGTTCTTACTAAAAAAGAATTAATTAAAGAAAGAAGAAAAATAATACCTGACGATGGTATTGGAGAGGATATTTATATTTTTGGATATGGCTCTCTCTTATGGAACCCAACAATAAATTATGAAACTCAACATTTGGCAAAGATCTATGGTTTTCATAGAAGTTTCTGCATGAAAACTAATTTAGGAAGAGGATCATTTAAAGATCCTGGTCTCATGCTAGGATTAGATAAAGGAGGATCTTGTAAAGGTTCTGCTTACAAACTGAATAGTGATGATGCAATTAAAAACATAGACATCTTATTTAAAAGAGAAATGGTAACAGGTGCTTATAAACCCAAATTAGTAAAAACAAAGTTAGATAATGAAAAAATAGTTTTTTCATTAGCCTTCACAGTAGATAAAAAACATAAAAATTATTTTAGTGGAAAAAATACCTTTGTTAAAGCTAATATGATTTCTAAAGCGAATGGATTTTTGGGTAGTTGCAAGGAGTACTTTGAATACACTTTAGAAAGCCTCGAAGAATTAAATATAATTGATAAAGAAATGAGAGCAATAGCTCTACACTTAAAAAATAATTAATTTTTTAAATCTTTTTTAATAAGGTCAGATGCCTTTTCAGCAATCATTAAAGTCGCAGCATTTGTATTTCCTGATGGCATGGTTGGCATTATAGAAGCATCTGCAATTCTAATATTGCTTATACCCTTAATTTTAAGAGATGGAGAAACAACTGCTTTATTATCAATGCCCATTCTACAACTACCTATTGCATGATAAACAGTCGCACCTTTATTCCTAATAAAATTGAGAATTTCTTTGTCAGATTTTATATTATCTCCAGGAAGAGTTTCACAAACAGAAATTTTTTTCATCGTGGAAGTTCTTAAAAGTGACCTACAAATTTTTACACCTTCAACTAAAGCATATTGGTCTATTTTTTCTTTCAAATAATTTGGCTGAATTATTGGTGGGTCTGTTATCTTATTTGTGGAGGCTTTTACATAACCTCTACTTTGAGGTCTTGACTGCCACACGCCACATGTTATTCCAGGAAAATTTTGAAGCTTGCCTATCATTCCCTCGGTATAAGAGGCTGGAGTAAAAACAAATTGTAAATCAGGAAAATCAATTTTAGGTGAAGATTTTAAAAAAGCCCCCACATGTGCTGGACTATACGAAATTAAACCTTTTTTTGAAATAAACCATTTTATTATTTCTAAAACCAAGTTGAAACCGCATGCTTTTTCATTAAGAGATATAGGAGCGCTTATTCTGTTAGCAACCCTAACAGCATAATGGTCTTGCAAACCTTCACCAACATTTTTTATTTCAAATAATGGTTCAATGCCTATAGATTTTAAATATTTAGCCTCTCCTATTCCTGAAACTTGGAGCAAATGTGGTGTACCAATTGCCCCAGCACACAAAATAATTTCTTTATTTGCAAAAATTTCAAATATTTTATTATTTGTCTCACACAATAAGCCAACTGCTTTTTTATTTTTAAATATAATTTTCAAAACTGTTGTATTTTTCTTAATATTTACATTTTCTCTTTTTAAAGCTGGTTTTAAAAAAGCATCATAAGCACTAAATCTAGTGCCATTTTTAATGGTACGTTGATAGTAAAAAATACCCTCTTGTTTACCTGAATTATAATCGTTTTGGACTTGTATACCTAATTCACTGGAGCCCCTAATAAATTCTTCACATAGAGGATGTTTTTCAACTATATCAGATACGTAAAGAGGACCTTGTTTTCCACGAGTAGTTTCATCTCCATTTTCTTTGTATTCTGATTTTTTAAAATATGGAAGTACATCGTCATATGACCAGCCTAAATTACCTAGTTGTGCCCATTGATTATAGTCATCTGGCTGCCCTCTGACATAAAGATGACCATTAATGGAGCTTGAACCTCCATACCCTTTTCCTCTTGGAAATAATATTTCTCGATTATTTACATAATCACTTCCTTCGGTTTTAAAACACCAATTAAACCTCTTATCATTAATTGTTTTAATAAAACCTGCTGGCATCCTTACATATGGATGTTGATTACTTCCTCCAGCTTCAATAACACAAATTTTTATTTTGTTATTTTCTGATAACCTATTAGCTATGACCGAACCAGACGAGCCAGCCCCAACTACTATATAATCAAAGTTTTCCATAATATTTTATTTAATATTCATTTATAGTTGATGTTTGGCCAGCTACCGTTGTCCTAACCATTAACCTTTTTTCTATTTTGCCTTTTATTGGGGTAGCTCTATGTAATACAGCTCTATTATCCCACATAATTAAGTCAAATGGCTCCCAAACATGAGAATAAATAAATTTTTCTTTGTCAATGTAAGAGTTAATTTCAGCTAAGAGAGCATTACTATCATTTTCTGACATCCCATCGACATTTCTACAATGCGCACCTAAATAAAGAGATTTTCCATACTTATTATCACTTAAAACTAATTTTTGTTTAACTGGAGGAAGAGCAAGTTTTTCTTCAGGAGTAACTAAGTTTGGATCAATTTTTGATCTTCCATGAGAATAATCATGCCAGCAAATTTTATCATTAATCTTTAATTTTAATTCCTGAGGTAAAGTATTATAGCTAGCTCTCATTGACAAAAACTCTGTATTTCCTCCAAGTGACGGGATCATTTTAGCTGATAAAATTGACATTTTAGACGGAATTTTTTTAAATGAACTATCACTATGCCATTCTTGGTTAGCTAAATTATTTAATCTTTGTCTATCTGTGGGTGAAACAATGTTTCCATTTTCATCAAAGTTACGAAGAATAATAAGTTTTGAACCAGATCCATCTGTCCCAACTTTTGTGAGTTCAAGGGTACCAAAATTTTCACTAAATTTTATGTGGTCATCATCTGTAATATTTTGATTTCTAATCACAACTACAGAATATTCTGATAATATATCTGATATTTTATTTATAGTTTCTTTGCTTGGTATCTTTCTTACATCAAGATTTTTTATCTCTACAGCAAAAAATTTTGATAGTTTATTTGTAATCATTTTACCCTCTCAGACCACAAACGTTTTATATTTTTCTGATATTATTTAATTATTTTTTTAATCAAAGTGAAGTATATAATAGTATCATGGAAAATGAATTAAAAATTAATGATGATATAAAAAAATTAAAATTGGATATTTTGAAAAAAAATCTTAAGCAAAATTGGTTACTCGACACTGATATATGGAACGAAGAATTTCCACATGATTATAGATTTGAGGATACCTACTTACAACTCAGTTTTGTTTTGAGAGATTTTAACATGAATGAATTAAAACATCTAATTTCCATAACAAATTTGTTTGATATTAAAAATTACAATCATGAAATGTCTACCTTAATTAACAACTATATCAAAAGCTGCGTAGATTACCTCAACCATGAGATTGATGGGAACACAGAAGAATATTTTAAGAAATTTAACAAAAATGATAATTGTTTTTCTTATGAAAAGAGAATTAAAGATGAACTTAAAAAATATAATATTCAATATGCAGTGTTTTTTTATGGCACATTAAGATCATCAGAAGTAAGAACAGCAGTCCTTGGGAAAGATATAAGGGAAAATATGATGGATACTGCTACCTTACAAAAATATAAAGTATTTAAAGTTAAAAACACCCATTATCCTTTGATAAAATATACAAACAATAAGAAAGATGTTGTTGAGGGAATAATAGCAAAAAATTTAACGTACAATGAGTTAATGAAATTAGATAGATTTGAAGGTGAAAATTATTTTAGACAATTTATTAAAATTAATACGATCAAAAATATTGAGGATGCACAAATCTATTTACCAAAAGCCAATCTTATTTCGACAGAGCCATGGGATTACGATGATTGGTATAAGAATGATATGAATAATTTTTTTGAAAACGAATTTGATTTAAATGGTGTTAAATGAGTTAAGTTGGAATTTAGTTACTTTTCAATTTTTGTATTTGATCCCAAGCAGCATTTATCGCTCTCATTTTATTTTTGCTCTCATTTATGACTTCAATAGGCACACCTTTGCTAATCAAAAGATCTGGATGGTGTTCTTTTGAAAGTTTAATATATTTTTTTCTAATTGATCTTAAATCATCAGTTGGTTGACTTTCTAAAACTATATAAGGATTTAGTTTGTCTGACGATTTTCTAGATTCTTTAATACTTTCATATTGATTTTGACTAAGGCCAAAAATAAATGCAATGTTAGCTATCATAGATTCTTCTTCATTACTTACATGTCCGTCAGCCTCTGCAATGTAAAAAAGAATATTTATAACTTCTTCTAAAACATTCTGATTACCCTTAAAAATTTCAGAAATTTGTTTTGCATAAGGTTCATAACCAGTGCTTTCATCTTTAGCCTTCTTAAAAATCTTGGCTACTTGATCAATTTCACTCTCTGGTATCTGAAGCTTATCTTTTACAGCAATTAATTCTTCCTTACTGACTCTTCCGTCAGCTTTGCTTAGTTTTGCAGAGAGTATTATTAATGATAAAGCAAAAATTTGTTGTGAATTTTGTTGGCTTGTAAAGCTACTTGAAGAGCTGATTCTTGAAATTTTTCCTCCCAAAAATGAACCTAATAAAGCTCCAAAGGGACCACCTAAAGAAAAACCAATAACTCCACCTAATAAACTTCCCCAAATTGACATGATTTAATTCTCAAAGTTATAACGAATTTATATTTTACATATAATTACTAAAAATAAATAATAAAGCATTTAACCTCTTATTTAAATTGGAATAGTTATGAAATTAAGAAAAAAAGATCCTTGGAAATCTGCCAGTGAATACTCCAAAGATTTATCTGGTTTAACCATAAATTTGTTAGTTGAAGACATTAAACGTTCAATATATTTTTTACAAAAAATTATTAAGGCTAAAATTATATATCAAGATCCCGATTTTGGAGCAATAGAAGGGTTTGGAAGTAGGTGGTGTATACATTCATACCATACTTATGATTCTCACCCGTATATAAATATTTTAAAAAGTTCTAAACCAAAAGGGTTAGGAATAGAATTAAGAGTTATAGGTTGTGATCCTGATAAGGCAGAAGAAAGAGCAAGGAAAGAAAGTTATATGATTTTATCTACTTCAACTGATAAAGCTCATGGTATGAGAGAATGTTATATAGTTGATCATGATGGTTTCTGCTGGGTACCTTGTAAAAAGATTTGATAATATTTAGTTACAAATCAAGTACTTCTAATAATTTATAAAGAGATGCTTCAACATGATCAGCACTTTCATTTTTATAGTTCAAACCAATCCTATTATGCCAATAAACATCCATTCCAATATTTTTTGCACCACGTACATCAAATGGTGAGCCAGCAACAAAAAGTGTTCTGTTTGGAGCGCTATTCATTTTTTCTAAAATTCTATTATACATAGATGGGTGTGGTTTATAATACCCAACTTCTTCGGCAATAACATAAAAATCAAAATTTATATCAATAACATTCATAGCTTCTTCACCTTTTTTAATTGAACAGTTGGTTGCAAAACCAATTAAATATTTTTGACTAATTAATTTTAAAATTTCATTTGTTTCTGGCCAAGGTCTGAGAAAATTCCACTTTTTAAAAAGATTTTGAGCATATTCAGTATTAAGACCAACATCTTTTGCAGCAAGCAAAACTAAATCTTCGTATTTTTTGTATTCAAATGTTTTATAAGTTATTTCAAGATATCTTGACCTCCATTTATGCCCAATTTTTTTACATCCTGCGACTTCATTCCACAAGGACCAAGAATCAATTAATCCTGTTAAAAGATCAAAAACAACTGAGTCATATCTTAACTTATTCATATTTATCTTATAAGAGTTAAATGAAAGTACTTAAACTTAAAATTACCAACCATTGGTTCTTGACCAATTGTCTACAATACTTCCATTTTCTAATATATTGTAATTAGCATAAGCCGCACAGGTCAAACACGCGTGGTTTGGTAGTATGCGCACTAAACTTCCTATTGGTAATTTATCAAACCAGCTTGTGTTATCTATTTTAATTGATCCATGCTCTTGATGAACTTCAGAAATGTTGAGTCCTTCATAGGGCAGTGCTGTGTTAGGATCACAAACTAATCCATACCCAGCTTCTGGCATAAAATTATTTGCACTAAGATCTTTTGATAAAGCTAATGCACCAGCATCAATTAATATTTTTCCTTTTTGCTGGTTATGACCAATTACACTTGCTAAAACAGTTAAGGCAATATCTTCTATTTCACAAATTCCTCTTGAAGCCTGAGCTAAATCCCAAAACATATAAATTCCTGCCCTTACTTCAGTGATACCTTTCAAATGTTCAGCATAAAACATTGTAGGGGTTGACCCTATACTTATAATTGGAGAATTATTTTTGGAATTGACAAAATACTTTAAAGAGGCAAGAGCCTGTTCACGTTCAATGTTACTAATTGATGTAATTTCTTTTTTATTTTTGGTTGAGTAACTATGACCAGCATGAGCTAAAATCCCCAACAACTTTGTATTATGATTTGTGTCGAAAACTTTGTATATTTCTCTAATTTTTTCATCTTGATAACCTAAACCACTTCTCCCCTCACCGCAGTCAATTTCAGTCAGAATTTCAAAATTTGAATTATGTAGTTTGCTATAATCAACGATTTCTCTAGCAACAATGACAGAATCGATAACCATACGTATAACACAGTCATACTTCAACTGGATATAATTTAATCTTTTAAGTTTTGCAGGAATTATGCAAACAGCATAAGTGATATCTTTGAAACCTGAATTTGCAAAATACTCTGCTTCTTCTAGAGTTGAAACAGTAATAGGACCAATATCTTTTCCAAGTGCAATTTTAGCAACTTCAATACTTTTAGGAGTTTTAACATGTGGTCTTAATATTGTGTTAAATTCATCACATTTTTTTCTAGCTTTACTACAATTTTTCTCTAAAAGGTTTTTATCTAAAATCAAACAAGGAGTATTAAGTTCATTTAAGTTGTTTATTTTCATATTTAATCTCATTTTATTAAAATATTTGATTTTTCTATTTAATTACATTTATAAATTTTTCCCACCAGCTCTCAGTATCAATTAAATTTTTCATATCTATTACCTGGCCAATTATAGGAGTAATTAGAGATATACTTTTTTCTTCTGCTCTTTTTTTAATTTCAACTGGAGGATCAAACCAGTTATGCATTGCTAAAGTAAACATGCCCCAATGAATAGGTATAAGATTTTCACCTTTTAAATCAATGAAGCCCTTAATAACTTCTTCAGGCATGTTATGCACTTCTTTCCAGCGAGTATTATATTGCCCACTATCCATGAATACGACCTCCATAGGACCATATTTATCTCCAATTTCCTTATAGTGTTTTGCATAACCTGAATCACCACTAAAATAAAAACTTCTCTTTCCTGATTTAACAACCCACGATGCCCACAATGATTTTTGTGTTTCTATAAAAGCTTTTCTTCCAGAAAAATGTTGTGCAGGAGTACAAATAAATTTAATGCCTTTAATTATTTTAGTATCCCACCAATCCATCTCTGTTATTCTTGAATTTTCAACTCCCCATTTTTTCAAATGAGATCCTACTCCTAATGGTACAACAAATGAAATATCTTTGTTGTTGTTAAAAAACTTTATCGTTTTCATGTCTAAATGATCATAATGATCATGCGAAATAAGTATAAAATCAACTTTTGGTAATTCCTTCAATTTAAATACAGGTGGTTGATACCTTTTAATAAGCCAACTAAATGGTGACGCAGATGATGAAAATATAGGGTCAATTAAAATAATCTTATTATTTATAGACATCAAAATACTGGAATGACCTAACCAAGCAAATTTAATATTATTACTACTTTTTACAAAATTTTCATTTAATGAAGTTTTATCTTCTGGTAACAGTGTTTCTGGTTCTGTCTTGTTGGAATTAAAGAAATAATTGTTAGCCATATTTTTTCTAGGATTTGTCCAAAATCCACTGTTTTTCTTCACATTTTCCATAACGTCAGAGTTTTGATTTACAAACTTATCTTCTGGGATATTATAATTAGACGATTTTTTCATTCTTAAGTAATCATCATCTTTAGGTATTGATCCAAATTGATCACAACCAGAAAATTGTAAAATCATTATTATTACACATAAACTAAATTTAAGTTTATTTTTTAAAGTACTTGATTTTGTCAATGTTTTACCAGTTCATTATTTATTGCTTAAACGATTAACACCATCCCATAAATCAGGATTCCAACCTTCTTTTATGATTTTTTTACATCTATTAATAAATATTTCTGCTACCTTATCATCAGGATTAATCTTATTGATTCTTGAAAATAATTTTAGTGAATTTTCAAAATTATGTTTAAAATAGCTTTTGATGGCTTTTTTAAAATCGTTTAAAGTTTCAATTTTTAATTTTTTTAATTTTTCAAGATCTGAATCAAAAACTTCAAAAATTTTTATAGCTTTATTTTTTCCTTTTACGGCTACAAGATCTATAAATCTAATGGCGAATAAATCTTTATTAATATTTTTATAAGTTTCTTCTGAAATAATAATGCCAGCTTTATAATTTTTTGTTAACCCTTCTAGTCGTGAGGCTAAATTGACAGCATCACTGATTACTGATCCTTCCATTCTATTTGTTTCACCTAGTGTACCCAACATCATTTCTCCAGTATTAATCCCTATTCCAATATTAATGTTATGAGTTTTATTTTTAAAAGAACTAGCATTATATTGAATTAAATATTTTTGCATTTCTATTGCTGCTTTTACAGCGTCGTTTGCAGAATTCTTAAACAAAGCCATAACACCATCTCCCATAAATTTATCAATGTATCCTTTATTTTCTCTTATAATTGGGCTCATTTGATTTAAATAGGAATTTAAAAAAGAAAAATTCTCCCTAGGCGTCATTTTCTCAGATATGGATGTAAAGGATCTTATATCTGAAAATAATATACTCATTTTTACGTTTACTTGATCACCTAATGAGACGTCTAAAATACTATTTTTCCCAAGATTTTTGAGTAATTCAGATGGAACAAATCTTTGGTAAGCTTCAGTTAATTTTACTTGTTGTTGAAGTGCTAATAATTTCATATCATTTAATTGCTGAGCGACAGCAAAACCAAAAGTGATAAACATCCCTAGAAATAAAATTCCAACAGCAGAATTTATTATTAACCAAGTGATCCAATTAAAATCATAAAACAAATAAGCTATACCCGAAATTGGTGCCGACAAAAAAGGAAGTGCAAAGGATATACATAAATATTTTGCATACTTACTTCCTTTTTTCCAAAGATGAAATGATACAACAGCTGAAGTTAGTAATAATATGACAAAAGGTATAAATAAATATTTTGGCTTAACTAGACCCGGCCCATTCATGTCAGGCGGATAAAGATTTAAATCAAGATAAGGAACGCTTGGCCAAAATAAAGACGAATAAAAATTTAAAACAAACATTAAAATATAGAAAATTATAACTGATAGAAATATTTTGTTAAGCAATGGGTAATTCAATTTTAAGTTTAGAGACTGTCTAAAAAATTGAAGTAACAACAAAAATAAAAAAGAAATTAAACTTAAAGAAAATTCACTTGCATATAACCACGAAGTTATACCAATAATCCTTCCAACAACTAAATTTGTAATGGAAAGAAAAGAAATTTGAAAGAGGCTAAGTGACAGCCATAAATAATTTCCCTTAGAAACGATAAAAATAAATAAATAATAAATAGCAAAAGTTATTGCTATTGCAAATGTTGCAATATTTGCTGCAATTTTAACAAATTGATGGGTTCGAATATTTTCCCAAGTACTTACGGTCATTCGATGTAAGCTGTCTCTACCCATATATCTATCAAATGGTTTTTTTCTAAAAAAACTGTAAACTTGAGCAATTTCATTCGATTTAATAGAAAGTTTATAACTTGTTCTTATCCTTTTATCATCAATCCAATTGTCAAATTTCTCTCTCCAGTGAGGGTATTCAATGATTCCATTAATATTGTGAATAAAAACTTTTTTTTCATTATTGTAACTATAGTTAATTCCAATACTATCTTTTTTAGTATTGTTTAAGATACTAAAACGAACCCAATAACCGTTAACAAATGATTGATCATCATCTAAAGTCTTTTTCCACTCTAAGTCAGATAAAGTTTTAAAAGAAACATTTTCATCAAATCCCTCAGCAAATTCTAAATATTTTTTTGGAATTGTATCAAAAGTATTTAAATCTAAGATATAGTAGGGAGTAAATTTACTATTTGAATCGGCAAAAACTTTTTCAAAATTTATTAAAAAAATGCTTAAAAAAAATAGTAAAGAATAAATTTTTACTTTTTGTTTCAAACAATTAACCAATCAATTAAGTTAAACAAGAATTTTTCTCTATATCTTAAAAATTTGAACCTGAATTAAAAATGTGCTGATAAACTATTTTGATTTTTTTCTAATGGTGGTGCAAATTTAGTAAGATCAATACCTTCAACAGCTATTTTATACTCATCTATAGTTGGGGTTCTTCCCAAAATCGCTGAAAGAACAACAACTGGTGTTGATGCAAGCAGTGACTCTCCTTTTTTTTCTTGGGAGTCTTCAACTACTCTTCCTTGAAATAGTCTAGTTGAAGTAGCTAACACTGTGTCACCCTTTGCAGCTTTTTCTTGATTGCCCATGCAAAGATTACATCCTGGCCTTTCAAGGTAAAGAATATTTTCATATTCAAGACGAGCTGATTTCTTAGGATTTTTATCATCAAATTCAAAACCTGAATATTTTTGTAATATACTCCAGTCACCTTCCTCCTTAAGTTCATCAATTATATTATAAGTTGGAGCTGCTACAACTAAGGGTGCCTTAAACCTTACCTGGCCCGAAGCTTTTTCAAGATTACGAAGCATTTGTGCGACAATTTTTACATCGCCTTTATGTACCATACAAGAGCCGACAAAACCTAAATCTACTTTTTTTTCAGCATTGTAATAAGAAATTGGTCTAATTGTATCATGTGTATATCTCTTTGACACGTCTGAATTATTAACATCTGGATCAGCAATCATTGGTTCATCTATTAAGTCTAAATCAACTTCAACTTCTGCAGAATACTTCGCATTTACATCAGGTCTTAAGGCAGGCTTTTCACCAGATTTAATTTCTGAAATTCTTTTTTCTGCAATGCCTATTAATTTATTAAGCATTTTATTTTCGTTTTCCATTCCCTTATCTATCATGACCTGTATTCTGTCTTTAGCAATTTCTAGTGACTTAATTAGTGTTGCATCCTCTGAAATACATATTGATGCCTTTGCTTTCATTTCAGCAGTCCAATCGGTAAAAGTAAAAGCTTGGTCAGCAAGAAGAGTTCCCAAATGAACTTCAATAATTTTTCCTTGAAATACATTATCGCCAAACTGCTTAAGCATCTGGGCTTGTGTAGCGTGAACTACATCTCTGAAGTCCATATGATAACCCATTTTGCCCTTAAATGTCACTTTGACTGACTCCGGTATTGGCATAGTTGCCTCACCAGTTGCCAAGGCCAAAGCAACAGTCCCAGAGTCTGCTCCGAACGCTACACCTTTTGACATCCTAGTATGAGAGTCACCACCAATAATAATTGACCAATCATCAACAGTTATATCATTCAATACTTTATGGATAACATCAGTCATTGAATGATAAGAATCTTTTGGGTCACGCGCAGTAATGAGACCAAATTTATGCATAAATTTCATTAGTCTTGGGGTATTTTCCTGAGCTTTAAAATCCCAAACTGAAGCTGTATGACATCCTGATTGATAAGCCCCGTCTACGGTCGGCGAAATTACAGTTGCTGCCATTGCCTCTAATTCTTGTGATGTCATTAAACCTGTAGTATCTTGTGATCCAACAATATTTACTTTTACTCTTACATCAGAGCCAGCGTGTAAAAGCACATCCTCTTCTACACCTACAGCATTGGCGTTAAATATCTTCTCGACAGCTGTAAATCCTTGCCCTTCATTATAAATTTGTTTTGAAGGTGCAAAAGCAGATTTTAATTCGACATTTAGAACCTTACAGGCAAAACTTTGCAATTTTTTTCCGAAAACAATTGCATAGGATCCACCTGCTTTCATGAATTCTTGTTTTTGAGGTGAAAACGAAGATGATAAATCAACTAATTCTTTCTCTCCTGTTTCATCAAAAAGTTTTTTCTTTTTTGTGTTAATTTTTAATACTGTACCAGTATCTACACTATATTTTTGTTCAAGAACTGGATTTTCATCATTATTAATTATTGGATTACCATCTGTATCAAGTTTTTTTACCCAATTTTTCAGGTCTACACCTATTCCTCCTGTAACTCCCACAGTAGTTAAAAATATTGGAGAGATACCATTTGTTCCAGCAACAATAGGTGCAATATTTACAAACGGCACATAAGGACTTGCTTGCTTTCCTGTCCATAAGGCAACATTATTAACACCAGACATTCGTGATGATCCAACACCCATAGTGCCCTTTTCTGCGATTAACATTATACGTTTATCTGGATGTTGCTTTTTTAATTCAGTAATTTCCAATTGGGCTTTTTCTGAAATCATACATTTCCCATGTAGCTCTCGATCAGATCTAGAATGTGCCTGATTTCCAGGTGATAACAAATCCGTAGAAATATCACCCTCTGCCGCAACGTAAGTTACAACTTTTACCTCTTCTTCAATTTCTGGAAGTTTAGTAAAAAATTCAGCATTAGAATAACTTTTTAGAATATCTTCTGCAATTTTGTTTCCATCTTTGTAAGCATTTTCTAATCTAGAAGTGTCAACCTCATATAAAAATACTTGGGTTTTTAAAACTTCAGCTGCTTCAAATGCGGTAGATTTATTATCGCTTAGAGCTAAATCAAGAAGAACTTCTATAGACGGACCACCTTTCATATGAGATAATAATTCAAAAGCAAATGATGGTTTTATTTCATCAACCATTGTACTTTCTAAAATTATCTCTTTTAGAAATTTAGACTTTTCCAAAGCGGCTGACGTTGTTCCAGGAATAGTGTTGTAAATCAGAAAATCAATAGAGTTTTTTCTATGTTTATTATTAGGATCCTTTATTTGTGAAATTATTTCTTTGAGCAATTCACCATCTTCAATTGGTTTAGGTTTCAAGCCCTCATGTTTTCGATTTTCTATTTGTGTCAAATAATCTGAATATAAGCTCATAATCTTTCCTAAAAATTAAAAAATGTTACTGCAATGATTGAATAAATCAGGTAACAGTTTAAAGTAATTTACTTTCAAAAGGAGATCATAACAACATTATTCTGTCTTGTATATTTATAGCTTGATAAAAAAAATAAATTTGAAATAATTAACAGATTAAAAGTAATATTTTATTAAACTTTTAAACCTGGGGGAGGTTATGAAGTCCAAATTTATACTTTTATCAATTGTTGTATGCTTTTTTTTGATGAATAAATCATATGCTGACCAAAAACAATTAGTAGGTGCAGATGCTGATTATGGTGAACATCTATTTGGTGAATGCGTTACATGCCATAATTCAACTGGTTTGGGTCAAGGGATACCAAAAATTACAGGCATGAAGACCAGTCAATTTATTACTAAAATTTTAGCTTATAAAACAAAAGAAAAAGAGAATGCAGTTATGCAAATGGTTGCTGAAAGACTTGGTGAGGAAGAAATTAATTCTCTTGCTCTTTATCTAAGTAAATTAAAGTAAAATAAAATTTTACTTAAGATTAAAAAACGTTAACATTTATATTAGTTTATTAATTTTTGGAGGAGGATTATATGACAAAAATGAAAAGACGTACCTTTGTTGGGCTGGCAGCAGCAACAACAACGGCATTGTCAATGCCTTCAATTGCTTTTGGAGCACTTCCAAGAGTTGTTGTAATTGGCGGTGGAGCAGGTGGAGCGACTGCAGCAAAGTATATTGCTAAAGACTCAAAAGGAGCTATTGATGTTACTTTAGTTGAAGCATCGAAGAGATATTATACATGTTTCTTCTCAAATCTTTATTTAGGAGACTTTAGGGCTTATGGTTCTATAGGTCATAATTATTACGGATTAGCAGTAAATCATGGAGTTAATATGGTTCATGAGTGGGCTTTATCTGTTAATAATGCTGCAAAAAAGGTTAATCTAGGTTCTGGCGAAAGTATTTCATATGATAAACTCGTAATTTCGCCTGGAATTGATCTTAAGTTTGAAAGTGTAAACGGATATTCTGCAGAGGCACAATCTAAAATGCCACACGCATGGAAATCTGGCACACAGGTTCAATTGTTAAAGAATCAGGTTAAAGGTATGAAAAAAGGTGGAACATTTGTTATGGTGCCTCCACCAAACCCATATCGTTGCCCACCTGGGCCTTATGAGAGAGTTTCAATGATTGCTCATCAATTTAAAAAATCTAATCCTACAGCTAAAATTGTAATTTTAGATCCTAAAAATAAATTTTCTAAACAAGGCTTATTTATGGAAGGTTGGCAGAAGCATTATCCAGGAATGATTGAATGGATAAGCGCAGAAACTCATGGAGGCATCAAAAAAATTAATGCTGCAACCATGGAGTTTGAAACCGATTTAGACACTTTTAAAGCAGATGCAGCAAGTGTTGTTCCTGCTCAAAGAGCTGGACGTATAGCAATGAATGCTGGTGTAAACAATGGTGATTGGTGTCCAATCGTCCCTGCATCTATGCAAGCCCAAGCTGACGAAAATATTTATGTTCTTGGTGATGCATCAATTGCTAAATCAATGCCTAAGTCTGGTTTTTCAGCTAACAGTCAAGCTAAAGTTGCTGCAAACCACATAAGAGGAAGCTTAACAGGTAGCAAAGTCTTTACTCCTCGTTTTGCAAATACTTGTTGGTCCTTAGTTGCGACAAATGACGGTATCAAAGTTGGAGCAAACTACAAAGCGACTGATGAGAAAATAGATAAAACAAGCGGGTTTATTTCAAAAACAGGTGAAGATAGTAACCTTAGAAAAGCAACCTATGAAGAATCAATTGGATGGTATTCAGGTATAACTTCCGATATGTTTTCTTAATTAAAACTTTAGAGGGCAATCTTTTGATTGCCTTCTAAAATTACATACCTTTAACCTTTACAGCTTTAAGATTATTTTTTGTGAGTATTTTTTTATTGGAAATATAATTTTCTAATAATCTATAAATGGGAGGGCCCTCAACGTTAGGATTAATTGAACCCCAACCCCCTACAATATATTTCTTGCTTGCCTCCAAGGGTTTATCTGTAGATACCATTCTCAAATTGCTTATTCTTTTTCCAATCTCATTTTTTGGGCTGCAAGTATATGTGAGACCACCAACTCTAACCATATCTCCACCTTGTTGAAAAAAGGGATCTGGATTAAAAATATTATCGCAGACATCTTCGAGGATCTCTTTAATCATTTTTCCTGTCATTTCTGTCCTATAAACCTCTGGATAATTCATAGCTGTTTGGGAATAAATATCATCGATTGTGATCTTTTGCCCTGGTAAAATTGAAGTACCCCATCTAAAACCAGGACTTAATGATATTTCAGTATCTCTTTCTTGAATGATTGTATCACAAATTACATCATCCCAACTTCCATTAAAGTTACCTCTTCTATATAGAAGTGTTTCTGTTTCTCCAACAATACGATTACATTCTTTTTCAAAAGGTAATCTTACTTTATTAATTAAATTACTTATTTCTTTATCTGGCGGTATTATGTTAGAAAAAATTGGGATTAGATTAGAACTTGTTTCTACAACTTTACCGTTATTAACCTTTAAATCTATTCTGCCTAAATATTTTCCGTGGGAACCAGACGATAAAAGAAGTGTTTCATTTATTCTGATTGCTTTAGGTATAGCGTCATGAGTATGACCAGTTAAAATAACATCTATACCATTTACAATTGTTGCTAACTTCTGATCCACATCAAAACCATTATGAGAAAGAAGCACTACTATTTCAGCACCCTTTTTCCTTGCCTTATTAACATTTTTTTGAATAATCTCTGGTCTAATTCCAAAAGACCAACCTTTCACTAAGTAACTGGGATTTGCTATAGGAGTATAAGGGAAATGTTGTCCTATAACAGCTACATTCACACCACCTTTTTCAAAAAAAGCTGTGCTTTCAAATACAGGCTCTTCCCACTCATTATCAAATACGTTTCCTCCTAAAAATGGATATCCCATCTTTTTTATGAGTTCACTTACCCGTGCTTGACCAAGTGTAAATTCCCAGTGACCAACCATAGCCTCCGTTCCTATAGCTTTCATGAGTTCAACCATATCTTCACCTTGGGTTTTTAGCGAAGTGTAAGATCCTTGCCAAGTGTCACCACCGTCCAAAAGAAGAACTTTTTCTTCACCTCTATCAGAACGAATTTTGTTGATTAATGTAGCTGTATGATCCAAACCACCTAATTTTCCATATTCCATTGCTAAAGGAACATAATCAACCATTGTATGTGCATATGCTAATGGTGTTCCTGGTGAAATATTAAAATGTCTAAGAAACTCTTCACCTACCAAGTGAGGTGGTATACCTTCATATTTTCCCACACCAAAGTTTTCTGAAGGTGGTCTAAAATAGATTGGCTTTAATTGTCCGTGTAAATCTGTCAAGTGTAACAATGTAACTTGACCTTTAGTATCAAAATCTAACAAATCTTCAATGCTTAACTTTTGTTTAGCGGCAACAGAGCTCCATGATTTAGCTGCCAATAGTATTGCTGATATAGATGCTAGTTGAATGAATTCACGTCTAGAACGCATAATTTTCCCTTATATTAGGATTTTTCTTCTTCTGGAGTTACATCAATATCACGAGCTTTGCCAATTATTTCAGTTGGTGTATTACAATTTTGCATGCATGGATTACCGTTAACATTTGCAATATCAGGCCTTGGATCAGGCATAAGAAAACCTTCTACATTTGGCATTTTTATTTTTCCAATATTTTTATCATTTAAAACAAAATCTTCTTCGATAATTTCATTCATATATAGAAGATAAGCAACTACTTGATAGGTTTCATCATGAGTTAATGACTGAGCCACACCAAACGGCATCGCACGATAGATATAATCATACATAGTTGATGCGTAAGGCCAATAACTGCCAGTAGTTTTAACAGGGTCGTGAGTGTCTAGACTATCTTCACCACCAACTAATTCTGGCCACCTGTCAAGTCCTTCCCCAAAGTCTCCATGACACGAAGCACATTGTTCAGCATAAACTTCTTCACCATTTATTGCGCTTCCACTGCCTAGTGGTGCTCCTAATCCATCAGGTCTTACATCGATATCCCAACCAGCAATTTCTGTCTTGGTTGCAATCTTACCAAGATAGAATTTTCTTTCCTCAGCAATAAGTAAATTAGGAATTATTAATATTACTAAAAATATTACTAATTTTTTAACCAAGGCGAACATTATCTACCGTTCCATCTTTATTAACTTTCCAGGTTGCAATGGAATTATTATGATAAATCGAATTAACTCCTCTTAATTTTTGAAGTTCATGAATAGTTGGCTGGACATAATTTGTTTCATCAATAGCTCTTGATTGAATTAGCAGCTCTTGACCATTCCATTCAAATTGTAGTGTAAATCGAGCTAAGCTTTTACTCATTACAGGGTCATGTAGTTTTGCAGTTTGCCAGTTTTTTCCTCCATCTAGAGAAACATCAACACGTTTAATTTTTCCTCTGCCAGACCATGCAAGCCCTCTCAACTGGTGAATACCTCTATATAAAATAGACTTTTCTGGACTAGGTGAGGTTACAACTGATTTTGCATCCATTACCCAAGTAAACATCCTTGCTTTCCCGTCAGGTAATAGATCTGTGTATTTTGAAGTTTCTTCTCTTGTCATATAGGGCTTGTCACCAAATTCTAATCTTCTTAACCACTTAACCCACATATTTCCTTCCCAGCCTGGAACAACAAGTCTTGCTGGATATCCTTGTTCAGATCTCAAAGCTTCACCATTCATAGCCCAAGCAATCAAGCAATCATAAAGGATTTTTTCGATAGGTATAGATCTTGTCATTCCTGAAGAATCACTACCCTCAGCAAGCACCCATTTTGCTTTTGGTTTCAGTCCAGTTTCTAAAATTAAATCTGATAGTTTAACCCCTGTATATTGAACATTATGAACCATCCCGAAAGTATATTGACATCCATTAAGTTGAGAGCCTTTCCATTCCATTCCACCATTAGCGGCACATTCTAGGAAATAAAATTTATTTGTTTGTGGAAATCTTTTTAAATCATCTAGTGTGAAAATCATTTCCCTATCAACTAACCCGTTAATCATTAAACGGTAATCTTTAGGGTTAATAATTGAAACACCCCCATGATGTCTTTCAAAACACAAACCATTTGGGGTCACAATACCCTCTAGATCTTGAATAGGAGTGAAATTTACAGAAGACTCTGTACTAGCTGTTAACCATTCAACGTTTCTTCTGATTACATTATTTTCGAATTCTGAGGGCATGCCATAAGGGTTCGCATCAACTCCATCACCAAGTTCACCAGTCCATTCTGGAACATTGGGAGGTAAATTATTTGGATTTGTTTCTTTCGAATACCCAATTTTAGAAGAAAAAGCTATAGCTCCTAATGAAGCAGAGCCAGCTAGCAACTCTCTTCGATTAATTTTCAATTTTTTTTGTTTGTTTTTTTTCAAAGCAGAACCTTACGATTTAAGATACATCCATTTTTCTGGACATTGTATATTTATCACCATTGTCGTCATTCCACTCGAAGTCAAAAGTACCCGATTCCTTTGCCTTGAAAGGGAAAGCTATATATGGATTCGTTGATATAGATGGTTCTAAATCCATTCCAAAAACTTGTTTACCATTAAACTTAACTAAAAATTTATTTATTATTCGTTTTGGAATATTTTTACCGTCTTTATCTTTCATTCGCCCACTGTGCATTGGATGTCTTATTAATGTTTTTATCTCTATTATTTCATCCATTGCCGCTTTTTTGGGTACTTTACCTCTTGGTTTGATTTTAGACATATAACTTATCTCCTTTTTTAACCACCACAACCGCCAATAGTTACTTTTACTTTTGATTTTGTCATTGCAAATTTACCATTATTATACTCCGCCAACAGATAAACGTTTTGAGTTTTTGACAATCTCATTCTTGTTGTAGCAGAGCATGCACCCATATCGGTTGTAAAGGAAAACTTTGCAACATTTGGAGCTGGATTACCATCCGCTAGCAAATAAACAGTTTTTACAAATTCATCTTTGGTCATTGGGCTATCAATATCAAAACTTACTTTAACCTGGTTTCCGTTCTCTGCAATTTCAGGTACGTCAAGAAATAAATCGACTTCTTCAAATTTACTTTTGCTAATTTCTTTTATTCTTTTTAAAGCAAGATTAGGCTTAGCGATTGCAAATTTTGTAAATAATGCAGAACTAGCCACACCACCTATTAAGTATAATATGTTCCTTCGTGATATTATTTTCATTTTTTGATGTTTCATTGATATCTCCAAAAAAATAATACTAAAGTTTTTAGTATATTATTCACCAACTATTTCGTCAACTTGCCACCAAAACATTTCAGGATTTGTATATCCTATTATTCTACCTTTTTCTTTATTGTTCTTTATAAAAATAAACGTTGGGGTAATTTTTGTTATTTTTAAGTCTTTTTTGAAATAATTAACAAAATCTTTAATCTCAATCCTTGATATAGGAAATTTTTTTGCTATTTCTGTTTTAGAATATATTTTACCAATTTGTTTTTCCCATATCTTACAGACTAAACAAGTTCTTTCAGTAACCATTAACATTGAAGAATTATCATTTCCGTATGAAAAATTTAATGTTAATTTAATAAATAATAAAGAAAGAAATAAAACCTTTAAAAGAGAAATTTTAATCATATCCATATTTCAACTAATTTTTTTAAATATATCTGAATAGTAGAGAAAATCATATGTTATTTAATAAATTATAAATTTTTAACTTATAAATTAACCCAAATAGGTGTTGCTGATATTTTTTTAAAAAAAATTTCTAGCTGGTCAATAGAAATTTCTACAGTTTGATTGTTTTCCAAAGGATGTGCAAAAATTTTTTTAAATGACTTTAATTTATTATCTAAAACTAACTTAACATCTCTTTTTACACCATTAATCATTGAAAAAGGTGAAACTGCACCAGGCAAAACACCTAAATTTTCCATTAATCTTTCATGAGAACCAAAACTTAGACGCCCCATTTTTAATTTTTCTGCAAGTGATTTTAAGTCAACAATTGCATCTTGATGAGCAACTAATAATATATTATTTCTTTTTTTATCCCTTAAATAAAGATTTTTTATATGACCATTTTCTTTATGATCACCAAATAGTTTTTTTTGTATTAATTTAGATTCTTTAACTGAAATTAAAGGTTTATGAGTAAAATGTTTATAAACAATTTTCCATTCATTTAATAGTATTAATAGATAATCAGATGATATTGGTAATTTTAAATGATAACTCATTTTAAGACTTCATTTCTAATTATTTTGATCATCTGAAATATAATTTCTAAAGTTTTCAAAAAAAGTTTTTGATATTTTTTTACAGTACTTAAAATCAAACAGCTTCCAAATTGAGCTAATTTACCTTTAACCTCACTTTTTGAGATATATTTTAATATTGTCTCATTACCACCCTCTATTAACTGAACATATGCGTCAACCTTAGCAAAACCGGCAACGAGTTCATCTCCTTACACTTAGAGAATATTTACTAGGACCATACGTAAGATCTAGTATAAACTTACCTTTAAGCTTGGCCTTTATTTGGCCAGTCATTATACCACTCTGGTTGATAATTTTCCATCTTCAACTTCCTTTAATTCTTTACAACCTGGAATACATTTTTAAAAAACTGCTAGGTCATTTAAACAATTATAAACATATTTTAATATTGCAAGTATTCTCACCTCATCATTAAATTCCATCATAAAATTTTTACCTGAATTTAGTTAAAAATATTGGTAGGGATACTCGGTTACAAACCGGGAAGCCTTGCGGTAATGGTTTTGAGTTATATGATGACACTTATGCATAATCGATATAGTAAAATAATTCTAAGAATTCCACCAATTACAAGTCAATTGTTATTCTGTATTGTGAACACTGTAAAGCCAGTTTAATTGATCTTAGTACCATTTATACATCACAGTTTAATTGATTTTCGTACCATTTATTTATCAGTTATGAAGAATAAGTTGACGGCACTCATCATTAAAGCTTTAGCGATATTGATGTTTACTTTGTATTTTCTATTTAGTTTCTTTATTCACATTGGACAGTCACGTTATTTTGTAGATAAATATGTGTCAATATACGAATGACACACCTAAATTTAACATTAAGAGAATTTCAAATATCCAATAAGTTTTGCAATTCAAGCTGTAAAGCGATTGTAGTAAAATGCTATAATTGAGTTTGTATTATCGATTTATAAGAAAATTTGATTTATGCTGTTTTATTAAACATTAATAAAAATGATTAACTGATTTAGCTTAATTTTTTAGCACCCTGAGCTTCCAGTGAAAAAAAGCCAGATAAAAATTGTACTGTAAAATGCAAAATAATACTTTCCGGCAAGTATCTAATGAAACACAAAATATAGGAGTATATAATATGAAAACAACTAAATTTACACGCCGTAAAGTTTTAGTCACTGCTGCCTCGGGTTTGGCAGTATCAATGTTGGCACCTAGTTTAGCTCGCGCAACAAGTAAAACTTTGTCTGATGTGAAAGCATCGGGGGTATTGCAAATAGGATGTGAAGCAACGTATCCGCCTTTTACTTTTCGAGACGCGGGTAAGATAGTGGGCTATGATGTTGACTTAGCCGCTTTAATGTGTTCTTCGTTGGGGGTTAAGCCAGAATTTATTGATACGCAATGGTCAGGTGTAATTCCAGCGCTCTACGCTGGAAGGTTCGATGTGATTATGTCGTCTATGAGTTACCGTAAAGAGCGTTTAGAAAAAGTTGCTTTTTCTATTCCGTATGCTGAAGCAAGCCAAGCTTTACTTATTCGAGCAGATGATGCATCAAAAATCATGTCAGTGAAAGATCTTTCAGGCAAAGTACTTGGCGTTAAACTTGGATCACCTGGTGAAATGATGAAGCCGGCTCTTGAAAAAGAAATCAAAGGCGCCAAAGGAAAAGGTTTTTCTGACGTAAAAATTTATGATGATCATCCCTCTGCTTACCTTGCGCTCAGTCAAGGAACGGTTGATGGTGTGCTTAACACTCTGCCAACATTAGGAAAAGTGATGAAGGACCGTCCAGGTGCATATGCATTGGTACGCCCAGTCGGAAAGTTGAATTGGGCAGGGATAGCTGCGCGCAAAGAAGATACAGAAATTGTCAATTGGATGGATGCTGAACTCACAAGGCTGAAAGATAGCGGAGAGATTTATGCGTTGCAAGAAAAGTGGTTTGGGTTCAAAATGGAACTGTCCGACACAATTCCATCATTTGCGTGATTAATAGTTTAACGTACCTTGTCCCTTTAATAGCTTAGGGGACAAGGTAGAAAAGGTGGTTATATGACTATTGATTGGGGCATTATATTTAAAAGCATGCCACTCCTCGGTCATGGTGTAGTGGTAACGCTGCAAGTCTCAGCACTAGCATCTATCTTGGGTTTGGCGCTCGGTTTAGTTTTGGGTTTGTGCTCACTGTCGCATAGCAAATCCCTTCGTTGGATTGTTGCAGGTTATGTTGATTTTATACGTGGTACACCGTTGCTGATCCAAATTTTTCTAGTTTTTTTTGCACTCCCTGCGCTTGGTATTCGATTTGACGAATTTTGGGCCGGTGTAGTTGCGCTTTCTTTGAATTCTGCAGCATTCGTAGCAGAAGTTGTGCGTGGTGGCGTTGGGTCTATTGAGCGGGGCCAGTCCGAAGCAGCCACTGCCATAGGCATGCGACATAGGCAAATCCTTGTATATATCTTGCTTCCACAAGCTTACAGACAAATGGTTCCGCCACTGACAAACGAGCTAATAAGCTTAGTAAAAAATTCATCTTTGCTCTCGGTAATATCAGTTTATGAACTAACAAGAGCAGGTCAGGCGATAATCTCAGTGCACTTTGTGCCATTTGAAATTTATACTCTTCTGGCGCTGTATTATTATGTTCTTATTAAAGTATTAAGCTGGCTGTCGGGTCGACTTGAGCGGAAGCTTCCAACATGGTAACTCCGGTAATCCAGGTGCAAGACCTTAGCAAAAGTTTTGGGGATAATTCTGTATTACATCGTGTATCGATGGATGTAGCCACTGGTGAAACTGTTGTAATTATTGGAGCCTCTGGTTCAGGTAAGACCACCTTTCTACGATGCCTGAATAGGTTGGAGGAGCCTAGCGCTGGTACTGTACGGTTAGATGGAATCCCAGTGGTGAATATTGGTTCTGAAAAACAGATCGCAGACCAACGCAGTCAATTTGGCTTTGTTTTCCAAAGGTTCAATCTATTTCCGCATTTTTCTGCCCTCGATAATGTAGCTATCGGGCCTGAAAAAGTTCGTGGGATGTCTAAGTCGGATGCAAGTGCTCTCGCTTTAGCTGAACTTAAACGGGTTCATATGTCTGATCACGCAATGAAGCGTCCAGTACAACTATCCGGCGGGCAACAGCAAAGAGTAGCAATAGCACGAGCACTAGCAATGAAGCCTAAAGTTATGCTGTTTGATGAACCAACTTCAGCTCTGGATCCTGAATTGGTTCAAGAGGTGCTAGATGTGATGAAGGAATTAGCAAATGGAGGTATGACTATGGTAGTAGTTACCCATGAAATGAATTTTGCGCGTGAAGTTGCAGACCGCGTAATTTATATGGAGAATGGTAAGATTGTTGAGGAGGGTCCACCAGAAATACTGTTCAGAGAACCAAAATCGCATGGTGCACAGCGATTTCTTAGGCATTTAACCCATGAGTGAGGCTCTTACAATACCAGATATGATCGTAGGAGGAGGCACTCTGCTTACCTCAGATCCCAGTAGACCTTACATCCAAGAAGGTTGGTTAGTTATCGATAAAGGCCGAATACAGTCAATTCAA
Organism: uncultured SAR116 cluster alpha proteobacterium; assembly: GCA_902593735.1. Classification (GTDB taxonomy): domain Bacteria; phylum Pseudomonadota; class Alphaproteobacteria; order Puniceispirillales; family Marisalimonadaceae; genus Marisalimonas. Next base: position 74,922 of record CACJJL010000003.1, read on the forward strand.
TACAAAAAGCCAGACAGGATTCACCCGGCGACAAAAGTAATTAATGCGAAGGGGTTTGTCATTACACCTGGGTTCGTTAACGTCCACACCCATGCTATCCTTAGTATGGTTCGTGGAGTGGCGGAGGACATGGGGTTTGCGCCGGCTTACACCATTGGTGTGCCTCATGGACATGATCCAAACCCAGAAGAAGCATATGCTATGGCTCAGCTGGGCGGTTTAGAAGCACTCCTCTTTGGATCAACGATAATCAACGATAGCTTCACACAACAAAATATTGCACTTCCTGCGATGGCTGAAACGGGGATCAGAGCATGGGGCTGTGGAAGAATCCACGATGTTGATTTTACACGCGTACATCTCGGTGAATGGACCTATAAAACAGAAATAGGAGAGCAGACTCTCAGGGAAGCCTCGGAGCTGATTGAAGAAAACCATGATCCAATTAGTCTTCGTACTGGTGTAGTCCTTGCACCTCATGCGCCAGACACTTGTTCGCCAGATCTATTGCGCCAAGTACGCAAGATGCGCGATCACAAAGGGTTACGGATCAACACTCATGTTTCACAAAGTCAAGTTGAAGTTGATTTCATTCGAGAACGTGACAAGATGAGTCCACCTGAATTATTGGAAGATGTCGGGCTGCTAGATGACCGTTTAATTGGTGCGCATTGTATACACGTCTCAAAATCAGATATTGAGCGACTTGGACGGGCAGGCGCACATCTGGCTCATATAGCTAAGGGCAATCAAACACACGGTCAGGTAGCGCCGACCAATGCTCTGCGTCGTGCGGGTATGAATTTAACACTTTCAACCGACAACATGCATGCTGATATGGTCGAATTGATGAGATGGGCTTTAGCTTCGGGTCGTTTACAAGATGGTAAGATTACCAACGATTGGCAGCCTGCAAATGTATTTGAGGCTGCTACAATTGGGGGTGCGCGGGCGCTTGGTCTGGAAGACGAGGTTGGTTCTTTAACAGTTGGTAAACGCGCTGATTTAGTAATGTTTGACTTTAGGCGCCCACATTTGAGACCACTTACAAACGTATTGGGAACACTTGTACACACAGGACAGGGTCGAGACGTAGATACAGTAATTGTGGAAGGCGAGGTTGTTGTTTCTGGTGGAGAGCCACTGCGAGTGGACAAATCGGCTGTTCTTGAAGCTGCAGAAACTGCAGCCGCTGCGCTATGGCGCCGAGCGCGATCAGAAGAGTTAACGTTTCCTAAAAGTTAAATTCAAGTTACGTGCTTTCAGATCTTATCTTGGTCAAATCAATGATCCATTTTCGCACCACGTTTAGATAAATTAAGATTGTTAGTTGAATTCAAAATTACAAATAATCTTCCTAAATCTTTAGCTACCTTTATTTGTAAAGTTTGGTAGGGATACCCGGAATCGAACCGGGAAGCCTTGCGGCACTGGTTTTTGAGACCAGCGTGTTTACCTATTTCACCATATCCCCAAATAATTATTTCAACAGCCTCTTTAATATTTATAACAATGTTAATAAATTTAAAATATTAATTTAATTTTTTAATATATAACAAGCAAAATGAAATTCTTAAATGTAAAAACTAAAATTAGTCTTCTAATTGAAAAAGCAAAACAAAATGCTGCAAAATCAGTAGCAGAGAAAATTCTTGGATTTATTTCACTAATAGAATCTATAATTTTTCCAATTCCAGTTGATCCATTTCTTGCAGGATTGACGTTAGCTGCCCCAAGGAAAGCATTAGAATTTGCATTGTTTTGTACAATCGGTTCTGTTATTGGAGGTGTTTTAGGATGGTTGCTGGGTTATTTTATCGGACCTTCATTTGAGAATATATTATTGAACATTCCTTGGTTTACGGATGAAAAATTTATGTCAGTAAAGTCAGCCTATAATAAAAATGGTATGCTTATAATTTTTTTAGGAGGATTTACACCTCTTCCATACAAAATCATTTCCATAACAAGTGGTATGGCTGGAATAAATATAATTGGATTTGTATTAATGTCTCTTGTAGGTAGGGGTATAAGATTTTTTATGGTTGCATATTTAACAAAATTTTTTGGGATTCCTGCTATTTTATTTTTACAGAGACATCTTCTTTTATTTTCTAGTATATTAGGAATAGCAATTATTGTATTTTCGATTTATGTTTTTTAAATGTTCACAAGTAATATTTTCAAATTTTCGTTTATTATTTCATCTTTAATGCTACTTTCAGCTTTTTATTTAGAATATTTTCATGGTGCTTTACCATGCGATCTTTGTATCACTCAAAGATGGTTTCATGGTGCAATCATAGCTTATAGTTTCATAATTATTTTAATTATTAACAAAACTATAATTTCTAACAAACTTCTAATACTAATTGGAGCTATTCTTTGGCTTTCAAGCTCTTTAGCAGGGTTATATCATTTTGGAATAGAGATGAATTTTTGGGCTGGTCCTGATGGGTGTTCATCAAATATTGATTTTTCAAAAGATACTCTTACATATTTATTAAATAAGTCTTCTATCAAGTGTGACGAGGTAATATTCGAAATATTAGGATTATCTCTTGCTGGTTGGAATGCGCTAGTTTCATTCTTTATATTCCTACTAGCTATTAATTTATTATTTAACAAAAGGCTAATGAAAATATGAATAAGAAATCAAACAAAAATCATATCGATTCAATATTAAGAGTAGATCACGCTGGAGAAACCGCAGCAGCCAAAATATATGATGGTCAATTAGCTGTGCTAAAAAACACACCGGTTGGCCCAACAATTCAGCATATGAAAGACCAAGAACAAGAACACCTAGATACATTTAATAAACTTTTATATGAAAATGATACTAGACCTACAGCATTACTTCCACTTTGGAATGTCATGGGCTTTGGCCTTGGCGTTGCTAGTGCTGTAATGGGTGAAAAGGCGGCTATGGCTTGTACTATTGCAGTGGAAGAAGTGATCGGAGAGCATTATGCAAAGCAAGCGGAGTCCCTGAATGATGATCATAAAGAACTTAAATCAACTTTAATGAAGTTCAGAGATGATGAGTTAGATCATCTTGAAACAGGTGTTGAACATGACGGAGAAAACGCACCTGGTTATGAAATAATGAAAGCTATTGTACAACTTGGTTGCAGAACAGCTATTAAAATTTCAGAAAAAATTTAATTAAACTTAACTTTCTAGTTCTGTATCCCAATACAAAAAATCTCGCCAAGATTCATGCAAATAATTTGGAGGAAAATGCCTTCCATTTCTTTTTAGCAAATTAGTTGTTGGTGCTTCGGGTTTATTGATTGGAAACATATTTATTTCCTTAGCATTTTTACTTCCCTTTTTGAAATTACAAGTTCTACATGCAGCTACCACATTTGTCCAATTAGTCTTTCCACCTTTAGATCTAGGTATTACATGATCAAAAGTTAGATCGTGCGACTGTTTAATTGCACCACAATATTGACAGGAGAATTTATCTCTTAAAAAAACATTAAATCTTGTAAAAACGGGTGACTTTTGATTTTTTACATATTCTTTTAAAGAAATAACACTTGGCACTTTCATAGAAAACCCAGGTGACCTTACAATTTCATCATATTCAGATACTATGTTTACCCTATCAAGAAAAACAGCTTTTATGGTATCTTGCCATGACCATAATGATAATGGAAAATAACTTAGAGGTTGATAGTCAGCATTTAGAACTAAAGTAGGAGAGAATGAAGAAAGAGTCATAAAATTTAATATTTAATTATCGTTAGTTTTATTATTACTCTAACAATATTACAACTAAATTAAACAAAAAATTTATTTAAATGAATTAATTTAGTGACTTTAAAAATTCCATACCTTTACTGATGCCATCAGGATCAATCCCATGAGCAAGATTTTTTCTAGATAAAGTTTGCACATTGAAACCAATCTTATTTAAAAGAGTTTTTGACCCCTCCAATGATTTAAATGGTACAACCTCATCTCGTTCTCCATGAACAAGTAATATTGGTGTATCTGAAAATTTGTGTTTACCATCTAAAATTTGATCATTTGCTGCATCTATATTTTCTTGTCTTAATGCACCAGAATATCCAATTATTGCACCGAGTGGTTTATCATTAATTAATAAACACTGCATACTCATCATAGCGCCTTGCGAAAAACCAATTAGTATTACGTCTTTGAAAGTAAGATATAATTTTTTTGCTTCATTTTCAATTAAATCAAGCAAACCTAATGAAGCTTTAATAGCACCTTTTGGAATTTCTTCTATTGGGAACCACTGCCTTCCTTGAGGAGACATTTCACATGGATGAGGAGCATCAGGGGAAATAAAGCTAGCGTTTGGAAGAGCCATTCCAAAAGGATTGGATAAATCAATTAAATCTTTTCCATCTGCACCATATCCATGAAGAAAAACAACTAATTTATTGGCATTCCCACCTGCAGCTGGACTTTGTCTGTAGATATTATTACTCATTCTATACCTAAAATTATCGTATTAATACATTATATAGTCTTCAAAAAAAAATTGTTACTTAAATTTCAAAATTTAGAGTATGATATTTTCTTTGGGGGATATAAGATACTCTTCTATGAATGAAATAAATAAAAATACTAATAAGTTAATTGACCCTTTTGGAAGAACAGTGGATTATTTAAGGGTTTCTGTTACTGACAGGTGTGATTTCAGATGTACATATTGTATGGCAGAAGAAATGAAATTTCTTCCTAAAAAAGATATTTTAAGCCTTGAGGAATTAGAGGCTGTCTGCAGGGTTTTTATAAAACTTGGAACAAGAAAAATTAGATTAACAGGTGGTGAACCTTTAGTAAGAAAAGGTATAATGCAAGTTATAAGTAACTTAGGAAAAGAAGTTGGAAATTCCCTTGATGAAATAACAATTACTACAAATGGTAGTCAACTAGAGACAAAAGCTGAAGAATTATATAATGCCGGTGTTAGAAGAATTAATGTATCATTAGATCATCTTGATCCTGATAAGTTTAAAGAAATAACAAGATGGGGAGATTTAGAAAAAGTCAAGAGAGGTCTGAAAAAAGCTAGTGAAATTGGGCTTAAAATAAAAATTAATACAGTAGCAATAAGTGGCTTCAATCAACATCATTTATCAGAAATTTTGAGATGGTGTGGTGAAGAAAGTTTTGATATGACAATTATTGAAGTAATGCCAATGGGTGATTTAGGTGGAGATAAAAGATATGGACAATATCTTCCTTTAACACAAGTAAGAAATGAACTTGAAAAAAAATTTACACTTACTGATCTACCAGAAAGAACTGGTGGTCCTGCAAGATACTTTTCTGTAAAAGAAACTAACAACAAACTTGGTTTTATTACACCTTTAACTCATAACTTTTGTGAAAGTTGTAATAGAGTAAGACTTACCTGTACTGGAATTCTTTATATGTGTCTAGGTCAAGATGATAATGTAGATTTAAAAATTGTATTACGAGATAAAGGTTTGAATGCACTTGAAGATGCTATAAGAAAAGCGATTATGAGAAAACCAAAAGGACATGATTTTGAAATTTCACGTCAGTCACCAAATGTATCTATAAATAGACATATGTCTTTGACAGGCGGATAAAACTTAAGTTACATTTATTTCTTTTAAATTGATAAATAGTATACTTAGAAATAAAATAGATATAGGTATAAATGTATAAAACAATATTATTTCCTATCCTAAACTATTGTGCAAATTACCTGCTAAAAAAGATCCTGAAGCAACAAATATAAAAATAATAAAGTCTGTGAGACCTTGTACTTTAGCTTTTTCTTCTGGTAAAGCTGATTTGGCTATTATACCACTTCCTCCTACATAGAGAAAATTCCATCCGAAACCGCATAAAAAAAATAATGATATCCAAAAGTATTAAATAGATTGCCCAAAAACACCAACACAAATTCATAATACCTGTAAAAAAATACCTATCATCATAACTTTACGATTGTCCAGAAAATTAATAATTGATCCTGTAAAAAATGAGGGTGAAAACATAGCAATTACATGCCACTGAATAACAGTTGCGTTTGCACTATCCTCACAATTTACAAATATTTACAATCTGTAAAGGAGTAGCAGTCATTATAAAACTCATTAAAGAATATCCAACTGAAGCCGCTAAAATTACTATAATGACTGTTATACGAATTAAAATTTTGCTTAATGGCCTAATTGAATTTTTTGTTGGCTCTGGTTTATTTATTTTTACAAATATTAAAACTCCAAAATTAAATATTTGTATTAGAGCAGCACACACGTAAGTTGCTAGATATATGTAATTTGAAAAAAAATTAAAGGAGTATCTAGAAATCTCTGGTCCTACTATTGCAGCGATTATTCCTCCCGCTAAAACTAAGGAAATAGCTTTACTTTCTAGTTTTATTGACACGTTATCTGCTACAGCATATCTATAAAACTGTTGATTAGCTTGAGAAAAACCTAATAAGATAGATCCAACTATAAATAAATAAAATATCTTATTAAAAATTGAGTAGGCTATAATTAAGCAACCTATACAGGCCGCCATTGCTTCAATCAAAAACATAGATCTTCTTCTATTTTGCCCATTAATAGTGAAACAGGAATTATAGTGATGGCTATTGTAAGAAATTGCAGTGACAATGGAAGGGTCGCATAAGATGGATCTGTTGTTAGTATTGATCCAACCAAACCAGTATTAATCATATTAATATTTGTGGTAGTTATAGATAAACCTTGTGCGAGCGAAAGAACTAAAATATTTTTGTTTTCTTGTTCCAACTACTTGTTGTCTTTATGAGGAGATAATATTAACGTCATTTAATAATCATTCTAAATTAACAATAATGAAGAGAGATCAGTAATGGATCCTGCCCCTGGAAAAAAAAACCTTATTACAGATATCACTGGCATTCGAGTTGGTCATGCCGAAGATACTAAAATTGGTACAGGTGTGACGGTTATAACTGGAGATAAACCATTTTCAGCTGCTGTAGATGTTAGAGGAGGAGGTCCAGGCACCAGAGAAACAGATATGTTAAGTTTAGAAAACTCCATAGGACGTGCTGATGCAATTGTACTCTCAGGTGGATCGGCATTTGGGCTAGATGCTTGTTCAGAAGTTCAAGATTTATTAAGAAAAGACAATAAGGGGTATAAAGTAGGTAAAGCTGTTGTGCCTCTTGTACCTGGAGCTGTAATTTTTGATCTAAATATAAACAATAAACCTCATGTTAACACTATTAGAGAACATTCCCCTTGGAGAAAACTAGCAAACAAAGCATATAAATCAGCTAATTCAGATTTTCTTTTAGGTTCTTTTGGGGCTGGATGTGGTGCTACCACAGCCACTCTTAAAGGTGGGCAAGGCTCTTCATCATGGTCACAAACTTTTCCAAATGGTAAAAAATATACGGTTGGAGCAATTGTTATCAATAATGCTGTAGGAAATCCTTTACTTAATAGAGGACCACACTTTTTATCTGCTTATCTAGAATTTGATAACGAATTTGGTGGATACGGAGTTTGTAATGATCTATATGACAATATTTTAAGGGCAAAACGATTACCACAATCAATTGGTAAAACTGAAATTTTCGATGATATTTCCAGTAACACAGTCATTGGTGTAGTAGCTACAGATGCTCCCTTAACACGTGCAAATCTTAAAAGATTAGCTATTATGGCACATGATGGTATAGCAAGATCTTTAAGCCCCGCTCATACACCTATGGATGGAGACACAATTTTTTCAATAACAACATGTAAAGGTGTAAATGAACAATTATTAGAAAATGTAGATATATTAGCCTTAGGTTCGAGAGCGAGTGATTGCGTTGCTAGAGCTTGCAATCGCGCTATCTACGAGGCTAAAGCGATTGGAAACTCAAAACCAGGTTGGAAAAAATTGTTTTTATCAAAATGATACTATAATTAAGAATTGACATTTAAAGCTTCCGCCTTCTTTTTAAGACGCAAATAAAAAATTGAAGCAAAGGGTATACTTGATAAATAGACTAATACCAAAATAATAAAACCTTTAATCGGATTACTTATTATTGCATTACTTAAAAGAGCTAAAATTATTAATAAAGGTATTACAAAAGATTTTGGTATTTGAAAAACTTTACCAGAAAAAGTTGGTAAGTTACTAACCATAGCTACTGAAATGAAACCTATCCACAAAGCGATTATATCAAATGATTTTAAATTGTAAGATATTAAAAATTCATCTATTGCTATCGGAAACAACATTAAAAAAGCTGCTGCAGGAGTTGGAACACCATTAAAATAATTTTTTGCATAATTAGGCCTTTCAGAAAGCTCAGAATTAAATCTTGCTAGTCTCAATGCAGAACAAATTACATATAAAACAATTATAATCCAAAAAAAGTTACCTTGTGGTTTATCCAACCATAAATATACTGAAAATGCTGGAACAGCTCCAAAAACAACAAAATCTGACAATGAATCAAGATGCATACCAAATTCACTTGTAGATTTTAATAATCTTGCAACTCGTCCGTCTAACATATCAAAAACAGATGCTATAATAATCATTATAATTACATTATCCCAATTATTAAAAATTGCTTGATACATTGCCTGCAATCCAAAAATAAGAGCACATATAGTCAGGAAATTGGGAAGCATCCATATTACTGAGAAACGTCGTGGTCTAGAATGAAAAGCTTTTTTGGCAAATTTAATGCCTTTATTTTTCATCTAAATTTTCCTTTACAGATTTGGATTTCTTACTAAAATCTCCAATTATTGTCTCTCCAGCTATCATTTTTTGACCCTTTAAAATCATCACAGAAACATCCGAAGGAAAATACACATCTACTCTACTACCAAATCTTATTAGACCAAAAACTTCTCCAGCTTTAATTTGACTTCCAATATCAACGTCACAAATAATTCTTCTGGCAACTAAACCAGCAATTTGAACAAATGCAATTTTTTTTCCATTTTCAGTTTCCATATTCAAGATAAGTCTCTCATTTTCAGCGGATGCCTTATCTAAACTTGCATTAAAAAAAGAACCTGGAATATATTTTTTATATGTAATTTGTCCTAACATAGGTGATCTATTAACATGAACGTCAAAAACATTCATAAAGATACATACTCTTGTCCATTTTCCTTCTGGTAAGCCAATTTCTTGGGCAGGAATTATTTGTGAAATTTCTATAACTTTTCCATCTGCAGGAGATATTATAAGGTTATTTTTGTTAGAGCCCAAATATACTGGTGTCACTCTAGGTGGATTTCTGAAGAAATAAACACACCAAGCTGTTAAAGTAAAACCAAGAAAATATAGAGGACTCCAAAACCAACCAATAATAATGGTTAAGAAAAAAAATAACACTATAAATGGGATTCCAGCAGGATGTATTGGAGTTAAAACAGACATTTTGATAGAATCAATAATATTCATTTATTTCCCTGTAAAATTTTTTATTAGGAATTATTAATATATATTAGCATCAACATTAAAAATGTTATAATATATATTTTTATTCTTTTGAACGAAATAATTACTACTTGATAGAATTGGAGGCAAATTGACTAAAATTAAAGAGAAAAAGCTTAATGCAATAAAATCAGAAATTGAAGAAATTACTAATTTTATCAAAACAAGTAGAGATGAAAGTGTTTTGGAACACGATAATCCAATAAATAAAAATGATGATGATACTTTTACATTAACGGATATTGTTGATAAAGAATTTAAACAAAATAATAACAGTGATTTAGAATATATTAGGAACGAATTAAAATCATTAAATTCTACCTTAGCTAATCATGAAAACCTTTTGAGGGAAATTTTACTAAAAATAAAATAATTTGTTGTTAAACAATTCTGTAATTTAAATTAAAATGTACTAAGTAACATTCTAATATCATAAGATTTTGTAAAAAAACTGTATCTTTTTTAGTTCTGTGATATATATTGTTTGCTAGTTATTAAGTTAGCGGAGGTATAAATGCGCTTTGTTAGAGAAAATCTCTTAATATTTTCATTATTTTTAATAATGGGTATTATAACTCTTCATTCTAATTATGTTTATGCTGGTGGAGATCCTTCAATCAAGGATAAAAAAATTAATAAAAAAAATACTAATATTAATAAAAAATCTCAAAATAAAGAATATGTTGAAAAACAAAGCACACTACCAAACACAACAAAAGTAAGCAAAGCAAAAGATACATCTAATTCAACAAATAGTGATGAAAATATAGAAACTGCTGGTTTTGCAGCAATCGAAGATGTGCCCTTAATAATTGATTTATCATCAGTGACAGACTCTGATGGCATGGGCTCAGTTAGTGTGCAATGGCAGATTTCTTCAGATAATAAAAAATGGACAAACATAAGTGGTGCTACAAATCAATCTTTTACACCAAGAGAAATTCATGTTGGTAGCAGATTACGTGTAGCTATTTCTTATGTAGACGGTCAAGGTAATTTAGAACCTCTTACAAGCCCACCTTCAACTCCTGTTAGAAATGTAAACGATAAACCAACAGGTTCAGCTCGCCTCATTGGTACTGCTGTTGAAGATAGTGCATTAGTTGTTGATACATCAAGCATAGCTGATGAAGATGGTATTGGTGGGTTTGACATCACATGGCAAAGATCGTCTTCAAAATCATCTTGGGAAGCTTATCCTGCAGGTCAAAATGAAGTTCTAAGATTAACGCAAAGTCAAGTTGGTTATTCATATAGAGCGGTCGTATCATATATAGACTCTCACGGCACAAGAGAAGTTCTTTACACAAGCCCATCAGAAACGATTGATAATTTGGATGATCCTGTTCAAGGCGAAGTTACTATTATTGGTGATCCAAAAGAAGGTGTTACGCTAAGAGCATTATCAAATTCCCTTTCTGACGAAGATGGGATTGCCTCCATATCTATAAGCTGGGAGACATCTAAAGATGGAAGAAATTGGACTGGTTTAAATAGCCTTAGTGGTCCAGTTCTACCTCTAACTCAGGCACTAGTTGGTTCTCAAGTTAGGGCAAGAGTAGCTGTAGTTGACAACTTTGGTATTGAAACAAACTTATATAGTCAAGCTACAAGAACAGTTGAAAATGTTAATAATAAGCCTTCTGGAAGAATAATAATTAGAAGAGTTGGGCAATAATTTTGTTTAATGAAGTGATACTTTTATGGAGCATAATTAATGAAACTTAAATCTGGTTTTGAAAAGTCAGAAAATAATGTAATTCCACTAGAAAACTATAAAAATAAAAAAATAAAAATGGTTTCTTCTACTATTGCTGCAATTATCGCTATTAAAATTGAACATCCTAAAAATATTTCTCCAGAGGATTATTTTTTGGATAGAATTGATAATATTACACAATTTGAAGTTTTAGCATTCGAAGATGCTCTAGATAAAAACAATTCAGGACTTACAACAATTGACGCTCAAAATGATGCATTAAATGATGCTTGAGTATTATCTCTTAAAATTAGAAATCTAATATTAATGAGATTTTTTAACAAGTTTCCAAATTTGTGGTAGCAAAAATGTTGCAAGCAATAGTTTATAAATATCTCCAATTATATATGGCTTCATAATTATATAAGTTTCTACCATATTATTTATTGATTCAGATATAATTAAATAAGGAATTTCTGAATAAGTAAATCCATTATTGAGAATGTTAAAGAAATCTGATTTAAAAAGACTTAATTGAAACATACCAACTACATATATTGCAATCAAACCAATAGACATAGCTATTAAAGATTTAAAATAATTTAATCCCCAACCTCTATCTGCAAGTTCTCCTATAATTATTCCTGCTAATAAAAAACCAAATAAAAAACCGCCTGTCGGTCCAAGGAAATATAAATAACCACCACCATTTGCAAATACTGGAAGACCAATCATTCCTTGAAACAAATAAAAACTTATAGAAGCAAAGGCAATATTCCTTCCACATAACATAGAAATCATTAATATAGCAAGTGGTTGCAATGTTATTGGTACGAGATATAAGTCAACCTTAATTTTAGCAGATATAATAAGCAATATACTACAAATAATGATTGTTATAACGTTGTTAAAAAAAGTGAAACTTCTTTTCTCTTTATTTTTTAAAACAAAACTTTCTATCCAAGATGACCTTATTATTTTTTCGTTGTTCATAAGAAGATTCCTTTTATTATGTTAATATAAACATTATACATATCATAGAATATTTTGTAATTAAATCATATTTTATGGAGTAATATATTGAATGATCTTGATGATATTCTAACACCAACCAGCGTTTGGTTGAAGCAAAGAAGACAAATTGCACTTGCAACAGTAATTTCAACATGGGGTAGTTCACCAAGACCTGTAGGTGGACAAATGGCAATTGACAAAAATGGTGAAATAATAGGCTCTGTCTCAGGTGGATGTATTGAAGGTGCAGTAATCTCCGAAGCTCTAAATTCTATTAAAGATGGTAAAACGAGAATAAGAGATTATGGGATATCAAATGACATGGCATGGGAAGTTGGCTTAGCTTGTGGTGGTGAGTTAAAAATTCTTATTCAACCTCTTAATCAGGAAGATGAAATAGTTTATTCAATTGTAAATAGAATTAGAAAAAGAGAGACTATAAAACTAAGAATTGATTGTTCAACTGGATCTAGGGAAATTGATAACACAATTGATTACCAAACAAGTCATTTTGACAAGTCTAAAAATGAATTCATTCATGTTATTGAACCAAAACCTAGATTAATTATTGTTGGAGCTGTTCACATAGCTCAGGCCCTTGTTTCATTAGCTGATGTGGCTGATTATGAAATAATCTTAATCGATCCTAGAGATCATTTTGCAACAAAAGAGAGATTTCCAAACTGTAAATTAATAAATGAATGGCCAGATGAAGCTCTTTCAAAATTTCCTTTCGATAAATCTACACACTTAGTAACGCTTACTCATGATCCTAAAATTGACGACCTCGCTTTAATTTCCTGCATTACAAAAAATTTTGGTTATATTGGATCATTAGGTAGCAAAAAAACACACAAAAAAAGATTAGGAAGATTAATTACATTAGGTTTTAAAGAAATTGAATTGTCAAAAATTCATGCCCCAATAGGATTAGATATTAAAGCCAAAACACCAGCTGAAATAGCTACATCAATTTTGGCTGAAATCATTCATTATAGACGAACAAATTATGATAGTTAAAAAGATTTTATTAGCCGCTGGTATAAGCAAACGTTTTGGAAACAATAATAAACTTTTAGAAAATTTTAATGGTAAACCTTTAATAAATCATATTTTAGATAAACTGTTGGAAATATATGATACTTCAGAATTATTAATAATATTAGGTTATGAGCAAAAAAAAATTAAAAATTTAATTAACAATAAACATATAAAAACTTTAGAAAATATGGATTACAAAAAAGGTATTGGTTCATCAATTGCATTAGGGGTTAAAAATTTAGAAACAAAAATTAGAGGAGTAATGATTTTTCCTACTGATATGCCATACATAGATACAAAAGACATTATTAATTTAGAAAAGAAGTTTTTAGAAATGAACTGTAAAAAAGTTATAATACCAAAATATAATTCTAGAAGTGGTAACCCAGTAATACTTCCAAGTATCTATTTTAGTTATTTAAAAAATCTTAAAGGAGATTTTGGTGCCAAAACACTAATTAAAGAAAAGGATATAATATATTTTAAAACTGGTATTGGAACTATTATTGATATTGATACTAGAGAAGAGCTAAATAAAGCAAAACTCAATTTGATAAGTTAAGAAGCGACCCTTGAAGCCTTTTTTCTTTCATGTTCTTTTAAATATTTTTTTCTTATTCTAACATTGGTTGGCGTAACTTCAATTAGTTCATCATTATTTATAAACTCTAGAGCAAACTCTAATGTAACATTTATAGGAGAAACTAATAAAACAGCGTCATCATTACCTGAAGCCCTTATATTTGTAAGTTGTTTCCCTTTAAGTGGATTTACTACTAAATCGTTATTTTTACTATGTATACCAATTATCATTCCCTCATAAACATCAACACCACTTTTGATTATCATTTTACCTCTATCTTGAAGGTTAAATAGTGCATATGGAATTGCCTTGCCTTGGCTAATTGATACAAGAACTCCATTTCTTCTTCCTGTTTGTAATCCTTTAACAATAGGTCTATATTTTTCGAAATTATGATACATCAGGCCAGATCCAGAAGTTAAAGTTAAAAACTCTGTTCTAAAACCTATTAAGCCTCTGCTAGCGATACTGTAATCTAAACGGACTCTCCCTTTTCCGTCAGGTACCATATTAATTAATTGTGCTTTTCTTTCACCCAATTTTTCCATTATTTTGCCTTGATGAATTTCTTCCATGTCAATAGTCAAATTTTCAAATGGTTCTTTTTTAACGTTGTCTAAAACCTTTGTAATAACCTCTGGTGATGAAACGCCTAATTCAAAACCTTCTCTTCTCATATTCTCAATAAGAATAGATAGATGAAGCTCTCCACGACCCGAAATTCTGAATTTATCTGGATTGTCTGTATCCTCAACTCTTAGCGAAACGTTAGTTTTCAATTCTTGATACAATCTTTCACGAATAGATCTACTTGTGACTAATTTTCCTTCTCGCCCTGCAAGTGGACTATCATTAACTTGTATCATTATACTAATAGTAGGCTCATCAACTAAAAGTTTTTCCAATGCTTCAAATTTTCCAGTTTCACAAATAGTGTCAGAAATTTTTAAGTCACCAAGACCACTTATTGCCACAATGTCACCTGCATTAGCCTCATCAATTTCTTTCTTTTCTAAACCATGAAAATTCATTATTTGTAAAATTTTTCCCTGACGTACATTGCCATTCTCGTTTCCAATGCATACATTTTGACCTTTTTTCATTTTTCCTCTTCTAATTCTTCCTGTTCCAATAACACCAACATAACTTGAATAACTTAAAGCAGATATTTGCATTTGAAGATTTCCATTTAAATCTACTTTGGGGTAAGGTACATTCTTTACAATTGTATCAAAAATTATATTCATATTGTTTCTTTTATGATCCAAATCATTAGTTGCCCAGCCTTGGATTGCAGAAGTGTAAACAATAGGAAAATCAAGTTGATTTTCATCTGCGCCTAATTTATCAAAAAGATCAAATGTTTGATCTAACACCCAATCTGGTCTGGCACCTTCTCTATCAATTTTATTGATAACCACTATTGGACAAAGTCCTGCTTCGAGAACCTTTTTAGTTACAAAACTAGTTTGTGGCATAGGTCCATCAACAGCGTCAACTAATAATAAAACTGAATCTACCATCGATAGCACTCTTTCTACTTCACCTCCAAAATCTGCATGTCCTGGAGTATCTACAATATTTATCCTCCAATCTTTCCATGTTAATCCTGTATTTTTAGATAATATAGTAATACCACGTTCTTTTTCTAGATCATTTGAGTCCATTACTCTTTCAACTAATTCTGTATGAGCAGCAAACACACCTGATTGTTGCAATAAAGTATCAACCAAAGTTGTTTTACCATGATCAACGTGTGCAACTATTGCTATATTTCTTATAAATTTTATTTTTTCTTCAGCTGAGATATAACTTTTCATTTCTAATCTTCAAGTATTTAATAATTTGACGGGACAATGATTACATAGCTTTTTATTAAGTCTTTTGTCATTAAATAAAAAGCAAAGATTAAATATTATTTTTATTTATAAAAATTCTTCATGTTTATCTAGCGTTATTGGTTTTATTTTTTCAAATTTCAACGCTAATGCAAGCAATGGCGGAACCATTAGCAAAGTTAAAATAGCAGAGGTTGATAATCCACCAAAAACAACTGTACCAATACCTCTATACAATTCTGATCCAGAACCTGGGAAAATTACAAGTGGAATCAATCCAAATAAACTTGTTAGAGTTGACATAAAGATTGGTCTTATTCTATTTCTAGTAGCCTCTGTGATAGCTTCAGATACCTTCATAGTTTCATATCTTATATGCCAAAGAGTTTGTTCTACCATCAAAATAGAATTATTCACAACAATTCCAGTCAAAATTATAAAACCTAACATAGTAAGCATATCCATTGATTGGGTGCTAAATTGATTTAAAATTACTAATCCCATAACACCACCTGCACCAGCTATAGGAACAGTTATGACTATCACAAAAGGGAGTATAAATGATCTCATTAAAACAGTTAGTAATAAAAAGATAACAACGAATGCAATCATCACATTATTTTTCATTGATATCCATGTACTCTCTAATTCACTTGCTGCGCCTGATAAATTAATTGATATATTATCTGGTATTTCTTCTACTAAAGGTTTAATTACTAGATTTTGCAGTTTTAAAACAGCATTTTCTAGAGAGACAGTTTCATGTGGTCGAAGTTCCAAAGTTATAACTCTTTTCCCAAATAATCTTTTAATCTGTTCAGGAACTCCAATCAAATTTATATTAGCAACTTGAGATAATTTAACTAATTCACCAGTTTCAAGAATTAGAGGTAAATTTTTTAAATCATCAATTTTATTTGTATTAGACTTATTAGAAGATAAAACTAATTCTATTAACCTACCTTCGAAAGGTATCTCAATAACCTTTATCCCGTCATTATAAACGTCCAAAGATTGTACTAAGTCTCTAGCTGTAATTCCTACATCAGCTAATCTTTCAGGAATTGGTCTTATTATAACCTGAGGAGAGCCTGTTCCCATTTGGGGCACTGAACGAACTTGATGTCCATTTTTTTGAGGAAACTCACTTCTAATATTTAATAAAATTTTTTGAGCTATAGGTTGGATCAAATCCAAAGAAGTCCCAGTGATTTCTAATTTTATTACTCTTGACCCACCTACTGACCTTCCAAATAATGAAGCTTGCTGAGCAAACGCTTTTGCTCCTGGTTGATCTCTAATTGGTTTTGTTAATACTGGTAAAATTTCTCTTACTCTTTCAGGATTTTCGGCAGCGGCTCCTGCGAATGCTCCACCAGAGTATGCTATAAAGAAGAAACGTGCAATCTTTGGTTTCCCATTATTATAATCATTTTCTGCTTCCCAAAGTGGTTGCGCTGCTCTTTCCATTGCTTTAGATATTTCCAGTGTCGCTTCTTTATTATAACCCGGTGGGACGGATATACGAGCAAAAACAAAATTTCTATTTCCGTCTGGCAAATAATCAAGTGGGGGAAGAAATGATATTATTATTATTATAGAGGTTACTATTAGCCCAAAAACAACTAGCAAACCAGCCTTTAATGAGGTGGTTGACCAAGAAGCATATTTAGTTATTACTACAGCAAATTTACTTGCAAGATTGTCTATAAATTTAATTGAAAATCTTTTAGCTTGTTTTTTTGTGGTATCACTTAATATTCTTGCTGAAACTGTTGGAATTAATGTTATAGATATTAACACTGAAATTAAAACTGATACTGAGATTGCTATACCAATGTCTCTAAACAATTGTCCAATTGGTAAATCTAATAATAAGATTGGAATAAAAACCACAACAGTAGTAAGAGCTGACCCTAGTATTGGAGCCCAAACTTGTCTTGAACCATTAAAAGCGGCTAAAGTGGCAGTCATACCAGTTTGCCTCAATCTAAAGATATTTTCTTGACTTACAATAGAAGCATCCAGAACCATTCCTACCACGAATGCTAATCCAGCTAATGAAATTACATTTACAGATAAACCCAACCATGAAATTACCACAAAAGTTCCAATTATAGAAACTGGAATAGCTGACATTATTATAATTGCGGGTCTTAAATTTCTTAAGAAAAGCATCAACATACAAATAGCTAAAACTCCACCTATAATAATATTTTGTTGTACTAGTTTAATAGCAGCATTTATATATACTGTTTCGTCATAAACAATCTTTAGGTCTAGTCCATTTTTTGCAAGAATACCTTTATTAAGTTTTTCAACTTCTACTTTTAAATTTTTTATTATTTCAACAACATTTGAATTTGCCTCTCTTATAACTCTAAAAGTAATTGCGTCTTTACCATTCATTCTTCTAAAACTAGTTGGTTTTTTATAAGACATGTAAATTTTTGCTACGTCTTCAAGTCTTATGTTTTCGGGTATGCCATCTAATCCAATTTCAGATCTTAAAATAATATTTCTAGCACTTGAAGGTGTATATGATATGGCTTCTGCTCTTACAGAATATGATCTTTTTCCTTCAATTATTTCGCCTACTGTAACTTGCGCAGAACTTGCTTTTAAAGCATTTAACACTGTTGGAATTGATATTGAATATTTAGATAATTTTTGAATATCTAATTCAACTTTTAATTCTTTTTTTTGTCCTCCTCGATATGAAATCTCTGAGATACCCTCTATTCTAGATAATTTTTCAATTATTTCATATTCAACAAAGTCACCTAAACTCCACAAATCTTTAATTTTAGATTCTGGCAATTTAATCATTGCTAAATATGAGATTGGACTATCTTCTGAATTAGAGGTCCGAACAGTTGGTCGTTTTGCATCAAAGGGCAAACCGTCAATTGAAGATACTTTACTAAGAAGTTGTACTAAAGCAATATCCATATCTTGGCCAACAGAATATGTAAGTGTTACTCGCGCTGATCCAAATCGACTATCTGATTCAATGTTTTCGACGCCCGTAAGTGAGCTTACTGCTAATTCAACTCTAGTAACTACTTCTCTTTCCACATCTTTTGGAGACGCACCAGGCCATAATACTCTTACTTGTAGTATAGGTTTATCTATATCTGGGGTCATTTGTATTGGTATTTTTTGCAAAGAAATAAAACCAAAAGCAAAAATCAAAATTACCATTGCAGCTACCGCTATAGGTTGTTTTATTGCAAATTTGATTAAACTATCCATATCTCATAACTAAATCTAAATTATTTTGTTTTTGTTTTTATTTTAATTTTTTGGTTAGGTATTAAATTTTCGTTTCCCTTCACTACAACTAATTCTCCTTCTTCTAGCCCCTTTAAAATCTCTATTTTATCTCCTACTGACACTCCAATTTCAATGAACTTTTGTTTTGCTACACCTTTATCAACAACATATACAATTTTCTTATTTCCAACAGGTATTAATGCATCTTTAGGTATAAGAAGTCTTGGTATTTCATTTCCAACTGAAATGTATAATGAAAATCTAGTACCAGAAACATTTAGTTTTTTGGGTAAAATATCATTTAAACTAATTCGTACTTTTCGCGTTCCAGTTCTTATATTTTCTATATTAACAATACCTCTTACTTCTCCTGAAAAAATATGACCATTATTTATAATGTCCACTTTTGATCCAATTTTAATTTTAGAAGCTAAATCTGATTTTAAATCAGTTTGGATTTCGTTGTGTTTATTGCCTAGAATGGATGCCAAAATTTTACCTCTGGATGTTAATACACCCACTTTTGCATCAAGTTTAACAATATTGCCATCAACTGGTGACAAAATTTTTGAAAAACTTAAGTTCTCTTTATTTTCTTTAAGTAAAATTTTTAGTCTTTTAATATTGTATTTTCTTTGAGCAATTTGTTGTTCATTTTCTAGTAGCAAAATTCTTAAGCTATCTACATTATCTTGCGTAATGATATTTTGTTTTTTTAAATCTTCAGCATTTTGTACTTTAGAAAGTCTAAATGATAATTTTTTTTCTAAAATATTAAGAGTTTGTCTTTCATATTCCATCTCAGCAGAAATTTTATCTATATTTCTAAGAATGTCTTTTGAGTCAAGAGTGAATAAAATATCGTTTTTCTTAACATTATCTCCGATATTATAATGAATTTTTAAAATTTCCTGATTTATTTTAGAAGATATAATTGTTTGATTAATTGAAACTAATCTTCCTATTGCCTCGGTCTTTTCGGCTATCTTAAAAAATCTTACTTGAGTAATATTTACTAAAGATGTTTTTTTACCTTTGTTTTTTGTAGATGGTTCAGCATATGATGAAAATGAAATCAAAATTGTAAGATTGAATAGAATAGCGAATAAAATTTTCATCATTTTTCCAATTTTATAATAAAAAAATTATTTTTAAAGTTGCGGGCCTGAAGCTAACAATTTTTTTCCATGATCATTATCACAGAATTTTTCAAAATTATTAATAAATAGTTGGGCCAATTCCTTAGCCTTAGTTTCCCATTCATTATTTGTTTTCCATGTTGATCTAGGGTCTAATAAATTTGTGGAAATATTTTTAACCCTTTTAGGGATTGCTAGATTGAAATAAGGTATTATATCAGTTTCAACGTTGTTTAATTCATCATTTAAGATTGCATCTATAATTGTCCTTGTATCTTTTAATGAAATTCTATTTCCCTGACCATTCCAACCTGTATTAACTAAAAAAATCTTAGAATTTGCTGCTTTCATTTTTTTTGATAATACATTTGAATATTTCGTTGGATGTAACATCAAGAAAGCAGCTCCATAACATGCAGAGAAAGTTGGCTGAGGCTCTGTAACCCCTCTTTCTGTTCCAGCAGTTTTTGAAGTAAATCCTGATAGAAAATGATACTCTGCTTGATCGTAAGTAAGTTTTGATACAGGAGGAAGAATACCAAAAGCATCAGCCGCTAAAAAAATGAT
The DNA here is from genome assembly GCA_902593735.1 of uncultured SAR116 cluster alpha proteobacterium. Classification (GTDB taxonomy): domain Bacteria; phylum Pseudomonadota; class Alphaproteobacteria; order Puniceispirillales; family Marisalimonadaceae; genus Marisalimonas. Next base: position 95,556 of record CACJJL010000003.1, read on the forward strand.
TTTACTAGCATGTGTACCTTTTGATATTGGCTTTACAATGTTATCAATATGATATAATGGATACGATACTCTTGTATTTTGGGTAACTGATGTATCAGAATAATCAACAATACCATTTTGATCAACACTTACATTCTCTAATAAAGCATCTCTTTTTATAGCTTTAAAAATGTCAGGCTCTTTATCCTTATCCAGGTCAATAGTTTTTGCATAACATCCTCCTTCAAAGTTAAACACACCTTCTTCATCCCAACCATGCTCGTCATCGCCTATTAATTGTCTTTTTGGGTCAGTTGATAAAGTTGTTTTTCCAGTTCCTGATAAACCAAAAAATAATGCAACTGATCCATCATTTCCCATATTTGCTGAGCAATGCATTGAAGCTATATTTTTCTGTGGTAACAAATAATTCATCACAGAAAACATGCCTTTTTTCATTTCACCACCGTACCAACTTCCTCCTATAATTTGAATTTTATCAGTTAAATTAAAAGCTATAAAAGTTTCTGAGTTTAAACCTTGTTCTTTAAATTTTGAATTTACAGATTTAGATCCATTCAAAACATGAAAATCTGGTTCAAAGTTATTTAGTTCTTCTTCAGTAGGTCTAATAAACATATTTTTAACAAAATGTGCCTGCCATGCGACTTCCATTACGAATCTTACTTTTAGACAAGAATCTTTGTTTGCACCACAAAATGCATCAATAACATAAAGTTTTTTATCTGAAAGCTGTTTACTAACTGTTTTATACAAATAGTCCCAAACAGTTTTATTTATGGGTTTGTTGTCATTTTTAGCGAAATTTGAAGTCCACCATAAATTATCTTTAGTTGTTTCATCTTTTAAGACATACTTGTCTTTTGGGGAACGTCCTGTGTAAATACCAGTCATAACGTTGACAGCACCATTTTGTGTATTTTGAACCTTTTCGAAACCTTCTAATTTTTCTTTGTTCTCTTCGCTGTATAAAAATTCATAAGAAGGGTTATAAATAATTTCAGAAATATTCATTATTCCAATATTTAATAGCTCTTTTTGTACTTTAAAATTCATAAAAAATTCTCAAAATTAAATTATTAGTGTAGATTAATGTTTAGTATTTTTGGTGAAAGTTCAAGTTAATTATAGGAAAAATATTATATAAAAGAATTAATAGTTAATAGTGTGGATAATTGTTTTTTTATTAACCATATATTGTTTAACTTTTTAAATTCAAGGTTTAATATAATCTTAAATAATCAATAAATCTTTTATTAGTGTGAAATATGAAAAAACATTTAACTATAATTGGTGGAGGATTTTCTTCTTGGATAGCTGCTAGTGTTTTTGCGAAAAGTAATTACTCTATAGATATTTTTGAAGGGAAAAAAGAATATTTCGGATCTCAACAAATTACACCAAATGGCTGGAAGGCATTATCAAACCTTATAGAATTAAAATATATTCAGAAATATTTTGAACCATTTTATGATATTTATATAAAAAAATTTAATTCAAATAACAATTTAGAACTTTTGTACAAGCACAACTTATTGGAACCTCATTATAATTACGGTTCTATTGAAAGGAAGAGTATTATTAATTTTTTTAAAAAAGATGCCCTCAAAAGTAATATAATAAATGTACATAATACATGTGTTGCTAATATTATTTCTAATAGTGACTATAATGAATTAATTGATGAAGAAGGAAAAATATATGAAGCTAAGCTAATAATTGGTGCTGACGGTATTAACGGTGTAAGTAGAAAGTTTGTAGTTGGATCAAATAATAATATTAAAAAGAAAAAAATTTATAGAACAGTATCATTTGATTTAAATACCTATAAGTTATCTAAAAGTATTCTACAAGTATTAATCCATGAAAATGGTTATTATGTTATTTATCCTGCAATAATAGATAATAAAAAAGCAACAAATTATATTTTTGTTCCTAACAAAAATGTAATTGGCCCACCGTCTTTAAATGATAAGATTTTAAATTATCTCATTCCAAAAGATTTAAAGTGGAACACAACTTATTCCTCATTTAATAATGAAGAAAAAAATTCTATTTTTAAAAATGGCTTATTTCTATTTGGAGACGCTGGAATTGCAATTCCACCACACACGGCACAAGCAGGCAATCAAATATTAGAAGAAGCTCTTTTCATAAAAAAACTATTACATGATAATTATGAATTTAATGAAATAGTAAATAAGTTTGTCAAAGAAAGGTATTTAAAAAAATGTATGTTAGCTAAAAAATCTAGTATAATTGGAGAAATACTTAATGCTCAAAAAATTACAAGACTTTTAAGGGATTATAGTTTTAAATTAAATGGTGCTGGTTTATTTGATAAAATTTTAAGCCCTATATGGACATCAGAAAGTTATGATTAAAATTTTAATTTATTTATTTATGGTAATAGGATTATTAATGACTTCCCAAGTTAAAGCAAATATTTATCAATTTAGTTTTAATTCGATAGATGGTAAAGAGATTGATCTAAAAAATTTCGTAGGTAAACCGATTTTTATTGTTAATACAGCCTCTTTATGTGGCTTTACATCTCAGTACAAAGATATTGAAGATCTTCATCAGAAATATAAAAAAAATGACCTCATCATTATTGGAATACCTTCTAATGATTTTGGAAATCAAGAACTATCATCAAATCAAAAAGTAAAAGAGTTTTGTACTATTAATTTTAAAATTTCTTTCTTGCTTACCGAAATAACAAATGTAAAAGGAAAAAAGGGACATCCTTTTTTTAAATGGGTAAAAAAGGAAGCTGGTTTTTTAGCTATTCCCAAGTGGAATTTTTATAAATATCTCATTAACAGGAAAGGTTTTTTAGTCAATTGGTATGCTAGCACAACAAATCCAACTTCAGACAAAATTATAAATGATATAGAAAAAGTTATTTTGGAATAAAAAAACCATCTATAGATGGTTTTTTTAAAAGTAAAATTTATTATTTATTCTCTATTTCCTAAAAAAGCTAATAAAAATTGGAACATTAAGATAAAGTCTAAATATAATGTTAGAGCTCCCAATATAGACTTTTTCCCAGTTGTTTCACTATTATCACCAGCTAAATACATATTTTTAATTTTTTGTGTATCATAAGCTGTCAAACCAGCGAATATTAAAACGCCTATTATTGAAATCATGAAATCTAATTGTGTTGAAGCCATAAAAATATTAACAATTTGAGCTATTATTAGGCCAAACACTCCCATAATTAAAAATGAGCCTAAACCTGAGAGAGATTTTTTAGTTGTGTATCCGTATATAGAAAGAGCCGCAAAAGCCGCTGCCGTTACAAAAAAAGCTCTTACAACTGATGCACCTGTGTAAATAAGTAACAGCGAAGATAGAGACAGTCCCATCAATCCAGCATATATATAAAATAGATTTCTAGCTTTTCCAGCAGATATACTATTTAGTTTTGCAGAGATATAAAAAACCATTCCTAAAGGTGCTAACATCACAACCCACTTAAGTGGACTTAAAAAAAACAACTCACCAATAGGTGTTAATACTCCGTTGGAAATAGCAAGAAAATTTAATCCCATAGCCATTAATCCAGTCAAAGCTAAAGCAGTTGTCATATGATTGTAAACACCAAGCATATATGTTCTAAGCCCAACATCAATTTGTGTGGCTTGAGCATTTGAACTTGACATAAAGCGATTGTTGTTCATGTAAATAATATCCTTTTTAAATGATTAATTCAGATTTAATGTAATACTTAATGTAACCTAAAGCAATAGTTACACAAAAATTAATATTTTAAGGGTTATGAATTGGTACAAAATTATTAGTTTGTGATTTTCTTAATTTTTTAGAATTAGACTTTAACTGCCCACAAGCAGCATAAATATCTTGCCCCCTTGGCATTCTTATTGGTGATGCAAAACCTGCATCCATCAAAATTTGTGCAAATTTATCAATTTTTTTTTGTGTTGATGTTTCAAATAAAGAACCAGGCCAAGAATTGAATGGTATTAAATTAATTTTAGATGGAATGCCCTTAATTAACTTTATCAAATTTAAAGCATCTTCTGAAGAATCATTCACATCTTTCAACATAACATATTCCCACGTAATTCTTCTAGAATTGGATAATTTAGGATAATTTCTACAAGAGTTTATCAAATTTTCTAAATTATATTTTTTGTTTATTGGAACTAATTTATTCCTTAATTCGTTATTAACTGCATGAAGAGATATAGCTAAATTCACACCTAACTCAATCCCAGTTTTTTCAATATACGGAATAATACCTGATGTAGATAAAGTTATTTTTCTTCTTGAAATGGCAATACCATCTTCTGACATCATAATTTTTATTGCCTTACTAACTTCGTCATAATTTAGTAATGGCTCACCCATTCCCATCATTACAATATTAGTCGATTTTCTATTAATTTTTCCAGAAGGCCAGTCACCTAAATGATCCATAACAACCATTAATTGTCCAATTATTTCACTTGATGTAAGATTTCTTACAATTGATTGTGTTCCAGTATGACAAAAAGTACAATTTAGTGTACAACCAACCTGACTTGATAAACAAACTGTTCCTCGATCATTCTGAGGTATAAAAACTGTCTCAACTTCAGACTTATCTTTTAGTTTTATTAACCATTTAATAGTACCATCTATGCTGATTTGGGTTTCGGTTATCTCTGGTCTTGAGATTAATGATATATTATTTAGGAATTCTCTTGAAGGTTTTGATATATTATTCATTTCTTCGAAAGATTTTAATCCAAAACAATATATCCATCTCCATAATTGAGATGCTCTAAAAATTGGTAGTTTATTATTTTTACAAAAATTTTGTAATTCACCAAAACTAAAATCTAATAGATCTTGCTTAAACATTCTATCATTCCTGATTTAATTATTTGAACTAAGAGCAACTAGTGTCAATGAGCCTAAGTGCTTTCGTAAAACCTAGCAATGAATAAGTATCAATGATTTTATTCCCAGGAGTTGATGTGCCAGTAACCATAAGTTTTTTACCTCTTCTCATTGATTGTACTAAAATTCTGTCAACTTTTGAACTTTCTGACCATGCTCTGTCATCAACAGGAAATAATTTTGTCTTTTTTCCATCAACGTTAAAGATTACATCTTTATTTTTTTTAAAATTAAAACCAGCCTTAATAGACACTTCGTGATTAGTTCCATTTTTGATATTTGTAACAAAAACATATGGTTTACCTCTATTTTTTTTCTTAAAATTACCTTCTGTTTTGATAGGTTCAGAAGTTATGAAACAGGTTTTACTTTTATCTAATTTTGTAGAGTAAGCTTTCCAGTATTTTTCTGTTCCTAACAATTTAGTTTCACTAAAACCATCAGCCGCAAAGAAAATTGATAAATTAATAAATATAAATATTTTGTAAAATTTGCTAATTACCATTTCACATCTCTAAAATATAATCATAAATAGTGCAACTCAACGACTATATTAGTAATATTAAAAACAAAATTTAAGATAAATTAAATTACTTTATTCATAACATACAACAAATTGATATTGTAACAACCTTTAAATGTATAAATTTATATTGAATAACCTTTTAAAAAATAATTAACATAATTACAAAATTATAATTTAAAGTTATATTAAATATTAATCTCTATTTATTTGAGAAAATTAAGGAAAAAAATGTCAAGTGAAAAATTTAACATTAAAAAAATAGTTTTAGCTTATTCTGGAGGACTTGATACATCAGTTATTCTAAAATGGTTACAGGATTATTATCAATGTGAAGTGGTTACTTTTACAGCTGATATTGGTCAAGGCGAAGAATTAGAACCTGCAAGGAAAAAAGCTGAATTATTAGGAGTAAAAGAAATTTTCATTGATGATTTAAAAGAAGAATTTGTCAAAGATTTTGTTTTCCCTATGTTTAGAGCAAACGCTTTATATGAGGGCATTTATCTACTAGGTACTTCTATAGCAAGACCCTTGATTGCTAAAAGACAAATTGAAATTGCTAATTTAACAGGTTCTGATGCTGTGTCACATGGAGCGACAGGCAAAGGTAATGATCAAGTAAGGTTTGAGCTAGGTTATTACAGCTTAGAACCAAACATCAAAGTAATTTCTCCCTGGAGAGAATGGAATCTATCCAGTAGGACAAACTTGATTAAGTATGCAAAAGAAAATCAAATAAAAGTACCTAAAGATAAAAAAGGAGAAGCACCTTTTAGTATTGATGCAAATTTATTACATATCTCAGCTGAAGGAAAAATTTTAGAAGATCCGTGGGTAGAACCTGAAGAGTTTATATATTCCAGAACGAAGTCACCGTTTGAGGCTCCAGACAAACCAACCGAAATCATACTAGAGTTTCTAAATGGTGATCCAGTAAGTTTAAATGGAAAAGATTTATCTCCAGCAAAATTGTTACATCAGTTAAATATTTTGGGAGGAGAAAACGGAATAGGAAGAATAGATTTAGTTGAAAATAGATTTGTTGGAATGAAATCTAGAGGTGTTTATGAAACCCCTGGGGGTACTATTCTTTTCCATATGCGAAGAGCAATAGAGTCTATAACTTTAGACAGAGGCGCTGCACACCTTAAAGATGAATTAATGCCAAAATATGCTTCTTTAATATATAATGGTTTTTGGTTTTCACCTGAAAGAGAAATGTTACAAGTAGCAATTGATAAATCACAGAAGAATGTCTCTGGTACTGTAAGAGCAAAACTTTACAAAGGTAACGTTATTATTACAGGCAGAAAATCACCATTTTCTTTATATAATAAAAGCTTAGTAACTTTTGAAGAAGGTACAACTGATTACAACCACTCAGATGCTGAAGGTTTCATTAAATTGAATGCTCTTAGACTTAGGGTTAAAAAAATGATCGAGAATTCTAAATAAAATATTTATTTAACACATACTGGACCAACTGAACCATCTTCAGAAAATTGTTTCAAAAAAACCTTGCCATTTTGTGCTAGTACGTAACTATCTTTTAATTTACCAGATGAACAATCTTTTGGTTTTACAAAACTATATTTGATTGGCCCAGCCTTGGAGGCTTCTACCAGGAATTCTTTAACATGAGGTTGTTCAAGAGTTAGGATTGAATAAACTGCAATAAAAAATATCATTTTTTTTCTCCTCTTTTATAATGTTACTTATCCCATTATTAAATGGCTATAGTTTGACAAAATGAGACAGAATTTTGGCAATTAGATTGATTTAGGAGGTAAAAGTGGAAAAAGATTTTTTAAATATAACAAAAAACATGAAAGCTATAGAAATAAAAGAATTTGGAAAAGCTGAGAATTTAAAACTTTGCATCAGACCAACTCCTCAAATTTCTAATAATCAAGTATTAATTAAGGTATTGTTTGCTGGCGTAAATAGACCAGATATTTTACAAAGGCAAGGCAATTACAAAGTTCCTGAAGATGCCTCAGACTTACCTGGTTTAGAAGTTTCTGGAATAGTAGTAGGAAATAAAGGCTCAAATTTAAAATTTAATGTTGGCGACAAAGTTTGTGCACTTTGTCATGGTGGTGGATATGCCGAATATGTTGCTGTAGATGAAGGTCATTGCATGCCACCACCAAAGGGATATTCAATGGCGGAGGCAGCTTGTATACCAGAGACCTTTATAACAGTTTGGAGCAATTTATTTATGAGAGGAAAATTGCAAAAGAATGAAAAAGTTCTAATTCACGGCGGTACAAGTGGCATTGGTACAACAGCAATTCAATTAGCTAAACACTTTGGTGCAAAAGTTTACGCAACAGCAGGCAGTGATGAAAAATGTCAAGCTGCAGAAAAAATTGGAGCTATAAAATGTTTTAACTATAAAACAAAGGAATTTGAAAACGAAATAAATCAGCTAACAAATAAACAAGGTGTAGATGTAATTTTAGATATGGTTGCTGGGCCGTATATTTCAAGAAATTTGAAATGTTTAAGCGTTAATGGGAGGCTAGTTATAATTGCCGTCCAGGGTGGTATTAAGGATGAAGTTAACTTTGCAAATATCATGATTAAAAGACAAACAATAACTGGGTCAACATTGAGACCTCAGCCATCAATTAAAAAGACAGAATATGTCAATAGTTTAATTAAAAATGCTTGGGAATATTTAGATAAAGGTAAAATTAAACCAATAATTCAAAGAGAATTTCCATTAAGTGATGCCAGTGAAGCACACAAGGCTTTAGAAAAAGGAAATCATATTGGAAAATTTGTTATGAAAGTTTCATAAAATTAATAGCCTAATGGTTTTATAGCTTCTTTAATTTCTCTAAACACTAGGGGATTATCTACAGTTGCAGGCATTTCCCATTCATCATTGTCAGCTATTTTTCTTATAGTTGCTCTTAAAATTTTTCCTGATCTAGTTTTTGGAAGAGCTGAAACAACAGCCACAGATTTAAATGCAGCAACTGGCCCTATTTCATTTCGAACTAAATCTATAACTTCTTTACAAACATCTTCATGAGTTTTATTACAGCCTTTGTTCAAACATATCAGTCCTAATGGAACTTGTCCTTTTAGGTTATCTGATACACCTACAACTGCACATTCAGCTATATCTACGTGATTAGATAATGTTTCTTCCATTGCACCTGTTGAAAGCCTATGGCCAGCAACATTTATTACATCATCAGTTCTTGACATAATATATAAATAACCATCTTCATCTTGAAAACCTGCATCTCCTGTTTCATAGAAACCCTCAAAAGTTGATAAATAAGCCTTTATAAACCTATCATCTGCATTCCACAAACTAGGTAAAGATCCTGGTGGCAAAGGTAATTTTATTGAAATTGCTCCTAATGTACCATTTGGGACCTCATTGCCATCTTCTGATAAAACTTTTACATCATATCCAGGCATAGCTATAGTTGGAGAGCCTGTTTTAATTGGAAGAGATTCTATGCCTAAAGGGTTTGCAGCTACAGGCCATCCAGTTTCAGTTTGCCACCAGTGATCAATTACAGGAACTTTTAATTTTCTTTCCAGCCATAAAACCGTATCAGGATCAGCTCTTTCTCCAGCAAGAAATAAGGACTGCAGGGATGTTAAATCAAATTTTTTAATAAACTCACCATTTGGGTCATCTCTCTTTATAGCTCTTAGAGCTGTTGGAGCTGTAAATAATACCTTGACCTTATATTCAGAAATTATTCTCCAAAAAGTCCCAGCATTTGGTGTCCCAACAGGTTTCCCTTCAAATAAAACTGTCGTACAACCATGGAGAAGAGGTGCATAAACGATATAAGAATGACCAACTACCCATCCAATATCCGATGCAGCCCAATACACATCTCCAGGTTCTATATTATAAATATTTTTCATTGACCATTTTAGAGATACAGCATGACCTCCATTATCTCTAACTACACCTTTCGGTTTCCCAGTTGTTCCTGATGTATAAAGAATATACAAAGGATCGTTTGCTTGAACTTCAACTGGATCAGCCAACGAGACATCTTTAACAATCTCATTCCAATCTATATCTTGGTCTGGAACAAGCTCAACATTTAGGGCTTCACGTTGATAAATTATACATTTTTCCACTCGATGACTAGCAATTTTAATTGCGTTGTCGAGTAAGGGCTTATATTCAACAATTCTATTTGGCTCATGACCACACGATGCTGAAACTATTATTTTTGGTTTACAATCATCAATTCTTACAGCTAGTTCATTTGAAGCAAAGCCACCAAACACTACTGAGTGAATTGCTCCCAATCTAGAACAAGCTAACATGGCCACTAACGCTTCAGGTATCATTGGCATATAAATAATTACACGATCTCCTTTTGTAATACCTAATTTTTTAAGCGCCCCTGCAAAAATAGAAACTTGGTATTTGAGATCTGAATAGGTAATTTTCTTTTTTGTGTTTGTGACAGGGCTATCATACAAGATTGCATCTTGTTCTCCTCTGCCATTTAGAACGTGTCTGTCAATAGCATTAAAGCATGTGTTCAAAATTCCATCTGTATACCATTTATAAAATGGTTTGTTATCATCATCCAATATCTTTGTGGGTTTTCTATCCCAATGAATATTTTCAGATTGTTTTTTCCAAAATGTTTTTGGGTCTTTTTGCCAATTATCATAAATTTTTTTGTAATTTCCCAAATTCACCTCCACAAAAACTAAATAACAATTATTTTATTCTAGCTTTCCTAAAATTATGCATTCTAATCAATTGTTCAGCTGCTTTATTTATTGTTGTTGATGCAGCATCAGGAATAGGTGTGCCAGGTCCAAAGATAGCAGCAACACCAGCATCATATAAAAACTGATAATCTTGTGCAGGGATTACACCACCACAAACCACAAGAATATCATCAGCTTGTCTTTTTTTAAGCTCATCTATCAATTCAGGTATCAATGTTTTATGACCTGCTGCTAGAGAGGATATACCAATTACGTGCACACCTAATTTTATTGCAAGATCAACAGCCTCTTTGGGAGTTTGAAACAAAGTACCAATTTCAACTGAGAAACCAATATCTGTGAAAGCAGATGCAATTACTTTTGCTCCTCTGTCGTGACCATCTTGTCCAAGTTTAGCCATAAAAATTTTTGGATTTTCACCTGCTATATTTTTAAAATTAGACAGAGCTATATCGACCTTTTTAAAGTCTTCTTCATTTTGATAAGCGCTCTTGTATACATCTTTAATTATATCTTGCTTTACTCCATAACGACCATAGACTTCTTCAAGAGCATAGGATACCTCTCCAACTGTTGCTCTTGCTTTAATTGCAACAATTGTCAAATCTAACAGGTTACCTTTATTTTCTTTTGCAGCTTCTTTTAATTTTTGCAATGCTCTTTTTACTTCTTTCGAATTTCTAGCTTTTTTTATTTCATTTAATTTTTTAATTTGTTCTTCACGAACTGCTTTATTATCAATATTTAGAACATCAACCTTTTCTTTTTCATCTGATTTATATTTATTTACACCTACAATTACTTGTTCTCCAGAGTCGATTTTTGCTTGACGTTTTGTAGCAGAAATTTCTATTTCTGATTTTGGGAAACCATCAATTACAGCTACAGTCATACCTCCCATTTCTTCAATTTTTTCAATTAGTTCGTTAGATTTATCAATTAACTCTTTTGTCATATTCTCAACAAAATAACTACCAGCAAGTGGGTCCACTGTGTCTGTAATACCTGTTTCATGTTGAAGGATCAATTGAGTGTTTCTAGCTATTTTTGCAGAAAATTCAGTAGGTAAACCTATTGCTTCATCAAATGAATTTGTATGTAATGATTGTGTCCCTCCTAAAGTAGCTGCCAGTGCTTCAATAGTAGTTCTAATAATATTATTATAAGGGTCTTGCTCTTGTAAGCTTGCCCCAGAAGTTTGACAATGTGTCCTAAGCATTTGTGATTTTGGATTTTGGCAATTAAATAACTTTTTTGTCCATTGAGACCATAAATACCTTGCTGCTCTCAATTTAGCAGCTTCCATAAAAAAATTCATACCAATAGCAAAGAAAAAGGATAATCTAGGTGCAAAATCATCAACCAATAAACCACTTTTTGTTGCTGCTCTTATATATTCTAATCCGTCTGCAATGGTAAAAGCTAATTCTTGAACGAGAGAGGCACCTGCTTCCTGCATATGATACCCTGAAATAGATATTGAATTAAATTTTGGCATTTCTTTTGATGTAAAATTTATAATATCAGATACAATTCTCATAGATGGTTCTGGGGGGTAAATGTAAGTGTTCCTAACCATGAATTCTTTAAGTATGTCATTCTGTATGGTTCCGCTAAGTTCTCTTGTTCTTACACCTTGTTCTTGAGCCGCAACTATATAACCTGCTAACACAGGAAGAACTGCTCCATTCATTGTCATTGATACAGACATTTTATCTAGAGGGATACCATCAAAAAGAATTTTCATATCCTCTACAGTATCTATAGCAACACCAGCTTTGCCTACATCTCCGTATACTCTCTCATGATCTGAATCGTACCCCCTGTGAGTTGCTAGATCAAAAGCGACGGACAAACCTTTTTGTCCAGAGGCCAGATTTTTTTTGTAAAATTTATTCGACTCTGAAGCTGTTGAAAAACCAGCATATTGCCGAATTGTCCAAGGTCTACCTGTATACATTGTGGCTTTTGGGCCTCTTAAAAATGGAGGTTCACCAGGATAGCTATCAAGATGACTAATATTTTCATTGTCTGCTGGAGTATATAATGGCTTTATATTAATTCCTTCTGGTGTGTTAATGGAGATATCATCAACATTTGGATTTTTTAACTCATTAATGGCATTTTTCTTCCAGTTTTCTAAATTATCTTTTTTCCCCATACAAATCTCTTACTTTTATGATTTTTATTTAATTGAAAACTCCATAATGACTTGATCAACAGATAACGTGTCACCTTCTTTATAATTGATTTTTTTAATAGTGCATTGTTTTAGAGCAACTAATGTATTTTCCATTTTCATAGCCTCTACAACACATAAGGATTGCCCTTCTTCAATAATTTGATTTTCTTCAACTAGTATTTTAATTAATTTTCCTGGCATTGGGCAGATTAATAGATTTGATTTATCAAAATTTTTTATTGGTTTCATATATTTATGATAATCAGCTACGTGTTTTGGGAAAACGTTTGCCGACATTGTAATTCCTCTATATTGAAACTCGATATTAGTATTTTTGTTATTTAATCTACATTGAAAATTTTGAGGGGCATTTGATGTATCTTGTGAATTTATTTTGAAAGTAACTAATTTTTTAATAAAATCTTGTTGTACTTCAATTGTAAAAAAGTCATCATTCAGACCCTTTGTTATTTGATTGTGCATAGGCTTAATACAAACAAAAGGCAAATTTAAATTATCTTTATTTATCTTATATTTCAATTTTGAAGGATTTTGTAAGGATTGCTTGTAATGAAAATAAACTTCCCACTCATCAGAAATCTGATCATTTTCAAAAATTTCAAAATTTTTTGAAATTTCACAGATATAATATGCTAAAACTAAACATCCTAGGGTCCATTCCAATTGCTTGTTTGGAATTATTCCTTGAAATCCTTCTCTAAACTCATCGTCTATAAATGCAGTGTTTATATCACCAGATTTAAATCTTTTGTTTGATAAAATAGCTGAAAGAAAGGATATATTATGATCTATCCCTTCTAGTAAAAAGTTGTCTAAGGAAGATTCCATTCTATTGATAGATAAATCACGTGTTTTGCCCCACGAACATAATTTTGCAATCATAGGATCATAGAACATTGAAACCTCATCACCTTCTCTAACTCCAGTATCATTTCTAGTAATAGTGCCATCCGGATGTTGCATTTCTCTAGGTGGATTATATTTAGTCAATCTACCAATCGAGGGTAGAAAGTTTTTGTAGGGATTTTCTGCATATATTCTAGTTTCAATTGCTGAACCATTTAAACGAACATCGTTTTGGGTGATTTCTAGTTTTTTACCATATGCTATTTTAATCATCTGCTCTATTAAATCTATCCCAGTGACTAATTCAGTAACAGGGTGCTCAACTTGAAGACGTGTGTTCATCTCGAGAAAATAAAAATTTTTATCTTTATCAACTATAAATTCAACTGTGCCAGCGCTACTATAATTAACTTTTCTTGACAATTGAACGGCTTGATCACCCATCAGTTTTCTTGTTTGTTCGTCTAAAAAAGGTGAAGGAGCCTCTTCTATGACCTTTTGGTTTCTTCTTTGAATAGAACACTCTCTTTCACCTAAATAAATTACATTGCCAAAATTATCTGCTAATACTTGTATTTCAATATGTCTTGGTTCGGTAATAAATTTTTCTATAAAAATACGTTTGTCGCCAAAACTCTTAAGAGCTTCACTTGAAGCTCTTTCAAAATTATTTTCCACCTGATCGCTTGAAAATGCAATGCGCATCCCTTTGCCGCCCCCACCAGCACTAGCCTTTATCATTACCGGATAGCCTATTTCATCTGCAATCTTTATTGCTTCCTTTTTATTTTTTATTACTCCAATATAACCAGGAACGGTATTAACATTAGCTGACTGAGCAATTTTTTTAGATTCAATCTTGTCTCCCATCGATGCTATCGCTGATTTTGAAGGGCCAATAAAAGTAATACCAGCTTTACTTAAAGCTTCAGGGAAACTAGAATTTTCAGATAAAAACCCGTACCCTGGATGCAAAGCGTCACATTTTTTTTCTTTACAGGCTTTTATTATCAAATCAGCTCTAAGATAACTTTCTGATGCTGGAGATGGTCCTAAGTAAACCGCTTCATCTGCTAGACGAATATGTTCTGCATACCTATCTGAGTCTGAAAAAACTGCAACAGTTTTAATCTTCATTTTTTTTGCAGTTTTGATTATTCTACAAGCTATTTCTCCACGATTTGCAATTAAGATTTTTTTAAACATTATTTACTTCTATTATTAAAGCGGGATATTTCCAAATTTTTTATCTGGATTCTTTTGTGTTTTATTTTTTAATTTAGAGAATGCTTGTATTAATCTAAATCTGGAATTGCTAGGAATAATAACATCATCTAAAAAACCTCTTTCTGCAGCTATAAATGGATTTGCAAATCTTTCCTCATAATCTAATGTTCTAGTTTCTATTTTTTTTTGGTCATTTAACTCTTTTCGGAAAAGAATTTCTACTGCTCCTTTTGCTCCCATTACTGCAATTTCAGCTGTAGGCCAGGCATAATTAGCATCACCTCTTAAATGTTTTGAGCTCATTACATCATATGCTCCTCCATAAGCTTTTCTGGTAATTAGAGTAACTTTTGGTGTTGTAGCTTCTGCATATGCAAATAAAAGTTTTGCTCCATGCTTAATTATACCACCATATTCTTGAGCAGTTCCCGGCATAAACCCTGGTACATCTACTAATGTCAGAATAGGAATATTAAAAGCGTCACAAAACCTAACGAATCTTGCTGCTTTTCTACTAGAATCATTATCCAAACAACCTGCTAAAACCATTGGTTGATTTGCTACAACACCAATAGTTTGCCCATCTAACCTTATAAAACCAATAAGAATATTTTTGGCAAAATTTTCTTGTAACTCAAAGAAATCGTATTCATCAGCTATTGATATAATGAGTTCTTTCATATCATACGGTAAGTTTGGATTTTCTGGTATCAAAGTATCTAATGCTAAAGAAATTCTTTTTTTAGGATCATCAGTTTTTCTTTTTATATATTTTTGTTCATTACTTGATGGCAAAAAACTAAGAAATTTTCTTAATACATTTAAAGCTTCAATATCATTATTAAATGATCCATCCGCTACAGAAGAAATTGTTGTATGAGTTTCAGCTCCACCTAATTCTTCTGCGGTTACTTCTTCAGAGGTAACAGTTTTAACAACATCAGGACCTGTAACAAACATATAACTTGTTTCTTTAACCATGAATGTAAAATCTGTCATAGCTGGAGAGTAAACAGCTCCTCCTGCACAAGGTCCCATGATCATAGAAATTTGAGGGACTACACCAGAAGCTAGAGCATTCTGCAAAAAAACATCAGCATAACCGCCTAAAGATTCAACGCCTTCTTGGATTCTTGCTCCTCCACTATCATTCAAACCAATAATAGGCGCTTTGTTTTGTATTGCTAATTTCATTATTTTTACAATTTTTTTTGCATGATCTGATGATAACGAACCACCAAAAACGGTAAAATCCTGAGCATAAATATAGACTAATTTGCCATTAACTTTTCCAGATCCTGTAATGACACCATCACCTGGAATAGTTTTCCCATCCATTCCAAAATCTCTAATACGATGGATAACAAACATATCAGTTTCTTCAAATGAACCTTCATCCAAAAGAGTATTTATTCTTTCTCTTGCAGTCAATTTTCCAAGTGAATGTTGTTTTTCTATCCTTTTTGTTCCACCACCAAGTCGTGCTTTTTCTCTTCTTGACTGTAATTCAGAAATTATTTCTCTACTTGATTTCTTGATAACATTTCTCCTTTAGAAGATACCTAAAAATTAATATTTAGCAAAATTTAATAAAATTAACTAGTAATAATCAATCTATGATAATTGAAAATTATTTAAATTAAATATAACTTGTTTAAGAAAATTCAGTTTGTTTTGGAGTATTCTATGGAAGAATTTTATTCAAATATCGGAAGACTTAATCACATCGCTATTGCTGTTCCTAATATAACAAAAGCCTCTGATATGTGGAAAAAGGCCCTAGGCGCTGATGTTAGCAAACCTCAAACTTTACCTGAACATGGAGTTAAAGTGGTTTTTATTGAGTCACCAAACACAAAAGTTGAACTTCTTGAACCGTTAAATGAGAATAGTCCAATTAGTAAGTTTCTTATGAAAAATCCAAATGGTGGTATGCATCATATTTGTTATGAGGTTAGTGATCTAAAATCTGCCTCAAAAAAACTTAAAGAAGTGGGAGCAACAATTTTAGGTGACGGCAACCCAAAGATTGGAGCTCATGGAAACCCAGTAATATTTTTACAACCATCAGATTTTTCAGGGACTCTCATTGAATTAGAAGAAATTAAATAATTACTATATGTTTTTCTTATAGCATACAGAGGCTCCACATTTTCTACAGATTAAATTTAATTTTCGCCTATGTGTTTTTTGTTCCCAACAAAAATTTTTACAATACCTTATCCATTTATAATCTGAAAACTCTAAAGA
The DNA here is from genome assembly GCA_902593735.1 of uncultured SAR116 cluster alpha proteobacterium. GTDB lineage: Bacteria > Pseudomonadota > Alphaproteobacteria > Puniceispirillales > Marisalimonadaceae > Marisalimonas. Next base: position 112,262 of record CACJJL010000003.1, read on the forward strand.
ATGACACCTTTTTGCAGAGCAACCAAGCTTTTTAGCCATTTTTTTCCATATAATATCATGACCATGCTTAGAACCCACAAGGGCATGAGCTATTTCATGAAGAATTGTGTCATAAATTTCTGACTGATTTGAATTTTTGATGAAATTCCTTGAAAATGAAATTTTTTTCTCTTTAAAAAAACATGCCCCTGCCCTTACTTTTGCATGATCTAGATCTAATCTCCAATCAAATAAGCCATTTTTGTCCATTTCAGATCTAGCTAGATCCAAAAATTTTCTAAAAGTCTCGAAATCTTTAGGCTGCTTATTCTTAATAGAACTATTGCTTCTATTGATATTAAAGACATTTTTAATTTTTAAAATTTGTTTTATCATGTATTAATTTTAAGGTTTTAACTTTAGGTTGTCTGTCTTGCTTGAATTAATCAACATATCATTGAAATGGAATTCTCCAAAAGAAAAACTATTTATTAAAAATCTTAATCTAAAGATAAATAATGGTAATATTTTATGTGTATTTGGAAAAAGTGGCGTTGGAAAATCTTCTTTAATTAACCTTATAGCAGGCACAACTGAAGATAACTTGTCATTTGAAGGTGAAATAATTTTAAATGGGAAAATTTTGAATGATATTCCAATCGAAAAAAGAAAAATCGGACTTTTACTGCAAGAAAGTACTTTATTTCCTCATTTGACTGTAGAACAAAATATATATTTTGGAATGAATAGAAAGCTAAAATCAAAGGATAAATTATTTTTAATAGATGAAAATTTAAAACAAGCTAATATGGAGGGCTTTCAAAAAAGATACCCTCATACTCTTTCAGGAGGTCAAAAAGCTAGAATAGCTTGTCTTAGAGCAGTAATGTCAGAACCAGAATTATTATTACTTGATGAGCCCTTTTCGTCTTTAGACCCTAAACACAGGAATACATTTAGAAATTTTGTGATTAACAAAGTAAAGGAAAGTAAAATACCTTGTTTGATAGTTACTCACGATAAAACTGATAAAATGATAAGTACTGAAAAACCTATGGATCTTAATACATTTATAAGATAATTATTATTTACACCTTTTAATAATAATACGTTGCTTAAATAATTTTATTCGTTAAGAATAAATCTGAATAATAAAGGGTGCAATATGAATTCGTCTATTAATGCTTCAAATATTATAATTGATAATCAAGATAACAAAATTATTTCACAGGCAGAGGCCGAAGAGGCTGTTAAAACATTAATACGCTATATTGGTGAAGATCCTGAAAGAGAAGGCTTATTAGAAACGCCTAAAAGAGTGATAAAATCATTTAACGAATTTTATGCAGGTTACAATCAAGATCCTGAAATATTTTTATCTAAAACTTTTGAAGATGTAGAAGGATATGACGATATTGTTTTGTTAAAAAATATAAATTTTGAAAGTCATTGTGAACACCATATGGTTCCAATAATTGGAAGAGCTTCTATAGGTTATTATCCAGATAAAAGAGTTGTTGGAATATCAAAATTAGCAAGGGTATTAGATCTTTATGCTAAAAGACTTCAAACTCAAGAGACTATGACCGCACAAATATTAAATTGTATCGATAAAACTTTACTGCCTAAGGGAACTGCAGTATTTATTGATGCAGAACATCACTGTATGAGCACTAGAGGTGTTTTGAAAAATGATGTTACAATGACTACTAATCTATTTAGTGGTTGTTTTTTAGAAGACTCAAATTTACAAGATAGATTTTTGAAAATGGCAACTTAAGGAAATTTAATTTAAATAGTCTTTAATTAATCTTATAGAATAAATCATGAAATTTTCACCAATAATTTATTTGATAGGAATGTTGTTATGCATTCTTTCTATATTTATGTTTGTTCCAGCGATTGTAGATTGGTATTATGGTAGTAAAAATTGGCCTTCATTTGTTGGGTCTTCAATGGCTACATTATTCATAGGCTCCATACTTTTTCTAACAAATAAAGGAAGTGCTACTGAACATCTGGAATTGAGACAAGCATTTTTATTAACAAACACTGCATGGATATCAATTGCTTTGTTTGGATCATTGCCTTTTTTGTTATCAGATATTGATATGACCTTTATAGATGCTTTTTTTGAGTCAGTGTCTGGTATTACAACCACAGGGGCAACTGTAATTGAAAACTTAGAAGTTAAATCCCACGGAATTTTGATATGGCGAGCACTTCTTCAATGGCTCGGTGGTGTCGGCATTATTGTTATGGCTTTAGCTGTATTACCAATGTTATCAATTGGTGGTATGCAACTTTTTAAAACTGAATCATATGAAACTCCCGACAAAGTTGTACCAAAAGCAGCAAGCTTTGCTGCAGGAATAAGTATTGTTTACATAATATTAACTATTATTTGGGCATTTATGTTATGGGGTGCTGGTATGCCAATATTTGACTCCATTGCTCACGCCATGACAACTCTGGCAACAGGAGGTTATTCAACAAAATCTGAATCTTTGGCAGCATTTAACTCTTCGACTATCGAAATAATTATCATTTTTGGCATGTTAGTTGGATCACTTCCATTTGTGCACTACTTAACTTTAACAAAAAATGGTTTAAGAAATCTTATTAAAGATGATCAAGTAAAACTTTTTTTAACTTTGGTTTTCTTTGTGGTTTTGATGATATCGTTATACTTAAGTTTTAATAACATACCATACATTGATGCTTTAAGGTTAGCTACTTTTAATGTTATTTCGATAATAACTGGAACTGGTTTTGGAACGTCGGATTTTAATAATTGGGGCGGTTTTCCTACAACTATTTTACTCATTCTTATGTTTGTAGGAGGTTGTGCTGGATCAACTACTTGTGGTTTAAGAATGGCACGAATTCAAGTTTTAATTGCAAATGCGAAAGCACAAGTTTCTAAGCTTATAAGACCACACGCAGTAGTAGTGTCTTACTATAATCAAAAACCAATTCCAGAAAATGTCGCTGAGTCCGTGATGGGATTTTTCTTTTTGTATATCATTTCTTTTGCAATAATTGCTTGCCTGTTGGGAGGATTAGGACTTGATTTAATTACTGCAATTTCTGGCGCAGCTTCCGCAATTGGAAATGTTGGCCCTGGGTTAGGCGATATAATTGGCCCATCAGGATCTTATCAATCTATTCCCGATCTCGGAAAATTAATTTTATGTGTAGGAATGATATTAGGTCGTTTAGAAATTTTTGCAATATTAGTAATGTTCTCGCCATTATTTTGGAAGAATTAATTAGAAATTTGACAAGGAAATATTCTTTCTGTTTTACAAAACTCACAGATAACTTTCACGTTTCCATTTTTGTCTGCAATTTCTTTTAATTCTCTTTTGCTTAAATTCTTAACAACAAACTTAATCTTTTCTTCTGAACACCTGCATTGATCTCGGATAATTATTTCCTCATACACTGTGATTTCAAGCTCATTGAATAATCTATAAAGAATTTCTTCTGATTTAAGGTTCGTTGATAAAAACTCTTCTTTTCCTAATGTTGATAAAAAATTTAATGAATTTTGCCAAATTTCTTCATTGCTTTCCTTGTCAAAGCTACTTTTAACAGGCAATTTTTGTAACATTATAAGTCCTGCAGAAAATAAATTTTTTCTATTGCTTATATTGATGTCATAATAATTGAAGGTAAGAAATTTAGTTTCTAATTGTTCAGAATTATTAAAATAGAGCTCTGTTATTTTAGACATGTTTTGTTTTTCAAGAGAAACAATTCCTTGATATCTTTTAGAATATTTTCCCTGGTCTAGGGTGAAGGATACGTGTCCTGAACCCATCAAAGAATTTAAGTTACTCTCTACACTTTTAAAACGTGCGTTTAAACCGACATAACCCCTAAGAAACCCATCACTTGTTATGTCAGAAAATAAAGTGTGAACGTCTCCTGTACCTTTAGCTTGAATAGTAAAAACACCATTATGCTTCATTCTAGACCCTAAACATGCAGTAATGGTGAGTGTGTCTGCAAATAAACTTTCGACATTTGTCGGGTATTGATGGCGCTTTACTATTTCAGAAACAACGGTTTGGAGTCTTACTATATTACCTCTAATACTATTGTTACCTAGTTGGAATGGAATTACGTGATTATTCAAAGTCATTTTAGAAATATATGTTACTCAAATTTTATTTAAGACAAAATTGCATGATTGCTTTTTGTGCATGCAATCTATTTTCAGCTTCGTCAAATATAACAGATTGAATTCCTTCTAGCACTTCAGAACTTACCTCTTTATTTCTGTAAGCGGGTAGACAATGCATAAAGATCGCATTCTTATCTGCTAATTCCATTATTTTTTTATTTACTTGAAATGGTATGAATTGATCTTCAGGGAATGGGCTTTTATCACCCATTGATCTCCATGTATCAGTTATAATACAGTTAGCACCTTCTGCAGCTTCTTGAGGATCATTTGTAATAGAAATATTATTATTTCTTTCAATAGCCCATGATATTGTTTTCGCATCTGGTTTTACTCCCTCTGGACATGCTATATTTAATTCAAAATTTAGTAACCCAGAAGCCTCTATCCAGCTTTGTAAAACGTTATTACAATCACCAAACCAAGTAATTTTTTTATTTTCAAAATCTTTTAGATGTTCTTTTATAGTAATTAAATCGGCTACAACTTGGCAAGGATGACTAAAGTCTGTAAGAGCGTTAATTACAGGAATCTTAGATATATTTGCATACTTTATTAACTGATCATGACCAAAGCATCTAATAATCACCATGTCGGCATATCGTTCTAGAACTCTAGCAGTATCCTCTACAGTCTCTCTTTCGCCTAACTGCATTTCTTTTTCATTTAAAAGATAACTATTTCCACCTAATTGATTTATTCCTACTTCAAAAGATATTCGAGTCCTTAAAGAAGGTTTTTCAAAAATAAGAACAACATTTTTATCCTTCATAAATGGAACGCAATTATTGTTTTTCCATTTTAAAGACAATGAAATTAAATCAATAAGTTGATCTTTATTTAGATCCTTTAAATCAATAAAATGAGTCATAATATTTTAGTTTTTTTTAATTTTCTTAATAACTTCACTTAAAATTTCAAAAGCTTGGTCTATTTCTTCTCTAGAAGTATTTAGTGGAGGAAGTAATCTAATAGTATTTTCTGCAGCACCTACTAGCAACAAACCTTTTTCTCTTGCAATATTACCAAAATCAGCTGCGACTACATTTTCTGTTAATTGAAAGCCCCTTAACATTCCTGAGCCTTTTTTACATAATATTAGTGGAGATAACTTGTCGTCATTATTTATTAGACCATCCATTTTATTATCAAAGTAAATAATATTTTCTCTTAAGCTTTTGAGAAAATCATCCTCTAATAGAAGATCCAAAACAGCATTGGCAGATCGCATAGCTAAGGGATTACCTCCAAATGTACTGCCATGAGTACCTGGTATCATAGTATCACCTACTTTGGCTTTTGCCATAACTGCTCCTACTGGGAACCCCCCTCCAAGACCCTTTGCTAAAGCTACTATGTCTGGTTCAATGTTTTCTTGTTGATAAGCAAAAAGGGTCCCTGACCTACCCATTCCGATTTGAACTTCATCTGAAATCAACAAAGATCCATTTTCATTGGCAATATCTTGCAGTAATTTAAGGTAGCCTGTAGGAGCTTTTCTGGCACCACCTTCTCCTTGAACTGGTTCTACTAAAATAGCCGCAACATGTTTACCTATTTTATTTTTTAAACTTTCAATGTCTCCCCATTCGACATGTGTAAAGCCTTGAGCAGATGGTCCGAAACCTTCTCTAAATAATGGTCTATCATTTGCAGCCAACATTGCTAAAGTACGGCCATGAAAAGCTCCGGTAGCACAAATAATTTCTGTCCTATCTTTTTCACCGTTTGCCCATGCAAACCTTCTAGCAACTTTTACAGCTCCTTCAGTTGCTTCAGCACCAGAATTACAAAAGAAAACTCTATCTGTACATGAATTTTCTACAAGTTTTTCTGCAACTGTTTCTTGTTCAGGGATTCTGTAAAGATTAGATGTATGCCATAATTTCGAGGCTTGATCTTTTAAAGCCTCCACCAACTTTGGATGACAATGTCCAAATGCATTTACAGCAATACCACTTGCATAATCTAAATATTTTTTTCCATCCTCTGAGAATAAATAACTACCTTCACCATGAGTAAAGGCTATGTCAATTCTTCCATATGTTGTCATTATAGATGGGCTTATAGTCATACTAAAACTTTCATAATTTTATAAGAATATACAATAATAATTAAAAAGAAATAAATAAGAAATTTTAAATAAAATGCTTAGCTAATTTTAGACCTTGAGCTTGATAATTATTTGAGCTTCCAGACTCACCGTACAGGATACTTGGCACATTTGCCATTGGTTCATAAACAAGTCTACACACTGTTTGGTCTTGTTCTATTAAAAAGGGCACATCATGAGATCTTACCTCCAAAACTGCTTTAGTTTTAAAAGCGCCAAGTTCTGTCAAACCAAATCCTGGATCAAAAAACCCAGCATAATGAGCTCTAAATTCTCCAACTTTGGTATCATAAGCTCTCATCTCTGCAGCATAGTTTGATGGAACAGAAACGTATTCTTTACTTGCTAAAATGTAGAATGCATCTGGACTAAGTATTAAACTTCCTTGATTTTTTTTATCATGATAATCATCACTTTGGTACAGAAGATCTTCTACAGTAATTTTTTCCCAGAACAATTCACGTTTATAATAGTTTGGTTTATCAATATCAATCAGCATAGAATGTTTTCTCGCTTTGTAGCCAATCAAACCATTTTTACCAATTAAGTCTACAGATAGAGGAACACCATTTTTTATTTTATCAAGGAGGTTGATATTATCTTGATTTCTAACCAATCCAACATGTTCTTGCAATATTTCCATTTCTTTATCTGAAGTAAATGATTGTCCTCTTCTTAATCTTAATTGGTTAAGTCGGGAACCTGTTCTTACTAGAACAGAAAATGTCCTTGGAGATATTTCTGCATATAATGGTCCCTGATAACCAGCTGGGACTTCTTCAAATTCCATTGCACCATCAACAATTAATCTTGTAAAAACGTCAAGTCTTCCAGTAGAACTTTTTGGATTTGCAATCCCTGTTAAATTATCAGTCAAATTAACATTCTCTAACAACTTTACGATATACACACAACCACATTCTAAAACAGCACCATCTAACAGACTAAATTCGTGCATCGCCAGATCTTTTAATCTAGTAGATACTTTATTTCCCTTACCTGGCAGAAAAGAAGCTGGCACTCTCCATGCTTTTATACCCAATCTTAAATCTATAGAGGCTGGTTGGATTAAATCTTTTTCAATGCCATTTTCACTAGTAATTACGTTTTTATGGATCAATTCTAAAATTTCTTGATTTGATAAAACACCTGCAATTTTTTGAATTTTATTCATTCTTGATTTCCGAAATTTTTTACTAAGACCTAAGTCTATAACCTGTTTTTAGTATATACCAAGCAAGTATACTTAGTGCAAAATTACAACAAAGTAAAACTGAACTTCCCAATATAGGAGATGCATCACTTAATCCTATAAAACTAAATCTTAGCCCATCAATAGCATAAAAAATAGGATTACAATAAGCTAAAATTTTTAAAGATTCAGGAAGTCTTTCTATTGAATAAAAAGTCCCAGATAAAAATGCTAGTGGTTGAATTACAAAATTTGAAATTATTGATAATTGATCGAATTTTTGAGCCCAAATACCTGCAATCATCCCAATTATGGCTAATGTTATACCCCCTTGAATTAAATACAAAATCATCCAAACGAAATGTTCTGGGAAATCTATAATTCCTAGAATCCATAGCAATAAAAAAGAAGCTGTAAAAACAAACAACCCCCTTGTAACACCAGCTAAAATATGAGCAATTAAGATTTCTATTGGCCCTAAAGGAGCCATTAATAGGTCAACTATAGATCCCTGGACTTTTGCAGTCATAAAAGCTGAAGAAACATTTGCAAAAGAATTTTGGATCACACTCATCATAATTAATCCTGGAACTAAAAACGATATATACGGGATCTGATGAAAACCAGCGTTTCTATCAATCGCAATTGAGAATACAATTACAAAAAGTAGAGTAGTTACCATGGGAGCTGTAATAGTTTGCAAGAAAACATTCGTAAACCTCTTTACTTCCTTAATGTATAAAGTTAATAAACCAGTCCAATTTACCGTACCAATTTCTCTTTTAACACCAAGTTTAAAATTTTTATTTTTCAAAAATTTTTCTCCAGTAATATAAATATTTATAATTTTTATAATCTATATATATTAATTAGTAATTATATTAAGTTAAGATAAATGAATTTTTGGATGAATGAAGAAGAAAAAATAATTAAGAAAATGAGAAGATCTGCAATGTCTTATTTGGCTCGATATGAGGTTTCAGTTCACCAATTTGAAAACACAATGAAACGAAAACTATCTAATTTAAAAGCTGATTCAAATGACTTAGATAAGATTAAAATAATAAGAAATTTAAAAAATGAGATGATATTATCCAAATTCATTGATGATAAGCGTTTTGCTGAGACAAAAATTCGTTCACTAAGACGTCAAGGGGGGTCAGAAAGATTTATTTATGCAAAATTAAATGAAAAAGGAATATCAAACGATATAATTAAACGTGCTATTAATACAGTAGATGAAGGCCATCAAAACCCAGAAATGGTCGCTGCAATAAATTTTATTAAGAAAAAAAATATAGGAATATATTATAAAAAAAATTTAGAAAATAAAATTGATGAATTCGAATTAAAAAAAAAATGGTATGGAGCTCTCTCAAGAAGAGGTTTCTCATTAGATATTGTTAAAAAGGTTTTTGAAATTAAAGATATTGAAAGAGCTGATTTAATTTTAGAAGATAATCTATAAAAATATAAAAGGATTTGAAAATGACTAATAAGGATTTATATGTACCATCCTCTGACATAATTAAAAATTCTCATGCAAATAAAGCTGAATATGAAAAAATGTATGAAGAATCTATTACTTCTCCTGAAAAATTTTGGGAAAAACATGGTAAAAGAATTGACTGGATGAAGCCCTACACAAAAATTAGGGATGTGTCCTATAATAAAGAAGATCTTCATATTAGATGGTATGAGGATGGAACACTTAACGCTAGTTATAATTGTTTAGACAGACATCTAGAAACCAGAGGTAATAACACAGCAATTATTTGGGAAGGTGACGACCCAAATGAATCCAAACATATTAGCTATAATGAACTTCATGAACAGGTATGTAAATTTTCAAATGTATTATTAAATGCTGGTGCAAAAAAAGGTGATCGAATTACTATCTACATGCCAATGATCCCAGAAGCAACAGTTGCAATGTTAGCATGTACTAGAATAGGAGCTATTCATTCAGTAGTCTTTGGTGGTTTTTCTCCAGATGCACTAGCTGGAAGAATTGAGGATTGTAATTCAACAATTATTATTACTGCGGATGAGGGTATTAGAGGTGGGAAAATAATACCTTTAAAATCAAATACTGATGAGGCTGTTTCAAAAGCTAAAATGTGTAAAACAACAATTGTTGTTAAACGAACAGGAGCTGAAATTAATTGGATTGACAGCCAAGATATTTGGTATCATGAAGAAATGGAAAAGGCATCAGCTAATTGTCCACCCGCTGAAATAAATGCTGAAGATCCAATGTTCATATTATACACCTCAGGATCCACAGGGAAACCCAAAGGAGTTCTTCATACAACCGGTGGATATATGGTTTATGCTTCAATGACACATCATTATGTTTTTGATTATCAGGAGAATGAAATTTATTGGTGTACTGCTGATGTAGGCTGGGTAACAGGACATTCTTATATAGTTTATGGGCCATTATCAAATGGCGCTACTACATTAATGTTTGAGGGTGTACCAAACTACCCCACTGTAAGTAGATTCTGGGAAATAGTGGATAAACATAAAGTTAATGTATTCTACACTGCTCCTACAGCAATAAGAGCATTGATGGCTGAAGGCAGTGAACCAGTAAAAAAAACAAAACGAGACAGCTTAAGAATTTTAGGTAGTGTTGGAGAACCAATTAATCCAGAAGCATGGAATTGGTATAACAATGTTGTTGGTGATGGAAGGTGTCCGGTAGTTGACACTTGGTGGCAAACTGAAACTGGAGGGATATTAATCACTCCTTTACCAGGAGCCACTGATACAAAACCAGGTTCTGCCACAAAACCTTTTTTTGGAATATTGCCAGTCATTGTTGACAGTGAGAACAAAGAATTAACTGGAGCCACTGAAGGAAATCTATGTATTAATATGTCTTGGCCAGGTCAAATGAGGACAGTGTTTGGTGACCACCAACGTTTTATAGATACATATTTTTCAACTTTTCCCGGAAGATACTTTTCTGGTGACGGATGTAGAAGAGATGAAGACGGATATTATTGGATAACAGGAAGAGTTGATGATGTAATAAATGTATCTGGTCACAGGATGGGTACAGCAGAAGTTGAGTCTGCTCTTGTAGCTCACATAAATGTAGCTGAAGCAGCAGTTGTTGGTTACCCGCATGAAATTAAGGGTCAAGGCATTTATGCCTACGTTACTGTGAATATTGGCGTAAAAACATCAGAAGAATTATTGAAAGAATTAAAACAATGGGTAAGGAAAGAAATAGGCCCCATTGCTACACCAGATTTAATTCAATTTGCACCAGGTCTTCCTAAAACAAGGTCAGGTAAAATAATGAGACGAATATTAAGAAAAATAGCTGCAAATGAACATGAAGAGTTAGGTGACGTATCAACATTAGCTGATCCACAAGTTGTTCAAAATTTAGTGCAAAACAGAAAAAACACTTAAATATCTTTTAGCTTTGCAACATAATTTATACCAAACTTTATTAAAATTGGAAGAATAGCTACTAACATAAAACTTACTATAAGAGTAAATGACATAATGTCATTAATGTTATTAACTTTCGAAATTTCTGAGCCAGCATTTACATAAATTACTGTTGCAGGAAGCATTCCTAATTGACTGATATAGTAAAACCTAAAAAGCGAAATAGGTAACACTCCCATAATTAAATTTATTAATACAAACGAGATAGTAGGTATTAATCTAAGACTTAAAAGATAATAAATACCATTTTTGCTAAATTTATTGTCTATAATAACTTTTGTTTTTTCAAACTTATTATTAATAAAATCTTTTAAAAGATACCTCGATAATAGAAAACAAATACATGCCCCAACCGTAGATGCAAAGGAAACTATAATTACACCCTCAATAACTCCAAACAAGGCTCCAGCGGCAATTGTCAAAATAGTAGGAACAACAGGGAAAGACAAGCCTGAAAATAAAACATATAAAGTAAAAAATGAAATCCTTGATATATAAACTTCTTCACTAACCCATGTTTTCAGAAATGTAATATGTTCCTTTAATTTATCTAAATTGAAAACCTCTTGTAGATATATGTAAGAAATTAAAAAAGTACTAATTAAAATAAAAATTAATAGTGCGGGTCTTCTCATTATGAGTTAAACACCCCAAATCCTATCGGCAAATTCTGGATAAAATTCTGAAACCATATAGGAAATCTTATTTCTTAATATATCTATACGAGTTTTATTTGGGATAGACATTTTTGTTATTTTATCATCAACGTCAAATTTAAATCCTGTAAGTTTAATGATATTTTCTAAGCTTTCATTATTATGAATTTTTAAAAGACAGAAACGTTTCTTTTGTTTGTTAAATTTGAATAGAGCTCTATTAGTTAATAGAAATTTTGGTCCTCCAGGTCTGTAGATATTTTCGTCAGAAAATCCAGGCGCAGAAATAAAGTCTACCTTATCGACTAAAGTTCTTGGTGAATGTTCTTCTCTAAATAAAATAATTTGTGGAACTACGAAATACATCAAAGCAGACCCAAATGAACCTGGAAATCTTTTTTCTATTTTTTCATAACTACCAGTGCCTACTAAATTAATATTAGCTTCACCATCAATTTGAACACCTCCTAGAAAGAAAGTATCTATTCTGCCTTGAGCAGCACAATCAAAAAGTTCTCTAGCACCATCAGTAAAATTGTTATATTTGTTTGAATGTAATATTGTAACTCTTAATCTATTGTTTTGAAGTTTAGATTCTTCTTTTACCAACAGAGCTGCTGCACCAGGAATTGGCGATGCAGCACCTACAGCTATATGCTTGTCATTTACCAGTAAATCAGCTAATTCACTTATTAATAACTCTTCTCTTTTAAGTTCAATCAAAAAATTAAACCTTCAATTAAGTAAATAAGTAATTTTTCATGTAATCCTCAAAGCCTTTTTGTGTCTTTGCAGCAATAGAGTACTTTTTGATTTCATCATTATCTTGACCATAAACACCAGGTAACGCACAAGGCCACGCTCCATTTTCAACAACCGATATTCCATCAACATATAATGCTGGCAAACAGGTTGCAGCAGATAATTCGTTATCAAAAAAATCAATATCCAGAATTTTTTCAGTTGTCACAAATACTTTTTTTGAGGCATGTGAAAGAGTTGCTAATTCCCGTCTTCTCCCAATTTGAATATTTCCATTTTTATCCACACAAGGTGCATGAAATATTAATACATCCAACTGGACTGCAGGAAGTAACAAAATTGGCTCATTCTTGTGACCTGAACATTTCATAGGATTTTCAATTACTTGCCAATCTTTTCTATATTTATGTATGTCAGAGCCAATTACCCCTCTAAGAGGCATAAATGGAACAGATTTTTCAGTAGCTTGGAGTTGCGCGTGCAATGCTGGACATGTGGAGTCTTTTATTAATATATGACCTGCTTCAACAGCTTCTGAAAATCTAGGTGCCAAACCAAATTCACCCAAAGTTACGGCCGCTGCTTCAATCTCAGAAACACATCCGCTCCCAATTAACATATCACCTTGTATAGTGGTCAAAGGAAGGCAGTATAGTTTTAAGTCCTTTACACCTTTTTTTATTAGTTCTTTTGTGAACATCATTGGAACTCCAGAATAGTCTGCTGGAATACCAATCAAATCTCCATCTTTAACTTCATCAACAATTTCTAAGAGAGATAATTCATCAAATTGTTTCATTATATATTCTCCCTTATTTAAAATATAATGTTTAATATGAGCTCTTCTGACCCTTATTATACTTCATTATTGATTCTTTTAACATTTTTTCTTCTTTACACCCAAGAAAACATATTTTTTTGAGTTTTTTTAGATTAGCTTCGGCTTTTTTCAAATTTCCTTGAGTAAGAAACATTTCTCCTTGATATTCAAGAGCACCCTTGTGCTTTGGAGAAATTTTAAGAGCTTTATCATAATATTGGGCAGCTTTATCAAGATTACCCATTTTTCTATATGAGAACCCTAGATAATTATATATGTCTGCATCTTTTTTATTGGTTTTTTCAGCCTTAAGAAGATTATCTATAGCGGCTTCATATGATTTTTTATTAATTAATTTAACCGCTTTATAGTAATAATTTGATTTAACATCCATCTTTTTACTGTCATCTCCACCTCCTCCAGCAGCAAAGGAGGATACCACTAGTAATTGACTTATAGAAATTATTGTAAAAAATTTTATGAATTTTTTGAAAAAGTTTTGATAAAACATTAGTGCTCCATTTAATTTAAGAAATATAGCCTTATATATAAACTACTTTAAATTTTTCTAGGATAAACATGCGATTATTTCTTATTTCTTCTTTTATTTTTATTTTAATCAACATAAATAAAGCTATTAGCGACGTTTTGCCAAATGATTTATTTTCGTCAGTGGAAGTTGTTGAACTTCAAATGAGCTCCCTTCAGACAAACTCAATTAAAAATAATTCTGGCATTTACCAATGTTGGCTGTTTGCACATCCAGAAAATAAGAGATATACAGGACCATTTGGTAATTTCAAAAAAATGATTTCTGATACATCTTATAAAATATTGTTAAATTCAACTAAATTCAAAATTAAATTAATCGAAGAAAATAAAAACAAAGCTGCGTATTCAGTTAATGTAGACGCATACGATAATAAACGCTACAATTTAACATGGCTTTTAGAAAAAGCATCTGTAAGTAAAGATTGCAAAAATTGTTGGATGACGACTGCGGTTACACAACCACAATTTATAGGGCAGTTGAACTAAAATAAGGTGGAGAAAAATATGAAAACAGCAAAAGATTACCTTCAAGAAGCTAACGAAGTTGTGAAAAAAATTGACGTAAAGGAAGCAATTGAAAAGCATAAATCAAAATCAGCAATCTTTATAGATGTACGAGATAGTTCTGATATTAAAAAAACAGGAACAATTTTAGATGGTCTAGAAATTCCAAGAGGCCTAATTGAGTTTGTCGCTGATGAGGCAACTCCACTCTACAATGATAACCTTAAAAAAGATGCGGAAATAATACTTATCTGTGGAGTTGGCGGCCAGGCTGCGTTAACTGGTAAGACACTTATAGAAATGGGGTATAAAAATGTTCTTAATGTAGGAGGGATTCCAGATTGGGAAAAAAATGGTGGCCCAATGAAAAAGTACTAAAACATTTTTTTTAAAATTTTATGTCAAAAACAATTGCAATATTAATGCCTGGAGATATGGGCCATGGATGCGGAAAAGCATTTAAAAATAATAATTTTAGAGTTGTAACTTGTTTAAGTCAGAGAAGTATTAGAACTAAAAAACTGGCTGAATTATCTGGTTTTGAAGATTTAGGTACGATTGATAATGTTGTTGAAAATTCTGATATTATATTATCAATACTGCCTCCTGAATTTGCTCTTCAACAAGCTAAAATAGTTAACGATGTAATTTTAAAAAAAGAAAAACACATTACTTATGTTGATTGCAATGCTGTATCTCCTGAAACAGCATTAAAAATCAATGACTCAATATCCTCTAAGTTTTGTAATTTTATAGATGGTGGTATCATTGGATTCAATCCAATTGTAGAAAATGGAAAAACAAGGTTGTATATATCTGGACCTAATACTCAACCAGTTAAATTACTCCACAAAAAAGGATTTATAATAAAAGATTTAGGTTTAGAAATAGGTAAAGCTTCTGCAATGAAAATGGTTTATGCTAGCGCAACAAAAGGAACTTTTGCACTTCATGCAGCAGTTTTGACAACTGCTCATAAACTAGGTCTTACTTCTGAATATTTTGCTGAATTGGAATATAGCAAACCTGATATATTATCAGCAATGGAAAGGATGGTTCCAAGAATTCCTCTTGATGCAGCAAGATGGGAAGGAGAAATGTTTGAAATTGCTAATACTTTTTCTGATGCTGGAGTTACCTCAAAATTTCACGAAGGTGCAGCCGATATAATGTCACTGGCAAATAAAACACCAATTGCTAGAGAGACTAGAGAAACAGTCGATGAAAAAAGATCTTTAAATGATGTACTTGATATGTATGTAAATGCAATTAAAAAATAAAATATAAAAACACTTGTAAATTAGTTAACAAATGAAGTAAATCATTAACATGTTTCTTGTTAACAAAAAATTTTTCGAAGCTACAAAAGATAAATTCTTCTACGGCTGGGTAATTGTTGGAATCGGGAGTCTTGGTATTTTTACGAGTGGCGCAGGACAATCTCATACCTTTAGTCCTTTTATACCAGTAATATCTCAAGATCTTAAAATTTCCAGTACATCAATTACTACTGCTTATATGATAGCAACTTTATTTGCTGCTTTTCTATTGCCAAAAATGGGAAAATTAGTTGATAAATACGGACCAAGAAAAATTTTAATATATACCGTCTTACTCCTTGGTATTGGATGTATGATTTTTGGAGCTGCATCAAACTTTCTAATGTTGGCCATCGCATTTGGATTTTTAAGATTTTTTGGGCAAGGCTCTCTAATGCTTGGTTCTGCGAATATTATAACTCAGTGGTTTGATAAGAAAAGAGGGTTTGCACTTGGATTAATGGGTTTAGGGTTTGCTATTTCTATGGGTTTACATCCATATATCTCTGACTTTTTAATTTCAAATTACGGATGGAGAATGGCATGGGTTATTCTAGGTTTGTCTACATGGTTGATCATGTTACCACCATTAATTTTCTTAGCAATAGATAAACCTGAAGATGTAAGCATTAAACCAGATGGAATTTTAGAAAATAATAAAAAGAGTAAAATTAATGAAAAAATTTTTGGTCTCAATCTTGAAGAAGCCCTAAAGGAAAAAAGCTTCTACATACTTGCATTCTCATTTTTTTCTATATCTTCATTAGTAACTGCGCTTCATTTTTTTCAAGTTACAATTTTAAGTCAATACTTTGGAATGGCGAGCAGCACTGCAGCTGCTTTATTCATACCAACAATGGTTTCGATGATTATCTTTATTCCTATTGCAGGCAAAATTTTAGACAGATTTGAAACTCATAATATTATTGGAGTTGCGTTATTAATAACCACGGCTTCACTATTATCCATAACCTTTGCACGTGATACTACCTTTTCCATGATTTATGCGATCATTTTTGGAATTAATAATGGATTTAATTTATCTTTATTTGGCTATATCTGGCCAAGGTATTTTGGAAGATTACATGTTGGTAGTATTCAAGGCACAGGTCAAATGATATTAGTTGTAGGGGCATCAATTGGCGCAATGCCCTTCGCAATATCAATGGATCTTGGTTATGACTTAATTACAACTATAAGACTTTCTGCATTATATCCTTTTCTCTCAGCATTTTTATGTTTTTTCTTTTTAAGAGAAAGTAAAAAACTTACAGAAATGAAGAAATAAATTAATTGAATTTAGTAACCATTTATAAAAATACTTCTAATAATTTTAAAGCCATCATAGCAATGATTTTGGCTGTATTTTGCGTAACTATTATGAGCGTTCAAGCTAAATTAGTAGGTATTGAATACCATGCTGTACAGATTACATTTGCAAGAGCCATGGTTGTAATAATTCTTTTATTACCTCTAATTTACAAGCTAGGAGGCATAAAATTTTTAAAAACAAATAAGCCTTATCTTCATTTCTTTAGAAGCTTGGCGGGACTTACTGGGAACATAATGTTTTTTTTAGCCTTTCAAAGATTGCCTGTTGCAGATGTTACAGTAATATCTCAAGCAGTACCAATTTTTTCATGTATTTTTGCAATAATCTTTCTCAACGAAATAATAGGGTGGCGAAGATGGTTGGCCATTTTAATTGGATTTGGTGGGGTGATAATTGCAATAAACCCTACTGGCTCCATAGCTATTGCTTCAATTTATGCCTTAATAGGCACATTAATGTGGTCTACTACTATTATTTTTTTAAGATTACTAGGGACAACTGAACATCCTGTAAAAACAGTCTTTTACTTTATGTTAGTGAGTTTTATTCTAACTTCTTTTTTTCAACCATTTTTGTGGAAAGAACCTTCATTAAGAGTTATTTTGTTATTTATTGGACTAGGTGTATCAGCTTTTTTAACACAATTGTTAATGACTTACGCATTACAAAAAGCACCTGCTTCAATTGTAAGTCCATTTAATTATACAGGAATTTTATGGGCAATTATTTTTGATTACTTGATATGGAACTCACATCCAATAATTTCTACAATTGTAGGGGGATTTATTATAACAATTTCAGGTATATATATCTTTAAAAGAGAGGCTAAAATAAAATCAATTAAATAAATTATTTTTAAATTTAAAGTATAGAATCAATTTAAATATGAAATAACCAATAATTGGCATTATTATAAGACCATTACTTAAAGGAGTGAATTCACCCACAAATCCTAAAATTATACCCCCAACTGTTAATGATCCAAAAGAAATACTTGACCACCAAGTTAAGACTCTAGCCCTATAAACTTCTTCTACTTCTAATTGGATAATTGTTTGAGTTCCAATACCAACTGCCGTTGTAGTAAAACCGACTACTGTAAAAAATATGGCCATTGTATAAACTTCTGATATAAAGCCAATAATACAGCTTATTATCAGACCAAGCATTAACATTGATACTAATTTAGTTTCAATTTTACTTTTATTACTATTTCTAAAACCTATCCAAATTGACGCCAATAAGGCCCCAATACCCGCAGTAGTTGTAATTAAAGATAATCCAAAACTCCCTTGTTTTAATATTTCTCCTGCAATTGTTGGTTGAATTTCAAGCATCCCTCTGACAAAAAAGGCGCTTACAAAAACAACAAATAAACTTTTTAGAATAATGGGGGTCCTTAACGCAAATTTTCCACCTTCCAAAAATTTATGAAAAAAATTTCCTTGTAAAACTTCTTTCTTAATCCTTGTTCTTAAGGGCATATAAATTAAGACTGGAATCAATGGAAGATAAGTTAATGCAGCAATCAAAAAAGTTACTTCAAGATTAAGAAAAGCTATCAATCCTCCAGCAAAAGCAGGACCAACAACTCTTGATCCATTAAAGGATGCAGAATTTAGACCTACAGCACTAGAGAGTAAATTTTTTGGAACAACAATAGAGACAAAAACTAATCTTACAGGGTGATAACAAGCACTTAATAAACCTTGTAAAACAGACAAAAAAGCTAAAGTAAATAGTGTGTGTTGATCTAAATATTGTAAGAACCAAATTAATATTCCAATTAAAAACATTAATATTTTTAATATTACACTTGCTACCCTCATATTCCAATTTTCTGCAAATACAGCAAAAAATGGTCCTAATACTCCTGCAGGTGCCATAAGAGCTAAAGTTACAAAACTTGTCCAAAATGTAGATTCTGTAATTTCCCAAGTAAGCCAACCAACTCCAATTTTTTGTATCCAAAGCCCAAAAAGAGAAACCGTATTACTAAAAAAATATAAGCTAAATGATCTATTTGATAAGGCATTCATGAATTAAAAAAGGTTTCTATAGCTTCGTTAAAGTCAGATGAGTTTTCACAATAAGGTGCGTGGCCAACATTTGAAAGCTCTAATACTTTTGCATGAGGTAATGATTGTTGTAATCTATTAGAACGATCGTTTGATACAACAATATCTTTTGAACCTTTTAATATAAGACATGGTTGATTAACTTTTAACAAACTAGTTGAAGTATCAAGTGTTTGCATAGCCATTCCACCTGACATTATGGAACCTTCCGTAATTTCTTCACTAATAATAGATAAGAAACTGAATATTTCTTTATCTTTCAATTCAGGCAACATCTTTTTAATTCTTAATTTACCAAATTCTTCATTAGACAACTTTTTTCTTTCTTCAAGTCTTTGACTATAGGGTTTCCTTAAAGGGCTCTGAGGCGGTAATGCGTAACCTTTATGAGTACATGACAAAACTAATTTATTTACACTATCGGAAAAGTCAGCTGAAACAATTTGAGCTAACATGCCACCCATTGAGTGACCTACTAAGTCAAATTTCTTAATTCCTAAATTTGTTAGTAAGTTATTCACTAGCTTTGCAATCTCAAACATATTTAAATCCGCAGCATCTGATTTTCCAAAACCAGGTGCATCAATTGCAATTACTGACCTTTTATCTCTAAAATGTAAAAATTGAAAAGCCCAACTTTTGCTATTCCCGTTAAAACCATGCAAGAATACAATTGGTATATTATCATCAAATTTATTGATCCTAAAAGATATGTTTAAATTATATTCTTTATCACTAAATATTTGTAATTCGGGAAGTTTTTTCAAAATTTCTAAGTGTTTCAATGTCTCCTCCTGTAATTACTTTTTATAATAAAAAAAACAAAAAAGATTTAATTATATAAATTTATTTTATCTTTTGACTCTATGTTATTTTTAATTCAATGTTTTTAAGGATATTTTAGGAGAGTAAAAATGAAATTAATCAACAGACTTTTTATTATTTTGATAAGTTGTCTTTTATCAAGTGTTGCACTGGCAAAAGACCTCACTGTTGGATTGAAATCAGAGCCCAGCTCTATTGATCCACATTATCATAATCTTGGTCCAAATAATGCATTTGCAACCCATATTTATGGGACATTAGTTGGGTCAGACGAAAACCAACAACATTATCCAGATTTAGCTACTTCGTGGAAACCTATCAATGACACCACTTGGGAATTTAAGCTCAGAAAAGGTGTAAAGTTTCATGACGGAAGTGATTTTACTGCAGATGATGTTCTCTTTACGGCTCAAAGAGCACAAAATGTTCCAAAATCTCCATCAGGTTTTGGTACTTACTTAAAGGGAAAAGAATTTATTAAAATTGATAGTCATACAATTCACATAAAAACAAAGAAACCCTATCCTTTGATGCCAAATGATATCATGACAGTTAAAATTATATCAAAGAAAAATGGAGAAGGCGCAACCACAGCTGACTATAATAGTGGTAAAGCAGCAATTGGTACTGGTCCTTATAAGTTTGTAGAGTGGGTCCCAGGAGATAAAATAGTATTAAAAGCTAACGAAAATTATCATGGTGCAGGTACTGGAGCACCTAAATACAAAAATATTTTATTTAAGCCAATTAAATCTGGTCCCGCAAGAATTGCAGCACTATTAGCTAAGGATGTAGATTTTATAGATAATGTACCTCCTTTAAATGTTGCAAAAATGAAAAAAAATCCAACTATTAAGTTAAATAGCGGATCTTCTAATAGAGTGATTTATCTTCATATGGACCAATTTAGAGAGGATTCACCTCATATTACAGCAATAGGTGGTGGTAAAATTAAAAACCCTCTAATGGATGTCAGGGTCAGAAAAGCTCTTTCTTTAGCAATTAATCGTGATGCAATGGTTTCAAAAGTGATGGAAGGTATTGCTGTAAAAGCAGGCCAATTATTACCAGCAGGTTTCCATGGTGTCTCAGATAAAATGAAACCAGATCCATATGATCCAGAAGCTGCAAAAAAGTTATTAGCAGATGCTGGTTATGGAAACGGTTTTGAAATGACTATCCATGGTCCAAATGATAGATACATCAATGATGCAAAAATTGCTGAGGCACTTGCACAGATGTTCTCAAGGATAGGTATTAAAGCAAAAGTTGAAACAATGCCAAAAGCTGTTTACTTCAAAAGAGCATCAAGAGGTGGTCCAAATAAGAGCCCTGAATTTAGTTTTATGGTCCTTGGTTGGGGTGCTGGTTCTGGAGAAGCATCATCTCCATTAAGAGCTTTATTACATACTTATGATAAATCTATTGGTATGGGTAGAGCGAATAGAGGAAGACATTCTGATCCAGTTGTTGATAAGTTAATTCAAAAGGCGCTTGGAACAGTTGATTCAGACGCCAGAGGTAAACTTTTAGCTGAAGCTACCGAAGTGGCAGTTGGTAAAAACTATGGTGTTATTCCAATTCATTATCAAATGAATACTTGGGCTGCAAAATCTTCTTGTAGCTACACTCCAAGAACTGATGAAAGAACAATAGCAACATATTTAAATTGTAAATAAGTTATAACCTAAGAACCAGAGCAGATTTGCTCTGGTTCTTATTATTAAAGAATTCTAAAATGACAGCATTTATTTGTACAAGGTTCGCTCAAAGTATACTTGTTTTATTTATTATGTCTCTTTTGGTTTTTGGAGGTGTAAATCTAGTAGGTGATCCTGTAGAAATGCTAATTAATCCTGAAGCTGATCAAGCCGAAGTAGAGAGAGTTATCCGCGAACTTGGACTAGATAGACCTGTAACAGAACAGTATTGGTATTTTTTAGTAAACGCCTTTAAAGGGGATTTAGGAAGCTCATTTATTTTTGGAGAACCTGCCCTAAAGTTAATAATCCAGAGAATGCCGGCCACATTAGAACTGGCCTTGTTCTCATTATTTATATCCTTAATTATAGCAATACCTTTAGGTATATACGCAGGATATAACCCTGACAGCAAAGCAAGTAAGGTTATTATGGCAGGTTCTATCTTAGGCTTTTCTATGCCAACATTTTGGGTTGGTATTATATTTATCATGATATTTGCTGTTCAACTTGGATGGTTACCATCAACTGGTAGAGGTGAGATTGGAACCTTTATGGGCATAAATAGTTCTTTGTTTACTCTAAATGGACTATCTCATGTTTTTTTACCTGCACTAAATTTGGCGTTATTTAAAATTTCTTCAGTCATACGTCTAACACGAGCCGGAACAAGAGAAATAATTCTTCAAGATTATATTACGTTTGCTAGGTCTAAGGGAATTTCTGAAAAAAGAGTTGTATTGATACATGTTTTGAAAAATATTTTAATTCCAATTGTCACTGTTGTTGGCCTTGAATTTGGTTCCTTAATCGCCTTCTCAACAGTTACTGAAACTGTGTTCGCATGGCCTGGGATGGGAAAGTTAATAATTGATTCAATTTACAATCTTGATCGCCCAGTTATTGTTGCATACTTAATGATCATTGTAACATTTTTTGTATTTTTAAACTTAATTGTCGATATAATTTACACGTTCTTAGATCCACGAGTAAGAATTAAAGGGGATCATCAATGAACCCAAAATTAAGAAAATTTATAGAATTCTGTAAAGATTTTTCTTCAAACAAGGTTGCTCTTGTCGCTTTTTTTATTTTTTTACTTATTCTATTCGTAGCAATATTTGCACCTTTAGTATCTCCTACTGATCCTTACGATCTCAATACTGTTAGTATTATGAATAGTAGGTTACCACCATTTTCAGAAGATTTTTCTGGTAATTATTTTTTACTTGGTACTGATGGCGCAGGCAGGGACATAGTTTCAGCCATATTCTATGGATTGAGGGTAAGTTTAGGAGTTGGCGTTCTATCAGGTATTTTTGCTCTGATAATAGGTTCATTTTTTGGAATTTCTGCAGCTTTTTTTGGCGGTAGATACGAGTCATTAATTATGAGAATTGTGGACATTCAGCTAAGCTTTCCATCTATTTTAGTTGCTTTAATTATCTTAGCTGCTTTTGGAAAAGGTGTTGAAAAAACTATCATTGCTCTAATTTTAGTACAGTGGGCTTATTACGCTAGAACAGCACGATCAAGTGCTCTAGTTGAAATAAATAAAGAATATGTTGATGCTGCTAGATGTTTAGCATTCGGAAACACACGAATAATGTTTAAACATATATTGCCTAACTGTATGGCTCCGTTAATTGTTGTCGGTACTTTGCAAACGGCACACGCAATTTCTTTAGAAGCCACACTAAGTTTTTTGGGTTTAGGTCTTCCAATAACCGAACCTTCTTTGGGTCTTCTAATAGGAAATGGTTTTGAATATATGTATAGTGGCGACTTTTGGATTAGCATATTTCCAGGCGTTGCATTACTTATAACTGTCGCTTCTATAAATTTAGTCGGAGATCATCTGCGGGATATGTTTAACCCAAGGCTTCACTAAAATTTCTAATAATAGTCACTTAATTTATAGGCTAGTCTTACTGCTGTTTTACCTGGAAATAATCTTTTGGAAGGCATAATTAAAATAGTTTCTTCGTAGGGGGCATATACTTCTTCATTATCATCTTTCCCAATCAACACTCCCTTTTTTAAGGTTTCAAAACCTTGCCAATCTTGATCAAATTTAAAATTTTCACTTTTGATAGTTATAATTTTTCCAACTTTATAAACATCATTTTGAAAATTTAATACTTTATTTTTATAGATAAAATCATCTGCAAAATTTTCATCCATTATTGAAGTAGTTCGTAAAAATCTTATCATAGTCTCAATTGCAACAATTTCAGATGACTTGGCCCAATGTTGCCCACATTCAACTAGAAGAGCATTTTTTTGACTTTCTTTATTAGAAAAGCCAAAATAGTCTCTCATTCTCATTCCTTCATTATGTCCGGTATCAGATATTATTGGCATTTGCATGCCTACATCGCGAGCGAAATCAATACCTTTATTTAACATTCCAGCCATCATAAGAGGTACGCAAGGTTTTTGCATTGAATGTATATCCAACAAATAATCGACTTGAGACACTATATTTTTAACTTCATTAGCCCTTAAAAATTCACTAGTTCTTTTTCTTTTGGGATCTTCTAAGACACCTTCTGCCCACAATCTATTAAAATCCTCTTCAACCCATCTTGTTCTATTTGGATTAAGAGGATCAAATGCTAAATAAGCCTCAATATTCATAAAACCTAGAGTTAATTTTCCACTTAATGGTCTATAGTCATTTTTAAGAAACCAATCTATAGCAAGTGCCCCACAAGGTTCATTACCATGTACAATTGATGATATAAAAACGTGTGGACCACTTAAACCACTATCTAATGTAATAACATAGTCAATACCTGTGTTAGAATTTTTGTAAGGAGAAATGTCAGGATTAACTAATTCAACAGGAAATTCATTTTTATAATCTAATTTAGGGTCATTCATATCTTTTAATTTTAGAGCTTCATTCCATCAAATGGTTTAACGTAGTGATCCTCTCCAAGTTTAATCATTTGAACATATTCAGGTTCATAGCCTATTGGTTTTAACAAACTAGGAATTTCATCATTCATCAAGTTTAACTTCTTTTTTCTCTTAGTTGGATCTGCAATTGGAACTGCTGCCATCAATTTTTTTGTGTAAGGGTGTTGAGGATTTTCAAAAATTTGGCTTCTAAGTCCAATTTCAACTATTTCACCCAGATACATTACTCCTATTCTATGGCTTACTCTCTCAATTACAGCCATATCATGGCTTATGAATAGATAAGTTAAACCGAATTCTTCTTGTAGCTCCATCATCAAGTTTACTACTTGAGCCTGAATAGAAACATCTAGTGCTGAAACTGCTTCATCAGCTATTATTAACTTAGGTTCTAATGCCAGAGCTCTAGCTATTCCAATTCTTTGTCTCTGTCCTCCAGAGAGTTCATGTGGATATCTAGAGTAATATTGTTCATCAAGTCCAACGCGATTTAATAATTTTATTACCCTACTATTTGATCCCAACTTAGGCTCTAATCCGTGCACC
>CACJJL010000004.1 GCA_902593735.1 uncultured SAR116 cluster alpha proteobacterium
CAAAGTGCAGCAACAACTATGTGGGATAGACCATCCTGTTGCTGGTGGTATTTTTGCAAATGAAATCAAGTCAAGTCCTTCAACCTTTGAATTAGAAAACTTTCATGGGTTAGGGTTGGAATTCGAAATAGCTGTAACATTGTCAGATGATTTGAAACCTGAAATGGGACCATTTAATAAAGATAATATTAGAGAATTTATAAAATCCCTGTCACCTACTTTTGAATTAATTATAGATCGAAATGCGGATTATTCTAATATAAATCCACTATCAATGATAACAGATAATGCTTGGTGTTCTGGTATAGTTATGGGCAAAGAACTTCCAAATTGGGAAAAATTAAACCTAGATATTGTTAGATCACAATTACTTTGGAATGATGAAATTCCCCAAGACGCGATGATAAAGGACGCTAACCCACTTGAGTCATTATCTTGGGTTTCGAACCTATTAACTTCGTTGGGAAGAACTATCCCAAAAGATAGTGTTATAATTACCGGAAGCGTGATTAAGACTCGTGCTCCTAATAAAGGTGATCACATAATATATAAAGTTGAGGATCTATCAGAAGTAGAGATTAAGATAATTTAATTTAAAATATTATACTCTAACAATGATCGTATGATCATGTTAATAGCTGATATACTAAAAAAAATGAGTAACAAATTTTTAAATGTTTTAGCATTTACTTTATTTCTAAGCTTTTCTCCTATTTGAAACCCTATTACTGCAACAACTGACCCAAGAGCTCCATAAATAAACATATTAGGCTGAAAAACACCTGTTGCTATATATCCAATTGATACAGGTATACACCCAATGGTAATTAAAAAACCACTAACATCAACAAATTGTTTAGGTTTTACATTTTTCATTAATAAATACATAGTTACTGGAACTGCCCATATTGATGCTGCACCTCCAACTAACCCTCCTAACGCCCCAAGACCACCTTGCCAAAAATTGTCATGATTAGGTTTCATTTTAAAATTAAAACCAAAAACTTGCAGACAAACAAATAAAAGAACTGCAACCGCAAAAATGAGACGAACTACATCGTCTCCAATTTGATTTGCATAAAAAGAAGTAATTAAGATACAAACTACTAAGGACGTAGCGAAATATTTATAATTTTTTACTAATTCTCTAGGATTATCTGCTTTACTCAACTGCCAAATGTTTGCAACGGTCATTGGTATTAGATTAAGTCCTAATGCCATTAATGGTGAGACAAAAAAAGTCATAATTGTAATTGCTGTTGTTGGAAGACCAATGCCAATTACTCCTTTAACAACACCAGCAATAAAAAAAGCAAAGCTAACTATTAGTGCAACTTCATTTGAGTTAGTTGATATATCCAATTATTAAACCTTGAAAAATGTCGTTTTATAAATTTTTTAATATCATGTATTTCAAAATTAATTTAGTCATTTCTTTGTAAAAAAATCAGTTCAGCCTTAAAATTATTACCCCAAAAAATAGACCTAATATTAATAAACTTTTAGTTAAATTTATCTTCTCTTTTAAGAAAAATACTCCCAATAAAACAGCAAATAGGATAGAAGTTTCTCTCAAAGATGAGACCACAGCTATAGGTAAATATAAACATGCCCATACAACTATAGCATAAGCCGCATAAGATGCCGTACCGCCTATAAAAAAGTACATTTTCCCAGAAAGAATTATTCTATTCAAAATTTCTTTTTCTTTCCAACGCGCAAATATATAAAAGATAAATCCATTGACTATTGTCGTTACACTATAAAATCCTACAGGATTTTGTGTAACTCTTGCGCCATATCCATCTACAAGAGAATAGCTAGCAATAAAAAACCCTGTAACAACAGCCAAAACAAAGCCTTTAACCTCAGATTTTTTAAGTAGAAATTGTTTCAACCCATAAATTATCAAAGAAAATGAAATTAAAAAAATGGCAAAGATTTCTTGTTTTGAAATTTCTTCATAAAAAAACAAAAAACTTACTATTAAAATAATTAATGGAGACAAACCTCTTGCTATAGGATAAATCTCTGATAATTCTCCATATCTATATGCATTTAGAAGGAAAACTTGATAAAAAAATGTAATAAAGAGCTAGCTAATATGAATTTCAAACCATCTATGTTAGGCAATCCAAATAATAAAATACCAATTATAGCAAATGGAGTATGACCTAGAACCACTGATGTCATACTTAAGAATTTATCTTCAGATCCCTTTAAAACAAAATTCCAAGTAGCGTGTAAAAACGCAGCGAAAAGAACTGCAACGATTATATAAAATTCTATAATAAAATTTCCTAAGCTTAGTTTAAAAAATGATTTAAATTATATTACAATTTAAATTACAGGCATTTGCAAAATTTTTTAATCTACGTTCATTTTCCTTGTCCATGAGAGCTTTAGCTTCAGGTTTTATTTTACAAGTTAATTTATTTTTCTTAATCTTAAATTTAATACTATCCAAATTTTTTGGTAATCCTGCGCTAAAATTATATAAAAATTTTAATCCTAGACCTATAGCATAAGATGAAAATTTTTGCTTTTCTGAAAGTAAATTTATTATTTTTTTATCAATTTGTTGTTTATCTTTAGTACCAACATATCTATGGTAAACAACTTTGGCCATCCATACCCTCTCAAAATATTTAAATCAAAACTTCAATTAGAAATGGGCCTTTTTCTTTAAGTCCATGTTTAAAATATTTTACTAAATCTTCAATGTTTTCAACTTTAACGGCGTCTACTCCCATTCCCTTTGATATAGAGACCCAATCTATTGCTGGATCTTTTAAAGACAACATTTCCATTGCTGATTTTCCTGGGTTATCAACTCCTACGTTTGTTAATTCTCCCTGAAGGATCTTGTAACTTTGGTTTGCAAAAATTAGTACAACTATGTCTAAATTTTCTCTTGCCATAGTCCATAAAGACTGGACGGTATACATGGCACTTCCATCACCTTCTAATGAAATAACTTTTTGATCTGGAGATGATATTGCCGCTCCAATTGCTACAGGCATTCCAAATCCTATAGACCCTCCACAGTTATTCAGCCATGTATGTGGATGTGATCCTGAAGTTTGATAAAAGAATTCTCTTCCAGTAGTTACAGATTCATCAACTATGATCGCATTTTCTGGGATTAATGCACCTAATACCATTCCCAATGACATTGGGTTAATTGGACCTTTAGGAATGTCAGGAATATCAAATTTTGAAATAGTACTAGGAGTATTATTTGATATTCCAATCCTATCTGATAACTCTTCGACAACTGTAGTAATATCATCTGATATAGAAGCTAATTCAAAAAATTTAGTAGAATCTTGTGTTAAGACTCCAGGCTTATTTGGATATGCAAAAAAGGCGACTGGTCGTCTTGCTCCTATTATTATAATGGTGTCAAAGTCTTTAAGAACTTCAACTGCTTTATCAACGACGTACGGTATTCTTACTGAATTTATTCTTCCCGCACCTTTATCTAAACGAGCATTAAACCAATCAGTTTTAATTGAACAGCCCACTTTGTCCGCTACTTTTGCCAATTTAATAAGGTTATTTTCTTCTAAGGCCTCACCACCAACAAGTATTAGAGGGTTCTTTGCATCTTGAAGTTCTAAAATTGCTTCGTCTATTATTTTAGCAGAAACTATCTTAGATTTCATATTTAACTCAATCGACTCAATTTTATTGCCTTCATTCCATGCGGTATCACCAGGCAAGATTAAAGTTGCAATTTTCCCAGGTTTTACATTTGCATGTCTAATAGCTTCAGCACCATCCATCGCAATATCTTTTGAAGATTTACTTGTTTTTACCCAATGGGAGACTGGACTTGCTATTCCTTCAATATCCGAAGTTAACGGAGCATTTAATTTTATATGATCAAGAGCGTGCTCGCCTACTATATTAACAATTCCTGAATTAGCTTTTTTTGCATTGTGTAGG
The DNA here is from genome assembly GCA_902593735.1 of uncultured SAR116 cluster alpha proteobacterium. Lineage (GTDB taxonomy): Bacteria > Pseudomonadota > Alphaproteobacteria > Puniceispirillales > Marisalimonadaceae > Marisalimonas. The sequence goes on from CACJJL010000004.1 coordinate 3,952, forward strand.
TTTGCAAGGCCATTTGCTAATCCAGGACCTAAATGTAGTAAAGTTGAAGCTGGCGACCTTCTCATTCTAAAGTAACCGTCAGCAGCACCAGTAGCACATCCCTCAAAAAGACATAAAACGCTTCGCATATTTTGATATTTATCTAGAGCTGCAACGAAATGCATTTCTGATGTTCCAGGATTGGTAAAACAGACCTCAACATTACCTTCTAATAAAGTACCAACTAAACTCTCTGCTCCGTTCACAAGACCCTCCAATCTTATTTTTAATTAACATATCAAAATAAAAATCTAATTGGTAATAATTTAATTTTATGTAAAACTTTATTGAATTTGTTTTGAGAATTTTATGTTTAAATCTTTAATAGAGAAAAATGAAAAACGAAGCCAACTTTCTATGATGGCTCAATATCTAAATACATGTTTTATGATTAGTACTATTGAGCATGAATATTTAGTAAATATTGAAAAAGGCGTTGTAAAAAATGTAGAAGAAGGACCTTTTGTAATGCCAAGCTATGTCTTTAAATTAACTGCACCTAAGAACGAGTGGATAAAATTTTTACAACATACTCCTCAACCGGGGTCACATGATATTATTGCAATGCTTCGAAGAAAAGTTTTGAAATTTGAAGGAGATCTCCATCCTTTAATGTCTCACTTACTATACTTCAAATTACTACTGGCCTCCCTAAGACCAGCGGAGAGTAAAAATGAAAATTGAAAAAGAACCTATTTCTGGTCAATATGGAAAATTTAAAATTGATGGTATTGACTATAGAATATACTGGGAAGAAGCAGGCCAGGGCATTCCTCTAGTATGCTTACATACGGCAGGGTCCGATGGAAGACAATATAGAGCTCTTTTAAATGATAAAAAAATATTAGAAAAGTTTAGGGTTATTGTATTTGATATGCCATGGCATGGAAAATCTTCACCACCCGAAAATGCACAAATTCAAAATTATAAATTATCTACTGATTTTTATATTTCCCAAATTATGAGCTTTATAAATGGTTTGGAATTATTAAAGCCAGTTGTAATGGGTTGTTCTATAGGCGGAAGAATTATTCTTCATTTAGCAATAAATTTTCCAGATAAATTTAGAGCATTAATTGGGCTTCAAAGTGCTGGTCATTTGGATCCTTATTACGATATCAGTTGGTTACATAGACAAGATGTACATGGAGGAGAAGTTTGCGGAGGCATTGCTTATGGCTTGATGGCACCAACAAGTCCTGAAAGTGATAAATTCGAAACAATGTGGCATTATATGCAAGGTGGACCTGGCATTTTTAAAGGAGATTTATTTTTTTATAAGTTCGATGGAAATATTGGCAATGAAATTAAAAAAATTGATAATTCAAAATGTCCAATTTATTTATTAACTGGTGAATATGACTACTCAGCAACACCAGAGGAAACAAAATCCCTAGCTGACACTATTGGTATCGAAATGATCAAAATGAAAAATGTAGGTCATTTTCCAATGAGTGAAAATCCAAAAGAATTTTTAAAATATCTACATCCAGTTTTAAATAAAATTAGTTAACTACCAGTCTTTTCCAGCTGTCCATCCACCATCTACAATTAAATTTGTCCCAGTACAAAAACTTGCTTCATCACTCGCAAGATATAAAACTGCACTAGAAATTTCATTAGGTTCTCCCCAACGTTTCATAGCGTGCAAGTTCCTAACTTTTTGAGAAGCTTCGTCATCTTGAAAATATCTTTCTGTTAATGGAGTTCTAATAACACCTGGTCCAATAGCATTTACTCTAATATCATACTTTGCTAAATCTACTGCTAGTTGCTTAGTTATTCCGGCAGTAGCATGTTTAGAGGCAGTGTAAGCGCACCTATTAGGCGCAGAAGTTACGCTCAAAGTCGAAGAAGTAATTACAATATTACCCTTTATTTTTTTTTCGATGCAGTGCTTTGCAAATGTTTGTGCAGTTATAAAAACCCCAGTAACATTTATATCAATAACCTTTCTCCATTCTTCAATAGACAATTCTAATGGAGACACAATCTCCCTTATTCCGGCATTACAAAATGCAATATCTAAGCTTCCAAAATGTTCATATGCATTTTTCATGTTTTCAATAGTTTCATTTTGATTTGTTACATCTAATTTAAATGGCTCAGCATTACCACCTGCAGATTTTATTTCTTTAGCCACCCTGCTAGCCATATCAAAATCTAAATCTGAAACAGCTACATTTGCACCTTCTTTTGCAAAACTTAAACCTGTTTGACGACCAATTCCACCTGCTGCTCCAGTAATAAACACAGTTTTGTTTGTAAATCTCATTGAAAAATCCCCCTGTTAGTGCAAAGTTTATTTGAATTAGCCTTTTTGACAACATTAATCTTTATTGGAGTAATCGATTGGACATAGAACATTTAGTATTTGAAAATGGACCTAAAAGAGTTGGCCCCTTTAGTCATGCTGTTAAAGCTGGTGAATTTATTTTTATTACTGGACAAATGCCAACATTGCCAGAAAATCCTGACGTACTAGTAAGTAATGATGTTGAAAAACAAACACATCAAGTTATGAAAAATCTAATTAGTGTTTTAGATAATTGTGGCTCTTCTCTCGAGAGAGTAACTTTTGTAAGAGTGTATTTAGTTAACTTCCAAGACTTCGACAAAGTCAATAAAATTTATAAATCCTATTTCAATGAAAACAAACTTCCTGCTAGAACATGTATTGGTGTAACTGGACTTGCTATAGGCGCTTCAGTTGAGATTGATCTAGTAGCAAAAATTTAGATAAGAAAAATTTGTCTATGAAAAAAAAATATACCCCTTTTAAAAAAGGTATTTTTACTGGCTTTGGTTTCCCTGGCATAGGAATGAGCTCAGCAATGTTTGGATATGGTGTTTTTGCTGCAGAAGCTGGACTAGATCTATATCTGTGTTTAGGTTCAGTTTTAATTTTATGGAGCATGCCTGGTATGGTTATTTTTGTGTCTCTTTTTTCAATAGGCACACCAATCTTCTTGCTATTCACTACTGTTTTATTGGCTAACATGAGACAATTTTTTTTGGTCTTATCTGGCCTTACATTAATGAATATTCACAAACATAAATTATCTTTTATTACAAAATTATTTTGGGCTCACCTCATTAGTCCCACTGGTTGGGCTGAATTAACCAAAGTAAAAAATGAAATAGACGAAAAAGATTTATTTAAATTTTTTCAAGGTCTTAGTTTGGCATTGGTAATATTTAATTCAACTACAACAATTATTGGTTACAAATTATATGATTTTTTACCTAGTGATATTGTTTCTATTCCTGTATTTATAATGCCATTATATTTAACTATCTTAATGCTAAGAGCTATTGAAATTTATTACAGATTAGCAGTTGTTACTGGAGGGATTATCGGGCCCCTTTTATTTCCATATATTGGTGATTGGAGTTTGATTGTTGCAGGATTAGTTGGCGGTTCCGTTGGCTTGATGATCAGTTATCTTTTGAATAAGGATAAAATTAATGTATGAGAATTCAATAATTATACCTGAAATAATCCCTTGGATAATGCTTTTAGTCGCTAGTTCAGGTATTTTTGTTTGGAGATTTTTAGGAGTAGTTTTATCTAGTAAAATACAAAAAGATAGTTTTTTTGCAAAATGGATCAATGCTATTGCATTTGCTATGACGACAGCTTTAATGACTAGAATCATAATTTTCCCAACAGGAGCGTTGGCCGAAACTGAATTGATTGAAAGAATAGCACCTTTTTTAATTGGTATAATTATATTTTTATTTTTCCCAAAAAAACCAATTTTTGGTTTAGCAATAGGAGTGTTCTTCTTTAGCGTTGGAATATTTATATCTTAGATATTTTAATCTTCAGACACAAGTTGCTTAGCTATTATCAATTTTTGAAGCTCATTAGTTCCCTCACCAATAGCCAACAATGGTGCATCCCTATAATATCTCTCAATATTATACTCCGGCGAATACCCAAATCCGCCATGAATTCTCATTGCTTCTGTAGAGTTAAACAACGCCGTTTCAGTAGCAAAAAGCTTTGCCATTCCGGCTTGTAAATCTGATCTATTACCAGAATCATATGCCTTTGCAGCTTGTTCAGTTAATAATCTAGAAGCTTCAAGTTTCGTTGCCATCTCAGCTAATTTAATTTGAATTGCTTGGTGTTCACTAATTGGTTTTCCAAATGTCTTCCTTATTTTTGCATATTCTATTGAATCTTCTAGAGAGGCTCTAGCCACACCGACGCCACGTGCAGCTACATTAATTCTTCCTAATTCAAGGCCCGCCAAAATTTGTTTGAGCCCTTTTCCTTCTATTTCACCAATCAAGTTAGAAGTTGGTACTTTTACATTTTCAAGTTGAACTTCTCCTGTATCAATTCCCCTGTAACCCAATTTTTTGAGTTTTCTTGATACAAATCCATCTTTCTTTTCAACAAGAATTAAACTCATACCTTTATGGGCTGGTTGAATTTCAGTATTCGTTTTTACTAAAACTGCTAAAATAGTTCCTTGAACTGAGTTTGTAATCCATGTTTTTGTACCATCAATAATATATTCGTTCCCAACTTTTTTTGCTTTGGTTTTTATCGATTGAAGGTCAGTACCACAATCTGGTTCCGTAAGTGCGATACCACCTCTTATCTCTCCAGTTGCAAACTTAGGAAGATAATATCTTTTCATCTCTTCAGTGCCAAATCTTTCTACAGCGGCACACATTATAAGATGAGAATTAAAGATACCAGAAACTGACATCCACACAGCAGACACATTTTCTACTATTTTTGAGTAAGTAACTGCTGACAAACCTAAACCGCCATACTCAGGAGAAATTGTAGCACCAAAGAGACCTAAATCTGCCATTTTATCAGCAATATCTTGTGGATATTTGTCTTGTGACTCAAATTCTTTTACATAAGGCTTTACATCTTTTTCTAAGAATTTATTTACAGATTCTATTATTAAATTATCTTCAGAAACTGATTTTTCATTTTCGACTTCAATTATTTTATGTTCATTCATTAATATCTCCTAAATTAATGATTATAGATCTATTTGACTATACTCAAATATTGAATTGACATTATTTGCTTGATCAATCTTAAGCATTAAATCTGTCAACTGGTTAACTCTTTCATTTGATAAATATGGTTCTGTTAAACCTTTAAACTTTGATATAAATTCTTCATCTTTCATAAAGTTTTCTGGTTCTCCTTTTGGAATCTTTACAAACTTTTCATAAGTCTTTCCTTTTACCACCATTTTTACCTTTGCACTCATAAATTCTGGACAACACTTCTCAGCATCTTTATCAGGATTTACTTTTATTTTGCTACACAGCTCTAATGTATCACTGTTATTTAAGTGATCTTTATAATCATCCCACTTTAATCCACCACTTTTAGCAGCTACAGCAGCACAAAAAGGCATTGAAAATTGTCCATCAACAATACTTTTTGGATTTTGTTTATCCTTTAAAGGATATCCAATAATGTTCAGTGCTGTTTCGGACAGACCAATATCAATATCATCCAAATCATCAATAGAAAAATCCAATTCTTTTTTTAGATCTATTATCCCATCAATTGCTGCATGACTATATCTACAAGACGGATAAGGTTTTACTCCTAAGTTAAGTGTTTCAAATTTGCTACCTAAACCATCCAATGCTTTTTTTAAATCTCCTCCTGAAGCGTATGCGTGTAAATAACCCCACTGACCCTCAAAAGCTTGAGAAGGACCTTTGAAACCTTCCGCCGCCATTGTTGCACAATTTAGACCGTTCTGTGCTGCTTGTCCTACATGCGATCTTTTTGTCCAAGCACCATCTGTTAAAAATTGCATCGATCCAGCTGATTGACTTAGGGCTATTCCAAATGCAGAAACAAACTGATCTTTTGTTAAGCCCATAAGGTAGCCCGCTGAAGCTACAGCTCCAAACACACCACATGTAGCAGTTGGATGAAATCCTTTTTTATAATGCGCTGATGAGCCTCCAGCTAATCCAAGTCTTATTTGTATTTCATAACCAGCAACACATGCTGTTATTAAATCTTGTCCTGATGATTTATTCATTTGTGCTGCAGCCAAGGCGGCAGAAAGTATTGGGGCACTGGAATGTAAAGAAGCTTCAGCATGAGTGTCATCAAAATCAAGAGAATGAGCTAAAGTTCCATTAAGTAGAGCAGCCGCACTTGGTGAGTAACTATTTTTATCTGAAAAAACTTGGCAACTTCCATTACTCATTTCTAATCTATCGATTGCTGAGACTAAACTAGCAGTTGATTCTGCATCATGTCTTGCTCGTATTATTATTCCAACAGTATCAAGAATTAACAATTTTGTTCTTTTTATAACGTCTGAAGATAAATTTTCGTATCTAATTTCGGCACAAAACTCAGCAAACTTTTCGGTCATATTTTCCATTTATTTCTCCCAAAACATATTGAAAAGGTTAAACTAAAATTTCATTTTACAAAACTAAAAAATAATCATTAAGATATCGTTATTAAAATCATATGAGAAAATACCATGACAAATCCTTTTGAATTAACTGCAACTGATGCAATTAAACTGATTGGTAACAATAAGTTATCAAGGTATGAGTGGGTACAAAGTTGTTTCGAAAGAATTCGTGAAAAAGAAGGTCTCGTTAAAGCTTGGATATACTTGGATGAAGATAGAGCTCTAGAAAAAGCTAAGCAGTTAGATAATGAAAATAATGAATCACAACTTGGAATTCCATTTGGAATTAAAGATATAATTGATGCAAGTAATACACCTACTGGATTTGGAACTAATTTTTATCAAAATAATGTTCCTATGAGAGACGCTGCTTCGGTATCCGTTGCAAAACAATCAGGATGTATTTTTATTGGCAAAACTGTATCTACTGAACTAGGACACAGAGCTCCTGGATTAACAACAAACCCACATAATAAAGATTTCACGCCTGGAGGCTCAAGTTCTGGATCGGCTGCAGCTGTAGCATCTATGATGGCACCTGTTTGTTTTGGCACACAAACTACTGGGTCGGTAATAAGACCTGCTGCTTACTGTGGAGTTATTGGGTATAAACCATCTTATGGTGATTTTGATAAATCAGGCATTCTACCAAATTCTCCATCAATCGATACTTTAGGATTGATGTCTAGGTCAGTAGAAGATATTGCACTTTTTCGATCAATCCTTCTAGAAGAAGATTTAGTATCAATACGAAAAGTAGATTTAAGCAAAATTAAAATTGGATTTGTTAGAACACCACACTGGGATAAAACTGATGATTCTACAAAGGAAGCTTTTGAGCATTTTCTTAATTTACTCCGTTCAGATAAATTAAATGTAATTGATTTAGAAATTGATAACCTTATTTCAAAATCTGATGCACTTCATTTAGATATAAGTGGATATGAATTTAAAAGATCAATATCTCACGAAAGATTCAATTATTATGACCAATTAAGTGACCAATTAAGGAACGGCAGGCTTAATGATGGATATCAAGTGAGTAATAAAAATTACCAGTTAGCTTTAAAAGACTTGTCAATTTTAAAAAATCAAATAGACGCTGTATTTGACAAGACTGATTTAATAATTACTCCTAGTGCACCTGGCGAAGCATTAAAAGGATTAGAATATACAGGATCACCGATATTTAATACAACTTGGTCTCTAAACGGAAATCCATGTATTACCCTACCCCTATTTAAGGGTAAACAAGAATTACCAATTGGATGCCAACTTGTTGCCAGGTTTGGAGATGACGATCAACTTTTAAATTATGCAAAAGCCTTCTTAGAACTTTAATTAAAGTGAGATTCAACTAATAGTTCTGGAAGTGTAAGTGCTAAAGCTGGAAATAGAAGCACTATGATTAATACAACTGTGTCAGAAATACAGAAAGGAAATGATCCTTTTATAACGGTTGTAACTGGTAAGCCAGTTACTCCACTAACAGCAAACAAATTTAAACCAACAGGTGGGATAACACTTCCTATTTCTATGCATAATGCTGTTAAAATTCCTAAATGAATAGGATCTACACCAAGAGCCAATGCAACAGGGAAATATATAGGTACTGTTAAGACTAAAATTGCTACACCTGTTAGAAACATCGATAAAAACAATAACGATCCCATAAGTGCAAATAAAAATCCTGTTTTACTAAGACCCAATTCACCAGCCCATTCAGCAATCATTTGAGGCCAACCCATATTTGCAAGATAAAATTGGAAGATTCCAACACAACCCAATAGAAAAAACACAACTGCAGTTAGGTTCATAGTTCTTAGAGTTGTTGGCATTAATTCTTTCGCAAATGTTTTTCTTTTAAATATTAATCCATAAAAAAGGGCATAACTAGCAGCGGCAGCACCTGCTTCAGTAGGAGTGAATAAACCTCCATATAAACCACCTAATATAATTACAGGCATTAACAAAGCAGGTAGAGCTTCTTTAAAACACCTCCAAACTTCACATAAATCAAATTTTCCTCGAGGTAATTTAATAAAAAGAGATACACTAACAATTATAACTGCATCACTCATAGCCAACATCAATCCAGGAATTATACCTGCGAAAAACAAATCAACTATCGACATTTCTGTTATGACACCAAACAGAATCAAAGTTATACTTGGCGGAATAAGAAGTGCTATTCCACCTGCGGAGGCAATAACTCCTGCTGCCATCCATTTTGGATAACCTCTTTTAATTAATTCTGGATAAGCTATAACACTCATTGCAGCAGCCATTGCTGTGGATGAACCAGAAATTGCTCCAAATAAAACAGCTGCAAGCAATGTTGCATAAGCAAAGCCACCAGGAACCCATCCTACTATTGAGTCAGCAAATTTAAAAAGACTTGCAACTAAACCAGTTTTTTCCATTAAAAAACCAGCAAAAATAAAAAATGGAATAGCTACTAATGTATATTTAGTAAGAAAACTAAAAAAAGCTTCAAACAAGGTGCTATATGTTAAAAAATCGTCAAACAGTACAAGAAGACCTGTAGCACCAGCAAGAGCTATACCTATTGGCGCACCAGCAAATAATAGACTAAATAAAGATCCTCCTAAAGCCCACATTATACATTTCCTGTATTATTAGAATTAAACATCAGTAGCAGCTTCAATTTCTGCAGTAAAATGGTCACCCTTTATATAACTATGTGTATCTTCAATAAATTGAAGAAAGGCTACTAAAGACATTAATCCCATACCCAGAGCCAATATAAAATAAAAAGGCCACATAAAGAAAAATAAACTCTCAGTTCTTTCACCAATTTGTATTGAATATTCAACCGTTGAATACGCAGTATATGTTAAAGAACCAGTGAATACAGAAACAAAGAAAGAAACAAAAATTTTACAAAAACCTACTGTTCTATGAAAACCTTTTGTATTTAAAAGTTGTAAGACAGCACTCATTACAAGATGATTCCTATTGATCTGTGTAACGCAAATGTAAAAGGCAACTGAAGAAACCATCATGTAAATAACAGCATCTTGGCCCCATTCAAAAACAACACCAAAAATATATCTTCTTATAATTTCAGCTAACGCAAAGAGTGTGACGGCTATCATTAGGAATGCAGAACACCTACCTAAAATAGCAGTGATGGAAGACTGAATTTTGTTTGAGATTTTGTAAAAATTATCCATGATAATCAATTAAATAAAAAAAGCCTGACATAAGTCAGGCCTTTTTAGATTAATTTATTTTCTTGACTTTTTCTTGTATAAAGCTGTTCCTTTTGCAAATTTAGCAAAGTCGGAAGCAAACGCTGTACAATCAGTCTTTTCTAAAGCACTTGATCCCATTGGATTAGCTGCAACTAAAGCTTTTGCTTCAGCAGTGAACTGATCGACCATTTTGTCTCCAGTTGCATCAACCTTAGACTTAATCCAGTTATTAGTTGCACCACCTTCTTTTGCTTGAAGAACTGCAGCCTCTGCAGGGCTCATCACATAAATTCCAGGTGCGCCTTTATCAGTTACTTTAAACTTATCAACTAATCTTTTATCATTACAAAAGTTAATAGCTTTTTGATAAGGAATAAAATCATTCATAATAATATCACTTAAAGCTGCCTGTTGTTTTTTATCAAGAGTTGCCCACCATTTATTTGATGCACCAATCCAGTAGTAATCACCAACAATACCATTAATTCCAGCAACTGTGAAATATGGAGCTTGTTCTTTGGTAGCATTAAATCCACCTAAACTTGTTAGCAGTCCATCAATAACACCTGTTTGAAGAGCAGGTGGAACATCACCAAAAGCCATTGTAGTAGGGTTTGCACCTAAAGCTCCTAACAAAGCATTTTCAGCTGGTCCCATACTTCTTACCTTCTTACCGGCAAAATCAGCAGGAACTAACATTCTACTTTTAACAGCACCAGCACCCATGTACATACTTAGATGTCCAGAACCAAAAATAGTTATCCCGTGCTTGTCATTAAAAACTTTCTTTAATTGAGCAAAAGTTTTTGTTCCATCAAGGCCATTAATAGCACCAGGTGATGTTAATTTTCCAGCACCAACAATAGTATTAGCATATGGCTCAACACTTGAAGTTTTACCAAATTGACCAGTCATCATCTCAAGATTACCTTTTGTAAGAGCTTGAGTTCCTTTTGGAACATTATAAAGAGACTTAGCCCAATAAATTTGAACTTTACTTCCAGGAATTTTCTTCTCAACCTGCTCTGCAAAAAACATTTCTGCAATAGCTGCAGGATGTGGCGGACCAGAATGGTCAGAAGCCCAACGCATCTTAATCGGTTTTACAGCATGTCCATCAGCTAAAGCTAAATTGGTTCCAGCTGCAAAAGTTAGAGCAACAGCGCCAGCTGCACCTAACAATGATAGTTTATTTAATTTCATTAAATTTCCTCCAAATATTTAGAATCACAACCTATAACGATATGCTTTTCAGGTAAACCCTTAATTGCAATAAAACCAATTAATTAGTTAATATGTTATGTAATTCTGTTTAGATTATGCCTTTGTTCTTGAAAGTGCTTATTTGTTCACCAGTAAAACCTATCTCTTTAAGTATATCATATGTATCTTCGCCTAGTTCTGGGGCAGTTTTGTCTTGAAATTTGCTATCTGAAACATGAACAGGTGTTTTCAATAAACTAATATCAACCCCCCTTTTTGTTTTTAATTTTTGGATATTTTTTCTATCTTTTAAAAATGGATTTTCTAAAGACTCTTTTAAATTTAAAATTGGAGCTGCTGGAACAACTCCTCCAAACTCGTCCAGCCATTCAGAGGTATTTTTTTTCATTAATTCTTCATCAAGAATTCTAGTTATTTCGTCTCTATGTTTTTGCCTAGATGAAAAGTCAACAAACTTTGAATTATCAATTAGATCCTCCCTACCTAGTTTTTTACACAGAACAGGCCAAAAACTTTCCTTATTACACATTATGTAAATCCAACCATCTTTAGTCTTATACAATTGACAAGGAACTAAAATTGGATGAGCTGATCTATCTAATCTTTCACTTTTAAAATCAGTGTTGAGTGTCCAGGCTGCCATATAACTTTGATTAAACATGGCCGTATCAAATAAATTAACATCTACATCTCTTCCGATACCAGTGGACCTTGCAGATAGTATAGCACTTACTAGTCCAAATGACATGGTCAAACCAGACATATAATCTACAATTGAAAGACCAAATCTTGCTGGAGGTCCATTAGGTTCGCCTGTCAATGAGAAATACCCAGCCTCTGCTTGCATAAGATAGTCATATCCCGGCCAATTTTTTCTTGGTCCCTCTCTTCCGTACGCAGAACAATGTGCTGAAACAATTGATTTATTGTATTGTTTAAGCTGATCATAAGTAATCCCAAGTTTTTCTGGAACATCCCCTCTTAGGTTGTTCGCGACTGCGTCAGCATTCTCAACTAATTTTTGAAGAATTTTTTTTCCATCATTTGACAGTATGTCTAAAGTTATGCTTTTTTTATTTCTATTGAGAGCTTGAAAAAAAATACTGGAAGCAGAATTCCTATCTTGGCCATCAATAAAATAAGGACCAATTGCTCTTAAATAATCACCACTTGTACCTGCAGGTTCAACTTTAATTACGTCTGCGCCTAAATCAGCTAAATATTGAGTGCCAAATGGTCCCGCTCCATATTGTTCAAAAGCAATTACCCTGACCCCCGATAAAGGTAAATCCATATTATTATTCTCTAATTTGCTGCTTCTTTAATAATTTCATCAACTACACTATGCCCACGCTTAGCAACCAGGAAAGATCTTACCATATCCATTACAACAATTTTGTCTTGATTTTTACCAATGTGTCTTACCTTCACGATACCCTGTGTGGGTCTTGATTTTGATTCTCTTTTGTCTAAAACTTCCGTCTCAGAGTATAATGTATCTCCAACAAACACTGGAGCAGGTATTTTTATTTCTTCCCATCCCAAGTTGGCTATTGCTTTTTGGCTGGTGCCACTAACACACATCCCTGTTACAAGGGCTAGAGTAAAAGCGGAATTAACTAAATATTTCCCAAACTCAGATTTAGAGGCGTAATTTGCATCAAAGTGAATTGGGTGAGTATTCATTGTTAAATTTGTAAACCATATATTATCAGCTTCGCTTACCGTTCTACCGGGCCAATGCTCATAAACGTCTCCTACTTGAAAATCTTCAAAATATCTACCTGGATCTTCTCTATACCTTTGGGGTCCTATTTTTTTTATTCCATAAGAATTTTCATCCATTTAATCCTCCCTTGATATAATTAGTCTTGCTACCGCTAACACGGGTGCATCAACCATTTTACCTTGATATTTAAAAGCACCAGAACCTGCTGTTTTTGCTTCTTCTAAAACACCTTTTGCCCATTCCAATTCTTCTGGAGTAGGTCTGTAAGCATCATGAATAGGTTTAATCTGATCTGGATGTATAGCAAAACGTCCTTTGAAACCCATAGTTTTGACGTATAATGTTTCTTCTTTACATCCTTCAGGATCTCTGAAATCTAACCATACTCCATCAAGAGCAAGTGTGTTGAATAATGCGGCAGCATTAATAATTTTACCCCTTCCATACGCTAAACTGGCTTTACCCATGTCACCACCGGTAGATGCACAATAATCTGCTGATCCAAATCCAATTCCAGAAAACTCTATGTTTGAACAATCCCAACTTTCAATAGTTGCGATACCACGTGGTGTTTCAATTTGAGGTAAAATTAATATATTAGTTCCAAGATCTTTTAAAAAAGTCCTACATTCGTCAGCAGACTCTATTTTAGGAATGGCAATAGAGTATGGAAGAGAAGGTAAAGACCTTAACATTTCTATATCATGTTGATACTCTTCAGTATCTAAAGCATTAATGCGCAATAATAGCTTATTTGCTTGACCTTCATAATTTCTATTTGCCAAATCAACAAAATTAGATCTTCCCATAGCTTTGTTTTCATGGGCCAAACCATCTTCTAAATCAAAAATAACTTTATCGGCCCCAGATCCTATAGCCTTTGGTAATCTTTCAATTTTATCGGTTGGTAAAAATAAAATACTTCTCAAATTTATCTCCTTTTTTAAGAACTAAATTCAGTTCTAATTTTTTTCCCATGCTCATCTAATTCAGGCATTTTATTAACTTCTGGTATAAGGCTGTCATGTATTGCGCCTGGACCTAAGACCTTTACTTTGCCGTTTTTGGTTTCAATTTCTAAAAAATTGTTTTGGGGATGATTTTTTAATTGTTCCATGTCAGATATTCTTCCGTAAGCAACGCTTGCTTCTTCAAGTTTTTCAATTAACTCCTCACGTTCAAAAGTAATGAATTTATCTTGAATAATTTTTTCTGTTAATTCTCGATTAGTGACACGATCTGAGTTTGTTTTAAAGCGAGTGTCATTAACCATAGTTTCGTCGTCTAATACAATTTTACAAAGTTTCACCCATTCTCTATCATTTTGTATAGCAATTAAAATTGTCAAATTATCTTTACAATTATATGCACCATAGGGAACGATTATTGGATGAGTCATACCATTTCTTTTTGGAATTTTGTTATTATAAACATAGCCAAGGTAGAAAGGGTTCATCCAATCTGCGAGTGAATTAAACATAGACACTGATATATGTCTGCCTTTTCCACTTACACTTCTGTTTATAAGTGCTTGCAAAATTGCTTGATAAGCTGTCATTCCTGCAGATATATCACAGACTGAAGGGCCAACCTTTGCTCTTCCATCAACCCCAGCTTTATCTGGAAGACCAGTTATATCAATAACACCAGTTTCAGCTTGAATTAACATATCATAAGCTTTTTGGTTTTTATATGGTCCTTCGTCTCCAAATCCAGAAATAGAACATGTAATTAAAGATGGATATTTTTTTCTTAATTCATCTAAATTTAAACCAAGGCGGTCAAATGCACCTGGTGCTAAATTTTGGATTAAAATATCAGATTTTGAAATAATATTCTCAAAAATTTTAAAATCCTCACTGTTTTTAAGATCTAAAGCAATTGACTCCTTCCCTCTATTCAACCAAACAAAATAAGCGCTATTTCCAAGTGCATTGCTATCATAGTTTCTGGCAAAATCACCTTCAGGTCTTTCAACTTTTATAACTCTGGCACCTGCATCTGCCAGTCTGCACGATGTATAGGGGGCTGCCACAGCTTGCTCAACTGTTACGACTAATAAACCTTCTAAATCCTTTCCGGAATTTTGTCTTTCCATTAGCTAACCAAACAATCTACTAAAGAAGAAACTTTACTTTCAGAGGGTGAGTTTAAGATTGTTGAAATTTCATGAGATTTATTTTTTGATAGCAATGACTCAGATTTGTTAACAATTTTATTTTCCAAAATATTTTGATCAATCTTGTCTGATAAATCATGTTTATTTTTTATATCTCTATTTCCATCTTTAATAGAAATTGAAGACTGAGTATTTGTTAATTTGTTATTAGGTATGACTCTAACCTTGTCCCTTACATTATTTATTTTTTCATCAAAACAAATATCATCGTTGTACGTCCCTAAGTCGGCTGTGTCTTTGCCATAAATTGACATGGCTGCCGTTAATTTATAAGAAAATTTTGATTCCAAACCAGTTTTTGGTTCTTGAATATTACACACTTTGAGCCAAGAAGGATTAGTTTCAATTGCAATCTCTTCAATTGATTCAGGATTAAAGTTGTTTTCTTGTTTTAATTCCTCAAGTGCTTCTAGGAAAGAATGTAAACCATGACAACAGGCATGAAATTTATACTTAATTTCAGGAAATAGGAAGTCTGTTCCTAAGTTTTCTAAAGCACGTGTAGGAGTTTTTTTATCCCAACCATGAGTTTGAAAAAACCCTTGATCACACTCAATACCATCTTCTCTTGACACAAACCCAAGTTTAGATAATTTGGCAGCCTCAATACCATTTGATGCAGCCATTCCTGCGTGATACGGTTTACCCATAGTACCAAATTGGGATTTAATTCCAGATGCTCTTGTTGAAACCAAACCAAGCGCGTTTATTGTCTGATCCTCGCTCAAATTTAGTAATTTTGATGCAACAATTGTCGCACCAAATGATCCACTTGTAGCAGTTTGATGGAACCCTGCATTATAATGTGAGTAGCCTAAGATATGCCCAATTCTAGTAGAGACTTCAACTCCAGACATATAAGCAAGTAATAAATCTTCTATAGATAATTCTAATTCTTCGCCTAAGGCTAAAGCAGTTGGTAATGCACTTGAAGTTGGATGGCCAACAAAAAGAAAGTGAGTGTCATCATAATCTAATGCATGACCAGTAGCTCCATTAGCTAAAGCTGCGCCTCTTGATGAAACGTTGTATCCAGTTGAAATCACTCGTGCTTGATTAACGCCATTTTCTTCTTTAACCATTTCAGAAACTATTTTCGAAACCGGTTCTTGTTTTGCTGCATAAGCTACTCCACACCAATCTAGTATTGACATCTTGGCAAAAAACTTCATTTCATCATTGAAACTGTCTAATTTAGTATTAAATCCATAACTACCAAATAATTTTGTAATCGACATAATCTATCCCTCCCCTAAAACTATCCAAAACTTGCTTCAGCTTGCATGGTCATTCCTGAACCCTTTACTGCACCCCAACAACTAACGCTTCCATCAATGTTTTCCTTTGCGCCAATTATATAATCACTATTTGCAAAAACAGGGGCCATAACTTTATGACTAAATGATGTTACAGTCTTGCCTTTAAGCTTTTCAGCTGCCCTTAATAAAAAAGTAGCTTGCAACGGACCATGAACAATTAAATCAGGATAGTTCTCCTCATTTTTAGTATATGGATAGTCATAATGTATTCTATGACCTACAAAACCAATCGCTGAATAACGGAACAATATTGTTGGATGCATAAAAATAGTTTCTGTATAGTCTGCGTCTTCAGGTATTTTATCTGACACACCAGAACCACCGCCTGCTTTAGTTACATCTCTATAGACAATATTATGAAGTTCATGCAATCTTACCTCGTCATTAACTAAAAATTCATACTCTGCAGTAACAAAACAAAGCTGTCCTGTCCTACCTTCCTTTAGTTTTATGTCAGCTACCTTAGATTTTTTTATTACTTTATCACCTACTCTTAAAGGTTTTATTACTTTGATCTGACTGCCTGCCCACATTCTTCTTGGAAGTGGGACTGGAGGCAAAAAATCACCTCTAGCTGGATGAGAATCCACACCAAGTTCGTCATTTTTTTTTAAATCCCAACCTAACATCCAATGCAAACCAGAGGTTGCATCCTCCCCAATTTTGGGTTCGCCTGGATCAATATTTAATGTTGCTCTGTACCTCTGTTCAACAATTGGTGTAAGGTAATCTGTTACAGTCTCTATATTACCTAACCATTTATTTAAATGATTAATATCAAGCGCTTCATTTTCCATTTACCGAACCTTTATTTTTAAGAATATTTGAAACTATTAAATATAAAAATTATATTAATATCAATTAATAAAATATTTAATGATAGGATCTTTGAAATGCCTTCTTTAATTTTACATGTAGATGAAACCTTAGAAAATATTTTTGAAATTTCTGCAGTTAATGCAATAGAAAAAAGCATAATAGATATTATCCTAGAAGAGTTAGAGGCTGAAAAAAACAACTGTCAAATTATATGGGTTAAGAGTAAAATAATTTGCTCAAATTATAAAATATTTGGTGAATTGAAGTTTAGAGATAAAGAGACTAGAAATATTTACAAAAGAGATAAATGTTTAAAAAGAATTGGTAAAATTTTACAAAATAAATTTAATGCCTTTATAAGACTTAGGGCATTCTCAATTCAAGATGCATCAATAACTGCACTAGATCTTGTAAATTAAATTTGTATTTCAAGTAATAAAAATAGAAGGATCATTAATGAGTAAAAATATTGTATTAACAAGCGTAAATGAAAGAGGAATTGCTGAAGTTATTTTAAACCGTCCAGAAAGAAATAATGCATATAACGGAGATATGATTATTGAATTAATCAAAAGCTTTGAATCTTTATATAAAAATAATTCTGTAAGAATAGTGCTCATTAAAGGCAATGGAAAACATTTTCAAGCAGGAGCTGACTTACAATGGCTTAAAGAAATTGGTAAACTAAGTCAAAAAGAAAATATAGAGGTTTCGAGAAAAACAGCTTCAGCGATTCAAGGTCTTACAAAGTTCCCTAAGCCAACAATAGCTTTGATCCATGGAGGATGCTTTGGAGGTGGAACTGGAATTGCGGCAGCAGCTGATATAGTAATAGCTAGTGAAGACGCTATTTTTTCTATTTCTGAAGCTAGATGGGGGGTAATGGCAGGAATAATAATACCTCATTTAAACGCCAGTATTGGCGTAAGAAACGTTAGAAGATATGCTCTTACATGTGAGCGTTTTGGCTCTAGTCAAGCCAAGGATATGGGTTTAGTTCACCAAGTTTGTAAAACGGGTGAGCTTGAAAATGCTGTTCAACCAGTTATTGAGGACTTGTTAATGTGCGCTCCAGATGCATTGGAAGCTACAAAAAGAAGAACTTTAATTGAAAGTGGTTTAATGTTGTCAGATGAAAAATTTGACGAACTTGTTTTTGAACATTCTCAAAAAAGGATGACTAATGAAGCAAAAGAGGGTCTAAATAGTTTTCTTGAGAAAAGAACTGCATCTTGGTATCAAAATTAAATCATAGGATATATAAATGCCTGCATTAGTTACAAATTCAAAAATATGGGGAGAAATGTTTGGTACTAAAGAAATGCATTTCTTATTTTCTGATGAGAGTACTACACAACTTTATTTAGATGTAGAAGCGGCTTTAGCAAGATCACAATCAAAGTTGAATATTATACCAAAAGAAGCTGGAGAAAAAATAACCCAAGCAGCAAAAGTAGATATAATTGATTGGAAGAAACTTGAAAAAAGGACATCTATAGTTGGATATCCAATTCTTCCACTAGTAGAACAACTAAGTGAAAAAGTTGAAGGCAACTTTGGACAATTTTGTCATTGGGGCGCTACAACACAAGATATTATGGACACAGCAGATATCCTTCAAATTAGAAAGGGTCTTGAATTATTATCTAAAGACCTAAAGTCAATCTCAGATGCTTTAGAAAAAATTGTTGAATATCACATTAAAACACCTATGGCTGGTAGAACACATTTGCAACATGCTTTACCTATATCTTTTGGGTACAAGGCATCTACTTGGTTATCTGGTATAGATAGGCATCACAAAAGACTGAAAGAAATAAAGAAACGTATTTTCAATGTTTCATTTTTTGGAGCAGCAGGAACACTTGCTTCTTTGGGAGAAGATAAAGGTCTTAAGACACAGTCAACTCTTGCAGAAGAATTAGATCTGAATGTACCTGACGTAAGTTGGCATTCTATTAGAGATAATTTTTGTGAAGTGACTGGTTGGCTTGCAATAGTCGCCGCATCGCTTGGTAAAATAGCTTATGATGTGATGTTAATGATGCAAACAGAAACACAAGAAGTGGCTGAACCATATCTTCACGGACGAGGTTCTTCTTCGACAATGCCTCAAAAAAGAAATCCCATTTCTTCTGAGATAATGCTGGCTTGTTCAAAACTATTAAGAGAACATCATTCTTCTATGCTAGATGCTATGGTCCTTGACCATGAAAGAGCTACAGGTCAATGGCATGTAGAATGGCATGTAATACCTAACGCCTTTTTAGTTGCTTCTTCATCTTTCAACTCAGCTAAATATCTTTTGGAGGGTTTAGAAGTATCACCTGAAAAAATGAAAGAAAACATTTATAAAACTAATGGGTTAATTGTTGCAGAGTCTGTTATGATGGCACTTGCACCCAAAATGGGAAGACAAATTGCACACGATTTAGTTTATGACTGTTGTAGGGAATCAATCAAAAACAACATATCATTCATAGATATATTATTAAAAAACAAAGAAATTTCTAAATTTTTTAATGAACAAGATTTGTTAAAAATAATAGATCCATCTAATTATTTAGGAGCGGCTCCTACTATGGCACAGAGACTTTTAGATAAAAGAAAGTTACCATAATATAATGCAACAATTAATGACAAAAGAAAGCCTTGATAAATTTTTAAATAAAGAATTTCCTCAAGTAAGCAAAAACTTCAAGATATTAAATGTAAGCGACCAGTCTTTTTCAATGCTAATGTACATTACTGAAGAACATTTGAGACCAGGGGCAACAGTTTCAGGCCCAACGATGTTTTTATTGGCAGACGTAACTTTTTATTTAGCAACACTAAGTATTATAGGACCAAAAAGTCTTACTGTTACTACTAATTGTTCAATAAATTTTTTAAGAAAACCAAATGAGAAAAATTTAACTAGTAAAGCCAGAATTTTAAAATTAGGAAAAACTTTAAGTGTAGGCGATGTTTTAATTTATTCAGAAGATATTGACGAGCCTGTTGCCCACGCTTCACTTACATATTCTATTCCACAAAAATAAATTCATATTCTATCTCTATGCCAAATTAAATGATCTGACATAAAGGTTGATATAAAATAATATGAATGATCATAATTTGGGTGCATTCTAAGTTTTAAATTAATATTTTTATCTTTACATGCATCATCTAATAGCCAAGGTCTTAACCCTTCTTTTAAAAAACTATCCGCATCTCCTTGATCAACAAGAATTTCAGGAAAATCATAACCATTTTTAACTAACGCTACACTATCATACATTTGCCAATCACTTTGGTTTAAACCAATATATTTTTTAAAGGCATCACTAGACCAGCTGGCTGTCGATGGCTCGACAATTGGAGCAAATGCAGAACAACTTTTAAATTTCTTTGGGTTTCTTAAAGCCATTACAATAGCTCCGTGACCACCCATTGAGTGACCAAAAATACTTTGTCTAGACATATCAAAATCGAAATTATTTTCAATAATACTTGGAAGTTCTTCAATTATATAAGTGTACATATTATAGTTTTTGTCATAGGGCGATTCTGTTGCATCTAAATAAAAACCAGCCCCACTACCAAATTGCCAATTATCTTTTTCGTCGGGTATATTTTCGCCCCTAGGACTTGTGTCAGGACAAACGATTGCTATGCCTAATTCAGCTGCTTTTTTTCTATACTCACCTTTTTCCATTACGTTTAAGTGACTGCAAGTCAAACCAGATAGATACCACAAAACTGGAGGATTTTTTATCTTTGGAGGGATGAAAACCGCAAAAGTCATTTCACAATTATTAACCAGAGACTGATGACTACAGACTAGTTGTTTACCCTCAAATGAAAATACTTCAGATATATTTTTCATTAAAAAACTACGACTGATCTTATTGATTCACCAGCATGCATCAAATCAAAGCCTCTGTTAATATCTTCTAATTTTAAATTATGAGTAATCATTGGATCAATGTCAATTTTGCCTTGAAGATACCACTCCACAATTTTAGGAACGTCGGTTCTTCCTCTTGCTCCCCCAAAAGCTGTACCTTTCCAGCTTCTACCTGTAACTAGTTGGAAAGGTCTAGTTTTAATTTCTTGCCCTGCTCCAGCAACCCCAATTATTATGCTTTCTCCCCAGCCTTTATGTGCGCACTCTAAAGCTTGTCTCATTACATTCACATTCCCAATACATTCAAAAGAGTAGTCTGCACCACCACCTGTAAGATCAACCAAGTAATTAACCAAATCACCGTCAATCTCTGATGGATTTACAAAATGTGTCATACCAAACTTTTTTCCCCAAGATTCTTTTTTGTTATTCATGTCGACACCAACAATCATGTTTGCTCCTATCATTCTCAAGCCTTGAATGACGTTGAGCCCAATTCCGCCTAAACCAAAAACCACTGCGTTACAACCTGCAGTTGCCTTTGCTGTATTGATAACGGCTCCAATACCTGTAGTTACACCGCATCCGATATAACAAATTTTATCAAAGGGAGCTTTTTTATTTACTTTAGCAAGCGCAATTTCAGGAACTACAGTGTAATTTGAAAAAGTAGATGTTCCCATATAATGCAATATAGGTTTCCCATTTATCGAAAATCTACTAGTGCCATCAGGCATTACTCCCTTACCTTGAGTAACTCTTATGGCCTGACATAAATTAGTTTTCGGATGCAAACAATACTCACACTCTCTGCATTCCGGTGTATAAAGAGGAATTACATGATCACCTTCTTTAAGAGATGTTACGCCTTTACCCACTTCTCTTACAACTCCTGCTCCTTCGTGCCCTAATATTGCTGGGAAAAGTCCTTCAGGATCATCCCCAGAAAGTGTGAACTCATCAGTGTGGCATATACCTGTTGCTTTTATTTCTACTAGAACTTCTCCGGAACGAGGCCCTTCTAAATCTACATCCATAATTTCAAGCGGTTTTCCCGCCTCTACAGCAACTGCAGCTCTAGTTTTCATTGTGTCCCCCAAACAATAATTTTCTTAAATGTAAAATTTATTATGATTTAATATCCATGACTTGCAAGATTTTTTAGTATATAAATTAGGTTTCAAGGATTTAGATATTAGGAGCATCTCTATGAGTTTTGTTGAAACTGAAATTAATGGCCAAATAATTACTATCAGATTAAATCGTCCAGAAAGATTAAATGCTTTAAGCACTGTTATAAGAAAAGGTATGGCAGAAGCGTTCAATAGATATCATGAGGATAAAGATTTAGAAGTAGCAATTTTGACAGGAACTGGAAGAGGGTTTTGTGCAGGCGAAGATATGAAAGAGTCTATTGACAGAGGCATCCCAGGATCTCCAAAAGAATTTGTAGAAGAAAACTTAATTGACCCATTTCAGACAGGTGCTCTTCAAAAGCCAGTCATAGCAGCAGTAAATGGATATGCAATGGGTGGTGGATTTATGTTAGTTGAGAGAACAGACCTTAGGATTGCTGTAAAAGAAGCAATTTTTGAAATGTCAGAAGCAAAAAGATGGCTTCTTGGCGGTTATAATCATGGACATTATGGCAACCTCCCACATCCCGTTGCAACTGAAATGGCTTTTGGATATAGAATTTCTGCTGAAAGGATGCATCAAGTTGGTTTCATTAATCGTTTAGTGGAAGCTAAAGATCTTATGAGTGAGGCTTATTCAATGGCAGAACATCTGCTATCACTCCCTCCTGCTGCAAGAGTAAACACACTCTATATGATGAAGCATATGGCACCAAAAATAAATCCTAATATTGCGGACCTTGCTGAAAAGCTACATCTTCACGGCGACACTGAGGATAGAATGGAAAGTAGAAGAGCCTTTGCAGAAAAAAGAAAACCAAACTTCAAAGGTTGGCTTAACCCAGAAGATAGATATAATATGCCGAAATTAGAGGAAAATTAGAGGTCAAAATGAGTGAAATAAATGGAGCTCTTTCTGGGTTAAAAATAGTTGCATGTTCAACAGCACAAGCTGGAACTGTTCCCTACATGTTAATGGCAGATCTTGGTGCTGAAGTAATTAAAATTGAAACGCCAGGTAAAGGTGATAACAATCGTAACTCAGGTTTTTTAGAAGGAGAGTTTGGATCATTTTTTGAGACTAATAACAGAGGAGTTAAAAGTTTAACTCTCAATCTTAAATCAGAAAAAGGACAAAAAATACTTCATTGTTTAATTAAGGATGCCGATGTGTTTGGTCAAAATTTTAGACCAGGCGTTGCTGAAAAACTTAATTTTGATTATGACACTCTTAGCAAAATTAATCCTAAAATAGTTTACGCTTCTGTTTCTGCTTATGGGCCTGATGCCCCAGACGGACACTTACCAGGAACCGACGCGGTAGGACAAGCTTTAAGTGGAATAGCTGAAGCATATTCAATTCCTGGAAATAATTTAAGAACAGGAGTAGCCTCAGTTGCAGATGAAAGTTGTGCAATACTAACTTTTGGAGGAATTTTAGCGGCATATATAAATGCTCAAAAAACAGGAAAAGGTCAAAAGTTAGAAACTTCTTTAGTTGGGAGTGCTTTCAGACTTCTTGGTTGGACTATGACTACAGCAATGTGGAGTAACAGGCCACCAATTACTGGAGCTAGAATTAATGGAACAAGAGAAAGGCCGGGTATTGCAGCATGTTTTAACGATATTAATGGTAAGCCTTTCGCACTCCAGCTTGATCCAGATGACTGGCGGGAAGCAATGAAAGCTCTTAACTTTTTTGATGTTTTGACAGAAAATGGTCTCATTGATCTTGGTTTAGCGTTTGAATCTGAAAAAAAGAAAACTGAAATTTTGGATAAACTTGCTGAATTATTCTCAACTGATACCAGAGATAATTGGATATCAGTCTTGAGAAAAGCTGACATGATATCTACCCATGTTAATACAATGCTTGAAGCATCTAATGATCCAAATATAAAAGAAAACAATTATGTAACAGAAGTATGGTACCCAGAACTAAACAAAAATATGAAAGTACACGGTACTCCTTGGAAATTTTCCAAAACACCTGCTAACATAAAAAGAGCACCTAAACTCGGTGAACACAATACTGAGATATTGTCTGGTCTAGGCTATACTAAAGATGAAATTAAAGGTTTTAAAGACGACAAGATTATTTAATTTCTCTCATTTCTTCTGCAAACTTTTTAAAGTTTGCTACGTAATGCTTTGAAGATCTTGTCATATTTTCAATCATCTCTTGACTTAGTTCTCTTACAGCTTTAGCTGGTGAGCCTACAATTAACCAACCATCAGGAAATTCTTTATTTTCAGTAACAAGTGCACCCGCACCAACTAAACAATTATTACCTATCTTTGCATTATTAAGAATTGTTGCGCCCATCCCAATTAAAGAATTATTACCTATAGTACAACCGTGAATAATTGCATTATGCCCAATTGTACAATTATTACCAATAGTTACAGGACAATCTGGATCTACATGAATGATAGTGTTTTCTTGTATATTTGTTTCTTCACCAATCTTAATAACATCATTATCACCTCTTAAAACTGATCCAAACCAGACCCCAACATCTTTCCCTAAAATAACATTTCCTATAACATGTGCATCTGGTGCAATCCAATAAAAATCATTCTCAGGTAATTGAGGTTCTTTCTCACCTAATCTATAGATAGGCATTTGCTCTCCTTACATAACAAATTATTAACAGAATTTTATATTATATAATTTTTTCTTGTTGTTAATACTTTTATTAACAAAACTATAAGGATTTTTTGATTGATAGATATGATTGGTTTTGTAGTTGCAATTTATTGACTTAATGTAATTTAATTTAAATGATTAAATCCTTACAATTTTTTCCTAAGATTAAATCAAAAAATCTCTTCCATTTTTCTTTGTAATTACTTCTATTTATAACCCAATCGATATGTTCGTAATGAGGTTTATTAGGATTGATTCTAATTCCCCACAAGCCATCAACCTCATTAGGAACTGCTGAATACCTAACATCTGTTATTACATTTTTATCAATTCCTTTTCCAAGATAACCTTGTGAAAACCAATCAAATCTTTTTATATCTTTATATTGTTGACTTTTTTTATTAAGACTCGAAAAATCATTTAAAAGATCAAGTTTCTTAATTTTTGTTCCTTGGCAGTACTCTGATTTAGAAAATAATCTTACTGCATCAACATAATAAAAACCGCTATCCTCATATATTGTTTTCCATAAAAATAAATTTCCCAGACTAGGTTTAACAGTCAAATTTTTACTTTCATGACCCCTAAATTTAGCAATAGATTTTCCAACATATTCTGCACGATTTTCCTGAAAAGCACCAATGGTTAGGTAAATTAAAATATAAAAAATACCAAAGAATGTAATTAATTTATTTTTCATTATTATTGCAAAAATTATAGCTAGAATTACTGGAATACTAAAAAAAGGATCCACAACTGATATATAGTTCCAAGAAATTCTTTCATTAGAAAATGGCCATAAAAGCTGTGTCCCATAACTTGTACAAGCGTCTAATAAACCATGAGTAGCATAACCAAAACAGCTAAAAAGATATGTTTCACCCCAACTTAAATATTTTCTGAAAAATATTCTGGAAAACAAAGTTACAAACAAAGCACCTATAGGTATGAAAATTATAGAATGAGTAAATTGTCTATGATATTCTAATTTTAACAAAGGATCAGAGTCAGATCTAATAAAAATATCTAGATCAGGTGCTAAACCTGCAAGGCAACCAACTATTGATCCTACTAAAAATTTTTTCTTATCAGACATTATTTGGGCAAAAATTGTGCCAAATGCACCTTGAGTAACAGGATCCATAATATAAACCAAAATTATTAAATAATTATATATACACTAAGTTTCCTTGACTGTTCATAATTTTTTATTTTAACTTATTAACTCAATTACAAGAGATTTGTTAATGAACCAAATTAAGTTAAATAATAAAAAATATGACGCCATAATTGTAGGAGCTGGTTTCTCAGGATTATACCAATTGATCTGTCTTCGTGATCAGCTTAACCTTAATTGTTTGGTTTTAGAGACAGGAGATGATGTAGGTGGTACATGGTATTGGAACCGCTACCCGGGCGCTAGATGTGATACAGAAAGTCATGCCTATTCTTATTATTTTTCTGATGAATTACTAAAAGAGTGGACATGGTCAGAAAGATATCCAGGGCATGCTGAAATTAGAAGATATATGAATTTTGTTGCTAACAAATTTGATCTCAAAAAAGACATTCTTTTTCAACAAAAAGTTACTAGTGCAACTTTTAATTGTCAGAAAAATAAATGGAAAGTATTTACTAATAAAAAAATTGAGTTTGAAGCTAAATTTCTTATTTCTGCGGTAGGTTGTTTATCAAATGCTAATATTCCAAATATAAAAGGATTAGAAAATTTTGAGGGTAAATACTACCATACTGGGAACTGGCCTAAAAATGGTGTTTCATTTGTTGGTAAAAATGTTGGCCAAATTGGAACTGGATCTACTGGCATTCAATCTGTTCCTGTTATTGCTGAAGAAGCAAAATATTTAACTGTTTTCCAAAGGACTGCTAATTACAGTATTCCTGCAAGAAATAAACCTTTAACATCAGAATTTAAAAAACATCTAAAAGAAAATACAAACATATATAAAAAACTAGTTAAACGTACACCTAATGCTCATCCTTTTGAAATAAGTAATCGTAAAGTTGCTGACGTAGATCAAGAGGAACTAAATGAAATTTATGAAAAAGCCTGGGAAATAGGGGGACTTCAGTTTAGGGCAGTATTTAACGATTTAGTAACAAATATTGATGCGAATAAAACAGCCTCTGATTTTATAAAAAAGAAAATACGCGAAACTGTTTCAAATAAAAAATTTGCCTCTATTTTGTCAGATATTGATCACCCTTATGCTGGGAAACGCCCACCTATAGACAGCAATTATTTTGAAACTTTTAATAGGGATAACATAAATTTAGTTGATCTTCGTAGTGATCCCATTGAAAAAATAAACAAGACTGGGATTAAAACCAAAAATAATCAATTTGAATTAGATATAATTGTTTTTGCAACTGGCTATGATGCGATGACTGGACCATTATTAAACATGAACATAACTGGGAAAAACAATTTAAAACTTAAAGATGCATGGAAAGAAGGACCCAAAACTTTTTTAGGTCTTCAAGTTCCTGGATTTCCAAATTTGTTTACAATTACAGGGCCTGGCAGTCCATCAGTGCTTACAAATATGCCGATGGCTATTGAACAACATGTAGAATGGATTAGAGATTGCATTGAATATATGAACAAAAAAGATTATTCAACAATTGAAGCTAATATGAATTCTGCTGAGAAATGGGGTTTAGAAGTAAATTCAGTAGCCAATAAAACACTTTTGCCGACTGTAAAACATTCTTGGTATTTAGGAGCAAATATTCCTGGCAAGCCAAGAATATTTATGCCATATGCCGGCGGTCTTCCAAGATATACTGAAGTTTGTGAAAATATTAAAAATAATAATTATAAAGAATTCAATTTGAATTAATAATTAATCATCAACAGTATTTTTTATTTGATTAATTTTAGTCCTAATTTTCTTCATTCTTTCTTCAAGAATATTTTTCTTTGGCGGGTTATTTGAATCAAATTGATCTAGAAGACTCGACATTTCATTTGCTAGTTCATTGCTTTGTCTATTCGAATCTAAAAGTCTTATTTGAGTTTTTCTAATCAATGCGCTTAATACGACATTAGATTTAATCATTTTTGTAAAATATGACTTAGGTATTTTTTTGGCTACTAATTTTTGCGCACACACCTTTGCGGTGACTGTTCTAGGAACGTTGAGTAATATAGAGGTTTCGCCAAATATTTCTCCCATGCCGAGCCTGTTTAGTTTTAAGCCATCTTTGGTTTCAATATTTACATATCCTTCTAATATTAAATATGCCTCTGATGCTTCATTTCCAGCTTCATATATTACTTCACCAGGTTCCCAAATTGCTGACTTGCCATTGTCTTGCATGTGATACTCCTAAAGAAAAAGTAAAAAAATTACACTGGAATTTCTAACGGCTTCATCCAAAAAATGTATCCATAAAATATTAAATAACAATAAAATAATAAATAAGCCCACCAAGGTTTAGGCTTAAAAGTTTTGCTTTTTTCTTCAATAACCTCTAATTCTTCCTTATAATTTTTATAATAATTCATCATGAAATTTGATCTACCCAAATAACTTCTCCACTATTAATTAAAATTTCAAATATCTAAAAAAATTGTTTCCTTTTCGCCTTGTAAAAAAATATTAAATAAATAACTATTCTTTTTAGTTTTTTTGGCAATTAAACTATTTAAGTTACAATTATTTATTATAGATAGAAGTGGATCATTTTTCAATTCATCACCTTCAAAATATATTCGAGTATTAAGTGTCATATTAAGACCTCTTGAGGAAATAGACAATGAAATATGTGGACTATGAATTTTTCCATCATACCCCTTAAATGGTCCAGGTTTAACGGTTTTTAATATGAACTTTTTTGTCAAATAATTTGGTACAAACCTTGCAAAACCACTGTCTTCTTTAAATTCTCCTTTTTCATCACATTGCCAAGTTTCTAGCATAACATCATCCAAAGCAATACCATTACCATCAAAGATAGAACCTTTAATAGTTATTAATTCAGCTTCATTTTTATTATTAAATGGTATTTCTCCCAAATCATTTTGATAAAGTTTATTAATTTTAATTGCATTAGGCATACAACCTATATGAAGAAAAGGGCCAGCAGTTTGGAATGGGGTTTCTGCAAGATTTTCTTTTGAGGTGCTCAAATCAAAGGCCTTCTCTTCTATTTTCAAAATATGTTTGTTTAATACCCCTTAAAACAATATCAAATTTATAAGCTAATAGATTTTGTTTATTTGATCTAGAGGTATCCAAAATCCCAACTAAACTTTTTTTTGCCTTTTCATCTGCGATAGAATTAACCATTGGACAATGTTTTATGAGAGGATCTCCCTCAAAATACATTTGCGTTATTAATCTTTGTCCAAAACTTTTGCCAAATATAGAAAAATGAATATGCATTGGTCTCCACTCAACTCCTCGATTTAAATATGGATATGGTCCAGGTTGAATAGTTAAAAATTCATAATAACCTCTTGATGTAGTTAAACACCTTCCACAACCAGCAAAATTGGGATCAATTGGTGCTGAGTTTTTGTCATTATTATGTAAATATTTACCAGCTGAATTAGCTTGCCAAATTTCTATAAGCGCTCCTTCGATTGGGTTGGAAAATTGATCAGATACAGTTCCATAGACGATAATTTTATGACCAAGTGGAGAATTTTTATTTATAGAAAAATTCAACGTTAAATTGTTGTCAAATTCACCAATAATATTTTTTTTAAATATTGGCCCAAAAATTTCAGTATCTGTGGATGCAAATGAAATTTTTTTATTTTTAGGAGCTCTAAAAATACTAGATTTATAATCAGGGAAGTCAATTTCTGGTTGTTTGTTATAATTTCTTTTAATTAGTGATTTAACATTCATACTTTTTCCTAAATTTACCAAATTATTTATAATTAAGGTTAATAAGGTAAACCAACATAATTTTCTGCCAAAACTCTTTGAGATGCAACAGAATTTTCTAGATATTCTATTTCAGAGTCTTGTATTCGTTGATCAAAAGAAGACTGTTCAGGAAATTTATGAAAAGTTGTTGTCATCCACCAGCTAAATCTTATAGCTTTCCAAACTCTTGATAAGGCATTTTGTGAATACATTTTTAAATCATCATTAGTATTAAATTGATAATATTTTTTTAAGGCATTATGTAAATAATATACATCTGATACAGCTAAATTTAGACCTTTGGCTCCAGTTGGGGGGACTATATGGGCAGCGTCACCAACTAAGAACATTTTTTCCCAACTCATAGGCTCACAAACAAATGAACGTAGTGGAGCAATGGATTTTTCAATTGAAATTCCTGTTACAATTTTATCTGCAGCCTCGGTTGGAAGTCTCTTTCTTAATTCATCCCAAAATTTTTCATCGGTCCAGTACTCAATCTTTTCATTTAATGGAGTTTGAATGTAATATCTACTCAATTTGTTGTTTCTCATAGAGGCTAATGCAAAACCATTACCATGATTTGCATATATTAATTCGTCACTAACTGGTGGAGTTTCTGATAAAATCCCCAACCAACCAAACGGATATATTCTCTCATAAATTTTAACTATTGATTTAGGTATAATGCTTCTACTAATACCATGAAAACCATCACAGCCAGCGATCCAATCACACATAATTTTTTTTTCCGTACCATTTTTTTTGAATGTTACAAATGGAGTTTCAGTGTTAACAGCTTGAGGCAAAACATCCTCAGCATTATTTATTATTTCGCCGTTTTCTTTTTTAATTATGCTATATAAGTCCTTAGTTACCTCTGTTTGTCCATAAACTGTTACATGTTTATTAGTTAATTTTTTTAAATTAATTCTAAAACCATGATTTTTAAATGATAGTTGTATACCATCGTGTTTAAAGCCTTCTCTTTCAAGCCTATTCGAAACACCAGCTTTTTTTAGCATTTCAATCGTTCCACTTTCCAACACTCCAGCTCTAATTCTACCAATAACGTGCTCTTCGGATTGTTTTTCGAGAACCACATTGTTAATCCCGTCTATAGACAAAAGTCTTGATAATAATAAACCTGAAGGACCACCTCCAATTATTACAACATTTGTCCTCATAATATTTAATCCTTATTAATAATTATTTTAAATAGCTCACTAACAGAAAGATACATCCAATTATCTGTAGAAAATTTATAACTACTGAGAATTTATGTAATTTGTTAAATTTACTTTCATTTTTCAAATCTTTTGATTTATTTATCATAGGCATCAATACTTGCCTTGAGAAAACAAATCCAAACATAATAAATAAAAAAATTAATATTGATAATTTATTATCATAATATGTTGAAAGTAAAAGACCAATTCCGCTCAAAGCAAAACCATAAAGGTAGTATTTTGGAAAAAATATTCTAAGAAATTTAGATGATTGTTTTTCATCTAAAACTTTGAACACAGAAGTTGCTACCACTAATGGAAAAAAAATCATAAAGCTTAAAATTGCCGCAGCCACAAATGTTAACAAATTTCTCTCCTATCAAATGAATAATTTTATTTTCTTATATCAATTATTATCATAAAATATACTTTGTTTTAACAAAGTTTTGTGAGCAACAATAATGAATAAAAATATCATACCTTATTGTGTAGATACATTAATTTCAGAAGAAGAAATAAAAAAACGTATTATTGAATTAGGCAATGAGGTCAACCTTTTCTATAAGGAGACAAAAAAACTTTTAGTTGTTGGATTATTAAGAGGTTCTTTCGTATTTATTGCTGATTTAGTGAGGGAACTTAAAATACCTGTTGAGGTTGATTTTATGACAGCCTCTAGTTATGGAAACTCTATGCAATCTTCAAATAATATTAGAATTTTGACAGACTTAAATACAGATATAAAAAATTTAGATGTACTCTTAGTAGAGGATATTATTGACACTGGACACACTCTTAATCAAGTAATCAAGTTACTTAAAAGTAGAAAACCTAAAAGTTTAGAGGTTTGTTGCTTGTTAAATAAATTTTCACGGCGGGAAACTGTTATTGAAAGTAAATGGATTGGTTTTGATATTCCAGACGAATTTGTAGTTGGATATGGAATTGATTACGCACAAGATAATCGACATTTACCATTTATAGGAAAAGTTGTACGAGAATAAGTCGGGAATAGCTTTAATTATTTACCTTATTTAGGATAATCGTGGAGATTTTAAAAAGCTATTCCCTTCATCAAAGTTATTGCAAGTTATATGCCAAAAAAATTATTATTTATTCTATTTTACTAAAGTCTTTTAAATCAATTCTAGGAGAGTATTCAACCTCACACTCACCTTCAGTGAATGAGACTGTTCCTCCCATTTCTCGAATATCTTGCCAAAATTGATTAGTCCATCCAGCCCTTTGTTGGTTTACATATTCCTTATTTTTGAAAAGATGAAATATCTCTATTGAGTTTTCAGTAACATTTGTAAAAGCTCTAATTATCATGTCTCCGTCTTGAAACATATCTTTGCTTCTACTTTTTAGAGCATTTATAATAGCCTCTTTTGCCAATTTATTTTGAAACTTGATTGATCTAGTAACAGCCCACATTATTTTCTCCTATAAATTCTGAAAATTACAATATTATTAACTCCATGGTTAGATCACTATTTATTAATAGAACTTAATATGTGAGTTAGAGTTAGTATATATTAATTAAAAAATTAATAACAAAAAAATAGAGACCAATAGGTCTCTATTTATTTAAATAAGGAGGAATAAATAATTACTTTATAAACAATATAACGACTCATAAAAAAAATGTTTAATTATTATTTAAAGAATTTTGTAGATCTAATACTTTTTTTATATGTAATTTAGCTTCTTCAATTTGAAATTGATCAAATTCCTTAACGGGTTTTCTACAATAACTTGTATTAAAAATTCCTTCTTTTACACGCAACATTTTTGAAAATTTTATAGATATATCTATATGCTGATGTGTAAATGATAAAATTGGTAAAATTTGTGAAAATAATCTTCTAGAGTCATCTATTTTATTTTCTAAATATAATTCATAGATTTTGTTATATATTAGCTCCATAGTCGAAGGAATTAGAGCATGTACGCCCCTATTCAAGGCTTCGATCATCCCCATAATTGCCCATCCACCACTCAGATGTAGCTGGTGATTAGTTAAATCTAAAACTCTTGTATATTTTGGACCTGAGTTAAGGACCTCAATTTTCAAACTTTTAAATTTATCAACATTTTTATATAATAAAATTATATCTTCATCACTCATTCCATAATCTGTCCATGATAGATCTTGTATCATAAGATTATCCGGACCAACTTGAGCAATTTCATTAAAACATTGTACCAATTCACTGCCAAAAATATTTTCAGGTACTTGACATAATATCCAATCAGCACCTAATTCCTTTGCATTTTTAGACAAAGAAATTCTTTCCATCTGATTTTTAGCAGTACAACTTACAATGATTGGAATTCTATTTTTATTGTAAGTTACACATTCACTTAATAAAATATTTTTTTCATCAAAACTGAGACTGGAATTTTCTCCAGCAACTGCACCAACAAGCATACCAGCACATCCAGTTGAATAAGTATGGTCAATTAATTTTTTTAAGCAAGGTATGTCAATTTCATTTTTTTCATTAAATGGTGTGTGCAAACTAGGTATAATACCATGCATATATGGAATATAGTTTGCTAATTCAGCCAATTAATGTACCGTTTTCAAGTTTAACATCAGGACTTAGTAAATATACGTCCTTACCAGAGATTGCACCAAGTACAAGAACCTCAGAAGTAAAACCTGCAATTTTTTTTGAGGGTAAGTTGCAAACAGCTACCACCTGTCTTTGAACTAATTCTTCTAATGAATAATTAGTAATCTGAGCAGAAGTTTGTTTTATACCAATAGTTTTACCAAAATCAATTTTTAAAATATATGCTGGTTTTATTGCTTTTATGTTCTTCGAGGCATCTAAAATAGTTCCTAAAACAATACTCAATTTCGTAAAATCATTGATAGAAACTTGTTCTTTATTTAATAAATCCATTATTTTAGTTTTTTATTTAATTTAACTAAGTTATTCATTTTAGACATATTTTGTACCATTTGAGATTTTAATATACCACCCGAGTCTATGATGATATTTCTATAATATACATTGCCATCTATTATCCCAGTTGCTTTTAAATGTAAAGTTTCGGTTTCGATATCAGCATTAATTACACCCTCAACAAAAATATTTTCAGCAGATACTGCTCCATTAAAGACACCAGTTTTCTTTATAAATAAGGTTTTTACTAATAGAGTACCGTCAAATTTTCCTAAGAGCTCAATATCCTCTGATCCAGAATAAGATCCTTTAAATGATGAGTCTTTTGATATTTTAATTAATTTATTCAATATATTTTTCCAATTAACTAATCTTGAAGATATTATTGAATTAAATCAACAGTAATTGATTTTTTTAGTCATTATTCCCAATACATTTTAAAATTATATTTTTGGTAAAAATTTCATTATAGTTATTATTAATAGATCTTAAATTAGTATTGAATGCTAATGATTTATCTTTAATTATAAACACGTAATTTAATATTGGATTTTCTTCAGTTGATACCTTACTAATCGCCATTAAAGCTATTTTTGAATTCTCTACAATTTTATATTCTACTGGCTCGCCTTTTTGATCTTCGTATTTTACTGATTCACCTTTTATAGTCATTTTAGACAAATGGCCATGTTTTTTGTCTATGCATGAGTATTCAAGAGCATGACTTATAGATGAGAAATATAGTAAAAAAAGTATAGAATAAAAAAATTTCATCAAACTTTCCATATTGAAACTAAATTAGTACAAAATATTTAAAATTTTAGAAAAAAATCTTATAATATTTTTAGATAAACTTACAAAAAATTAAAAAAAATGAATAGTAAAAATTTATCATTATTTATCTTTTGGGGTATAGCTTTTATTGTAATTACCTGGTCGCTGCCTTTTTTAGCTAGAGATAATCAAATTTTTAATAGCCTTTTGTCATATTGTATATCAATTATAAAATGACAAACTTTTAAAAAATGTATTAAAGTGTGATCTAAAATTACAAACTGATTTATAATGAATTTTGCAAGAAAAAAATTAATCTTACTTTCATCAATAATAATTTCTTTCATTATTATCTTGATTTTAACTTTTCTTTTTGCAGAACATCTATCACGTAAAAATGCTCCACAAAAAATATCAGAGATAATTAATAAAGTTCATTTAATTGATCATTATGGAAAACCTTTTAAAAACAGCACTCTAAAAAACAAACCCTCGTTATTATTTTTTGGGTTCACAAATTGTCCAGAGATTTGTCCTACGACACTGGCTGATTTATCAGAAATTATTAGAGAAGTAACATCAAGCGTTGATGAAATAAATATAATTTTTGTTACCTTAGACCCTCAAAGAGATAATGAAAAACATCTCAAAGATTACCTTCAATATTTTGATGGTAATATTATTGGTGTGACAGGTGATAAAATTGATATAAAAAAATTTGCAGACAATTGGAGAGTTTTTTATGAAAATGTCAAAACCTCAAATAATAATTATACTATAAACCATACTGCAAATGTATTCATGATAGATAAATTAGGAAATTTTACAGGAACAATATCCTGGGGTGAAAATGAAACTTCTATAATTCAAAAAATTAATAATTTAAGAAAACTTAATTAACAATATACCCAAAACTAATTAGTTTATCCTTTACTCTCTCTGAAGATAAAAATTTTAAAAACATTCTTGCCTTTGATTTTTTCTCTCCATTTTTTAGTAAAATAGCATCTTGTTTTATAGGATAGTATAATTTCTGAGGAATATCCCAAACTTTACCTTTTTTATTTTTAATGATAAAATCAGATTTGGCTATAAAACCTATATCTAAATTGCCAAAATAATTCATAAGAAAAACTTGATTAACATTTTTACTTAAAACAAGTTTTTTTTCTAATACATTTAAAATGTTTAGAGATTTTAATACTTCCTTGGCAGCCTTACCATAGGGCACATATTTTGGATTTCCTAATCCAATATATTTAATTTTTTTTGACAAAATGATATTTGGAAATGTGAAATTAAAAAGCTCCTCGTTTGTGCTAAACAAGAGTAATTTTCCTATTGCGTAAGTAAATCTTGTTTCTTTAATTCCTTTAGTAGTATTCTCAAGTTTTTTTGGAAGTTCTTGATCAGCTGAGAGAAAAATATCTAAAGGAGCCCCATTTATGATCTGAGAGTATAAACTTCCACTAGAACCACTTGAAAGAAAAACCTTGATATTATTTTTATTTTCGAAGGTTTTTTTTATAAAATTCATAGGTACTAAAAAGTTTGAAGCTACGCCTACATGGATTTCTGTTGCAAGCAGATTTTTATAAGACAAAATTGTCAAAAATGTCGAAATATATAACACAGTTATAACTGTTTTTATTTTTTTAATTAAGAATAACATCAAGTTAATTAAATAGTGAGATTACATAGTAAATCAAAAATATTAATATTGATAAAGACAAAATAAAAATTACTAAAATTGTTTGCAAATAATCTTTAATTAATACTGTAATGAATTGTTTTGTTTCTTTGAGTCCTAAGAAAAGTAAGCAAAATATAAGCGAAATAGGAAAGGTTAAAAAAAATAACGTAGAATAGAACCAAAATTTAAGGAATCCCATTTCTTTAAATTTATTTTTCTCTTGAATGGAACTGATTGTATGCCTCTTAAAAATATTTTTTAATTTAAATGTAACTCATCATTAACTGAAATAATTCCAGTTTTTTTTACCTTTGCATAAACTCCCAAATCTAAATGACCAAAATGAGAATTAATTTCATTGGGTATATTGATGTCTCTGATAGCATTTTCAGGATTTACATTTGTTGCCGCACATCTTTGGGTTCTCTTAAAAACTTCTAAAACA
The DNA here is from genome assembly GCA_902593735.1 of uncultured SAR116 cluster alpha proteobacterium. Lineage (GTDB taxonomy): Bacteria > Pseudomonadota > Alphaproteobacteria > Puniceispirillales > Marisalimonadaceae > Marisalimonas. The sequence continues at coordinate 40,554 of CACJJL010000004.1, forward strand.
CTTTCGCCAATTTTAATTTTCTTACCAACCCAATCAAATTCCTTCCAAGATTCAATATTATCAATCAATAAGTTTGCTCTAAATCTAGATACGGCAATTTTTTTTCCTATTTTTTTTTCAAAATCAACAATTGTGTTTAAATTAATTATAGAAATGGCCTTTTCTGGAAGATCGGAAAAGGAATGTTTAAGGTTTTTAGTGTTTTCGTTATTTCTTCCCTTGACTAACTTTGGTTTATTATTGTCACCTAAATTTAAGAATTTTTGAAAAAAAACTTCAACCTTGTTAATTTTTGTTTCATTAATAAGCATTTCGTCTAGAACTATTTTTTTATCAACTTTGATAATTAGTCTTTTTGATTTGCTAATAAATTTTGTATTTAATTTAGCTAACTTATCTTCTTTAACTAGAGCTAAAAAATTAGTTTTTCTTAAATATACTGGATTACTTTCATCAAATGATACATGTGATCTAGCAAATGCATACTCTCTATCTCCAGGTAAAACTTGATTTTTTTCTAGTAAAATTTGATCTATATTTTCACCAGAAAGACCCTTTATTGGATATATAAAGATTTTTTTTAATATGGTCATATTTAAATTTTTAAAATTGATCTAAACAAATTACCAAATTATAATCTTGTTTAATGATTAATTTGGTGCAAATTTTGGTTCAAATTAAACATTTTCATATAACTAGGATGCTGTTTCAAATAAAACCTCAGGATTTGACATAGTTTTTATTTCAAGAACATTTCCATTAGGATCTTCTATAAAAAATGTTTCTTGTTCAAACTTAGATCCTATAAACCTTCGATAAGGTTTATCAAAATAGTCTATATCACTGGCTTCTATTCTTTTTTTTACTTCTTCAAAATCATTTTCTTCAAGATGCACTCCAAAATGAGGTACACAAACGTCACCCATATCAACATCGTGTCTTTCTCTAAATTGTTTTGACTTAGTTTCGTGTAATGTTAATTCATTTCCCCAAAAATTAATGTCAATCCAACGACCTTCTTCCTGATTTCCAGTTTTACAACCTAATATATCACAATAGAATTTTAAGGCAGTTTTAATATTCCCAGCAGGTATCGCTAGATGAAAACAGTTAGTCATTGTTTAACTCCTGATATAAAATTTAGTTAACTAAGTTCCAATATTGCAATTATGTTAACAATTTCTTTGGTTATTATTTATAATATTTTATAAATATAAATAAGTCAAAATTAGCTTATAGACTTCAAGAGTTTTTTTAATAATTTTTTTGATTTACCATAAACTTTTACTTTTTTTATTTTATCTAAGTTACTTTTATCATTCCCAACAATAACCAATCCTATCATTCCCATAGCTTTATGGGGAGTGCATTGATATAAATATACGCCAGGTTTAGTAAATTTAAAATTTGCATCTTTACTAATTTTTGATTTGAATTTAGACACTCCTTTTGGCATACCAACAAATTCTACATTGTGACCTTTATCTACTGACTTCCAAGTTACTTCGTCATTAACTTTAACAGATATAACTTTTTGAGAATAAACCATTTTTTCTTTCCCAAGTTTATTTAACATATCAATAGTATGATTTTCTGCATAAGCAAAACTTGAAACTAATAAATATATGAACACAGATAGAACCGAAACTGATTTATTTATAAACACTTTTTTTTCCTCTTGGTAATTTTAACTTATATAAGTATTCAGATCTTAATTTTAAACCCACATTATAACAATTAAAGAAGACAATAATGTATAAAATTAAATAATTAAAAAAGGTAATTATATAAATTGTTTGTCTCTAATTAATTAATTTTGTAAATGAAGTGGTTTTATTACAAAACACTGGCCATAATATGAAAGTAGAAAAATCTCAGTAGGTAAATAAAATTAGAACTTCATTTCAGAGAGCAGAATAGCTAGTTGGGCACCATGCATGTCTCTATCTAAAATATCTCCCTGTATTATCTTCCTAGGAAAAGAAAATTTAATTACATTTAAATTCTCAATCTCAAATCTCTTCAAATCTTGTTCACTAATCATAAGTAAACTTGAGATTTTTGAATTTTTTAATTTATTACAAACATCTTTATATACCTTTTTATCTCCACAAAATACATCAATAGTAATCCAAAAAGGTCCTGCATTCTTTGATCTTATTTTTTTTACTTTTTCACCTAAAGTTGACAAATTATATCTCTGAAATTTTAATTTGAAATGCATCCATTGGGTCATCCAATTCTAAAATATGGTTCATTGTAAATTCATAAACGCACCCCCTATCCGAATGAACTGGAGAAAATGGAAATGCAAAAGTTGGGAGTTCTTCATAAGAGGAAAGTGGAAAATGTAATAAAAATGGATTTATTAATTTTGCTATTTCGGTAGATATTTTATATTTTGATGTGATTAGACACAAAACACCTACTTCAACTGGGTTTCCTAAATTTTTTTCTAGCTCTCCCAAAATTGAATTTAGGCCTATATGTCTGAATTCAAGTGAATATTCTGAAGATGCTATATCCATTCTTTTGTTAATTTCTTTTTTTAAGAATTTTGATAACTTATCTGTCCATTTTTTTATGTTTTTTACATAATTATTATCTCTTAATAATACTAATAAAGAAGTTTGGTATCCTGAAACCCTAGCTCCTTCTAATTTAACACAGTAGTTTTTTGATGAATTCCAAGTTGCTCCCTCAACTCGGACCTTTTTTTTATCAATATTATAATAATTTGAGTAAGTTACATCCATATACCCACCTGGTTCATGTAAAATATAAGGATCAGCATTTTCATAAAGCATATGAGCTGCAACTGTTTCAGAAGTGCAGAATGCATTTTTAGACATTGGCTCGACAGTAAATCCAGCTTTATCAAATTCTACCATGACAACGCCAGATGTAGGATTTGTTGAACATAAGGCACCACACTCGGCAATTTTAGCACCATGCCAAGAAGAACCTGGATTAGCCCCTTTCATTAGTGGCAAAGCAGAAATAATTGCAGTGTCAGTTGTTCTGCCTGCAAGTATGATATCAGCACCTGTATTAATGCACTCTTGTATTTGTTCAGCACCTGCAAGCGCGACTATATTTGTCATTTCGTCAATTACTGTATTATTAAGCTTAGGGGCAGGATTTAAAGAAAGAATTTTATTTAATTTATAACTTTCTTTAATATAGTTTTTTTCTTGATCGCAATATAATTTTGCAATTTTTAAATGTTGATCTAACTCTTCAGCTAATTCAATTGTAATATTCTCCATCCAATCAACCATTCCATTAGTTCCACAAGTACCACATGAACCAATAACTAGTGGCACATTAGCTTTTTCTCTTGCAATCATAAGACTTTTCCATTCTGCTTTTATAGCAGAACGTGAATACTTTGATGTCCCCGAACCTAGAGAAAATGGACCACTATCTGTAGAGCCTCCATCAATACTAATTATATCGGGATTATTTTTAATGCCATGCTTTAGAGCTTCTAAATCAAAACCTAAACCTAGAACTCCTGATGGTACTAAAACTTTAATAGGTATCATTATAAAAATATAAATATATTTTATTTATTTGGGAAGTTATTTGTCCTTAATTAATATAATGACTTTAATTGATGCAATACATCCAATTTTTTTCATTGATAACTTCACCTATGAATAAAAATGGCTCATTTCCAGTTTTTTTTGCATAATCTATTAAATCAGCACTTTTATCTGATTTTATAGTTAATCTATTATTTTTAAAAAATCCTTTTGTTCCAGCTAGCACTACAAATTCAGATGACAAATCTACTAAACCACTTCTTGGTTGTTTTGGAACCATTATCTTCTCGTATTTGTATCCCCATGAATTCAAGCAATTTATAGAAATATCAATATATTTGGCCTTAACTTTCATTAAACATTGTTGAAAAATATTTTTATTTATGCCTTCTAAACTACGAATAGGGTAATCAAAATTAATATTCCCTTGTAAGGAAAAATTTTTCCACTTATTAATCTGATTATCTGATGGAAAAATAATAATTGTATTAAAATGTAATTTTGATTTTACTAAAATTTCTAGCTTAATTTCTGAATTAAATTTTGGATGATCTAAAACTTTAGTCTCAATATTTCGAGAATGAAGTTTTTGTTTATGTAATTTTATAATTTTATTTATATCATTTCTTTGAGATGACGCTGTTACAATTTTGTTTTTAAAAAGTTTAACAAACTCTTTACCTCCCTCTTCTTCTCCGTAGTATTTATGATACTGATTGTCTAGAACACTTAATTGATATAATGAGTCAAAAGACGGTGGAGCTAATTCTTTTATTTCCATTATATTATTGTTAGAACCAATTGAATGCCATTTTGAAAGAGTGCCTCTTGACATCCCAAGTTTTTGAGCTAACTCAACTTGACTATTTTCTAACTGATTTAATGCATTCGTAATTGCTTCAGCCATTTCAAAAATACTATTTTTGACTTTATTTTTGGCTAAATTAATTTTTATTACATGATCATCCAGTGACATTATATTTGAAATTTGTGTGTTCATTTTTAAATTTATATTATTTTACAGTTGAATGAATATTTACTAAAATTTTTTGCCACCTTTCTGAAGGCGGTTAGCAAGTTTATGATCCACTCGTGATTTATTGTACTCTAATTTTTCGTAAATTGTTTCACCTAAATTAAAATTCCTCGATTCAGCTAGGTCAAATATTCTGATGACAGCGTCAGCAAGTTCAACCTCCATCATTGATTTGTGTTTTAAATGATTATCCATTAATCCTTTTCTTGCACCTTCCATAGCCTCGCTAATTTCTGAATGTATTAAACATAATAATTCTCCGATATTTCTATCTTTTTTTCTACCTTCAGCATCATGCCACCAACCGCCCTTAACAGCCGCTTTATGGCAATCTTTTGCACAGCCATTTACCCCCAAGATATTTTTATTCATAAATTAATCCTTCAAGTATTTAGGTTTTAAAAATTCGACAATATTAAAAAACTTGCCATACCTATAGATATTGTGACAAGAACATTATTCCAAATTAATGCAACTAATATTGCTATAAAAGCAGCATATAATTTAAAATTGTCAATTAAAAATAAATTCTTATTTTCAATAATTGATAAGTCACTGACTATAATAGGAGTTAAAACTGCTAAAGGAATATATTTGAATGACTCTTTTACAAATAGTGGTAAATCACTCGAAATTATACCTGAAAGAGGAATAAATCTTATCAAAAAAGTTATTACACCACATAAAATAATTAATAACCAAGTCATAATTTTTTGTCCAATTTACTTATAAATATTCCTGCTAAAATACCAAAAAGTCCCGATAAAATTATCCAGAAATTTATATCTAAATTTTTAAAAATAAGCGCTGAAATTCCTGCCGTAATTACTGTAATAAGAGTTGATTTGGATTTAATCATTGGAACAATTATGGCAATAAAGGTAAGTGGAATAATGAATTGTAAATCCAAAAATTCTGGTAAATCATTACCTATTAAAACACCAAATAATGTAGAAATTTGCCAAGATACAAATAACGTGATACCTGAACCTAAGAGATGATAATGAAGTATAGGGTTTTCTGAGTGGTTTATAAATTTTCTAATTGAAACAGCATAAGCTTCGTCAGTGAGTAAATAAGCAAGCATCACTCGCCAACTTACAGATAATTTATTTAAATATTCTACCATTGAAATACTATACAATAGATGCCTTGAGTTTATTGCTCCCACAGTTGTGACTATAACTCCAAATGGAGTGGAATTTGATAGAAGTTGGACAAATGCTATCTGGCTAGCTCCACCAAAAATAATTGAGGACATCAGAAGAGCTTGAAAGAAAGTTAGACCACTTTCAATAGCCATAACTCCATATATAATTCCAAAAGGGAAAACACCTAATTGTATTGGTAGCTCTTCAAGAACACCTTGTTTAAATATTTGCCATTTTTTCATAATATTTTTTATAAACTTTTTATGATTAACAAAACTGATATATAATTATAATTTTAAAATTATAAACCCAAAATTTTGAGAATTAGAATTTGTTAAAGTCTGAACGAGCAAAATTTATAGTGGAGTTTTTGGAACAAACATATCCAAGCACGCCAGTTCCACTTAACAATAAAAATGTTTTTGAGCTTTTAGTTGCTGTATTGCTTAGTGCACAATGTACAGATGAACGTGTAAATAAAGTAACTCCCTCATTGTTCAAAATTGCCAACAATCCTTTTGATATGGAAAAAATCCCTGTTGAAAAAATTTATAAAATTATAAGGCCATGTGGGCTTGCTCCACAAAAATCAAAAGCTATTTCAAATCTTTCTAAAATTCTCGTAAGCAAATTTGATGGTATTGTTCCCAATGATTTGGTTGAATTGGAGAAATTGCCGGGCGTTGGGCACAAAACAGCAAGTGTAGTAGTGTCTCAAGGATTTGGCATACCAGCTTTTCCAGTAGATACACACATTCATAGACTTGCTCAGAGATGGGGTTTAACTAGCGGAAAAAATGTTAAAACAACCGAGAATGATTTAAAACGATTATTTCCAAAAGAAAAATGGAATAAGCTTCATTTACAAATAATATTTTATGGGCGTGAATTTTGTTCTGCGTGGGGTTGTGACGGAACAATTTGTAAAATATGTACAACCTGTTACCCAAAAAGAAAAAAACCTGTCAAAACTAAGAAAAGTTAAAACTATATAAGTTGAAGTTGATTGTTACTTTTTGTTGATTTTTTTCTTGTTCTACTTCCTAAATTTTTAAAAACTATGTTTGAATTTTTTCTATATCCATCTTTTTTAAATATCGATGATAGTTTTGTTTTTGCATCTCTTATTGCAGTAGCATGATCAACAATTGGTTTAGGATAATCTCGTCCAATTAAACAACTAACATTTTCTTGCGTCTTTAGATCCATTTTCCAGGGCTCATGAACCCACATTTCTGGAACATTTTTGAGTTCATAAACCCACTTTTTTATAAATTCGCCATTAACGTCATGATCTATTGATTGCTTTATTGGGTTATATATCCTTAATGTGTTTATACCAGTTACTCCAGATTGCATTTGCAATTGGCTATAATGTATTCCTGGCTCGTAATCTGTAAAGGTCTGAGCTAAGTGGTGTCCCGTTTTTCTCCAATCAAGCCAAAGATCATAACTTGCGAAACTTACCAACATTGCCCTCATTCTGAAGGTAATCCATCCATTGTAATTTAAACTTCTCATGCAAGCATCTATAAAAGGATATCCAGTCAGCCCCTCTTTCCATGCTTTATAAAATTCTAAATTCATATCATCCTTTCTCAATTCATTGTAAAAAGGATGCATACAAGAAAATTCTATTGAAGGTTGGGTTTCTAATTTTTGAATGAAATGGCACCTCCACGTAAGTCGAGATTTAATTGCATTAAGGTTCTTATTATAAAATTTTTTGTTATTTTGTACGGAGTTATTTTTTTTTAAATTCAATAGTTTTATTATTTCTTTTGAAGAGATAGTCCCCCAAGTCAAATGAGGAGAAATGCGAGAGCATGTTTTTTCAGATATTCCTGGTTTAGAAATATTAAATAAATAATTTTTACTTCTATCATCAATAAAACTTTTTATTATTTTGAGAGCTTCATCTCTACCACCTTTTTGAACTTTACCTGTAAAATCATTTTTAAAAATAGGGCTATCTTTTTTAGGTATGGATCCAACTTTAATTCCTTCAATAGGAACTAAAGAGATAGGTTTAGGAATCAAATTTTCTTTCATTCTGAGATTTCTAATTTTTGACCAATCATCTCGATTTTTTAGATTTCTAACTATACCGTTAGTGGGATATTCTATTAACGAAATATTATTTTCTTTACACCAATTTTTTACATTTATATCCCTATCATAAGTCCATTTGTTTCCTGTTTCTTCATGAGCATATATAGAACTAATTCTAAATTGAGTTAATAACTCATTAAAAACATTTATAACAGATCCTGTGCGTAAAATTAAAGATTGGCCAATTTTTTTTAGCTCGTTTCTTAGCACTATCAAACTTTCATGAATAAAACACCAATGTCTTCTATTAGAAAAGGGTTGTTTCCAATATTCATCTTCTACTATATAGATTGGTAAAATAGGTTTTAAGGTTTTTGAGGCTTCAAATAATGGTTTGTGGTCCGTAATTCTTAAGTCTCTCTTGAACCATACTATTAGCACTTCAGATTTTTGCATGTTTAGCTTTACGGCCGTAGACTCTTTCTCTCCAAACTTGAAAGCTCGTCTTTTTTAAGTTTGACCTCATTATTTTTATAACTTCTTTTTCACTTAAATTAGTTTGTAACTTAATGGAGTCAAAACTTGTCTTATCGCACCATGCCAATTCAATAATACTATTAACATCGTAACCATTATTATTTATTTTCATTTCATTTTGATTCTGTTTCTTCTGCATTTTTCACTACAATACTTAACATCTTCCCAAACTCTTTGCCATTTTTTTCTCCATGCAAATGATTTTTTGCAAACTAGGCAAATTTTGGTGGGTAAATTCTCTTTTTTAATCATATAAGTTCTCTTTTAGTTATTATCAATATCTGTTGTCTTAACTAAAAGAGCTGTATGTAGACCTGTAGCAGCTATCTTACCAGAAGAAGAATATAATCTACCTTCTATAGAAACTATCTGTTTACCTAATTTAATAATTTTAGCACTACCAAATACTTTCCCTTCAAATATTGGTCTATGAAACGTTATATGAATATCCGTTGAGCTAGGTAAATATTCGTCTTTTGTTAAAATATTTACACTTATGGATGTAATTTCATCAATTGCACTTGCAATCATTCCACCTTGAACAGAGTTGAATGGATTTAAACATTGTTTTGAAAATTCGAGTTCATATTTATAAAAGCCATCCTCTAAATTCAAAAATTTCGTATTTAAAAATTTATGAGTTCCACCTGAATTAGCTCTTTGTAGCGATTTTTCTAAACTTTTATCTTTCACTTTAATTACCTTTTATTTTAATTTATTATAATGTTTAATTATTTTAAAAAAAGTAGATATTATAACAATAAGCTTTAAAGGAGGATTTATGCCAAAAGGTTATTTTTTAAGTGCGCACCGCTCACCAGCGGATCCTGGAAAGAGACAAGCATATCTTAATCTTGCTGGACCTGCCATTTTAAAAAGTAATGGTAAAATTTTAGCTAGCACTAATGATGTAGATGCTCACGAAAATGGGGTGTCTGAACAAACTGTACTAGTTGAATTTGAGAGTTTGGAAAAAGCAAAAGATTTTTATTATGGTTCTGACTATCAACTAGCATTAAAAGCACTTGATGGTGGTGCAGATAGAGATATTAGAATTTTTGAAGGCAAATAATTTTTAAAAAAAATAATTACTTTTGGTTTGTCATTCTGTCATAAGTTTTAAACAAAGATTGGTTTCCATTTTTTCCTTCATTATGCGCTCGTGATCCTAAATAAAGAGTTTGAACCAGAGATAAACCTGGTAATGGCACACCACTCTCAAAGGCAGCTTCACTTGCTAATCTTAAATCTTTTAATTGTAAATCTATTCTGAACCCTGCTTGATCATTTTTATCAATTACTTGATTACCTAAATTCTCTAACATCCACGAATTAGCTGATCCACCCATAAGAGTTTCTCTTAAAAGGTTTAAATTTCCACCCTTAGATTTACATAGAGCAAATGCTTCACACATAGCTTGAATATGTGAACCAACCATAATTTGATTACACATTTTAAAAATTTGACCCATACCAGATTTTCCAGCATAAATTACATTCTTCCCGAAACAACTGAGTATATTGAAAGATTTTTTAAAAGTATCTTTCTTACCCCCTACCATAATTGACAAGTTTGCATTCTGGGCTCCTTTAACACCCCCACTTACTGGGGCATCTAAAAACCCAACTTGTAGTTTTTGTAGAAGTTTACCTATTTCTATTGCAGATGATGATGAAATCGTACTCATATCTATTACAGTTGTGCCAGGCTTTAAGTAAGAATTTATTCCTGTACGATCGTTAAAAACACTTTCAACATCATTTGTGTCTGGCAGTATAGATATTATAAAATTATTATTTGCTATAGCTCTTAAATTGTTAACAGCTTTAATTTTTTCTTTTTCTAATCTTTTTGTAATCTTTGGATTAATATCATATACCTTAACATCATAACCCTGCTTGACTAAATTTTTTAGCATTGGCAATCCCATGTTACCTGCACCAATGAACCCAATTGACTGATTAGTCTTATCCTTACCCTTCATAGATTATTCTTCCACAATTTAAGTTTGATCTTACAAATAAAAGTAAATGTTATTTATAATAAATATTACATTTATAATCCAATTGAATCTTAAATTTTTATAAAATTTATCCTAATATTAAATTATTAATTTATTAGTAAAATCAAATTATTTAATATGCTAAAATTTTTACATTGTGAGAATTTGCCTAAAAATGTATCATGAGTACAATTTTGGAGGTGTGGCTTGGTAGAAAAAAATCTAACATTGTCAAAATTATGGGCGCTTCTAAGACAGGAAGAGAAGAAATTTGGGCTAGACCAACTATCTTTAACAGAACGTGATGTATTCCAATCAATTTTATATCTTCTTGGTCAAAACAAACAAATTAGCCTTCAAAATATTTTAGACAGTTGCCAACATTCAAGAGCAACGTTTTTTAGATCTTTAAAGAAACTTCGCAAAAAAAATATTATTAAAGTATACAAAGATACATATGATTCACGAAAATCATTTATTTCTATCACAAAAAAATATCAATAAGTAATTGAACGTGATCTTAAAAAATCATTATAATTTAAGATCTAGTCGTGGTTTCCAAAATGGACGGAACAATTCAATTTTTGGACAACGATCCATAACAACTTTTAAACCTGCATTTTCAGCGAGACGGGCTGCTTCATGATTGACAACACCAATTTGACCCCATAAAACTTTTGCACCAATCTCAATTGCTTCTTCAGCTATACTATATAAATCTTCTGATCTTCGAAATACTTCAACCATGTCTACTGGCCGATTAATTTTTTTTAAATTTGGGAAAACCTTTAAACCTCTTATTTCTTTTAATCCAGGTTTTGGGTTTACAGGTATCATATCATAGCCTGTTTCATGCAACACTCTCAAAACCCCATAGCTAAATTTTGTTTTATCAGGACTTGCTCCAACCATTGCGATAGTCTTCACAGAACTTAAAATATCTTGAAGATAATTGTCTTTGTACGGTTCGTCATGGTTCATATTAGCCATCTTTAATTTCCCTGTCAGTTGCAATATCTGATTTTAATTCGTGTGGCGCAAGTGGATCAATAAATGGATTACGATATAATTTATCATGACTTTCTACTCCTATGTCAAAAGTACAATTTGATTTAGCTTTTGCCACACATAATATTACATAACCATCATTAATTTGCCTATTATTAAGTGCAACTTGGGATTTTTGGTCAACTTTACCTTTAATTAATTTGGCAGCACACGTAATACATCCCCCATATTGACAACCATATGGTAAGTCAAGACCAAGTGCGCGTAATTCTAATAATAAAGGTCTATTACCTTTAACCTCATATGTAATGTTATTACGATTTGCTATTGTAATTTTCTTCATAGCCAAATATCACTTGTACAGTCTCCCCCCGGATAACGACTTTCATGACAACGACTTGGACCATTTGGTTCATCACCAAAGTTTACAATAAAATCTTTATTAATTTTCATACCACCATTTTCCACATCACAGTCGATCATTAGCATTACACCACCTTTGGTTCTAATTTCTGGATAAAATTGATTATCCCAAGTTGAAAAAAGTGATGTAGTTACATACATCCTTTTCCCATCCAAAGATAGTTGATACATCTGTGGGCCCCCAGCAACTTTAACCCCGTTTACTATCGGCGCTTTACCTAAAAGACCACCCATCCAAACTTGACCAGTTAAAACTGGATTGTGTGGGTCTGTAATATTATATTGTCTCATATCACCATGAAGCCAATTATTAATATAAAGATATTTATCATCCATAGACACTAAAAGAGCTGACATTACTCCTGGTATTGGAATGGGCCAATCTGAATGAGGCTCATTGTCAATGTCTATAATCTTTTCCCATTCCCAATTTCCATTTTCAGACTTCCAAAAATGTATAACATTTGCGCTTAAGGCTGCACCACAAAATCCATGACTACTATTTGGGTTATGTAAAAATTTCACTTCTAAAGGTATAAGGCCATCTTCTCCTAAATACATAGTTTGAATTGGCTTTTTTTTCTTAAAATCCCAAATATGTAATCTTCGTCCATATTTAAGATGACCAACTTCTTCAAGATCAAAACCTGGCATAAATGTGTTTGGAGCCGCCCATTCTGAGCTAACCATTACATTATGACGTGGTTGATACCAGAAATCATAACTAAAAGGAATATCACCCATCGAATTTTCCCAACGGCCTAAAATTTCAAAATCTTTGTTAAGATTTAGATAACCTCCTGGAGCCTCACCTTTAGCATCTCCAAGGAAAGAAATAATAATTTCTGAACCTAAACAATGAACAGTATGTGGGCCTGATAAATTGGTTTTAGACTTAATTTCTGAACCTTCTATAATTTTATATAAGTTGGGTGCTTTTGGATTTGTTGCAGTATCAACAATATAAATATTATTGGATCTAACGCCAGGAACAATTAAATATTTTCTACTCATACTATTATCATCATGACAAGATGAACATGCGTTCCACCCCATATGGTGAAGTTCATCTCCTATTCCTGGCATTTCTAGTCTATGTATAACTTTTGAGTAACTTTCACTATTTGGGTCAACATCAACTGTAGCTAAATAATCAGGTTTTTGAATACCAGTTCCAGTATAAATAGCTATGGTATAAAGTAGTTTTTCACTTGGTGCTCTAATTGCTTCTGAAGGACTTGCGTACCCTGGACCACAACATAATCCTTCCATAATTAATCTCCTGGAAATATTGGTTGATATTAAAATTACAACAAAAAAACCTAAGGTAAAAGTTAAATTTTAAGTTAAATTGTCAATGTAATCTTTTATGCCTTTTTCTATTGAATATGTAGGTTCCCAGTCAATATCCATTTTAACTTTTTTTAAACTAAAAAGTTTTCTATCACTTATAGAATTGTGATTTGAAAAGTTCACATGTAATTTGTCTATATACCGACTTATTTCGTTAAAAATTTTTAGGTATGATGGAAAATCAGGTCCTGAAATATTATAATCATAAAAATGTTCTTTTTTATGAAATACACATTTTTCTATACATGAAACCACGTCATTTACATATACATACGGCCAACAAAAATCACTTTTAAATGGTAATGTAATTTGTTTATTTTTAATTCCTGAATTTATGATATCGTTAATAAAACAGCTTGTTGATCTTCGATGTCCATAGATAGTCGATAACCTTAGAGAAATTATATCTAATTTATAATTTTCATAATACTTCTTTAATAATAAATCACATGAAGCTTTTGTTGCCCCATATAGATTTTCTGGAGCAAATCTGTAATCTTCTGTTGTATCACTTTCTGCAAGCTCCCCATATGCTGAAATGGAAGAGCAGAAGATAAATCTATTAATTTTTTTATAAATTCTAGCAGCTTCAATTAAATACATAGTAAAAAAAATATTATTTTCGATGATCATATTTGGATTTTCATTTGCCAACATTGGACCAGAAATTCCACCAGTATGAATAATTTTTGTTATGTCATACTTTTCTAATAAGTTTGTTACATCCTCAACACTATTTAAACGAATTGAAATATGCTTATAATTTTCATTACATTCGGCGTTAATAACCGGGTCAATACCAACAATAAGATTACTCTTGTTTAAGAGTTTTGTAACTAAGGGAGCACCAACTAAACCAGATGAACCTGTAATAAGAATATTTTCTAAATTCATATTTTCTCTCTACATTTTTTGAATAATTTCTTATAATTTTATTATTGAAAACTTAACAATCTTATTGATAAAATTAAATAGCTAATCTTTTTTGAAGGAGGTTTAAATGAAATTGTATTTTGCCCCTAACTCACGCGCGGTTAGAATAGCCTGGCTTCTTGAAGAATTAGGTATGGACTATGAAATAGAAAAATATTCAGTAGGAGATAAAGCTCTTAGAACTCCAGAATATTATAAATTACATCCAATGGGAAGAGTTCCTGTACTGGAGGATGATAGTATTAAAATTTATGAGTCTGGTGCAATTGTGGAATACCTACTATCCAAGTATGATAAAGGAAAATTTTGTCCTGACACAACAGACCCAACCTTTCCTTATTATCTACAATGGCTTCATTATGCTGAAGGCTCAATCATGCCACAAGTTAATACAATTGTTGTAGAGACTATCTTACTACCTCCTGAACGAAAGAACGAAGTTAACGTTGCAAGAGCTTTTAAACTTTTAAATGTTGCACTATTAAACGTAAATAATAACTTAGAGAATAAAGACTTTTTAACTGGTACATTTTCTGGAGCTGATATAATGACAGGACACGCATGTATAGGGGCAAAAAGAGTAGGTGCAGACATTTCAGATTTGACTAATGTAGAAAAGTATATTGATCGTTTATTGTCTAGGCCTGCATTGCAAAAAGCTATAAAAATTTAATTTATTTAAATTAAATTATTTATGAGATCATAATCGACATCATCCCTTGTGATAGGACTATTTTTATCAATTTTATATTTAATAATTAACTCACTAATTTTAGATCTATAAGCTAAATCTTCACAATAGTTTCCCTCTTCAATAAGGAAAATAGCTGAGCTTAAGTAATATAAAGATGTAGTTATTTGCCTTGATGAAGAAGTAAAATCTTCTTTTACTTCATTTTCAACAAAATAAAAAACATTATCTATTACAGATAATAAATGTTTTTCGTGTTCTTTTTCAGAATTAATTTTGACGGAATCTATGAGAAAATTTTTAAATATTTGTAAATTATTATCTTTTTTAAGAGCTCTAATTGTATCTAAAGATATTATATTACTAGTGCCTTCCCAAATAGAACCAAGATGGGAGTCTCTCAAAATTTTTGGATCAAGCCAATCTTCTATGTAGCCTAAACCACCTCTAATCTCCATTGCATCTCCAGCTACTTTTCTAACATCTCTACATGCTCTAAATTTAATAAGGGGTGTTATTATCCTAAAAATTTTCTGCGAAACAATATCTCCTTTGTCTGCTTTATTTAAGAGATCTGCTGCTTTAAATACGATAGATCTAGAAGCTTCTGTAATTATCAGAATCTTTAAAAGTTGTTTTTGCATTAAAGGAAGATCAATTAATTTTTTATCAAATGCATGACGATTATTTGAAATAAACAAGCTTTCTTGGAGACACCTTTGCATCATACCAGATGCTCTAACTCCATTAGATAACCTCGACATATTTATCATGTCGGTCATTTGTTTAAAACCCTCATCAGGGTTACCTACAAGATAAGCAAATGCTCTATTTAATTTAATCTCACCACTTGCAAAAGATCTTCCTCCTAATTTATCTTTTAATCTTATAATTTCATAATTATTTTGATTTCCATTTTCTAGTTTTTTTGGCAAAAGAAATAATGCAAGCCCTTTTGTTCCACTGATGGTTTTATCATGTCTAGCAAGAACCATAGCAAGATCTGCATCTGGATTAGAGCAAAACCACTTATCTCCTGTTAAAAACCAATTTCCATCCTCATATTCAGCATATGTATCAATAGACCCCACGTCTGATCCTGCATGTTGTTCTGTCATAAACATGGCACCTTGAAATAGATGATCAAGATCTTGTGAAGTTAAATGATCAAAGAATTTATCAATTAATTTTTTGTCTCCAAATTTTGTAAGAGTTCGTGTTAAAGAATCTGTCATACTTAATGGACAACAAAGACCAAATTCACTTTGAACAAATAAAAATGTAAGACCATATTTTACAATGGGCGGAAGTGTTTGTTGCATTCCAAAAACACCATGCCTATGCGACATTGCTGCTAAACCAAATTTTTCAAAAGCAAACTTTTCAATTTTTATAAAGTCAGGGTGTTTTTCAATATCATTTGATAATTCACCAACTCTTGATCTTTTTTTTAATTTCGGAGGGTTTTTATCTGCTGACAAGGCTAATTCTTCTAATTCAGAACCTACTATCTCTCCTAACTCAATAAACTTGTTTTCAACTTGTTCAAATAATTCCTTTCCACAGTAATATTCTAATAATTTTGAAAACGACTTATCCCTTAAATAAGCGTTTATTCCTGTACTATCTGGAATATTATTTGAAGAAAGAACCACTTTTAAACCTAATTATAATAGCTATGATAAAATTCTAATTTTGAATTATATAATTATGCAAAGCTTGTAATCATATAACTAACAAGACTTAAATTACAGAGTAATTCAATTTTTAGTTAATTGATATACTTCGTGTGATAAGCCAAGTTCTTTTTCCATTTGTTTAAATTCATCTGATGACATAAACTGTCCAACCATATCAGGGTTAAAAACTTCTGTACTAATCATTGCTGTTTCATCATCCACCTTACCAATAATTGTATTTCTCATCATTTGAGACTGTACTTCTGCATCGGAATCAAACTTTTTTTTCCATTCATTGTAAGTTGTATTTTTAATCTTTACAATTATAAGAGTATTCATATATCAATCCTTTGATTTTATGTTCTTAATCTGTTACGTCCATTACATTTGACATCTCTTTTATATCATTATGAAACATGCCTGCCATATCACCTAAGGTGTCTAAAATAGCTTGAGGAGAGTTAGCTTTCCACCAACAATACATGACCATATCATTCTTTTCATTATTCCAATTCATTTGAAAACTTGCATTTTCGTTTTTCATATTTTTACGCACATCATCTGAGGTCATGTCTTTCATTGCTTCAAAATATTGCTCTCTCATTTCTTCAGACTTGAATTTATGTTCTACCATGTAATCTTTCATTTATTATCTCCTTAAAGTTATACTTTTATTATGATTTTTTTTTTTATAACTTCAAAAGTTTATTTTAATAATATTTAAATTATTTAAAAAATAATTATTTAAGAATTCAATATTAATAATAATTTTTAATTTTTTTTCTTTACCTTCCTCTAAGGGAAGGGTTTAAAAATTATTTTATGGTTCGAATGATAATTGAAGGTGTCATACAGATAGACTGGTTCTGCCAACATACTTGGTTACAATCAACTAAAAATACTTTGTGGTGTTTACTTGGATGTTGTATCGGAGATTTTGGTACAATTGCATATTTCCAATTTATGGAAATTAGATGGCCTGTTATATTAATTATGTCTTTAGCAATTGTTAATGGAATATTAACATCCATCGCACTTGAAACTTTTATACTGTCAAAGCAAATGACTATCAAATTAGCCTTTAAAACAGCAATTGGGATGTCATTAGTATCTATGGTTTCAATGGAATTGGCTATGAATTTAACTGATGTTGCATTTACTGGTGGTGCTATTTTAACATGGTGGGTTATCCCTTTGATGCTTATCGCTGGATTTGTAACACCCCTGCCATACAATTACTGGCGATTAAAAGCATTAGGCAAAGCATGTCATTAAATTTTAAAAGTTTTATTAAAAATAAATTTTTGTTTTTAATATTTATTCCTTCAATAATTTTAATGTTAGGAATGATCATCTTCATCACTGAGGAAAAAGTTGCTCAAGCTACTATCACTTTAAATCCTGATAATAAAGAAACTATTTTATTAGGAAAATCTGTATATATTCAAAATTGTGCATCATGTCATGGTGCAAAATTAGAAGGTCAAAAAGATTGGATGTCAAGACTGCCAGATGGACTAATGCCTGCTCCACCACATGACGAGACAGGTCATACTTGGCATCATAGTGATAAATATTTATTCATGATTACTAAATACGGTATAGAGGATATTATAGGTCAAAAATATCCTAACAATATGCCAGCTTATAAAGATATTCTCTCAGATAAAGAAATTATATCAGTATTATCTTACATAAAAAGTACATGGCCAAACAAAGTTAAAAAAATCCACGATCAAATCAATGATCGTGAGAAATCAAAGTAACATCTAATTAAATTATTAATGGAAAAAATATGCTATCTCGACGTGAATTTTTAAATTTTTCAGCGGCTACTATTGCTTTAACATCTTTACCTAATCAAATTCAATCTAAACAATTAATCCGTAATTATAAGCTAACAGCCGAAATTACCCCATATTCATTTGATAAGAAAGGTGTCCTAGATAGTTTATGGTTGTATAACAAACAAACACCTGGGCCAGTCATTGAGGCAAAAGAAAATGATATCATAAGAGTTGAATTTGTTAACAATTTAGATGAAGCCAGCACGATCCACTGGCATGGTATAAAAAATATTAATAATATGGATGGTGTTCCATATTTAACTCAGGATCCAGTTCAGCCTGGAGGGACTTATATATATGAATTTCCAGTTAATAATGCAGGAACATTTTGGTACCACGCACATTTTGAAACTTGGAAACAAATTTCAAAAGGTTTATATGGACCTCTGATAGTCAAAAATCATTTAGATAAACAATTTGATAATGATATCATTATATTAGCTGATGATTGGAGATTGAATAAAAATTATCAATTAGATAAAAAATCATTAGGTTCACTTCATGATTGGTCACATGCTGGGAGAATTGGAAATTGGCTTACTATTAATGGAAAAAAATTTCCTGAATATTCTGTAAGTAAAAATGGCTATGCAAGATTGAGATTTATTAATGCCTCTAATGCAAGAATAATTTCATTTAGTTCCAGTTTAGATAATATGAAGATCATATCAATTGATGGCATGTCCGTTGAACCATTCATTCAGGATAAATTTAATTTGGGGCCGGGACAGAGGATTGATTTGTTAATAAAAACTGATGATATGTCAACAATTGATTTTTTTGAAGTCAGTGGAAAAAAACCGTTAAGAGCTTTCAGGCTAAATGTTAATCAAAGTAGTAAAAAAAATATTCTACAAAAAGACATAAAACTACAACCTTTTAAAAAAGCACCACCGTATAAAAATCCAAAAATATTAAAAATTCATATGCAAGGCGGTGCAATGGGAAATCTTTCTAAAGCCTATTTTGAAAATGTAGAAAAAAATTTTCGTTCATTAGCAATGGAAGATAAAAAATTCTGGGCATTTACTTGCAAGTGTAAAAAAAGGCGAGATAATAATTTTAGATGTTTGGAATGACTCAAGATGGCCACATAGTATGCATTTGCATGGTAATCATTTCTATGTTAAATCAAAAGAATTTTCTAACAAGGATAAACTAATCCTCAGAGATACATATCTAATGCAACCAGGCGAAAAATCAGAATTTATATATATTGCGGATAATCCTGGAAAATGGCTTTTTCATTGTCACATGCTTGAACATGCAGCTTCGGGTATGATAGGTTACTTAGAGGTAGTATAATTTTAAAATTAAGTATGAACGAGAACTGTGTTCATTAAACATTTCTTTTAATTTGAATAGTTCCACGCAACAAGATTTAAAAATTTTTTAAGAAAAGGTTAATACAAATTTTCATATCTGTAATCTTTTTACTTTACCTTACCCTCAGAGTAAGGTTTATACATAGATTTATTTAAAAATGACACCTAGATATTTTTAAGATCTATAAGGATATTTCAAGGAGAATACATGTTCAAAATAATTATATTTTTAATATTTGTCTTAAATTCAACATTATCTTATTCACATTCGCAACTCACAGAAATATTACCAAAAGATAATGTCGTATATACAAAAACACCTTCCCAAATTCAGCTAAAATTTAGATCAAAAGTAAAACTTATAAAAGTTGATTTAAATAAAGTTGCCGAAGACAACCAAAAAATAAAATTAGATTTAGATTCATTTAAAAACAGATCTAAAGAATTTGCTATTCCTATGCCAAGCATCACTTCAGGAAAATACAACATCTTGTGGAGAGCATTGAGCCCTGATGGCCATATCATTAAGGGTAAGTCCGAATTTGAAGTGAAATAGAATGATAATAGAAATATGGACCATATTAAATCCCATTATCAGGACATTTATTTATTTGACAGCTTTATATTCAATAGGTTGTGTATTATTCAAAGTTCATTTTCATAAATTTTTTAATGAAGAAATTAATATCTATTGTAAGAAAATTATTAGGGATAGTGCTCTTTTAGGTCTTATTATTAGCATTTTGGCCTTTTTATCCGTTGCTGGAAATCTTGGTGGAGAAATACAAAGCATATTTGAGATTGATTTAATTGAGTTATCTTTTGAAACCATGCAAGGAAAGTCGCACCTATTATTGATAGTAGGTTTTAGTTTTTTATTTTTTTCGTACTACTTCCAACGTATCTTTATGAACGCTTTTAATGTTATTGGCACTGTTTTAATATTAATATCCTTTATTGTAATTGGTCACTCTTTATCTCAAGGTATTTATACGCAAATTTTATTATTTATTCACTTATTTTGTATTTCGTATTGGTTAGGTTCCTTTTTTCCCCTAAGGCATATGTGTAATATAGAGAACTATGAAAATCTCTATTTGGTTGCTCATAATTTTGGTGTATATGCAACTTTTTACTTGGGTTTTCTTATTATAACTGGTTTAACCTATTCATATTTTCTGTTGGGAGGAATCTTACCAATAATAACTTCAACATATGGAAATGTGTTGTTATGTAAACTACTCTTAGTTTCATTTATATTGATGATTGGAGCAATTAACAAGTTTAGAATAGTCCCGAGTATTAAAGCAAATTTAACTTTAGGTCAAAGCAAATTGAAACGTTCAATCAATATAGAATTTATTTGCACATGGTTAATATTATTCCTAACAAGCATCCTTACCACGTCCTTACCAACTCCGATGGGTATGTAATTATATATTCATTATGAGTTTTGATTATACTCTGTATAAATTTTATGATTTTTTATAAAAATAAGTTTTTAATTATATTTTGTTTTCTAATATTTTCCCAGTCAGTTTCTATGAGAAAATCTTGCGCAATATCAGAGATGAACTGATCTGCGTTTTGACGTCCAACTATTTGGAAACCGATTGGAAGATTTGTTTTTGATAAACCACATGGAACTGATATTGCTGGATTGCCTGAAACGTTAAATGGTGATCGAGCGTGTCTCATATAGTATTTATTAATTTGTGAGATATCTCCAAGATTGAAAGGAAGATCAAAATTTGTTGGTGTGATTAAAATATCAAAATTTTCTGATACTTCATGGATTTTTTGAGCAAGTTCTTTTTTTTTATTTTTAGCGTTTTTATAATTTTCATCTGAGATATATTTACCTTTATATAATCTTTCAAATGTTAATTTATCTATTAGATCCTCTCTTAATTCTAATTCTTTATTAAATTGTTTATAACCTTCTTTAGCCATTATTGTACCATTTACTTCGTGATAAGTTTTAAGATTATCAAGATTTACTTTTGAAACTACCGATCCATTTTGTTCAAATACTTTGATAGTTTTTTCAAATGATGCAGCTACCTCTTCATTTGCTATAAAATCCTTATTATAAAAATGTTCAATAATACCTATCTTAAGATTTTTGAAATTGTGATTTACTGTATTTAGAGTTTTTTTTAGTATCGAGAAAATAAGTGATATGTCTTTTCCGGTTCTTGCCATTGGGCCAACTGTATCGATAGTCTTAGCTAACGGTTGTACACCTCTCATTTCTATAGAATTATAGGTTGGTTTGAGACCCACTATTCCACACATTGAGGAAGGATTTCTTATTGAACCACCTGAATCAGTCCCCAATGCAATTGGTACAAGATATCCTCCAACTGCAGACCCAGGTCCACTTGAAGATCCACCAGCTGTTTTATTAAAATCCCAAGGATTACTTGCTGGTTTATCAACACCTGAAAATGTTGGGGCACCTATTGCTAATTCATGTGTATGTAATTTGCCAATATAAATTGCACCTTCATCTATTAGTTTATTTACAACAGTTGAGTTATTTTTTTTAACTTCAGATATCTCAAAAAGCTTGGATCCATTCATAGTTTTTTCTTGCTGAACGTCTATAACATCTTTTACTCCAAAAGGGATTCCTTCTAGTGTTCTCTCGGTATTATTTAGGTAATGTAGCTCTGAGAATTTGGCCTGTTTCATTGCCTTTTTCTCAGCTGTCGAGATAAATGCATTAAGCTTCGGATTAAGCTTTTTAATTACATCAAAAGTGTTTTTTAAATTTTCTACTGGTGATAGCTTTTTAGACTTATATAGATTTATCAAATCGCAGGCTGAGAAAAAAATTGTATCATGCATTTTCTAAAAATTTTTTTCCTTTAATAAAATTAATTCTTTTGATAACGAGCAGTCATTAATTTAAATAATGATTTTTTAACTAACCCCGTGGTCTTGACGATAATGAGCATCCACCGTCAACTACCATTAGATGGCCTGTAACATATCTTGCCCAACTTGAAGATAAATACACAACAGCTTTTCCAATATCCCAGCCATCTCCTTCTATCTGTATCAAAGAAGCGTTTTGCCTTTGGGAACGATGTTGCTTGGTCATCCCATTTGAGTAAACCATAGGTGTATAAACTGGACCAGGAAGAATACAGTTTACTCTTATTCCATCTGCTCCATGATCCACTGCCATAGCTTGACTAAGTGATAAAACAGCCCCCTTAGAGGCAGAGTATGTAGTGAAGCCTCTTGGTCTAGTAGCAGAAATAGAAGATATATTTACAATTGATCCTCCATTTCCTGACTTTATCATTTCCGGAATAGCATATTTTGACATCAGAAACATTGGTTTAAGATTAATATCCATAACATGATCCCAATTTTCTTCTGGTTCATCAACGACAGATAGCTTACTAGCAATACCTATATTGTTATCCAATACATCTAATCTTCCCCATTTACTTATAGCAAAATCTACAACTTTTTTGCATTGTTCAGATTTTGTTAAATCTCCACTAATACTAGTTGCTTCGCCGCCTCTGTCTCTAATCATTTGAACAGTGTTTTTTGCTAATGTATCATCCTTATCAACAACTAGTACTTTTGCACCAGCCTCGGCTAATAATATAGAGGCTGCTCTCCCATTTCCTATGTCTTTTCCAACTGCTCCGCCTCCAGCAACAATGGCGACCTTATCTTTAAGACCAAAATCAAGGGATTCAATCATTATTCTTACTCCAAAAAATAACTGTCAATTTTATATTAATTTTACACAATAATAGTATGAAATAAAAAAATTATTTATTTAAATTTAATTTAAACTTAATGTTGATTTATGATGAAAAATAATAAAAAAATTTGTGTAGTAGGCGCAAGTGGCTTAGTTGGATCTAGCATTGTCAGGTATGCTCTAGAAAGAGGCTATTTTGTAAATGGAACTCTTACAGATAAATCAGATATAACTAAGGTCAGGTATTTAAAAAAACTAAAGAATTCTAGGAACTTAGAATTGTTTAGCGCCAAAATGGAAACCGAAAAAGATTTTATAAATCCGATGGAAAATGCAGATGCTGTTTTTATAGCATGTCTAATTCCCACATATAAGGGTAAAGACGGGACCCCGGCCAAAGAGATGGACGATAAAAGAGGCTATGAAGAAATAATTAATCCGACAGTTGATGGATGTTTAAATATAATAAAATCAGCTAAAAATAAAGGTATAAAAAATATTATCATATGTTCTTCTACATCTAGTACGAACCCTGTTCCACCTATAGAATTTAAAAATGAAATAGAACATTGGTCCGATGAAAAAGAACAATGTAAAGCCAAAAAATATACATCTGCCACTAAAACAGTCATGGAGAAAATGGCTATTAAATTTTGTGAAGAAAATAATATTAGACTTTCAATTATTTTACCTACAGGTTTATATGGTGATCCTATTTTACCTAATCATTTGAACCACAACCCTTTTATTTGGTTAAAAAGAGTAATTGAAGGTGGTAGTCCCAGACATGAGAAAATACCTAATGATTCTGCTTCAATGATACATTTAAGGGATTTAGCAAAAATATTTTTAGCAGTATACGAAAACCCTAGTGCATCTGGTAGATATTTTGGAGTTTATAAAAGTCTTCATTGGGAAGATATTTATAATGAGTGTAAAAGGTTAATACCAAACATGAAGATGCCCCAACGTTTTTCCGAAGAACCTGTAAAACCAACTACATTTGATTTTACCAGAAGAGATGCACTTAACGTAGAAATAAGAGATTTTTCTACAACTTTAAAAGAAACGGTTGATTGGCTAAAAACAAATCCTTTTTCAGAAGAAATAGGTAATGAATAGATTAGAACTTGTTTTATTTTCACTATTCATACTTTTTTTACCAACGATATTGTATTGGGTTGATATTTAATTCTTTTATTTTTTCTAACAACATAAATAGGATCTTATTATGAACAATTTCAAAGAAAGAGACTTTTTCCATGAAGGTATGAGAGAACTTCAAGATCTCTTTGATGGCCGAAGAACAGCTGAAGCTATAGAAAAAAATAGAAAACATTATGAATTTTGGGATGAGGAAAAAGAATTAATAAAAAATTCTAAGTTTTTCTTTATTGCCAGTTCATGGAACGGATATATTGACTGTAACATAAAATCAGGAGACCCAGGTTTTGTAAAAATAGTTGAAAAAGGAATTATTGAGTACCCTGAATATGACGGAAATTCAATGTATCGTACTGCTGGCAACATTTCTAAAAACCCAAATGTAGCTTTACTTTTTCTTAACTTTGATGGGAAAAGTCGAAGAATTAGGATAAATGGTCAGGCAACTATCCATCATGACAACAATTCTCTAGAAGGTCATTTTGGTGCTAAGTTTGTTGTAAGAATAGACTGCGAAATATATCCAAACTGCCCTCGGTATATTCCTAATCTTAGAAAAGACAAACCGTCGGTTTATGTGCCAAGAAAAGGCAAAGGTGTTCCACCTGTACCTGAATGGAAGAAAAGAGATTATATAAAAAACTTTCTACCTAAAGATGACCCACACAGAAAATAAAGCGAAAAATTTATTCTAACATTTTAATCTAAATTAAATTAATTATAGCTATAAAGTTTTTAGCCGCCTGTTTTGATTTATTTTTACTATCAAAATTTAAACCTTATTGTTATTATAAAGTTAGTTAATATTATCCTCTTAAGTTTATTTATTTTTGTACATTATTAAGTAAAACTATATTTTTTTAATTAATCTATGGAAAAATTTTTAGAATCCTCTTAACCTGTTACTATAATTAAATTAAGGGGAAAAAAATGAAAAAAAAATTTCTATCTATATTTTCAATTTTTGTAGTTTCTCTATTCGGCATATCTAATGCTGTAGCAGGAGATCTTCCAAAAAATATTGCTTGGACTGCATATGGAACTACTTCATCAGGTTATGCTCAATCAGTAGGAATAGGACAAATGCTTAAAAAAAATTATGGCACTGACCTTAGAATTATACCTGGAAAAAATGATGTTTCGAGAATGGTTCCATTGAAAGCTGGACAAGCTGAAATCTGCGCATGTGGAATAGCAAGTTTATTTGCGCAAGAAGGAGTGTTTATGTTTGCAGACAAAAAATGGGGACCAATGAAAGTTTACAATATGTTCAATAATATTGGAAGGAATGGTCAAACAGTCGCTACAGCTAAGGATGCAAACATTAAAACAATGGCTGATCTGAAAGGGAAAAGAGTTACTTGGGTAAAAGGATCTCCAGCACTTAATGGGAACATGGCAGGTTTTTTAGCTTTTGGTGGCCTAACATGGGATGATGTTATTAAAGTAGAAGTTTCTGGGTACGGAGCATCGGCTAATGCAGTTATAAATGGTCAAGCAGATGCAAGTATGGGTTCTTCTGTAAGTAGTATTTTTAATAAAACGAATGCATCACCTAGAGGTCTTTTCTTCCCACCAATGCCACATAATGATGTAGCAGGTTGGAAAAGAGCAATAGCTGTAGCCCCGCATTTTGCTAAAGCAGTTGTAACAAACTTTGTAGGATCTTCAGATAGTAACAAATCTTTTGAAGGAATGAATTATCCTTATCCAATTTTTGTTACATTGGAAACAACCTCTGAAGATTTATCATATCATCTAACTGAAGCTGTTATGAATAATTACGACCAATTTAAGGATTCTGGACCAGGAATGGATGGATATCAATTATCAAATCAAAATTTAAGTTGGATTTTTCCATATCATCCAGGTTCAGTTAAGTTTTACAAAAAGAAAGGTGTTTGGACATCAAAGCATGACAAACATAACGCAAACTTAATAAAAAGACAGGATGTCTTAGCTAAAGCTTGGCAAAAAACTCTAAAAACAAATTTATCTGGTGACGCTTTTAAGAAAAAATGGCTTGAAAACAGAGCATCTAGTTTAAAAGCTGCTGGTATGCCAAATGCATATAATTAAAAAATAAATCGGATAAGGTAAAACATAGTTTTACCTTATCAAAAATCGGAATTAAATATGTCCAAAAATCAACTAGAAGATTCTTTAATTAGAAACAGGGCTCCAAACGTTGTCTCTAACTATATTTTAAGGTTTGCCGCCATACTATCTTCTTTTATTTCAATTTACATGTTGTTTGGTGTTGGTAATTTTTTAAATACTTATGTGTTGCTAGATACTGAGTATCTTTATGCTATGATTGCTTTGTTATTACCTTTGCCATTTATAATATATCATCCCACTCCTAGAAGAGGAAACAAAATACCTTGGTATGATATGACTTTTGCTGCCTTAACTTTTATAATTGCTTGTTATTTTTGTTATAGCGGATCATTAATTTTAGAAGATGGTTGGGAATATCTTGCACCAACACACGCAAAAGTAATGGCATTTATGTTGTGGGGTTTAGTTTTGGAGGCTAGTAGAAGAGCTGGTGGAAATGCAATTTTTATTATTTGTTTAATTATTTCAATATACCCAGCAATTTCAACTTTTTTACCTGGATTTTTAAATGCGCCATCACAACCATGGGATACTACTGCAACTTTCCATATTTTTGGTACAGAAAGCATTATGGGTATTCCAATGACAGCTTTTGCAACTTTAGTTGTAGGTTTTTTAATTTTTGGAGTAGCCCTTCAACATACTGGAGGTGGTGCATTTTTTTTAAATTTAGCTTTTGCGCTTTTGGGTACTAGAAGAGGTGGACCTGCAAAAGTTTCAATTTTTTCTTCTGGCCTGATGGGTTCAATGAGTGGGAGCGTAATTACAAACGTTTTGACTACTGGTGTTCTCTCAATCCCAGCAATGAAGAAAACTGGCTTCAAATCCTCTTATGCTGCAGGTGTCGAGGCATGTGCATCTACGGGTGGAGTGTTAATGCCACCAGTTATGGGAGCAACTGCTTTTGTGATGGCAACATTTCTAGAGGTGCCATACTCAGAGATCATTATTGCAGCTGCCTTTCCTTCTATATTATATTATTTTGGTCTCTTTATGCAAATAGATGCATATGCAGCAAGAAATGATCTGAAAGGTTTGCCTGCAAAAGAACTTCCATCCATCAATAAGGTTTTAAAAGAAGGTTGGTATTTTATATTTGTATTTGTAATGTTAATTTTGATGTTACTATATATGCAAAGAGAAGCACAAGCCCCTTACTATGCCACTGCAACTTTATTAGTTATTAATCAAATGGTAAAAATACACAGATGGAACTACCAAAAACTTCTTCATTTTATAGAAAGCGTAGGCCGATTGTTTGCAGAACTTGCTGGTATACTAGTTGCAATTGGCCTGATAATTGGCTCACTAACTTTTACTGGTAAAATTGGTACCATTACATACGCACTGGTAAATTTTGCCGGTGATTCTATCTTAATTCTTCTTATCATGGGCGCACTTACTAGTTTTATACTGGGTATTGGGATGACAGTAACAGCCGCTTATTTATTTCTAGCCGTTACTCTTGCCCCTGCACTTACTGGAAGTGGATTAGATAAAGTTGCAGTACATTTATTTATGTTATATTGGGGAATGATATCATTTATAACACCACCAGTTGCCATCGGTGCATTTGCGGCAGCATCAGTTGCTGGTGCAAATGGCATTAAAACAGGTGTTGAGGCAATGAAATTAGGTAGTGTCATTTATTTCATTCCTTTCTTTTTTGTTCTTAATCCTGCATTAATAGGCAGAGGATCAATATCTGAGATTTTTATCGTATTCTTTGCTTCTGTGGTTGGAATTATACTTATATCAAGTTCTTTACAAGGTTATCTAGTTGGAATTGGTGATTTAAAAAAATCAAAATTCTTAGAGTGGCCAATTAGGATAATGCTTGGATTTTCAGGCATATTAATGGCTTTTCCAGGAGGTAACGTCACTGGTTATTCTAATTTGGAAATTAATACTGCCGCAGTTGCATTATTTTTATTACCAATAATATACCTGTTGTTTTTAAAATTTAAAAAGAACATTAATTGATACTTATAAATAAAAACGTAATTTAAGATAATGTATTATTTGTAATTTCATTAATGATTTTATAAAAAAGGGAGATAATTGTGAATATAATATCTAAAAGCTATAATCCAGAGTTAGTAGAGTGGCGCAATGTAACAGATCCAGAATGTAATGAGATTAAGGTAGATTTTGATTATAGCCTTCTTGGTTACGATATTGAATTAGGTCGTCTTGATATGCTTTTAAGATATGCTAATTTAAGCCACTGTCGAAGGCATAGGCATGTAGCCTCAACCTTAACAATGGTTTTAGAAGGGGAACAACATCTTACTGAATGGCAACAAGATGGATCAAAAAAATTTATTCTAAGAAAAAAAGGGGATTACGCTTTAGCAGGCGCTGATGCATTACCACACGATGAACGTGGAGGAGAAAATGGGGGTGTTGTTCTTCTTTCTATGTGTGCACCAAATGGAATTTTATTCGAATATTTTGACAAGAATATGGAAAATGGATGGACATTATCAATTAAAGAATTTGTTGATAACTGGGAAAAAGGACTTATATACGGGCAAAAACCATAGGAAAATTTCTTTCAGAATGTACGTCTTGATGTAATTAAAATCTTCATATTTTCTAATATTTCAATCCGTAAAGTTTGTACAATCATATTTAAAATCCTTTAATTTAAGATCTTTACAAGTAGTACCAACCCTTATTTCGTCAAATAGTATAACAATATTACCTAAACCTTTACCATTCATATTTTTATTACTATATCTTGACCCGGTGTTATATATTCCAAAATTTATTGGATCTCTTACTGCTGTGCTTTGTCTTGAAATACCTTTATATTTAAATTTTTTTTCACCATTTACCCATAAACTAAAATAACCTGTTATCTTATTTGATAAATTTACTTTAATAATTATATCGTACCATCTATCAAATAAGTTTTTTCTTTTAATTATTACTTTTTCATCGGGAGGAAAAGATGTGTGATTTTCTATTTTTAATCCTGAATTCTTAGTAAATCTTATCATCCATGAGGGGCCCGCTTGCTTTCCAGAATGAATTTGCCAAAGACTTGTCTTTACTCCCTTTTTTTGTTCAATAGATGAAGGAATTTGAAAACTATAAAAATGCCAAAATTCTTTATTTGGTTTTATTTCATAATTCCACTTACTTTTTATCTCTGCTCTATTTCTACCTTTTTTACAATCATCCCATTTAGATTTTCCATGAGATGCAGAACAATATCCTTCACGTGTTTCAAATTTTAAAAATTTTTTTCCTAATCTTGCCAATCCTTCTTCAGAATTTATAATTCTTATATTCCAATCTTTTAATCTCCTTCTAGATTTTGTCTCCCATTTATGACCAAAACCAAGATCTTTACCTAATACCTTTCTGGAGAGATTTAAATGTTGCTCACTAAATTTTTCATTGTATTCAAAAATTAAAGTTGTTGTTTTTTTTTCTTTTAAACAATTAAAAGTACATTTTGCATGACAGGTATATGATAAAACTGCGTACAAAATAATGTGTAAAAGATAACTAATAAATTTCATTTTACTTAACAAAAAAATGTATTTAAATTAATAATAATGTAAATTTTTGAAAAAATATCATTTTAATTGTTAATTTACCTAGCTAACTTTATAAAAATATCACCCATGCCAGATTTTAGTTCATTAATGGGAGTTCTATTTCTAATTGGACAAAATCTTCCAGTAACCTTATTTGCTAATATTTTCCGAAAATCAGAGGGTTTGCAATATTTTGCTTCATGTAATATTCCAATTATTAATTTTCCGTCCTCTATTTCGACTTGTTCATTGTCTAAAACATCTCCTCTGCAAAAATAATTCTTATTTACTTTTTCAGGAAAATCTTTTTTTGTGCATGGATTATTTATAATCAGCACATATATATCCTTGAAACCTTCTTGAAATTTTTTAGTTACCTTTTTAACTTTAGCATATTTCATTAAATCACACACACAGGGCCAACAACATTTATAGTAGTAACCACACATATTTTTTTCAGTAATGTCCTCTTTCATATTAATAAATTGAGGGATTGAATTAGATGCAATTAACGATCCTGAAACAGCACAGTAATGTTTATTATAATCTTTAAACTCTGAAAAACTCTTATATTTATCTGAAATATGTTTATAAAATTTTGGACCAGCTGCATTTCTATTACCGTCTGGAAAAATTGAAAGCCAATCCTTAGATAAATTTTGGTAATATTTGCCTTGTTCGTCGTTAGCAATAGAAATAATTATATTTGTAAATATAAATATAAAAAATAAAAAAAAAGAAAACACTAACTTAAACATAAACTTAAGTGCCTTTTTTAAAAATGTAGGTCTTATTTAATTGATTGATTTTAAAATTATCTAATGATCCGTCAGTCCATCTAATAGTAACACTTTTAACTTTTTCACTATTTCTGATACCAAAATGAGCAACAGGCTCCATTTGACATAAATAACCAGAACCAGCATCAATCGTTTTTGCGTGATTTCTCATATTTGTATTTAATATTACAGTTGCCCCTCTTGCTGGTGCATTAAAGGGTGTTTTTGGTAAAATTCTTAAAAATCTAAAGGGCTTTTGAATATTTGCTTTATATAATGAAAGTGGTTGTTGCCCTGACTCTCCGTGCGAAACTAATAATTCAAGAATACCATCGTCGTCTATATCTGCTACAGCAGCACCTGTACCTAATCCGAAAGGTTCTGACCCGTTATTTAATTTAATTTGTTTTAATTCTCCATCGCCTAAAATTTTAAAAAGTTTATTTGGTTCACCTATATTATTTATAAAAATTTCATCAAAACCATCGTTGTCAAAATCTGCAGAAATTATAGTTCTTACTCTTGAAGGGATTTTGAATTCCAAATTGGCAATATCGACAAATTTATCCATTTTTTTTACAAAAATTCTGTGTTCACCATTCCAGTTGCCACTAACAATGTCTAATTTACCTCTATACAAAAAATCTGTAAGTGTAGTTCCACGACCATTTTCAAATGTATCCTCAACACCTAGTTTGTTAGCAACATCCTTAAATCTGCCACGTTCATTAATATAAAGAAAGTTTGGACCTCTTTCATTTGCAGCAAATATATCCATAAAATTACTTAATATATGACCTGAAACAACTCCTCTTCCACCAGTAATTTTGTTTATATTTAACGATGGTGCGTAATCTATTATATTTCCATTATCTAGTTCATAAAAGCGAGTAGGTCCACCGTAATTAGCCACGTAAATTCCATATTTACTTTTACCATTTCGATCAACACAAACAACTGATCTTCCAGCTGTCAAATTTAGAGATTTTAAATTTTTATCAAGTTGAAATAAATCAGTAATATTTTTTTCATTATCAAGTAATCTATCAGAAAACTTTTTTTGACCACTAAATGTGTCTGTATTTAGAAAATATAATTCTTCAAAACCGTCATTGTCAATATCACATGCAGCAACCCCAATTGTAGACCTTGTCTTATCAGCAAATAATTTATCTGTGTTTACATTTTCCAAGAAACCATTCTTATAAGCTAAGATTAAATTAGGAAATCTAAATCCAGATACTATAAACTCAAATCTTCCATCTTTATTAAAGTCTGTAACAGAAACGCCATAACTTAATCTTTTTGAATTATTTAAAATCAATTCAGTTATATCTAAAAAAAAATCGGCAAAAGATGGCTTAGACATTAATATTAATATTATTATGATAAATTTTTTCATTAATTCCATATATTGTTTTTATAATAATTTTAAATTAATTTTATTTTTTCCGAAAATTTGATCAGGATTGATATACATTTATTATAACTAATAAAAATATAAGAATAAATAAGTTTCAAAAATAATATTTATCTTAAATATGATATGGATTATTTATTGTATAATTAATTAAACTTTATTTAATTGATGTATAAAAATTCATCAATTTATCTAACTTTTTTTAAACTGTTTTTGGTATATTTTCTTAACAATTAGTTACATTAAAAAATTTTAAATTAAAAGGGGCAGAAAAACAGAAAACAAACCGAAGATTTATTAGTATATAAAAACCTTATCAAACTTAAAGAATAAGAAAAGTCCAAAAATCAGAGATTTTGAGGATGAATTAAATCAATTTTATAAATTTAGTTGGTTGCGGGGGTAGGATTTGAACCTACGACCTTCAGGTTATGAGCCTGACGAGCTACCGGGCTGCTCCACCCCGCGTCATGCTTTCATTATTATAAAGCTAAAAGGCCTGGCAACGACTTACTCTCCCACACCTTAAGATGCAGTACCATCAGCGCAACAGAGCTTCACGTTCGAGTTCGGAATGGTATCGGGTGGTACATCTGCACTATAATCACCAGGCCATTTAGCTTCACAACATTTAAAGAAAATAACCCAAATAAGCTTACAGTAATGGTAATCTTAACTTAGATTACCGATTTCTACTTTCATGACGGTCGCGATCAAGCCGATCGAACTATTAGTACTAGTTAGCTTCACACATTACTGCGCTTCCACACCTAGCCTATCAACGTGGTAGTCTTCCACGGTTCTCGGCGAATCCTAGTTTTGAGGGAGGCTTCCCGCTTAGATGCTTTCAGCAGTTATCCTTTCCGCACATAGCTACCCAGCAATGCCGCTGGCGCGACAACTGGTACACCAGAGGTGCGTCCATCCCGGTCCTCTCGTACTAGGGACAGCTCCTCTCAAGATTCGAACACCCACGGCAGATAGGGACCGAACTGTCTCACGACGTTCTAAACCCAGCTCACGTACCACTTTAATTGGCGAACAGCCAAACCCTTGGGACCTGCTCCAGCCCCAGGATGTGATGAGCCGACATCGAGGTGCCAAACACCCCCGTCGATGTGAACTCTTGGGGGGTATCAGCCTGTTATCCCCGGCGTACCTTTTATCCGTTGAGCGATGGCCCTTCCACACAGAACCACCGGATCACTATGACCGACTTTCGTCTCTGTTCGACTTGTCAGTCTCACAGTCAGGCAGGCTTATGCCATTGCACTCAACAACCGATGTCCGACCGGTTTGAGCCTACCATCGCGCGCCTCCGTTACCATTTAGGAGGCGACCGCCCCAGTCAAACTACCCACCATGCAGGGTCCCGGACCAGGATAACTGGCCACGGTTAGACAACAGAAAGCAGAAGGGTGGTATCTCAAGGATGGCTCCTTCATAGCTTGCGCTACAAATTCCAAGCCTCCCACCTATCCTGCACATCGACTTCCTGATGCCACTGCAAAGCTATAGTAAAGGTGCACGGGGTCTTTCCGTCTGACCGCGGGTACCCCGCATCTTCACGGGGAATTCAATTTCGCTGAGTTGATGTTGGAGACAGCGGGGAAGTCGTTACGCCATTCGTGCAGGTCGGAACTTACCCGACAAGGAATTTCGCTACCTTAGGACCGTTATAGTTACGGCCGCCGTTTACTGGGGCTTCAATTCGTTGCTTGCACAACTCCTCTTAACCTTCCAGCACCGGGCAGGCGTCGGACCCTATACGTCGTGTTGCCACTTTGCAGAGCCCTATGTTTTTAATAAACAGTCGCTACCCCCTATTTTATGCTACCTATTTCTGGTTGCCCAGAATAGGCCACCCTTATTCCGAAGTTACGGGTGCATTTTGCCGAGTTCCTTCAACATCATTCTCCCAAGCGCCTTGGTATTCTCTACCTGCCCACCTGTGTCGGTTTCGGGTACGGTCTTAATGATGGAGCTATTTCCTGGAACGGCTTCACTGCAAACACAATCCAGTAAGCGTTTACAATTTATACCATCCGTCACTACCATCAGGTCACGGAATATTAACCGTGTTCCCATCGACTACTGCTTTCGCACTTATCTTAGGGGCCGACTAACCCTGCGTGGATTAACCTTGCGCAGGAACCCTTGGGCTTTCGGCGAGAGTGTTTCTCACACTCTTTATCGCTACTCATGTCAGCATTCTCACTTCTGATATCTCCAATAACACTCACATGTTACCTTCAACGACTTACAGAACGCTCCGCTACCATGCCTTACGGCATCCACAGCTTCGGTGTATGACTTTAGCCCCGTTACATCTTCGGCGCAGGCCGGCTTATTTAGACCAGTGAGCTGTTACGCTTTCTTTAAAGGATGGCTGCTTCTAAGCCAACCTCCTGGCTGTCTTGGCCTTCCCACATCCTTTCCCACTTAGCCATAACTTAGGGACCTTAGCTGGTGGTCTGGGCTCTTTCCCTCTTGTCCAAGGACCTTAGCACCCATGGACTGTCTGCTATACTCTACTTACCGGTATTCGGAGTTTGGTTAGGTTTGGTAAGGCTCGCGCCCCCCTAGCCCATCCAGTGCTCTACCCCCGGTAGTAATATATAACGCACTACCTAAATAGTTTTCGCGGAGAACCAGCTATCTCCGGGTTTGATTGGCCTTTCACCCCTAGCCACAGGTCATCCCCGTCTTTTTCAACAGACGTGGGTTCGGTCCTCCAGTGCGTGTTACCGCACCTTCAACCTGCCCATAGCTAGATCACCCGGTTTCGGGTCTAATCCATCGAACTAGAACGCACTATTAATACTCGCTTTCGCTATGCCTACACCTATCGGCTTAAGCTTGCTCAATAAATTAACTCGCTGACCCATTATACAAAAGGTACGCAGTCACTACTTAATGTAGCTCCTACTGTTTGTAAGCATTCGGTTTCAGGTCTGTTTCACTCCCCTCATAGGGGTTCTTTTCACCTTTCCCTCACGGTACTTGTTCGCTATCGGTCACAGAGTAGTACTTAGGCTTGGAGGGTGGTCCCCCCATGTTCAAGCAGGATTTCACGTGTCCCGCCCTACTCAAGGACCAAAATGAAATTTACCCATACAGGGCTATCACCTACTATGGCTGATCTTTCCAGATCATTCTGGTTAGTTTCAAATTGGCCACTGGCCTGGTCCGCGTTCGCTCGTCACTACTAACGGAGTCTCGGTTGATGTCCTTTCCTCCAGCTACTTAGATATTTCAGTTCGCTGGGTTTGCCTCTCTTATGAGATAAACCAAATTGGTTTGGGTTTCCCCATTCGGAAATCTGCGGATCAAAGCCTACTCACGGCTCCCCACAGCTTATCGCAGCGTGTCACGTCCTTCATCGCCTCTCTGTACCAAGGCATCCACCAAATGCTCTTCAAGACGCTTGATCGGACCGTACATGAAAATAGTAACCGGTCAGACAACCATTACTAATTATTAAAATTAAATTTTAAAGTACAATCCGTAAGCTGGATAACATAATTGTTACCCTTAAATTTGGGATTATTTTCACCAACTATTTCAAACAAATTGACATGTTTAGTCAAAAACTGTTTTGTTAAACGAACTTTTAAATATATTGGTAGGCACGGGCAGATTTGAACTGCCGACCTCACGATTATCAGTCGTGCGCTCTAACCAACTGAGCTACGCGCCTATAGCTGTAGCAAATATTTAATATAAGTTCAGAAGAAGAGATACAAAGACGGCGGAAATATATTTTATATTTTCCTTAGAAAGGAGGTGATCCAGCCGCAGGTTCCCCTACGGCTACCTTGTTACGACTTCACCCCAGTCGCTGACCCTACCGTGGCCGGCTCCCTCCAAAAGGTTAGGATACCGTCTTCGGGTAAAACCAACTCCCATGGTGTGACGGGCGGTGTGTACAAGGCCCGGGAACGTATTCACCGTAGCATGCTGATCTACGATTACTAGCGATTCCAACTTCATGCTCTCGAGTTGCAGAGAACAATCCGAACTGAGACGGCTTTTTGGGATTTGCTCCAGGTTGCCCTATTGCTTCCCTTTGTCACCGCCATTGTAGCACGTGTGTAGCCCAGCCCATAAGGGCCATGAGGACTTGACGTCATCCTCGCCTTCCTCCTGGTCATCCCAGGCAGTTTCTCTAGAGTGCCCAGCCTAACTGATGGCAACTAAAGATGAGGGTTGCGCTCGTTGCGGGACTTAACCCAACATCTCACGACACGAGCTGACGACAGCCATGCAGCACCTGTGTTGGAGCCAGCCTAACTGAAGGAAATCATCTCTGATAACCATACTCCACATGTCAAGGGCTGGTAAGGTTCTGCGCGTTGCTTCGAATTAAACCACATGCTCCACCGCTTGTGCGGGCCCCCGTCAATTCCTTTGAGTTTTAATCTTGCGACCGTACTTCCCAGGCGGTGTGCTTAGTGCGTTAGCTGCGACACCGAAAGGTAACCTCCCGACATCTAGCACACATCGTTTACGGCGTGGACTACCAGGGTATCTAATCCTGTTTGCTCCCCACGCTTTCGCTCCTCAGCGTCAGAAAATAGCCAGAAAGTCGCTTTCGCCACTGGTGTTCTTCCCAATATCTACGAATTTCACCTCTACACTGGGAGTTCCACTTTCCTCTCTATTTCTCTAGCTTGCTAGTATTAAACGCAGTTCCCAGGTTGAGCCCGGGGATTTCACGTCTAACTGTTCAAGCAGCCTGCGAGCCCTTTACGCCCAATAATTCCGAATAACGCTCGCCCCCTTCGTATTACCGCGGCTGCTGGCACGAAGTTAGCCGGGGCTTCTTCTACGGCTACCGTCATCATCTTCACCGTTGAAAGTGCTTTACAACCCTAGGGCCTTCATCACACACGCGGCATTGCTGGATCAGAGTTGCCTCCATTGTCCAATATTCCCCACTGCTGCCTCCCGTAGGAGTCTGGGCCGTGTCTCAGTCCCAGTGTGGCTGATCATCCTCTCAGACCAGCTACTGATCGAAGCCTTGGTAGGCCATTACCCTACCAACAAGCTAATCAGACGCGGGCCCCTCTTTCAGCGGCTGACCTTTCCCCCAGAGGGCGTATACGGTATTAGCGTTCGTTTCCAAACGTTGTCCCGAACTAAAAGGTAGGTTCCCACGCGTTACTCACCCGTGCGCCACTAGATCCGAAAATCTCGTTCGACTTGCATGTGTTAGGCATGCCGCCAGCGTTCATTCTGAGCCAGGATCAAACTCTTAGGTTTGATGGGTATGAATTAATTAAAATTCAACCGAAAAGGTAGTCTATACCTTCACACTCAAGTTACTGACAAACAAATTAAATTTGTTTATTATGGTAAATTGCGCGATTCACTTAGACGACCAATGAATTATAATATAAAACATAGACCGCCGTCTGTGTATCTCTTCTTAAATTAACAATATCAAACAGATAACTTATTTCAAAGTTTATTTATTCGATTAAAATTTAATCGAATGAGGTTTATACTCATCATCATAACATATGTCAAACGTAAATGGTAAAAATTTAGAAAAAATATTTATTTTTTTTTTATTTATTTCTTTAATTTAAACAGAGATAAAAATTAAAAGTTAAAATTGTAGTCTTGACTTTTATAAATAATATATACAAAATCGCACACATTATGAAAAAAGTATTAAATATTAGCTTGTTAGAGCAAATTCTTGTCTTTTTAGGTTTATTTACTGTAATGTCCTATTGTTTCCAAATAAATAAGGTTAATTCATCCCCATTTGAAAGCATTAAAGATCATGTTCCTATTAAAAGACCTGTAAATCTTTTTAATCTAGAAGAATCAGTTGGCACAATATTTAATTTAACACAAAAAGTCGGTGCAAAGCCAGTCTCTACTGTTCAAGAAACAAATCTTAGAAAAGATGAAAATCTTAGTTCTGCGCTTAAAAGAATTAACTTTAAAAAATATCATGTTAATAACATAATAAAATCAATTAGCATTTTAAAAAATGGAAACAAAATACTTAGCTCTCTTCCTGTTGGAATGATAATAAAATATTCTATACCATCAAACCTTACGGGAGGAGCACTTAAATTAAACTATACCAAAACTAAAGATATTTTTGTATGGCAAGACGTTAAAAAAAATTATAAATCTCAAATATTTTTAAGACCTACTAGAATTGAAGAAACACTAATTAAAGGTGTGATTAGAAATAATTTGTATGTTTCTGCTCTT
Source organism: uncultured SAR116 cluster alpha proteobacterium (assembly GCA_902593735.1). Classification (GTDB taxonomy): domain Bacteria; phylum Pseudomonadota; class Alphaproteobacteria; order Puniceispirillales; family Marisalimonadaceae; genus Marisalimonas. The sequence goes on from CACJJL010000004.1 coordinate 79,145, forward strand.
AAATCAGGAATTCCTGAAAATACTATTTTGGAAATGATAAGCTTACTTGGCTTCTCAATTGATTTTCAAAGAGAAATTCGCTCTGGTGATAGTTTTGAAGTTTTATTTACAAAAAAAATCGATATTTTAAGTGATTTAGTTACTCAGACAAAACCAATAAAGTATGTATCCATGAATTTATCTGGGAATAAGATAAACTTTTTTAATTATGAAGATAAATTTGGTTCTGCACAATATTATGATGAAAATGGAAAGTCATCTAAAAGAACAATAATGAAAACACCAATAAATGGTGCAAGATTATCAAGCAGATATGGAAACAGAAAACATCCTATCCTAGGTTACACAAAAATGCACAGAGGACTTGATTTTGCAGCACCTTTGGGAACACCAATTTTTGCAGCTGGAGACGGAATTATAGAAAAGGCAGGATGGAATGGATCATACGGGAAATATATTAGAATCAGACATACAGGAACTTACAAAACTGCTTATGCACACTTATCTGGATTTTTTAAAAATATTAAAGTAGGAAAAAGAGTTTTGCAGGGTAAAATAATAGGTTATGTTGGAAGCACAGGAAGGTCAACTGGTCCACATTTACACTATGAAGTTATTAAAAACGATATTCAAGTAAACCCAATGAGAATAAAATTACCTGCAGGAAAAAATATTTCTAAAGCAGATATTAATGATTACAAAAGTCACATTGGAAAGATAATCAAGCAAAAAATTGCACTAGAAAAATCAAATAGAGATAACAAATTAGCAATAAACAATCACAACATTAAAAAGATATTAACCGTAAATTAATTATATTACACTTATGTTAATGTCGTCATCAACTACATCTACAAATAACTTGCTACCATCCTTGACTTCATTAGTTATTATTAATTCACTTATTTTATCTTCAATAACATTAGTTATTTCTCTTTTTATTGGCCTTGCTCCATATTCAGGATCATAACCGGTTAGGGCTATTAAATTATTAACTTTTGAGTTCCAATCAATAGAAACATTAATATTTGATAGTCTTTTCCTAAGGCCATTTAGTTGTATTTCAACAATTTTACTGATGTGAGATTTTCCTAATTTGGAAAAAAATAATATTTCGTCTAATCTGTTTATAAATTCAGGCCTTAATACAGACTTGACTGAACTCATAATTTCTTTTTTTATAAAATTATTTTTTTCACTCTTCAAACTAAAGTCTATGTTAGACTTAAAGTGTTGTACCCCAATATTACTCGTCATTATTATGATTGTATTTGTAAAGTCAACAGTTTTACCATGACTATCAGTTAGTATTCCATCATCCATAACTTGTAAAAGTAAATTTAAAACATCTAAATGCGCTTTTTCAATTTCATCAAAAAGTATTACTCTATAAGGTCTGCGTCTAACCGCTTCTGTTAAAACGCCTCCTTCATCGTAACCAATGTAACCAGGAGGCGCTCCAATCAACCTAGAAATAGAATGTTTTTCCATATATTCAGACATATCTATTCTTATCAGGGAGTCTGTTTCATTAAATAAAAATTGAGCTAACGATTTAGCTGTTTCGGTTTTACCAACCCCTGTAGATCCCAAAAACAAAAAAGTTCCTAAAGGGCTAGATGGATCACTTAAACCTGCCCTTGAACGAATAATTGTTTTGCAAATTGCTTCAACTACGTGATTTTGACCCACAATTGATGTTTTTAACTCACTTTCTATTTTTAGTAATTTTGTACGTTCATACTCCATCATTTTTTCAACTGGTATTCCAGTCCATTTAGAAACAACGGAAGCCACATCCTCTTCAGAAACAATTGTGTTTAAAAGATTATCTGTGTTTTCATTTTTAGAAATATTATTTTCTAAATTAGGAATTATTTGATATGACAGTTCTCCAGCCTTTTCCCAATTTCCATTCCTTTTTTCAATTTCTAGCTGATTTCTTGCATCTTCTAAATTAATTTTCTTCTGTTGTTCTTCTTCAAGAATTGCTTTGCTTAACTTCCATTTTTCGGTTTGCTTTTTAGATAAGAGTTTTAATTGTTTTAATTCATTCTCCACTTTTGACAATCTATCATTTGATGTCTTATTATTTTCTTTTTTTAGAACTTTTTTCTCTATTTCTAATTGCATAATTCTTCTATCTATCTCATCTAGTGAGTCAGGCTTAGAATCAATTTCAATTCTTTTTCTGCTGGCAGCCTCATCTATTAGATCAATTGCTTTGTCAGGCAAAAATCTATCATTTATATATCTTGAAGATAAAGTTACAGATGCTGAAAGAGCTTTGTCTGATATACTTATACCATGAAATACCTCATATTTTTCTTTAAGACCTCTCATCATGGATATGGAGTTTTCTATATCTGGTTCATCTACATAAACTTGCTGAAAACGTCGTTCTAAAGCTTTATCCTTTTCAATATAATTTCTATATTCATCCAAAGTAGTAGCACCAACACAATGAAGTTCACCTCTTGCCAAGGCTGGCTTGAACATATTAGATGCATCAAGTGAACCATCTGCACCACCAGCTCCAACGAGAGTATGAAGCTCATCAATAAATAAAATAATTTTATCCTTTTTCTTTTCAACTTCGTTTAATAAAGATTTTAATCTTTCTTCAAAATCACCACGAAATTTTGACCCTGCTAAAATACTCGCTAAATCGAGAGAAAAGATTTCTTTAGATTTAAGTTTCTCTGGCACATCTTTATTTGCTATCCTAATTGCCAAACCTTCTACTACAGCAGTTTTACCAACTCCAGGTTCCCCTATTAAAACTGGATTATTTTTAGTTCTTCTGGATAAAACCTGTATTAATCTTCTTATTTCTTCATCTCTTCCAATTACAGGATCCAATTGACCCTTAGAGGCCTTAATAGTTAAATTAATGGCAAATCTATTTAATGTGTCAAAACCAGATTCAGCATTATTATTCATAGCTTTTTTACCCTTTCTAAATTTTTTAATTTCTTTTATGAGCGATTCATAAGTAACATTGAATTTAGATAAAATTTCTTTTCCTTGATCATTAATATATGTAAATGATAAAAGTAATATTTCCTGAGTTATAACTTGATCATCAAATTGTTTAGTTAATATTTTTGATGTTTGAATTAGAGATAGGATACTTTTATCAACTACTTGTGCGCGACCTATTTTTTTATTTTTATTTAGTAATGAGAATATATCAGCCTTCAAGCGATCAATGTTTGAATCTAAAGCAACTAGCATATCTATAATATATTGCTCTGATTCATTTAGTAATACATGTAATATATGAAATGAAGTTAGATTTGTTTCATATTTACAAGCCAAATTATAAGCTGAGCTAAATATGGTCTTAGATCTATCGGAAAACTCGTTTATTAAATTATCTATTTTTGAACCTATTATTAAAACATATTTTTATATGTGTTAATTTGTTAAGGGTTTTTCAATAAAAAATACTGAAAATATTATTTAAATTTTTGCAGTGAATTATTTAAAATTAATTATAAAGACATGTTATTATTCTCAGTTTTCTCATTCTTAATTTTTTCAACTTCATCACCTTCATGATTGTTTTCTAAAGAAGATAGCTCAACTTCTCTCATTTCAAAGCCTCTTTTACGTCGCGAAAGTTTCTTTGGATTTTTTTCAGTGTTTTCTATTTCTAAATTAGAGGAGTTATTTAAGTTAGTGGTTAATTCAGATTTAATTTTAACCTCTTTATTTTCATTATTTAATTCAATTTCTTTTTGAAGCCTGTAGTAATGATCAGCAAATTGCAAAAAAGATTCTGCTAAAATTCTGTCATCAGAAGAAGACGCATCAGATGCAAGTGAAATATACTTTTCATTTAACTGTGCAACTGAACCCCTTTGACGACCGTCTGGTCCTGAGCTATCAATAACTGTATTCTTATTAATACTGCCATTTATATTGCCATTATTAAAATTTCTACGATTAGATCCACGATTTTGGCGCCGACGCCCATTATTTTGCTGTCTCATAATTATCCTAAAATTTAAGCTTATTATTTATAATGTTTTTTTTAATTGTTACAAAAAACGTTTTACAACCTATGAAAGCGATTAAGATTGTAAGATTAAGCACAATACATACTTTATTACTTATATTTATATAAAGTTTTTTCTTTTTAGCCAAGCACAAAAAAAATTATTTAATATTAAACACTAATACTCTATTCACTCCTGACAAATCTTTTCTATATCCTATAGGTAACAAACCATAATTTATACCTTTTGATGCAATCAAATTTTCTTGCCCCTGACCTATTTCAAAAAAAACTTTTCCATTCTTTTTCATTATGTTTTTTAGTTTGGGTATAATAAATCTATAAGCATCTAAACCATCTTTACCTCCATTTAATGCAACAAATGGATCAAATTTTTTTACTTCTTTTTGTAACTTATCTATCTCGTCAGTAGGAATATAAGGAGGATTTGAAATTATAATGTCAAATTTAGTTTTATAATTTTTTTTCAATGTTATATCCCACTCTTCGCACTTCCAATCTGCATGAACAAACCTAGACCTTTTATATAATCCAAAATCTGTAGCATTACTTTTTACAACGTCTAAAGATTTTTTTGACGTGTCAAAAAAATAAGCCTCTGAATTTTTATACTCTTCTAAAAGTGACAAACCTAAACAACCTGAACCTGAGCCAAGATCTAGAATTTTTAAAGATTGTAATTTGTCTTTATAGAATTCTAACACTGTCTCAATTAATGTTTCTGAATCAGGCCTAGGGTCCAATGTTTCTTCATTAATTTTAAACTCTTTTTTCCAAAAATTTTTTTTTTTAAGAATTCGTGAAATAGGCTTACCAGCTAATCTTTCCTTAATCAAATTTTTGAAAATTTTTATTTCATTTTCTGAAATATTTATATTTTGATGATTAAATAATTTTGTATTTTTGATTAAAGTATCTGAAAGTAACAATCTACAGTCCAAACTGGCAGACTCAATTCCTATTTTTTTTAATTTATTTATTTCTGGCTTAATTAGAGTGTAAACATCAATATTTTTATTAGCCATTTGAAGTCAACTTTAACATTCTATCTTCAACGATCAATGCATCTATTAATTCGTCTAAAGCTTCTCCTCCTAAAATTTTCTCTAATTTATGTAATGTTAAGTTAATCCTATGATCGGTAACTCTTCCTTGAGGAAAATTATATGTCCTTATTCTTTCTGATCTATCACCTGAACCTACTTGATCTTTCCTAGTTGAAGATCTTTCATCTTGTTGTTTTTGTCTTTCAGCCTCATATAGTCTTGACTGGAGAATTTTCATCGCTTTTGCTCTATTTTTATGTTGAGACTTTTCATCCTGTTGACTAACAACAATGCCAGTTGGAAGGTGGGTTATTCTTATAGCAGAGTCAGTTGTATTTACAGATTGACCACCAGGTCCACTTGACCTAAAAACGTCAATTCTTAAATCCTTTTCTTCTATAAAAATTTCTAAATCTTCAGCTTCAGGAAGAACTGCAACTGTTGCTGCAGAAGTATGAATTCTTCCACTTGTTTCTGTAGTTGGAACTCTTTGAACTCTATGCACCCCTGATTCAAATTTTAATCTGCCAAAAACACCACTTCCTAGAATATTAGCTTGTGCTTCTTTATATCCTCCAACGCTTGTTTCAGAAACTTCCATAATTTCAAATTTCCAATTGTTTTTTATAGATAACTTTTCATACATTGCAAAAAGATCCGAAGCAAACAAGCCCGCTTCATCGCCACCAGTCCCCGCACGAACCTCTAAAATTACATTTCTAACATCATCTTTGTCTTTAGGTAACAATGCAAATTGGATTTCTCTTTCAAGGTTGCTAATATTTTCTTTTAAAGAATTAAATTCGTCAGTAGCTAAATTTCTTATCTCAACATCTGCTTTTTTATCATTTAATATTTCACTTAGATCTAAAATTTCATTAACCATAGTTTCTTTTTTTTTTATGAGATCTGTAATTGACTTAATGTCAGATAGTTCTTTTGACAACACCCTCAATTCTGAAGATTTTAAATTAGAAGAATTTACAAGTAAATTTTCTATTTCCTTTTCTCTGTTGATAATTTTATCTATATTGTTTTCAAAACTCAATATTAACTCCTAAAATCATTTATTTTGTAATTTTTTTAATTGCTTGGTCTAAATTTAACAATTTTTCTTTACCTGAAGATAAGTCTTTAAATTTTATCATATTTTGATTTATCTCTTCTTCTCCTAAAATAATTGCGTATGAGGCATTAATCTTGTTAGCTCTCTTTAACTTTTTTGAAAAATTACCAGTGTAAATAATTTCAGATCTTAAACCTTTTTGAACTAATTTTTTCATAATTGGTAGTAATAGATAATTAAAATTTTCAGACTGGCCCATTAAAACTACATCTGTTTTATTTACAAATTCACTCTGAACCATTAATGCTAATCTTTCTACTCCTGCAGCCCATCCCACGCCCGGAGTATCTGTCCCACCTAAAATTTTTGAGAGACCATCATATCTTCCTCCAGCAAGCAAAGTACCTTGAGACCCCAATTCATTTGTGGTGAATTCAAAAGCGGTATGACAATAATAATCCAATCCTCTAACCAAATTTTTGTCAATTGTATAATTTATATTTAAATAATCTAAACCCTTACAAATATTTTCAAATCTCCTTTTGGAGTCAGAATTTAAGTAGTCTAAAATATTAGGTGCATGTTCAACTATTTTCTGATCTTCTTCATTTTTGGAGTCAAGCACTCTAAGAGGATTAATCATTAATCTATTTAAACTTTCTCTAGATAGCTTAGATTGATAGCTAGTTAAATAATTTATTAGAACGTTTCTATATTTACTTCTACTCTCAGAATCTCCTAACGTATTAATTTTTAATTCGATTTTATCTAAAATTTTTAATTTATCTAAAAATTCATGTCCTAAAGATATTACTTCTATATCAGCCATTGCACTACTTAAACCTAAGCATTCGATACCTAATTGTTTAAATTGTCTTAGCCTTCCTTTTTGTGGTCTTTCATACCTAAACATTGGTCCATAATATGAAAAACGCTGTGGAAGATTTTGGACAAGGCCTGCATTCAAAAATGCTCTCACTACTCCAGAGGTACCTTCAGGCCTCAACATTAACTCATCATTACTTCTATCTTTGAAAATATAATTTTCTTTTGTGACTATGTCACTTGATTTGCCAAGTGGTTTAGTAAAAACTTCTGCAAATTCAAATATAGGGGTTTCAATCTGAGAATAACTATATTTCTCTGAAATTTCCATACCTGTTTTAATTACTATATTATGTTGTTGTAATTCTTGAGGTAATAAATCATGTACACCTCTGACTGTTCTGAGTTTTTCCATTATGAGCCTATAAAATTTAAATTATTACAATTTTTTGAATTTTCTTTTTTCAATTTCTTTTTGAACAAATTTTACTATATAATCGGCTACATTCTCATTTTTGATTATATGGTCAGTTATGCCATTAACGTAAATTTGGTGAGATCCTTTACCTCCACCCGTTAAACCAATGTCAGTCTCTTTTGCCTCACCTGGGCCATTAACTACACATCCAATTATCGAAACCGTGATAGAATCAGAAATATGCTCAAGTCTTTCTTCAACTTCTTGTACAGTTTTAATTACATCAAATTGTTGCCTTGCACACGACGGACAAGAAATTACTGTAACACCTCGCCGTCTTAAGCCTAATGATTTTAAAATTTCATAACCTACTTTTACTTCTTCAGTTGGATCAGCTGATAATGAAACTCTTATGGTATCACCTATTCCAGCAGATAGTAACTTTCCTAAACCTATGGATGATTTAACTGTTCCAGACCTGATGCTTCCAGCTTCAGTTATACCTATATGTAAAGGACAGTCATCTATTTCTGCGAGATGATTATAAGCCGCAACTGCTAAAAAAACATCAGATGCTTTAACACTTATCTTGTATTCGTGAAAATCATGATCTTTTAGAATTTGAGCATGACTTAATGCAGATTCAACTAATGCTTCTGGCGTTGGCTCTGTATATTTATCCAAAATTTTTTTTTCTAAAGAACCAGCATTAACTCCAATTCTTATAGATGTTTTGTTCTGTTTAGCTGCATTTATAACTTCTTTGACTTTACTTGAATTACCTATATTTCCAGGATTAATTCTCAGACAAGCAGCACCAGCGTCTGCTGCCTCAACAGCTCTTAAATAATGAAAATGTATATCAGCTACAATAGGTATTGGTGATAATTTAACAATTTGTTTTAATGCAATAGTAGATTCTTCATCAGGACAAGAAACCCTTATAATATCTGCACCAGCTTCAGCCGATGCGTTGATCTGCTGTAAAGTAGCCTCAATATCACTTGTTAGAGTGTTGGTCATTGTTTGGACTGTTATAGGAGCGTCTCCTCCAACAGATACATTGCCCACGTTAATTTTTCTTGATTTTCTTCGCTTTATATATCTAAAAGGCCTTGTATTCATCATATTATCCTATGACTTTTAAATTTTGGAATTTAAATTCATAATAAATAATGTTAATTATTTGAATGTAAATTAGTAAAGGTTTTGATATTTAAAGGTCTAGCAGTAATAATTTCACCTATTTCGCCTAATTTTGGTATTATTAGGTCTCCTTGCGATAGAGACAAGGCACCAGCATTTCCAGTATTAAATGTTAGTCCATTAATATTTGGAACAACATATGTTTCACCAGATCTCATAAGTCTAGTCATCAGGATATTTCCATCTAAATCTTCTATTTCAACCCAGCTGTTTCCAGTAGCTTTCAAAATCATTTCTGTAGCAGGATTTCTCTCGTTTGCAGTAGCTGAGAGCTCATTAGTTTTTTGTGCGTTATTTTGTTTTTCATTCACATTATTTGTATTATTATTTTGGACTATTTTTGAATTATTGTTCTCGTCTTTCATAATATCGGCTATTTGAGGGTTTAAATCTTTATCTTGTGATTTATTATTGTCTGAAGAAACATCCATAGTTCTAGACTTAAAACTTTCCTCAATAATAACGTACTCATTATTTTCTATGATAGAAGTTTTATCTATAAAATTTTCTTTTTTTTCTTCTACGATTTTACCTATATCATTGCTTCTGTCACTGTAATACCATCCTGTGTAAGACAAAATAGCGATACACAATGATACAAAAGCCCCTAACGGTAAAAATTTATTTTTATTAATTTCAGGTGTCAAAAAATTATATTCTTCTTTAAAGTTATTCAACTCAAGGCTTTCTTTGAATTCTTTAACTAATAAGTCACCATCTAAATCTAACAGACGCGCATAAGATCTTACAAATCCAATTTTGTAAGCTAATCCAGGTAAATCAATGTGATCTCCATTTTCGAAATCCTTAATAATTTTAACTCTTACTTTAAGTAAAAGGCCGGCTTGTTCTTGAGTTAAACCTTTATTTAATCTGGCATCGAGACATAGTTTACCTACAGTTGAAAGTTCAGCATTATCAAATGCTGCGTTTATTGCTTCAGAAACCGATTTATTTTGGTCTAATAAAATTTTATTTTTATTTTTTTCACTTCTGACGGACATATTTGCTCCTCACAATTAGATATTTTATAATGAGTAACTTTTTAAATCAACATTTGTTTTAACGACATGAAAGTACAAAGATTTACTTTTACATTAATCGCGCATCTAGACCAAAAGCAGAATGTAAAGCTCTAATTGCTAATTCATTGTAATCTGAGTCAATTAACACTGAAATTTTAATCTCGCTAGTTGAAATAACATGGATATTGATTTGATTTTTGGCTAATGTTTCAAACATAGTATTTGCGATGCCTGACTGACTTTTCATAGCATTACCAACAACAGAGATTTTAACTACATTTGTATTAGTTAGAAATTTTTTAAAGCCTATTTTCTTTTTTAATTGTTTAATTGTTTTTTCTGCTAAAGCTAAATCTGTTTCAGGAATGGTAAAGGTAATATCGGTTGCTTCTTGATTGATAGATGATGATTGTACAATCATGTCAACATTAATAGAATATTTTGCTAAAGCACCAAAAATTTTTGCTGCTTGACCTGGTTGGTCGGAAACACCTGATAATGTAATTTTAGCTTCATTTAAGCTATGTGCAATACCACTAATTTCAGATTTTTCCATATTTTGATCCTCTCTAATTATACATGTACCTGGTGTATCTTCAAAGCTACTAAGTACTCTTAAATTAACACCATATTTCATTGCTAATGCAACCGATCTCGTTTGAAGGACTTTAGCTCCTTGAGAGGCTAATTCTAACATTTCTTCATATGTAATAACGTCAAGTTTTTTTGCACTTTTAACTATTCTAGGGTCTGTAGTATAAACACCATCAACATCAGTGTAAATATCACAACGATCAGCTGAAAATGAAGCCGCCATGGCTACAGCTGAGGTATCGGAGCCACCTCGTCCTAAAGTTGTAATCCTATTTTCTTTTGAGACACCTTGAAAACCAGATACTATAGCAACATCATTTTTCTTTAACGATTTGTTTATTTTTTCAGTTTTTATTTCTTCAATCACAGCTTTACCATATGTTCTATCTGTAATTATTGGTACTTGCCAACCTAACCAAGATCTAGCTTTTATTCCAAGATCTTCCAGTGCAACTGCTAGAAGCGCTGAAGTTACTTGTTCCCCTGATGATAATACAACATCGTATTCTGAATAAGATGGGATCTCTGATGTATTCTTAACTAATTCAATCAAATCATTTGTAACACCTGACATTGCAGAAACTATAGCAATTACTTTATTTCCTAAACTAACCTCTTTCTTAACTTTTAAAGCTATTTTTTTTATTTGAGGTATATTTGCAACTGACGTTCCACCAAATTTTAATACCACAAGTTCCAAATTTCTGTTATCCTTTAAATAAATTTTATTTATTTTTAAAAAATTCTATAATGACTAATACAATAGACAAAAGAGAAATAGAACAATTTTCGTCATTAAGCAACAAATGGTGGGATAAGTCTGGTCCTTTTTCACCTTTACACAGTTTTTCTAAAGCTAGAATTGAATTTATATTACAAAATGCGAATAGAATAATTAATCAGGAAAATCTAGGAAGTAATATTCTAAGTGGTATTAAGTGCTTAGATATTGGTTGTGGAGGTGGAATTTTGTCAGAAAGATTAGCGAGATTAGGGGCAACTGTAACTGGCATTGATGCATCACATAGCTCAATAGAAGTGGCCAAACAACATTCTATTAATAGTCGTCTTAAAATTAATTATAAATGTATCACAACTAGTAAGCTTCTAGAGAAAGAAAAGAAAAAAGTATTAAATAAATTTGATATGATTATTGCTTCTGAAGTAATTGAGCATGTAAATAATAGAAAATTTTTTTTATCTGATATTGCTAATTTGTGTCGTTCAGGAGGTCTGGTAATATTTACAACAATTAATAAATCTTTTTTAGGTATATTATTGGGAAAATATTTTGCAGAAAATATTCTAAAAATAATACCCTCTGGAACTCATGATATTCAAAAGTTTATAACTCCAGAAAACCTTATAAAAGAAGCAAATGAAAATAATATTATATTAGATAATCTTACTGGTTTTACACCCACTTTCAAAATTGAAAATATTTTTAATAAAGAATTCGGTGAATTTAAACTCTCAACAAATATGCAAATTAACTATGGCGCTGCTGGTATTAGATTATAAATTAATGATCTTCTGATATCCATGGAATGCCCATAACATCAATTCCTTCATCTTGTAATTCTTGTATTTCTTTGTTCGTACCATGACCATAAATTGACTCTTCCTTTATTTTCCCTTCTTTCATCGAACGAACTTTAGATACAAAATCATTCCCAACAAAAGTAGAATTTTTTTGTATTTCCTTTTTTATAGTTCTTAATATAGTTGGAATATTCTTAAACTGTTCTTTTGCAGATATATTTTTATTAACTTTTAGAGCTAAAGAATCATTATCATTTTCATCATGAGGGTAAAGATTTTTATTTCTTTTAAAGCTTGGTGTTGTTAAAGATTTAATAACTTTGTGGCTTCCACAAATTGGACAATTAATCAAACCTTGATCTTTTTGCTTCTCATAAGCATCTATATTTCGAAACCAGCCGTCGAACTCCTGTTCTTGCGAACAAAACTCAGATTTACATTTTAATTTATATTTAATCATTAATGTTAATATCTACCACAACAATGTTTATATTTTTTTCCAGAATTACACATAGGGCAAATCGCATTCCTTGGAATTTTTTTATTGGAGCCCATTTTAGGCTCTACATTGTCATTACTTGTAGGTTTATCCTCTTGCTGTATTTGTATTTGTGACAATATTGATGTAATAGTTTTTCTTAATTTATCAAGCATCTCTTCAAATAATTCAAAAGATTCTCTTTTATATTCGTTTAACGGATCTTTTTGTGCATATGCTCTTAAACCTATAGATTGTCTCATTTGATCTAGCATTAGCAAATGATCCTTCCAACATTGATCTAGTACTTGTAGGAGAAGTGTTTTTTCTGCCTGTCTAAAAACATCAACACCAACATTAACTGCACGCTCTGCCATAAAGTTATTAGATAATTCAATAAGGCGATTGATAATTTCTTTTTCTATTATTCCATCTTCTTTAACCCAACTTTTAATCGGAACAGATAAACCTAAAAAATTTTTTACATCTTCAGACAAAGTTTCTGCGTCCCACTCATCGTGATAACTTTGATTGGGTATTGATTTATACACTATGTTATCAATAACTTCATGACGCATATCAATAATCATTTCACTAATATCATCTGACCTCATAATTTCTTTTCTTTGATCGAAAATAACTTTTCTTTGATCATTCATAACATCATCGAATTTCAAAAGTTGTTTTCTTATCTCAAAATTATGAGCTTCAACTTTACCTTGAGCCTTTTCTACTGCCTTATTAATCCATGGATGAACTATAGCTTCTCCCTTCTCCAAACCAAGTTTATTTAACATTGTTTCTAATCTATCTGACCCAAAAATTCGCATTAAATCATCTTGAAGAGACAATAAAAACTTAGACCCACCAGGGTCACCTTGTCTTCCAGTTCGTCCCCTTAGTTGATTATCAATTCTTCTACTTTCATGTCGCTCTGTTCCAATAACATATAATCCTCCAGCATTCAGCGCTATTTTTTTCTTTTCTTCAATATCAATTTTTAGATTATTTATTTTCTTATTTACATCTGAAAATGTTTTAATCTCCCTAGATTGCCTAATTTCAAAATTTCCGCCTAATTGAATATCTGTCCCTCTACCAGCCATATTAGTAGCTATAGTGACTGCTCCTGGCATGCCGGCATAGCCTATTATTTGAGCCTCTTGCTCATGAAATTTAGCGTTTAGGACTTCGTGCTTTATTTTTTTTGCACTCAACAATTTAGATAATATTTCAGATTTTTCTATTGACACTGTACCAACCAAGACTGGCTGATTATTTTTTTTACAGTCTTCTATTAAATTGATTACTGCTTCATTTCTTTCCTCATTTGTTTTATAAATTTCATCATTTTTGTCTATCCTAGCTATTTTTAAATTAGTTGGGATCTCTACAACAGGGAGATTATAAATTTCAGAAAATTCTCCTTCTTCTGTTAGAGCTGTTCCTGTCATACCCGATAGTTTAGGATACATTCTAAAATAATTTTGAAATGTTACACTTGCTAAAGTTTGATTTTCTGGCTGTATCGAAACTTTTTCTTTAGCCTCAATAGCCTGATGTTGCCCTTCTCCAAAACGTCTGCCCTCCATTGCACGTCCAGTAAATTCATCTATAATTATTACACTGTCATCTTTCACCATATAATGTGTATTCTTTTTAAATAGTTTGTGAGCACGTAATGCTTGATTTATGTGGTGTAGTAACGAAATGTTTTTAATATCATACAAATTCCCGTCTTTAATAACGTTATCTTTCCGTAAAGCATTTTCTATATTACCAATTCCACTATCAGTAAGATTACAAGTCCTCTGTTTTTCGTCTAATTCATAATCATCATCACTTAATAATGGAATGAATTTATCAATTGCTTTGTACAAAATTGAAGAATCTTCAGATTGACCAGATATAATAAGCGGTGTTCTAGCTTCATCAATTAATATAGAATCAACCTCATCAACTATAGCAAAATTGAATGGTCGCTGAACCATATCTGCTAAATTGTATTTCATGTTGTCACGAAGATAATCAAATCCAAATTCATTATTAGTGCCATAAGTTATGTCAGCGTTATAAGCAATGCGTCTTTGATCATCATCCATTTCTGAGACCACACATCCAACTGACATCCCAAGAAACTTGTAAATTTGTCCCATCCATTCTGAATCTCTTTTGGCTAAATAATCATTGACAGTAACTACATGAACACCTTTCCCTTCTATAGCATTTAAGTAGCATGCCAAAGTAGCAACTAAGGTTTTACCTTCCCCAGTTTTCATTTCAGCTATTTTACCTTCATGAAGAACTAATCCTCCAGTTAACTGAACATCAAAATGTCTTTGTTTTAATGTTCTTTTTGAAGCCTCTCTGACAGTAGCAAATGCCTCAGGTAGAATGTTTTCTAAACTTTCATTTTTTTCTATTCTTTCTTTAAAATTTTTAGTATTTAATTTCAATTGTTCATCTGACAATTGACTCAACTCATTTTCTAAATTGTTAATTTTGTCAATTATTGGTTTATATTTTTTTAATTGCCTTTCATTTGAAGAACCAAAAAATTTAGAAGTTAATTTGTTTAACATATGTAAACGCTCCAATTACTCATAGAAACATTATAGAAAGTCGAAGTGAAAATATTGATATAATACATCATTCCTTGTTTTGATCATAAAAAACATGTAAACAATTAATCTTATAATTGGAAAATACGAAAATGTCTTGTTTTAAAATACTTTTTATTTGTACAAAATTTTTTATTATTTTGACCTTAGCCAAAGCATTTGCTAAAGATCCAGATAAAGTGATTGTAGCAAAAGTTAATAGCTATGTTATTACAGCACAAGATATTCTAGATGCAACAAATTATTTACCCAAAAAAATTAAACAAAAACCTCTTTCTGAGATATACCCAAAAATTGTTAATGAACTTATTAATCAATATTTAATTACGGAACTAGCTTATAAAGAAAATTTAGATCAAAACAAAAAGGTCATGACAATTCTTAAAAAAAACAAAGATAAAATAATAGCTAATTTCTGGCTTACTAATTTTCTCTCAAATCAAATAAAGGAAGAAAAAATAAAAAGTTTTTATAAAGAATATATTGAAAATTACGAAACATATAAAGAATACAATGCAAGCCATATTTTGGTAAAAAAAGAGTATGAAGCTTTAGAAATAATAAAAAAATTAAAAGTTAAATCGGAATTTTCTAATCTAGCTAAAATGTATTCTATTGGGCCTTCAAAAAAAAATGGTGGAAATTTAGGCTGGTTTAGACAAGGACAAATGGTAAAGGAGTTTGAGAACGCAACGTCTAATTTAAAAAAAGGAATGGTTACAGAAAAACCTGTTAAAACTAAATTTGGATATCATGTAATAATGTTAAATGATGTTAGAAATTCCAAACCAAAAAAATTTAATGATATAAAACAAAACATAATTGATAAAATTAAACAAAATTCACTCTCAATGCTTGAAAAAAAAATAAGACACGAACAAAGAATAATAATTTACGATTTTAAAAAAATAGTTAATGAAATTAATAATTAAGCAAAAATAACAACATAATATGGAAAAAAAGATAATTAAAAATAATTTCTTTAAAGATATAAAAATTTCAACAATATACTCTGGTATTAAAAAAACCCAAAATAATGAAGATGATCTACTTTTAATAGAACTTGAAAAAAAATCAGCTATTGCTGGAGTTTTTACACAATCCTTAACCTCAAGTGCTTCTGTAAATCAATGTAAAAAAAATCTAAATAAATACAAAGGACCTATTGTAAGGGCAATTTTGGTTAATTCAGGTAACGCAAACGCATTTACAGGAAAACTAGGTGAGGAAACAGTTCTAAAAATTTCAAAATATCTTTCGGTAAAATTAAATTGTAGTATTAATCAAATATATACAGCTTCTACTGGTGTGATTGGAGAACAGTTAGATCCTGATTTAGTTATAAAAAGTATAAAATCAATGTCTCCATTTAAAAGCCCAGATTGGATAAAAGCTGCTACTGCTATCAAAACTACGGACACGTTTACAAAAGTAAGTAAGAGAGTTTGTAAAATCGACGATGCTGAAATCGAAATTGTAGGAATAGCTAAAGGTTCGGGTATGATTGCACCGAATATGTCAACTATGTTGGGTTTTATTTTTACTAATGCTAATATATTGTCAGATACTCTTCAAAAATTAATTGTATCCTGTAATGAGATAAGTTTTAATTCTATAACTGTAGATAGCGACACATCAACAAGTGACACTGTTTTATTAGTAGCCACTAAAACTGCAAAACACAAACCGATTAATAATTTTAACGACACCCGCTTAATTGAATTTAAAAAAAATTTATTTAGCTTAATGTTAGAGCTTGCTAAATTAATAATTAAAGATGGTGAAGGAGCATCAAAATTTATAACCATTAAAGTTACAGGTGCCAAGTCAAAAAAATCAGCAAAAATAATAGCATTTTCTATAGCAAATTCACCTTTGGTTAAAACAGCAATTGCTGGAGAGGATGCAAATTGGGGTAGAATTATTATGGCTGTTGGGAAATCGGGTCAACCAGCAGACAGAGATAAAATCAAAATTTATATTGGCGATGAACAAGTTACACAAAATGGAATGGTTTATGAATACTACTCGGAATTACGAGCAACAGAGCATTTAAAAAAAGATAAAATTTTTCTTGAAATTGATGTTGGAGTTGGTAAGTCAAGTTCTACTGTTTATACGTGTGACCTAACCCATAAATACATAGATATAAATGCAGATTACAGATCATAAAAATTTTGAAATTGTAGTTTCATTAGCTTTAATCAATGATGCTGATGAAATTTTATTATCAAAAAGACCAAAAAACAAACATTTAGCAGGTTTTTGGGAGTTTCCAGGTGGAAAAATTGAAACTGGTGAGGTGCCTGAGATTGCGTTAATAAGAGAAATAAAAGAAGAACTTGACATTAATATAAACAACAAATGTATTGCGCCTTTATCATTTAGTGAATTTAGTTATAAAGAATTTCAGTTACTTTTGCTCCTTTATGTATGTAGAAGATGGGAGGGCGTGCCAAAATCTATGGAGAATAATGAAATTATGTGGGTTAAACCAAATATGCTAAGAAAATATAAAATGCCTCCAGCTGATGATGCTCTAATTTTTTACATACAAGACTTATTTTTATAAATTTTGAGGATTATAATGAATAAAAATATAATAATATATACCAGCTCACTATGTGGATTTTGCTATCGTGCTAAATCTCTTTTAAGAAAGAAAAACATTCCTTTTGAAGAAATAGATATTGATTTAGATTATTCCAAGAGAAATGAAATGATAAAAAAGTCGGGAGGGAGAACTTCTGTACCACAAATATTTTTCAAAGATTGTCATATAGGTGGATATGATGATTTACATAAATTAGAAGAAGATAATAACCTAGAAAATTTTGTTAAATAATATGAACCGTAAATTGTCAATTGCTTGTCTCCAATACTCATCTGCAAAGAATGAAAAGCATACACTAGAAACAATAAAAGGTTTAATTTATAAAGCCCTTGATGCTGAAGCAGAATTGATCACTTTACCCGAATGCGCCACTTCACTTCAAAAAAATTCTTCTTTAACTAATAAAATGGCTAAAAACGAAGATGAAAACTTTAGCCTGCAAATTTTAAAAGAAATAGCTAAGCTATATTCAATCTTTATTTTAATTGGTTCTTTACCCATAAAAGTAGATGATAAGTTAGTAAATAGATCTTTTTTAGTTGGACCTGAAGGAAATGTTTTATACAAATATGATAAAATTCACTTATATGACGTAAATCTACCTAATGGCGATGTCTATAGAGAATCTGATACTTACAAAAGTGGAAATAAAGCAATCATTGCAGAAATTAAAAAAAATAAAATTAAAATTGGTTTGACAATTTGTTATGATTTGCGCTTCCCCCATTTATATCAAGATTTAGCAGTAAATGGCGCTGAAATAATTGTTGTACCATCTGCCTTTTCAAATTTAACTGGACCGGTCCATTGGCATACTTTGCTTAAGGCAAGAGCTATAGAAAATGGTGCATTCATTATTGCACCTGCTCAAACTGGTTATCATGAATGTGGAAGAACTAGTTATGGGCATTCTTTGATTGTATCTCCATGGGGAGAGGTTTTAAAAGATGCAAAAGATGAAATTGGGATAATTCATGCCAATATTAATCTAGATGAAGTAATAAAAGCGAGAAGAGCTATACCTGCATTAAATTCAAAAAAAGATTATTTAACCAATTTCTAAATATTTTTTTTCTTTTAATTTCAGTAATTCATCTTTACTTAAAACCATCAGTTCATTCAATCTTTTTTCTATAACATCACCAATACTTTTTATTGTAATAATTGGATCTCTATGTGCGCCACCAATAGGTTCTGGGATTATCTCATCAATAATTTTAAATTTTTCCATATCTTGCGCAGTCAACTTCAAAGCTTCAGCTGCTTGATCTGCATAATCAGAACTTCTCCATAAAATTGAAGAGCATCCTTCAGGAGAAATAACAGAGTAAATTGCATGTTCTAACATAAGTATGCTATTGGCCACAGCTAAAGCAACTGCTCCTCCTGAGCCACCTTCACCTGTAATAACTGAAATTGAAGGAACCGTAATCTCCAGGCTCTTTTGCAAACATTTCGCAATGGCTTCAGCTTGACCTCTTTGTTCAGCACCTTTCCCAGGATAAGCACCTGCTGTATCAACAAACATTAAGACTGGAATTGAAAATTCATTAGCTAATTGCATTAATCTTTCTGCTTTTCTATAACCTTCAGGCCTTGCCATACCAAAATTTCTGTGAATTCTATCTTGAGTGTTTTTACCTTTATCTATACCTATAGCTACAATACTCTTTCCTCTAAAAAAAGCTGTGCCCCCAGTGAGTGCATTATCATCAGAAAAATTTCTATCGCCAGAAAGAGGTATATAGTCTTCAAACAAAATTTTAATTATATCTTGAAAATGAGGCCTGTCAGGATGCCTCGAAACCAAAACTTTTTGCCAAGGAGTAAGATGAGAGTATGTAGATTTCAGTTTTTCAGAAACAGTAACTTGTAATTTACCAATTTCATCAGCAATGTTTATATCACTTCCAGAAGACAAATGACGTAATTCTTCTATTTTACCCTCTAGGTCTGCAATTTGTTTCTCAAATGCCAAAAAATGCTTTATCATGATTCGATACTTTCTTTGTTGTTTAATACAATTTTGTTTAAAGGATGAATTTCATTTACGAGCCCCGCCAATCTTTTAGATTGAACTCTTGTGTATATTTCTGTTGTACTAATATCTGCATGACCAAGCAGTTTTTGTAAAGACCTTAAATCCACACCCCTATTTAACAAATGAGTTGCAAAACTGTGTCTAATATTGTGTGGGGACACATTTTCATAATCAAAATTTATTTTTTTTGAAAGCTCTGATATATCTTTATTAACTATTTGACGAGAAATATGTCCTAAACCTTTATTACTTGGAAACATATATTTATTATTAATATATTTATTTACTGAAGATCTGTATGATAGCCATACACTTATAACGTCTTTTGACTTTTTGTTAAAAGCAACATATCTGTAAACACTGCCCTTACCTCTGATTTGCAACAAATCTTTTAATTCTATAAAGTCTGTTAATGGTAAACTTATCAACTCTGATATTCTCATGCCTGTAGAGTATAAAATCTCTAAAATAGTATAAGTACGCAGACTTTTAATTTTTTCTATTAAGTCTTTGCTAGAAATATTAATGAAATTTTCTTCTGCTTCTTTTAAAAGCAAATTTAAATGTTTTTCTGACAAAGGTTTAGGAAGATTTTTTTCTTTTTTAAAACTCTCTAAATTTGTTAGAGGATTAATCTTTATGTACTTTTCTTCTTTTAATGTCTTATAAAATTGTTTTAAAGAAGACAACTTCCTGCTTAGTGAGCTTGGCTTGTAATTCTTGCTCTGTAAAAAACAAAAGAATTTTTTAACGTTCTGTTCATCAACTTCCAAGACATTTACATTTTCCATGCTTAACCAATCAGCAAATAAATTAATATCCTTGGTGTACGCAAATTTAGTATTATAAGATAAGCCCTTTTCTAAACTAATAATTTCAATAATATTTTTTGCAAATTCTTTTATTGATTCACTTATATTCTTCTTCATAGTTAAACTCTTTTAAAAATTAATTAGCTTAGAAGTCATTACTTCTTGACTAATATCATCAGCTAAATTTGTTAAACCTATTTTATTTAAGGACGATCTTACAATATTTAAATTATTCAAATCAAAATCCACAATTGGATTGTCTCCTATTAATCTTGCTGTTAATAAAATTGTCATTGATTTATTATCATTTTTTGCAGCTTGATCAATTGATTTTGTTAACACAAATTTTTTAAAATCGGAATTATTTTCCCACTTAAAATAATTATCCTGTCTCAAATCATTCTCATTAACATTTTTTAAATATTCCAGCCACTTGATAGAATTAGGCTGGATCATACCAGCCTTTTCAATTATTGGGATTAATGGCCAAGCTTGTTCTTTTAGAATCAAATTTAAATCCCAAGATTTACCATTTTTTAATCGAATTATATTTGCTAAACTATTTTCAGGATATAAATCTGGATTGGATAATACTTTTAATTTTTTGATCGAATCGTTTAACTCTTGTGTAAGCAATGATTTGTCCACCTCACTTAAAATACTTAGATAGAGTTTTATAACATTGTTGAATCTTCCATTTTTTGTCTCGGCTCTAATTATATCTAAAATTGATTTAACCTGTTTAATTTTATCTTTCATATTTATTATACTAAGCCAAACATTAGCTCTACTATATCCATTTGGTTTATTTTTATAATTAGAATAAGCCTTTTCAAAATCGACATTACCATCGGCTACGGATTTATAATTTTTTATAATTTGGTCTATTGAAACGAAGCTATAGTTTATTTTTTTATCTAAAAGGAAGGATCTTGCTTTTGGCGACAAGTAATTAAGAGTTAACAATGAATCTGTATATTCTATACCAAAATTTGCAATATAGCTGGCTTTGATAGGTACTTTAAGTGTATCCATCATAACAATGTGCAATGGCTCAATTTTATTATTTTTATTTTCGAAATTAAAAGCTGGTTCGTTATTGTATATTGACTGAAATAAATCTTCAAAAACTTTGTCCACAAAACCTCTCGATTTTATTAAGTCAAGAATGAATTCTGATTGATCTCTTTTGCCCTCAATAGACAAACAGAAAATGCGGGCCATTTGCCAAAAATTTTCAGAATTATTTTTTGATTTTTCAGTTATATATTCGCAAGCTTTCTTGTCTTGTCGATTAATGAGTTCATATTCAATTTGCCATTTTCTCCAGCCCTCCCATCTATCTCCTAGTGGTAACTGTGAAACTAGCTTATACAAATTTTTGCTATTTCCACTGTTTTTCATTTTTAATAGTCTTGTTTCTAAAAATTTTAAAATATCATCAGAATTACCTTTAGGTGGAACTGATGTACTAAGATAAAGATCATTTAAAAAAATTTGTAAATGTTTACTACTTGTAACATCAGGAATATAATTTAGATGTTCAATTATATCCTTAGCAGTCATGTTTTGCCATATATTCAAACCAATAATTTTATTTATTTCTGTATTAATACCTAAAGAACCTAAAGATGGCTCTTCTAATTCACTTACCTGAATTTCTTTACTTTTAATATTTGAGATAGAATTGTTTTTTGAGACATTTGTTTGGGAGTTAGCAACTTTTGACGTCAAGAAATAAGTATGAAAAAAATTTACACAAAATAAAAATATAAAAATATTTTTAAAAAAATTTAAGCTATTTAATTTTATCATCATTAACGTCTATAATCTTTGTGTTTAATTTATCTGGCGCAGGCATATCAACGTAATTCACTACAATAAATAAACCAATAGCTATAAATGCTAGTATTGTAAAAATAAATTTATAATTTTTCATTTATAATCCTTTTTTTGAATATAAATATAAAATATGGCGAGTTTTAGACCCTTGATTATTAATTATTTGTTTAGCATAAAATAATCGAAGTTTCTAAAAATATGATGTAAGTATAAATTTAATATGATAATTTTTATAAATGTTAAATATTAATCAAAATAATATTCTCAATAAAATAACTTTAATAGGGATGATGGGTACAGGGAAATCCAAATTTGGTCGGATATTATCTAATAATTTAAATTATATTTTCTATGATATAGATTTATTAATTGAAAAAAAGTTCCATATTACAATTAAAGAAATTTTCAAAAAATATGGAGAACATATTTTTAGAAATGAAGAAAAAAAAATAATAAAGGATTTGATTTTTAAAGTTAATAAAAATAATGAAAAAGTAATAATTAGCATAGGTGGAGGTGCTTTTGATAGTAAAGAAACACGAAATTTACTATTGAAAAACACTAATGTCATTTGGCTTAATACGCCCATAAATAGTTTAGTTGAAAGAATTGGTGATGGTTCCAAAAGACCTATGATTAAAGGCGATACAAGAGTTGCGATTGAAAAACTTTTGAAAAAAAGAACAAGATATTATTCTGAGTGTCATCATAGAATTGATACATACAAACTTTCTCAAAATCAAGTGACTGAAAAATTAATCTATCTTATAACTCATAGAAATATAAAGTGATAAAATGAATCCAGAAACTATTAATATCTCCCTCAATAGAAAAATGGCTGGTTTATCCTACCCAATAATAGTCGGAGTTAATTTAATGTCCGAGAGTGAGAAATTTTTAAGAAAATTTATAACAGGTAAAAAAGTTATATTAATACATGATGAAGTTTTCTTAAATAAAGATGGTTCATATAGTAAATTTACACAATTTAAAACAGCTATAAAAAAAATTACAAGTTCAATTTTTCTAATTGGCATTGCAGGAGGTGATGGAACAAAAAATATAAATCAATTAAATTTTATTTTAGAAAAATGTTTATCTTTTGAAATAGATAGAGATAGTCTAATTATTGCATTTGGAGGAGGAGTCATTGGCGACATTTCTGGTTTTGCGGCTTCAATATTATTAAGAGGTATAGATTACATTCAAATTCCTACCACGCTACTTGCTCAAGTTGATAGTTCCGTAGGAGGCAAAACTGGAATTAATTCTGACAAAAGCAAAAATCTGATTGGAAGTTTTCATCAACCAATTGCAGTCATAGCTGACATAAATATGCTAAGATCATTACCAGAAAGAGAGTTTCGTGCGGGATTGGTTGAAGTAATAAAATATGGACTTATCAAAGATATAAACTTTTTTAAATTTTTGGAAAAAAATTATAAAGATATTTTGAACTATGATGAATTTAAGTTAAAATATATCGTAACTAGATCGTGTGAGATAAAATCAGAGATTATCAAAAACGATGAAAAAGAAAATGGGCAGAGAGCTCTTCTTAATCTTGGGCATACTTTTGGTCATGCTATAGAGACTTTTGGAAAATATGATGGAACTATAATTCACGGTGAAGCAGTATCAATTGGCATATGTTTAGCTTTTAAACTTTCAAGAAAAATGGGTATTTGTTCACAAATTGAGACAGACAGAGTGATTGATTTATTCAATAAGCTAAATCTTCCAATTTCACTGAAAGATATAAAAAATTTATCTGTAACAACATCTAAAATGATAGAAAAGTTTAAATATGATAAAAAAAATAAAAATAACCGATTAACTTTTATACTTAACAAAAGAATTGGAGAGTCTTTTATAAAAAAAAATATGAACATGAATGTTTTAACTGAATTTTTAGACGAAGAAACATAATGCCAGACTTAATTATATTTTTATGTAATATATTTTTGTTGATTATTTTATCAGGATTTTTCTCAAGTTCAGAAACAGCTTTAACCGCAGTATCGGAGGCTAGAATACATGAATTAGCACTTCAAGGAAATAAAAGAGCAATAACAATTGAAAAAATTTTGGCCAAGAAAGAAAAAATGATCAGTACTATTTTAATTGGAAACAATCTAGTTAATATTGTAGCGTCTGTATACGCAACAAGTTTTGCAATAATTTATTTTGGAGAATTTGACTTAATCTTTGTAACAATACTCCTAACTATTGTTCTAGTAATTTTTGCCGAAGTAATTCCAAAAACTTATGCATTCAGTCGTGCAGATCAATTAGCTCTAGCAGTTGCACCAGTAATAAATCTTTTTATTTTAATTTTAACACCAGCAACTTTCATTACTGAACGTTTTGCGAAAATTGTTTCACGCCCAGTAATTGATGACGAAGATGCAAAAACTGAAGAACTTAGAGGTATGATAAGATTACATGCAGGTAATGAGAGCCGAGGAAAAGAACGAGGCAAGATGATGTCAAGTATGCTTGATATGGAAGAAATTACTATTGAAGCAGTTATGACACATAGAGGTTCTGTTACAATGATAGATGCTGAAGAAGATCCTGAGTTAATTTTTAAAGTTATTGGAGAAAGTCCTTTCACAAGAATTCCAATCTATTCTGGTAATCCAGATAATATAATTGGTATTTTGCACGCAAAAGAATTATTTAGAAATCTAAGAAGAAGAAATTTTAAAAATATAAATTCAATAAATTTATCTGAGTTAATGATACAACCATACTTTGCTCCTGAAACTACTTTATTATTTGATCAGCTTGAAACATTTAAAACTAGGAGGGAACATTTTGCTGTAGTAGTTGACGAATATGGTGATTTTAGAGGAATTGTAACACTTGAGGATATTCTTGAAGAAATTGTAGGGGAGATTGATGACGAAACTGACTTAAAAGTTAAAGGTGTTAAACCTCAACCTGATGGATCTTTTATTGTAGACGGATCAGTAACAATAAGAGATCTAAATCGTTCGCTTGGTTGGTCACTCCCAGATGAAAATGCGAACACAATTGCAGGTTTAGTGTTATATGAATCTAAAACAATACCAGAACCTGGCCAAGAATTTAGATTTTTTGATATACGATTTAGAATATTACAAAAAAAAGCTAACTTTATTTCCCAACTGCGTTTATGGAATGAATTTCAAAATAAACACGTTTAAATCTCAAAACTATTTACTTTTAAATTCGTCATCAGTGTAAGCTTTTATAGTTACTGAATGCAGATCTGAAAGAAACTCATCCTTTAAAAGTTTGTTGATCATTCTGTGCCTATCAATTTTTTTTAAATATTTAAATTTGTCTGAAACAATAACAATTTCAAAATGACTTTCAACATCCTCTTTAAAGTTTTTGTGACCTCTATGTTGTTCAGAAACATCTAAAACAGCAAAATAGTGTGGACGAAAATTTTCTAAAATTATTCTTTCAATTTTTAATTTTCTTTTCACATCAACTTCCATTTGAATTAAATAATAAAAAAAATTTCAATTTTGCATGGATTACTGCATAATTCTATAATAAAATAAATTAAATTAAATAAGTAAATAACATGTTGCATAATATCAAAAAAGAAAATATTGAACGAATGTGTTCAAACCCTAATTGCAACGAATTAGGTGAATATCCTGCACCTAAATCTAGAGAGAATTTACGAGAATATTTTTATTTTTGTATTAATTGTATTAGAAATTTTAACAAATCTTGGAACTACTTTGAAGGATTGAGCGAAAAAGAATTAGAAGTTGAAATAAGAAAATCTGTTACATGGGACAGACCAAGCTGGAAATTTGGTACAAAAAATTTATACCATGAATTTGAAGAAGCCTTCAAAATTTTTGAAAATCAAAAATATCGGAATAAAAACAATGGTTTAAATAAAAAATTGGAAGAAGCTTTTAAATTGTTAGGATTAAATCCAGATAGTAGTTTAAAACAAGTTAAAACAAAATATAAAAACTTAGCAAAAAAGTGGCATCCTGATGTACAATATAAAAGTAAGAGTAAAATTAACGAAGATAAATTCATTAATATAACAAATGCTTATAAAATTATTTTAGAATCTTTAACGAAACCAGCAAAAACCAAATAGAAAAATTTTTGGAGATTACAATATGAACGAAGTTAGTCTGACTAACAATATGGACTTTAACTCTGAGACTTTTCCATCTTCTCAAACGCTAGTTATTAACTCAGAAAAAACATTTGGTTTCAAAACAAACATGAAGATTGTTGGATTTAATGAAAAAACTAAATTTGTACCTGAAATTGATGAATCTTATTTATTTGACGAAACGACAACGAAAGCAATACTTGCTGGATTTTGCTATAATAGAAGAGTTATGATCCAAGGTTACCATGGTACTGGTAAATCAACACACATTGAACAAGTTGCAGCAAGATTGAATTGGCCATGTGTACGTGTAAATTTAGACAGTCACATTTCCCGTTTAGACCTAGTGGGGAAAGATGCAATTGTTTTAGAAAATGGAAAGCAAGTAACAGAATTTAGAGAAGGTGTACTACCTTGGGCTTTACAAAATCCAGTTGCAATAGTGTTTGATGAATATGATGCTGGAAGAGCTGACGTAATGTTTGTTATTCAACGGGTCTTAGAGGTTTCAGGAAAATTGACCCTTCTTGATAACAATCGAGTTATAAATCCCCATCAAAATTTTAGATTGTTTGCAACAGCCAACACAGTTGGACTCGGAGACACAACAGGGTTATATCATGGAACACAACAGATAAATCAAGGTCAAATGGATAGATGGTCTATAGTATCAACTTTAAATTATTTACCAACTAAAGCTGAAGAAGAGATTGTTTTATCTAAAGTTCCTAATTTTAATAATAAGGACGGAAAAGATACTATAAAATCCATGGTTTCAATAGCTAATTTAACAAGAAATGGATTTATATCTGGTGATCTTTCTACTGTAATGTCTCCTAGAACAGTTATAACATGGGCAGAAAACACAAATATAATTGAAGATATTGATTTAGCTTTCAAGCTAACGTTTTTTAATAAATGTGACGAAATGGAGAGACCAATTTTGTCAGAATATTATCAAAGATGTTTTGGAAGAGAATTAATTAAAGTTGAAAAAAGTATAGACGCCTAAATTTTTAGATGAGCAAAAATTCAGAAAACACTCAATTCCAAAATGCTACTGCGTCAACTTTAAAAGCAATTTCTGGAAATATGATTGAAGAAAGGGAAATAAAATTTTCTGGATCCACAAGCTATTTATCGTCTAAAGAAGTTAGATTACCAATAATATCAAAAGAATTAAATGATTCAGAACTACATAAAATAAGAGGTGAATCAGATAAAATTGCCCTCAAAATTAAACACCACGACCCTGTTTTGCACAGTAGATATATGCCATCTTCAGATTTATCATCTCAAATTTTCCAATTAGCAGAAGAATCTAGAATTGAAGCTGTTGGGTCCAAAAATCTTATAGGTATTAAGAACAATTTACAAAATTTAGTTGTTGAAAAATTTAAAGAAACAATTTTACCTGCACCAGGTGGAGAAGATAAGGAAGCGTTAGTAAATGCTTTACACTTAGTAATAAGAGAAAAAATTACTGGCTCTGAATCTCCTTCAAATACATCACTATCTCTTGAGAAATGGCGACCTTGGATTAATAACAAAATTGGCAATCTTCTAAATCAACTCGCAGAAAATACTACTAATCAAGAAGTTTTTGCAAAATATACAAAAGAATTATTATCAGCATTACATGCTGACATTGGGGAAAGAGATCCTAATAACGATGGTGAAAATGAGGATACTGAAGACAACAATCCAGATGAGAATGAAGAAAACGATTCATCTGCAGAAAGTGAAAGTGATAACGATGAAGATGCCGGATTAGATAGTAGTAATGATGCCCAAGACAATGATCAAGAAATACAAGGTGATACTCAAGATGCCGATGCTGATAATGAAGATGGAGAGGGTGAGGGTGAAATCGTTCCTAATCCTTTGTCAGGGGATAACATAAGTAAAAATAATATTAATTATAATTATCACGTCTTTTCTACCAAATACGAC
Source organism: uncultured SAR116 cluster alpha proteobacterium (assembly GCA_902593735.1). Classification (GTDB taxonomy): domain Bacteria; phylum Pseudomonadota; class Alphaproteobacteria; order Puniceispirillales; family Marisalimonadaceae; genus Marisalimonas. Next base: position 107,393 of record CACJJL010000004.1, read on the forward strand.
GAAATCGTCAATGCCACAGAATTATGTGAAGAAGACGAACTTAGCCGGCTTAGAGGGACACTTGATAAACAACTTGAAAATCTTCAAGGTGCTATAGCTAGATTAGCTAATAAACTTCAAAGAAAATTACAGGCTAAACAGAACAGATCCTGGAACTTTGATCTTGAAGAAGGGATGTTAGATGCATCTAAATTAGCTAGAGTAATTACTCAACCATTGTTCCCACTTTCTTATAAGCAAGAGAAAGATATGAAATTTAGAGATACTATAGTGACTTTGCTAATAGATAATTCTGGGTCAATGAGGGGTAGGCCTATAACCATTGCAGCAATTTGTGCTGACATTATGGCTAGAACACTTGAAAGATGTGGTGTCAAAGTTGAAATCTTGGGTTTCACTACAAAAGCATGGAAGGGTGGTCAATCGCGGGAACAATGGATAAATGAGGGTAAACGAGCTTATCCTGGTAGATTAAATGATCTAAGACATATTATTTATAAACCTGCTGATGCACCATGGAGAAGAGCAAAAAATTCACTAGGATTAATGCTTAGAGAGGGAATTTTAAAGGAGAACATAGATGGTGAGGCATTAATCTGGGCACATGAACGACTATTAGGTAGAGTTGAAGACAGAAAAATCCTTATGGTCATAAGCGATGGTGCACCCGTTGACGATACTACACTTTCGTCTAATAGTGGTAACTACTTAGAACTTCATCTGAAACAGGTAATTTCATTTATAGAAAATAGGTCACCCGTAGAATTAGTTGCAATTGGTATTGGTCACGATGTTACCCGTTATTATGATAAAGCAGTAACTCTTACTGATGCTGAGCAATTGGGTGGAGCTGTTACTGAACAGCTGGCTGATTTATTTAATGAAGAATGATATTAGGAAGAGCTAACTTCTTTTTTTAATTTTTTTTGAATAGATTTTTTAATTGCTATAGCTTGAGGTGCTAAAACTCTATTACTTGTCTTTGATAAGTAATCATCTAAACCGCCATTTTTTTCAACAGACTTTAAAGCTCTTACAGATACTTTCATGCTAATGAATTTATCTAAGGACTTACTGAAAAACTTAACATTTTGAAGATTAGGTAAAAATTTTCTTTTGGTTTTATTTTTTGCATGACTAACGTTATTGCCACTCATAACACTTTTACCTGTAATTTCACAAACTCTGGACATTATATACCTCAAAATTAAACAAATGACTTATATGATAGCAAGCCTTGAAGGTCAAGTTAAATGGTAGAGGAATCTAATTTTTATGATTTTTAAAACCCTTAATTGCAACATTCATAGCTTCTTTGGGATTATCAATAATACCAACTATATCAAAAATATTTTTTATATTATCTCTTTTCATTAATTCTAACATGCCACTTATTATTTTATTTGCTACCAAAGGTCCTTCAAATGTTAGAGAAGAATATAATTGCACTAAATGTGCTCCGCACAAAATCTTTACATATGCAGTTTTACTGTCTGATACTCCACCAGCTGCAATTAAAAATAATTTATAATTATTATTCTTAATTATTTTATTTGCTTGTGACAAAATATCTGTAGATTTATTAAATAATGGTTTCCCAGACAAGCCTCCTAATTCATTAGATTTTTTTGATTTTAGATTAATGTCTCTATCTAAAGTCGTATTAGAAATGATCAACCCAAAAATTTTGTGCGAATGGGCTGTTTCAATAATAGAATTCAATGTCTGCTGATTTATGTCTGGGGCAATCTTCAAAAAAATTGGCAATTTTTTATTAAAAGTTTTAGATCTAGCAATGCCATCTTTAACAAAAATTATTACTTTTTCTAAATTCTCCTTTTTTTGAAAGTCTCTTAAGTTTGGTGTGTTTGGTGAAGACACATTTATAGAAATATAGTCGGCAAACTCTGATAAATTTTCAGCAAGAACTTTATAATCGTTAAACCTATCTTCACTATCTTTGTTAGGACCAATATTAACTCCAACAAGAAAATTACTTCCTACGGGGAAACTTTTTCTATAATGCTCTAATTTTTTTTTGGCTTCTAACATTCCTAAATTGTTAAAACCATTTCGGTTTATTATAGCTTTATCTTTTTCTAACCTAAAAATTCTTGGTTTTGGATTTCCATGTTGAGGCATTGGTGTAATAGTACCAACTTCAGTGAAACCAAAATTCAAAAAATGAACTTTGTTTATTACTTCTGCATTTTTATCAAAGCCAGCAGCTATACCAAGTAAATTTTTACAAATCAAATCACCAAGGTTAATAGGAATTACAATTTGATTTAATCTTGGATGAAAACCAAGCTTCAAAGATTTTATAGTTAATTTGTGGGCAATTTCTGGATCAAGTTTTCTTACAAAAAAAGTAATAAATTTCCATATCATTTTATCTATTCTTTAACTAATTTACCTAATATGACGTTTTCTAATAATTTTATAGTTGATTCAATACCATAGAGTTTTATAAAACTTCCCATTCTAGGTCCTTCAGATTGCCCTAAAACAGTCTCGTACAAACCTTTAAACCATTCGCGCAAATTTTCATATTCAAGTTTTTTCCCAATTGCAAATACTACAGCTTGAATGTCATCAGAAGAAGTTTCATTGTTTAATGTTGATAAAGTATTAATTAATTCAGTAATACCTTTTCTCTCTTTTTCATTTGGTAGCCTATACTTCTTATGAGGTTCAATTTTTTCTTTATAATAATTAACTGCTAAATCAATTAAATTATCTAATTCTTTAGTTCTTTTTGAATTGGGTGAGTAGGTTTTAACATATCCCCATACTATATCTGGATGACTCGCATAACATACAGAAACTAAATTTAACAATAAAGTATATGTGACTGGAAAATTATTAAATTTTGGTGAACCTTTATGTAAATGCCATACTGGGTTATCAATTTTTTCACGAGCATCTTGCTCATTATATTTTTTCAAATGCGAAAAATATTCATCAGTTGTTTTTGGTATTACATCAAAAAAAAGCCTTTTAGCTCTTTTTGGATTTGTATACATAAACAAGCTCAAAGATTCAGATGAACCATATCTCAACCACTCCTCAATTGATAAACCATTGCCTTTCGATTTAGAAATTTTTTCACCGTTATTATCTAGAAAAAGTTCGTATGAAAAACCTGATGGAGGTGTTCCTCCAAGAACTTTTAGAATTTTGCTGGATAACGTTACACTTTCAGATAAGTCTTTTCCTGACATCTCATAATCTACACCTAAGGAAAACCATCGCATAGCCCAATCACACTTCCACTGCAACTTGCATGATCCACCAAGAATAGAAACAGTAACTAATTCTTTAGTATCTTGGTCAATATAACTTACAGTATTATTTTTAGTATTGATTGAAGTGATATTAACTTGCAAAACTTTACCAGAATTTGGGCAGACTGGAAGAAACGGGCTGTAAGTTTTTTTACGATCTTCGCCTAAAGTAGGCAAAATTATATTTTTAATTTTATCGTAATTTAATAAAATTTTTTTAAGTGCCTCATCAAACTTACCACTTTTATAGCATTCTGTAGCTGAAACAAATTCATATTCAAAATTAAAGTGGTCTAAAAATTCCTGTAATTTATGGTTATTATGATCACCAAAACTATTAAATTTTTCAAAAGGATCAGGAACACTGGTTAAAGGATGTTCAATAAATTTCTCAAGTAAATCTTTGTTAGGAACATTTTCTGGAATTTTACGAAAGCCATCCATATCGTCTGAAAAACATATTAACTTTGTGTTTCTATCAGTTAAAACTTCAAATGCGTTTCGTACAATGTTAGTCCTTGCAACTTCACCAAATGTTCCAATATGGGGAAGTCCTGAAGGTCCATATCCAGTTTCAAATAGAACAGGGGCATTGTCATCTCTGGGAGCAGAACTTTCAATCTTACCCAGTCTATCCCTTAAATTTCTAGCTTCAACAAAAGGCCAAGCATTAGATTTCTCTGCAAATTTTTTAATCTCTGACTTTTCCATAACTTAATTTTAAATAATATATTTTATTGCTATATGAGTTAATAATAGTAAGCAACAAATTATCAAATGATTAACAAAAAAAAACACCTCCAACTAATAAAGCTAGAGGTGTTAAAATAATAAAGTATAACAGAATTACATCATGCCTGGCATGCCACCCATGCCACCCATGCCGCCCATGCCGCCCATGCCGCCCATGTCTGGCATTCCGCCGCCGCCACCTGCTGGTGGTTCAGGCTTATCAGCAACCATAGCTTCTGTAGTTATCAATAGACCTGCTACAGATGCTGCATTTTGTAAGGCTGATCTTACTACTTTAGTTGGATCTATAACTCCAGCTTTAACTAAGTCTGTAAATTCATTAGTTTGAGCATTGAAGCCATAGTTCGCATCAGTTGATTCAAGTAGTTTACCAACTATTACTGCACCATCTTGACCAGCGTTATCTGCTATTTGCTTTGCAGGAGCTTTTAAAGCTCTTCTTACAATATCAACACCCATTTTTTGGTCTGAGTTATCAACTTTAAGACTATCTAATGCAGATATTGCCTTAACGAAAACAACTCCACCACCAGGTACAATACCTTCTTCAACGGCAGCTCTTGTAGCATGCATCGCATCATCTACACGATCCTTACGTTCTTTAACTTCAACTTCAGTAGCTCCTCCTACTTTGATAACAGCAACTCCACCAGCAAGCTTAGCTAATCTTTCTTGAAGTTTTTCTTTATCATAATCAGAGGTAGTCTCTTCGATCTGAGCTCTTATTTGATTACATCTAGCACTAATTTCATCCTTGGATCCTGCACCATCAATAATAGTTGTTTCTTCTTTTGTAACCTCTACACGTTTAGCTGTTCCAAGCATTTCAAGTGTCACATTATCCAACTTTATACCAAGATCTTCAGATATCATGTCACCTTTTGTCAAAATTGCAATGTCTTCTAACATAGCCTTTCTTCTATCACCAAAGCCAGGGGCTTTAACTGCAGCAATTTTTAATCCACCTCTGAGCTTGTTAACAACAAGAGTCGCTAGTGCCTCACCTTCAACATCTTCAGCAATTATTAAAAGAGGTTTACCAGACTGAACAACTTTTTCTAATATTGGTAACATTTCCTGTAGGTTAGCTAATTTCTTTTCAAACAATAGTATGTATGGATCATCCATAACTACTTTCATTTTATCAGCATCAGTAATAAAATAAGGTGATAGATATCCTCTGTCAAACTGCATACCTTCTACAACGTCTAATTCAGTTGCAAGTGTTTTTCCTTCTTCAACTGTTATAACACCTTCATTTCCGACTTTATCCATGGCCTTGGCTATCATTTCACCAATTTCAGTTTCACCGTTTGCTGATATGGTGCCAGCTTGTGCAACTTCTTCGTTAGTAGAAATTTTACTAGTTCTTGTTTCTAAATCAGCTACAACAGCATCTATGGCTAGATCGATACCTCTTTTAAGATCCATAGGGTTTAAACCAGCAGCAACGGCTTTAGAACCTTCTTTGACAATAGCTTGAGCCAATACTGTTGCAGTTGTTGTACCATCACCTGCAACATCGTTAGCTTTTGAAGCAACTTCTCGAACCATTTGTGCGCCCATATTTTGAAATTTTTCTTTTAATTCAATTTCTTTAGCAACAGTAACGCCATCTTTAGTTATTCTTGGTGCACCAAAAGATTTATCAATAACAACATTCCTACCTTTCGGTCCAAGTGTAACTTTTACAGCTTCTGCAAGTATATCAACACCTTCTATCATTTGTGCTCTAGCGTTAGCACCAAATTTGACTTCTTTAGCAGCCATTTTTTTTTCCTTTCAATTTATAAAGTAATTATTATTTCTTATAGAGAATAGTTAACCCATTATTCCCATGATATCGCTTTCTTTCATGATCAAAAGATCTTTACCGTCAAGCTTAACTTCAGTACCGGACCATTTCCCAAAAAGTACAACATCACCTTCTTTTACATCTAAAGGTTGAATCTTTCCAGTCTCGTCACGTGCTCCAGAACCTGCTGCAATAATCTTACCTTGCATTGGCTTTTCTTGTGCTGAATCTGGAATAATTATTCCACTAGCTGTTTTCTCCTCTGCTTCGAGGCGCTCAACAACAACTCTGTCGTGAAGTGGCCTAAACTTCATGCCTTTTCTCCCTTATAAAAATGTTAAAGTTAAACAATAAATACATTATTGATGGAGCTTAAATAGTGTAATTGTATGTAACTTTCAAGATAAAAAAAAAAAATATTTAAAATATTGCTTTTAAGATAAAACATCACATATACAATTAAAAAGCATTATTCCAAAATGAACTCAACTTCAAATCAAAAATATATAAATACATGGCTATACACTACTATTGTTATGGTAGTTCTAATGATAGTAATTGGCGGTATTACTAGGCTGACAGATTCTGGTTTATCAATGGTTGAATGGAGACCAATTTGGGGTTTTTTACCACCTATTACTGATGAAGAGTGGAAAAGAGTTTTCTCACTTTACATGAGCTCGCCAGAATATATTTTTAAAAATCAAGGAATGAGCATCATAGAATTCAAAAAGATATTTTTTTGGGAATATTTTCACAGATTATGGGGAAGGTTAATTGGAATAGTTTTTATTATTCCGTTAATTATTTTTTATTTGTTTAATAAAATTCCGAATTCAATTTTGTTAAAATTATTCACTATTTTGTTTTTAGGAAGTTTACAGGCAATCATAGGCTGGTGGATGGTAAAGTCTGGTCTTGTAAATGATCCTACAGTTTCACAATATCGTTTGGCCGTCCATTTATCTAATGCATTATTAATATTATTCCTTTTAATTTGGACTTTATTAGAATTTAAGAATGGTCACTCTAAAATTAAATTAGACTTCAGTTTCATAATTTTTTGTTTTTTGTTTACAACAATTATCGCTGGTGCATTTGTTGCTGGAATGGACGCTGGCTTGATGTACAACGAATATCCTTTAATGGGATATAGTTTTATCCCAGAAAATTATGGTGAAAATGGATTTTTAGACCCATTTGAAAATCCTGCCTCAGCCCAGTTTCATCACAGACATATAGCTTTATTCACTACAATTTGTGTGCTGATATATTGCTACAGAAACTATACACAAAGTAGTGATGGAATTGTTAAGAAATACTCCCTGTTTATGAGTGCAATAGTATGTTTACAATTTTTCTTAGGTATATTTACCTTAATTAATATGGTTCCAATTTACTTAGGAGCTCTCCATCAAACTGGAGCAGTTATTTTATTCATATTTCTTACAATTATAATGCATAGATTGAATATAATTAGAATTAATTAATTTTGGTTTTTTTGTCTAATTTAATACCTAATTCTTTTAATTGAAGTTCGTTTATTTCACTTGGTGCGTTCATCATCAAATCTTCTGCTTTACCAGTCATTGGAAATAAAACGACTTCTCTTATATTTGGTTCATTAGCTAATAACATAACAATACGATCAATTCCTGGAGCTATGCCTCCATGAGGAGGTGCACCAAATTTAAACGCATTAATCATAGCTGGAAATTTATTATCAACAACCTCAGGCTTGTGACCTGCAATTTCAAAAGCTTTATACATTATTTCTGGAACATGATTTCTTATTGCACCAGATGAAAGCTCAATCCCGTTACATACTAAGTCATATTGATATGCGAGAATATCTAATGGATTTTCATTCATTAATGCGTGCATACCACCTTGTGGCATAGAAAAAGGATTATGAGAAAATTCTATTTTGTCAGTATTTTCATCTTTTTCAAACATGGGGTAATCTACTATCCAACAAAACTTAAATATATTCTTTTCAATCAATTCTCTATCTTTTGCAATTTTAATTCTAGCTTTACCTGCTAGATTTGCTGCTTCACTTTCTGGTGCACAAGAAAAGAATAAAGCATCACCGTCATTAAGATTAAATAAAGTCTTCATCTCAAGAGCTTTTTCAATTCCTAATGCATTCGCAATTGGTCCTTTTGCCGTGTTTTCATTAAAAATTATGTACCCCATTCCAGGAGCACCCTCGCTTTGAGCCCAACTATTCATTCTATCAGCAACTGAACGTGAACCACAATGTGGACCAGGAATAGCTCTCACGACGGATCCATGTTTAATTGATTTTGAGAAAATAGTAAAACCAGAATTTCTAAAAAAATTGGTTACATCTTGAATCTCAAGAGCAAATCTCAAATCAGGTTTGTCATTGCCATATTTTAACATTGAGTCTTTATAAGTAATTTTTGGGAAATTCTCATTAATGGTTTTGTCTGAATATTTTTTAAAAACTTCTTTAATTACCGGTTCTACAGCCAGAAAAACATCTTCTTGTTCAACATAAGACATTTCTAAATCAAGCTGATAAAATTCACCTGGTGATCTATCAGCTCTACTATCTTCATCCCTAAAACACGGAGCTATTTGGAAATATTTATCAAAGCCGGATACCATTATGAGTTGTTTAAACTGCTGAGGAGCTTGAGGCAAAGCATAAAACTTCCCTTTGTTAAGTCTAGATGGAACCAAAAAGTCTCTAGCACCTTCTGGACTAGAGGCGGTTAAAACTGGTGTTTGAAATTCTAGAAAACCTAACTCTAACATTTTATTTCTAATAGTTTGAATAACGTTAGATCTTAAGACAATGTTGGCATGAGGCCTACTTCTTCTTAAGTCTAAGTATCTAAATTTTAATCTAGTTTCTTCACCATAATCTTCATCTGAATTAACTTGTAAGGGTAATGCTTGGGATTGGGAAATAATTTCTAATTCATTTAAATTAATTTCAATTTTACCTGTTGGTAAATTATCATTAATAGTTTCATTAGATCTTTCCACAACTGTCCCTGAAACAGTTATCACACTCTCTAAAGGTACGCTTTCAAAAATAGAAAAATTCTTATTTGAAGAATCAACAACAACTTGTGTTAATCCGTAATGATCTCTAAGGTCTATGAATATTAGTTGTCCATGATCTCTTTTTCTATGGACCCAGCCTGATAATCTTACCTGATCATTAACGTTTTCAATTCTTAATTCATTACATTTGTGAGTTCTATATTTATGCATTTGAAAATTCCTATAAATTAGAATTAAATTTCTTATGAGATCTGTTTTTTAAATCTTTCATTATCTCTAAAGCTTTTTTACTATCTATCTGTGACCAAAGGGCAATCTCGTCAGGTGAACGAAGACATCCTAAGCATAATTTGCTAACTGGATCAATTGAACAAACTCCTACACAAGGACTAATTATATTTATTTGCTTCACTTCATTCCTCTATAACTTATTATTTTCTTTAATAGCTTTCGAAAGCAATTCTAAAAGATCAGATATACCTGATTCACCGCTAGTTGCACTTATTAAATTTTTATCTTTAACAGTTGGTTTATCAATAATTTCTGCACCAGCTGCAATTAAAAGTGCGCTATCAGCGTCTGATGCAGCAATTTTTCTACCCTTTGCAGCATCAATTGTTGTTAATAACATAGAAGAAACACCTGCCAAAGCAACTGGTTCATTTTCCCTCAAAAATGCTCTTAAAATTCTTCTTACATGCAGGTCATTGCTCAAAGTTTCAATTTGATTTGCACCACCTGGTACAATTAAAGCATCAAAATCTACAGCTAGTGTCTCAGACACTGGTTGATCAACAGGATAAGATAATCCCCATTTCTCCGATGCCCAACCATTAGTCGTACCAATATCTCGAGAAATTATAGTGTAAGAGCCTTTAGCAGCCAAAATTGTTTTCTGTATTATTAAAAATTGTTCTTCATTAAAACCACTTGCTACCATCACAGCAATTTTTTTACCTTTAAACGCTGATGTATCAGACAAAATGCACTCCTAATTTTTTGTTTTAAATTCTATAGAAGATTTAGATTAGCTTATCAAGTAATCTAGTTAAAATTAAATTTGCCACTTTATAGTTTTTCTGTTTATGAAGGTAATAGTGAACAACAATAAGGTTGGAAACAATATTTGGAAAAATGTTGCAATGCCCAGGTCTTGTTTAGAACCACTCAAAGCTAAATTTAAAGCCTCTACCGTCAAAGTTGTAACTCTGCCCGCTCCTATAAAATAAACAGGTACATACAAAGAAAAAGAAACTATCATACCTATAGCGAAGGAATTCATGAGAGAAGGTAAGACTAGTGGAATTTTTATTTTAAACAACCTAACTATTCTATTTTTTCCTAGACTAGAAGCTACTTTTATATAATCAGATTTAACTTCTCTCAAAGCTGGAGCAAGTATGATAAAACAATATGGTATCACGTAAAATAATTGAACAAATATAAGTGGTATTAAAAAACTATTGAAATTAAAAAAAATTAAAAAACTTTGTATTCCAATTAAAAACGAAATTTGAGGTATAAATAATGGAATAAATATAATCCTTTCACATTGAAGCTTATTTATATTTAAATGGTCTAATAATTCAACCCATATAATTGTTAACGATGTTGATAATAATGAAACAATTAGAGGTATAAATATAGAAATAAATATTAATGATTTATTTTGATTATAAAAACTAAAAAAACTATCTATATTTAAATCATTTGGAAAAAAATTTGGAAAATACCAATTATCACTAATCCCCCACAAAATAGAACAAATTATACCCATGAAAGATAATAAAAATAGAATTATGCTCAAACATAAAATAACAACTTTCAAAAACTCTAATTTAAGTGAAGTAATTTTTATAAAAAAAATATAAAAATAATGTAATTTTATAATTTTCTCAAAAAAAACCCAAATTATAAGTAAAATTATGATTATAAATAATTGAATTAAAGATAAATTTGAAGCTATGAAAAATGAATCCATATCTGAAGATTGAAAGATTTGCAAAATTCGTACAGATAAAGTGGAGGGAGTTGATGGTGCCAAAAGTAAAGACATATCTACTACAGATGATGAAAATGCAATTATTATAAAAACAACAAGTCTAATTTTTTTGTAAATGATTGGAAATATTAATATAAACCAAGTAGAAAAACTCGAATGCTGAAATGATTTGCCCAAATCAAAAAATTTCGATGAAGAAAACTCTCTCAAAGCTGATATAGACACCAAAACTAGAAATGGAATTTCTTTTAACATAAGGCCTAATATTAAAAAAAAACCATATTCATCTGGAAATATATAAGTGTTCGGAGGTCTATCAAAACCTGTAAACCAAGGTGAAACAGATCTTAATAATAATCCACTTGGAGATAAGAGAAAAATTAAACCAATAGCCATTGTAATGTGTGGTAGAGCAATTAAAGGTGATATAACAATTTTTAGATATTGATAAAATTTAGTTTTAAAAAAATATAAAAGAATGAATTGAGAAAAAAATAGCGCTAAAGCAGTTGATGCTAAACCAGTAAACATCGACAATAATATAGACTTATATATACCTGGAATGTTCATTGATATATAAAAATAATTTAAACTAAGTTCACCTTTTCCTAAAGTTGGTAAATAATTAAATGATGGTAAAAAAAAACCTAAAAAACCAAACAATATTGGTAAAGTGATAATTATTCCAATAAAGACTATTGAAATTTTGGAAAGGAACCGAAAAAAATTATTTACCATTTATGACCTAATTATTTGAGCCATATTTTTCTATCCACCCTTCTTCTATGATTTTAACCCAGGAGGGATGTGGCTCCTCCAGTTTCATTGCTAACTCTTCATTTGTAAGTGTCGCAACGCCTCTTGGAAGAATAGTAAATTTATTTTTCCAATTTTTATCTAATTTTTCTACTGAAATAACACTCGGGTCACCCCAAGAAGTCTTGTCTTGTTTTTTTAATTGAGCTTCCGGTGATATCAAGAAATTAACAAAGATTTTAGCAGCAGTTTTTTTCCCAGAGTTATATGGAATTGCTAAAAAATGGACATTAGCAAGAGTTCCATCTTTATGTATGAAACTTCTTACAGTATTAGGTAACTTTCCTTGAGAAATTGCATTTGAAGCGTGTGCTATATTAAATGCCATTCCAATGTCAATTTCTCTTTCTGCAACTAATTCTGTTAAAGCTAAATAATTACGGGGATAATTTTTGCCTTCTCTCCACAAATATGGAGTTATATCATCTAACCATTTCCATAATGGTCTTAAAGCATTTTTATGCTTATGAATAATATACTCTGATTTCAACAAGCTTTTATCATCTATCAACTCAATTAAAATTTGTTTTAAAAAACTAGTCCCAGTAAAATCAGGTGGCTGAGGGAAAGTAAACCTGCCATTGTTTCTGATTATATAATCTTTTAATTCAGATGCTGATCTTGGAGGTGATTTAATGTATTTACTATCGTAATAAAAATTTAATTGTGACACTCCCCAAGGCATTTCCATACCTTCTGTGGGAACCCCAAAATCATTTAACAAACTAGGGTTATTTTCAAAATCTAAATACTTAGAGTTTGGTAAGTCTCTAATCCAATTTTCAGAAAGAAGCATATTATTTTTTTTCATCACTGAAAAATTTTCACCATTAATCCATACTAAGTCGACAGCTCCATTATTGTTTTTTTTTACATTTTTTTCTGATAAAATTCTTGCTACTACATTAGCAGTATCAGTTACTTTTACGTGTTTAACTGTTATGTTATATCTTTTTTTAACTTCATCTGAAGCCCATTTGATATATGAGTTGATATTCTTAGCCCCACCCCATGCATGAAAAAAAATTGTTTGTCCAGAAACTTTGTTAGCTTTTATGTCCCAATCATTCTTTTTTTCTGTGGCATTGGTGTAATTACTAATTATAAAAAGAATGCTAATAAAAAAACATCTTAAAACTATTTTAGCTAAATTATCTGCTAATTTTAAATACATTTAGATTTACCTCAAAGTTTGTTCTTGAATAGACAAATATTGATATTAGATATATTAATATCAATGATAGTTACTATCTTAAAAATACTCAACACAGAAATAGTTATGTAATTATGAATGCTTTCTTGATCTTGATAAATGAAATTATAACACTCTACTTATATACATTATTAGTATATGTTATAGTCAGTCTTCTAATCCAATTTCAAATTATTAATAGCTATAACAAAATTATTAATACAATTTTTAGAGCATTAATATCTTTGCATGAACCTTTATTAGGAAAAATTAGACAGTATATACCATCTCTCTCAGGCATAGATTTATCTCCAGTAATTGTTATTCTTTTATTGAGCTTTTTAAAAAACTTAATTCAAGATTATAGATTAGGATTATAAATAAAATTAATGACGATTATAAATAAAATAATTGACGGAAAGATGTATGCTGAAAAACTGTTAAGAGAAATTCATCCTCTAAGCAAAGGATTTTTAGATAATTTTAATCGTAAGCCATGCCTTACTGTTATACTAGTTGGAGACAATCACGCTAGTAAAATATATGTAAAAAATAAAATCCTTACAGCAAAAAAAATTGATATAGAATCTAAAGAAATCTTATTTGGTTCTGATGTTACAGAGGACGAATTAATAGATCATATCTCAAAACTTAATAAAGATCAAAATGTGGACGGAATTCTTGTTCAACTTCCACTTCCAACACATATTTCAGAAAAAAAGATCCTTAATTTAATTAATCCGTCAAAAGATGTTGATGGGTTTCATCCAACGAATTTTGGTAAACTTTTCATGGGTGACCCAAAATTCATTCCATGCACACCCTTAGGCTGTATTTATATGTTGAAGCACGAAATTAAAGATATAAAAGGGAAAAACGCTGTTATAATTGGAAGATCAAACATTGTTGGAAAACCAATGGCATCATTATTACTATCTTCAGACTGCTCAGTTACAATAACTCATTCAAAAAGCAACAACATTAAAGAATATACAAGAAAAGCAGACATTTTAATTGTAGCAGTGGGTATTCCTGAAATGATCGATCAAACATTTATTAAAAAAGGCGCAATTGTAATAGATGTTGGAATTAATAGATTAGAAACTACAAATAATGATAATTCTAGTTATAAGGGAGTCCTTGTTGGTGATGTTAAATTTGAAAAAGTTTTAAAAATTGCCAAAAAAATTACCCCTGTTCCTGGGGGTGTCGGGCCAATGACAATTGCATGTCTAATGCATAATACTATTAAGGCAGCATATATCAATAAAAAAAATGATTTTATTAATGTCTTAGAAGGAATTTTATAGTGGATTGGTTAAACATTACTTTATTTCTTTCTATGACATTAGTGGTTCTTATTCTTGCTTGGGGCTTGATAACTATGGCTAGAGGTGGAGAATACAACAAGTCACATAGCAATATTTTAATGAGATACAGAATAATTTTTCAAGCTGTAGCAATATTAATTTTTATATGCCTTTTAATATATAAGAGATATTACAATGGTTAAATTAAATAAAATTTATACCCGAACAGGTGACGATGGAACAACTGGGTTAACCGATGGAAGTAGAGTTCCAAAGCACTCACCTAGACCACAAGCATATGGTTCAGTTGACGAGCTAAATTCATCCTTAGGCATGGTCTACCTTTGTTTAAATAAAGAAAATTCAAACTTACTTCATATTGAAATTAAAAATCTAGTGAGAGAAATTCAAAATGATTTATTTGATTTAGGAGCAGATTTATCAACCCCAGTATCTAAAGAAAAAGAAAAATATCCACCACTAAGAATTAAAAAGGAACAAATTGATAAAATAGAAAATAAAATAGACCATTATAATAACTCATTAAAACCTCTTAATTCCTTCATTTTACCAGGAGGATCAGAAGCCTCTACTTTGCTACATCAATCAAGAACAATAGCTAGAAGAGCTGAGAGAGACACTAGTTTACTTTCAAGTTTAGAGGAAATAAACATACAATCTTTAATTTATTTGAATAGATTATCTGATTTATTATTTGTATTATGTAGAGTTTTAAACGAAAATGGATTAAAGGACGTATTATGGATACCAGGTTTGAATCAAAAATAATTTATTTACGAAAGGGAGTTTAGTTTGAAAATTTTAGTGCCTGTTAAAAGAGTTGTAGACTATAACGTAAAAGTCAGAGTAAAAAATGATAATTCTGGTGTTGAATTAGAAAACGTTAAAATGTCTATGAACCCTTTTGACGAAATAGCTGTTGAAGAGGCTTTAAGATTAAAAGAAAAAGGAATAGCGAATGAGGTTGTAGCTATATCAATCGGTGCATCACAAGTTCAAGAAACTATAAGAAATGCTCTTGCAATGGGTGCAGATTCAGGAATTTTTGTTGAATCCAATGATAATCTTGAACCTCTTAACGTAGCCAAAATTATTTCATGTATTGCTAAAAAAGAAAATATCGATTTGATGATATTAGGTAAGCAAGCAATAGATGATGATATGAATGCAACTGGTCAGATGATTGCAGCTTTATTAGATTGGCCACAAGCTACTTTTGCAAGCAAAGTGGAACTTTCTGGTAAAACAGCCATAGTTAGCCGCGAAGTTGACGGTGGAATTGAAAATATTGAAATTTCATTACCTGCAGTTATAAGCACTGACTTAAGATTAAATGAACCAAGATATGCTAGCCTTCCAAACATTATGAAAGCTAAGAAAAAGCCAATTAGCGAAATTAAGATTAACGATCTAAACATTGAAATGAAAAAACATTTAAGTATTTTAAAAGTTGAAGAACCAGCTAAACGTCAATCAGGGATTATTTTAAAAACTGTAGATGAATTAGTTGATAAATTAAAAAATGAAGCAAAAGTAATATAAGAAACTGAAGGAATATAAAATGAAAGTACTTACTATAGCTGAACATAATAATCAGGAACTTTTGCCTGCTACATTACATACTGTAAACGCAGCCAAACAAATTGGCGATACTGACTTGCTAGTTGTCGGTCATAGTTGCCAAGATGTTATTGATAATGCAAAAAAAATTGATGGTATCAATCAAGTTCTTTATTGCGATGATGAAATGTATAAAAACTCAATAGCAGAGAATTTATCTGTCCTTATTAAATCTATTGCACAAAATTATTCTCACATTTTATTTTCAAATACAGCTAATGGAAAAAATACAGCCCCTCGTCTAGCAGCTTTGCTGGATGTTATGATTGTTCCAGATATAATTGAAATAATAGATGAAAATACTTTCAAAAGACCAATTTACGCTGGCAACGCCATAGCCACTTGCAAGAGCGAAGATGCATGTAAAGTTATTACTGTAAGGACTACTGCATTTGAAAAATCTTCATTGAATGGAAGTCAAGTTGAAGTTGTATCTATTAAAGCTGAGAAAAATACTGAATTAACGAAATATATTAATTCAGAACTTTCACAAAATGAAAGACCTGAACTAACTGCTGCTGATATTGTTGTTTCAGGTGGAAGAGGTCTTGGATCAGCTGAAAACTTTCAAGTTTTAGAAAAATTGGCAGACAAACTAGGAGCAGCAATGGGGGCAAGTAGAGCCGCAGTTGATGCTGGATATGTGCCCAACGATTGGCAAGTAGGCCAAACTGGAAAAGTAGTTGCCCCAAATTTATATATAGCTGCTGGAATCTCTGGTGCAATACAGCATTTAGCAGGCATGAAAGACAGTAAGGTTATTGTGGCGATAAATAAAGACGAAGAGGCTCCTATTTTTTCTGTATCCGACTATGGGCTTGCTGATGATTTATTTAAAACTGTACCAGAAATGGAGAAACTAATAAAATAAACTTTTTATCTTGTTAATTATTGCATCTTCTCCCCATTTTAAAACCCCCTCATGCTTGGAAATTATGAAACTATTTTGATTAACAATTATTGTTGTTGGAATTCCTCTCAATTTTAATGCTTTAAAAATTTTCATTTCTTTATCAAAGAAGTGATCTAAATTTGAAGCACCATTTTTATATAAAAATTTTAGTTGATGTTTGATATCTTTTTTATCTATTGATATGGTAATAACATCTATATTGTATTTTTTAATTTTAGATTTTAATAAACTTAAATCAGGCAATTCTTCTTTACATGGAACACACCAAGTGGCCCAAAAATTAATTACATAACCTTTTTTCTTCAAATTCTGATTAAATTTTAATATTAAAGGCTTTTCTTTATTATCCAGAACCTTCAAAGATGGAAATTTTGTTTTATCACTTATTTTATCTAGGTATTCTACAGCATAAGCATTACCAGACAAAACTGCGAGATATAACAATAATATTATTTTTTTATTAAAATTTGATATAAGCATGATAAGTATTACTTTAGATTAATAATTTCTTAGTATTTAATATAGATAATAAAATGAAAAAAAGTAGTTTAGATAAACAAAAAAACAATAAAATTTGGGGTGGAAGATTTTCTACATCCCTTAGCGAGTTAATGGAAGAGTTTAATTCATCGATTCAATTTGATCAGATTCTTTATATCGAGGATATTAATGGATCGATAGCACATTCAGAAATGTTATCTAAACAAAATATTAT
The DNA here is from genome assembly GCA_902593735.1 of uncultured SAR116 cluster alpha proteobacterium. Lineage (GTDB taxonomy): Bacteria > Pseudomonadota > Alphaproteobacteria > Puniceispirillales > Marisalimonadaceae > Marisalimonas. Next base: position 124,859 of record CACJJL010000004.1, read on the forward strand.
TTCTAAAAAAGAATTTTTATCTATTAAATCTGGTTTAGAACAAATAAAAAAGGAAATATCCAATAAAGAGTTTAATTTCTCAACTCAACTAGAAGATATACATATGAATATTGAAAACAGATTAGTAGAAATAATAGGAGATACTGGTAAAAAATTACATACTGCTAGATCAAGGAATGATCAAGTCGCCACTGATATCAAGTTATGGCTTAGGAAAAAAATTGATAAAATAGAATTAAGTCTGAAAAATTTGCAACGTACACTTATTGAAAAATCCGAAATATATTATGATCTCTTTATGCCTGGCTATACGCATCTTCAAGTTGGTCAACCAGTTACGTTTGGACATCATCTATTAGCTTACGTGGAGATGTTTGGTAGAGATAGAGGAAGATTACTTGACTGTAGAAAAAGGATGAATGAGTTACCTTTGGGTTCTGCTGCTTTAGCAGGTACTAGTTATCCGATAGATAGACACTTTGTAGCAGACAAACTTGGCTTTAGCAAACCTACTGAAAATTCAATGGATGCTGTTTCTGACAGAGATTTTGCTATTGAATTTATGTCTGCATCATCACTAATAGCTATACATTTATCTAGGCTAGCTGAAGAATTAGTTATTTGGTCGTCTGATAGGTTTAATTTTGTTAAATTACCAGAAAACTTTACAACTGGTTCTAGTATTATGCCTCAAAAAAGAAATCCAGATGCAGCTGAATTAATAAGGGCTAAACCTGGTAGAATATTTGGTAACTTACTTAGTTTAATGACAGTTATGAAAGGACTGCCAATGACATATGGCAAAGATATGCAAGAAGATAAAGAACCAATCATTGATACTGCTAAAAATATTGAACTATGCATTTTAAATATGGAAGGTATGATCGGAGAAATTGAACCTATACCTGAAAAAATGATGGAGGCACTTCAAAAAGGTTTTCCAACTGCTACAGACTTGGCAGATTACCTTGTAAAAAATCTTAAAATACCCTTCCGAGAAGCTCATCATTTAACAGGTAAAATAGTTTTATTAGCTGAAACAAGAATGACTTCCTTAGAAAAATTAACTTTGGATGATCTCCAAAGTGTTGTTCCTAATGTAGATTTAAAAATATTAGAAGTTTTAAAGATTAAAAATTCTGTATCAAGTAGAACATCTTATGGTGGAACAGCACCGAAAAATGTTTTAAAAGCAATAAAAAATGCTAAAAAAAGATTTTTAAAAGGATAAGATTAGATGAAATTCAAAATTATACTTTTATTTTTTATATTCTTTTCATCAATTAATTTAAATGGTTGCGGAAGAAAAGATGCCCCTATAAAACCAACCAAAATAACTATAATGAATTAAATTTATTATGCACCCTATTGGCTTTTATAGAGATAAACATGGTGAGCTAAATGTTCAAGGTATGAAAATTAGTGCTTTAGCAATAAAGTATGGCACTCCACTATTTATATATGACACAGGACTAATGAAAGAGAGGTATGAGGTTTTTTTTAATGCTATAAGAAGCGTAAAAGGAAATATTCATTATGCAGTTAAGGCTAATGACTCTGTTAACATTATAAGATTTTTTGGAAGGTTGGGTGCAGGAGCGGACATAGTTTCCATAGGTGAATTTCAAAAATGTGTTGCGGCTGGTATTTCTCCAAATAAAATTATATTTTCTGGTGTTGGCAAGGAATTAAGCGAGATCGAAATAGCATTAAAAAATAATATTTTACAATTCAATATTGAGTCAGAAGAAGAATTAAATGACATATACCAAATAGCTTTAAAACTAAAAAAAACAGCTAATATTTGTTTAAGGATAAATCCAGATATCGCACCAAATACTCATAAAAAAATATCAACTGGAGAAAAAGAAACTAAATTTGGCATTGATAACGAAAGCATTTTCTCAATATATAAAAAACTACACAAATTAAAGTATATAAATCCCGTTGGATTAGGTGTTCACATTGGATCACAAATATTTGATTTTAATTTTTTCCAAAAAGCCTACTCTAATCTTAAATCCATAGCTGAGAGTCTTAAAAAGGAAGGATATAAAGTTCCTACTCTTGATCTAGGGGGGGGGGATTGGTATACATTATAAAGAAAATAAAAATCCTGATTTTAATTCTTATAAAAAAATTATTTGTAACTTATTTTTAAATACTGACTATCAGCTGAGTTTTGAGCCAGGTAGAAGTCTTATTGGTGAAGCTGGAATTTTAGTTACAAAAGTGATTAGAAATAAAACAAGTAAAGATAAGTGTTTTATTATTGTTGATGCCGCCATGAATAATTTAATTAGACCTACATTGTATGATGCTTACCATAAAATTGAACCTGTTAAGAAAACAAATGGTAATGAAGTCAAAGTAGATATTGTTGGACCCATTTGCGAAACAGGAGATTTTCTTGCATTAGATCGAAAGTTAATAAAAGTTAATAATCAGGATTATTTAGCTATTAGAACTACTGGAGCTTATGCATCAGTTATGAAATCAAATTATAACTCTAGAACAGACGCTATTGAAATAATTGTGCATAATAAAAAAAGCCAGAGAATAAAAGTGCCTGAAACTATTCAAGACATGATTTTAAAAGAAAAAATTATTGAATTTGATTAAAAGTCAACTATTTTTTTCAAAAAAGATGCTTTTACACTGACATTTTCTTTTTTAGTTTGAATGTTTAGTTTGACAACTTTTTTAAAGTTTATTTGAGAAGAGGAAGGAATGATTTTTTCATTTAATGTTAAAATTTTATCTAAAATTATTTTTCTATCTTCTCTGATGACTAAGATCTGAATTCTTGGAACTAATACTGGTCTGTTAAAATTATTTTGAATATCTCCAGAAAATTTAACCTCTTCATCTTGGACTGTGGCAACGAAGTTTGTTAAAGCTAATTTAGTAGTTTCTGCTAAAATTGGCAACTCAACCTTATTTAGTATTAAATTAATTTTCTTAAAATAATTATTTGTATGTTTTGGAAAATAATAAAAACTATAACTTATTAATACTGAACGAAAGAAAATTGCAGAAACTAATAACAAAGATATTAGAATTGCAAAAACAGGTAGAATACTTATTTTAATTTCTGTTTTTGAATTTTTTGAATTTTTTATATTTTTAACTTTATTGTTTTTACTTTCATTCATTTGAGACATTGACAATTCTGATGCTATTTCTGCTACACTTTTGTTTTTTTGTTTTAAGACAGGATTTTTCTTACTTTTTAGATTTTTTGTTTTGTCCTCTACTGCTGATTTTATTGAAGCTAATTCAAATCTTAATTTTTCAGATTTAGTATCAAAATCATTTTCTTTTGAAATAATATTATCATTTGTATTTTTCTCATTATTAATTGAACTACCATCAAAATAAGACTGAGCAATCCATCTTTCAGAACAAATACTACATTTAAACCATTTTATTTTTTTGGATAAAACTTTGTTGTCAATTTCAAATATTGTTCCACATGATTTACATGTTTCAATCATATAAAATCCTTTTAAGATGACATAATTATTTGTTTATTGTATACTAATGCGTTATTTTTTGACAACATGTTTAAGATAAATTGTTACGAAATGTTTATGTTTTACAGAGTCAGTAAAAAATTATTATTTTTTTCTATAACATCAATTTTAATCTCTTTTCTTATCGGATTGTTGGGCTTTAAGGAAAAAATTTTATCTATCAAAAATTATAATACTAAAAAAGATTCAAATATTGTCATATTAACTGGTGGGACTAATAGGATAAAAGACGGTTTAAAGATTATAGATAATTTTAATAAACCATACAAAAAAAGATTTAAAATACTAGTTAGTGGGACTGGCAAGGGTTACTCTAAAAAAACTTTGAAAAAACAACTTGGCTCTAATTTTTATCCTGAATTAGTTGAGTGTTGTATTGATCTTGATAGTGTATCAAAAAATACGTTAACTAACGCAAGTGAAACATCCAAGTGGGTATTGCGTAATAACATTAAAGAATTCATTCTAATTACAAGTAATTATCATATGCCTAGAGCAATATTAGAATTTAATAATAGTATGCCAAATCAAAAAATTTATACTTTTTCTATAAGACCAAAAAAACATGATATTGAAAAGTGGTTAGATTCATATGAAACATTTAGTTTAATTTTTAAAGAGTTTTGTAAATACATTGTTGCTTATTTAAGGATAAAAATTTTAACTTTTTAAACTGATTTTTATATTTGGCCTGCATCAATTATTTTTTTTCTAATTGATCTAGTCCTTGAGAAAAAAGCGTGGAGTTTTTCACCTTGGTTTTTTCTTATCGCTTTTTGTAGGTCAGATAAATCCTCATTAAACCTCTGTAACATTTCTAAAACAGCATCTGAATTGTTTAAAAAAATATCTCTCCACATTATAGGATCAGAAGATGCTAAACGTGTAAAATCCCTAAATCCAGAAGCGGAAAATTTTATTACATCATTTTTTAGATCAGCCTCTAAATCTGAAGCTGTACCAACTATAGTGTATGCAATTAAATGGGGTAAGTGCGACGTAATGGCAAGAATTTTATCATGATATTTTGCGCTAACAATTTCAACAATAGAGCCCAAATTTTCAAAAAATTTAGCTAATTTTTTTGTCTGTTCTGTTTCTTTATTAGAAATTATTAGCCAATATCTATTTTGAAATAATGTACTAAATCCAGCTTCAGGTCCAGAATATTCTGTTCCTGCTAAAGGGTGTGATGGAATGAAATTTACGTTCTTTGGTATATATGGATTAATATCATTTATAACAGAGCTTTTAGTAGATCCAGTATCAGTTATTACAGCATTCTTTTTTAATGAAGGTGAAATTAAAGATGCCACTGATTTCATAGTTCCAACAGGTATCGCAAGTATAACCAAGTCAGCATCTTGGACCGCTTTATGGATATCATCGCAAACAAAAGTAACAATTCCCATTTCTGATACAATATCTCTATGTTTTGAATTTATATCATAAGCATAAGTAATAATTTTAGTGTTTTTACTAGCATTAATGGCATGTAAAATAGAAGTTCCAATAAGACCTAATCCTATTACAGAAATTTTTTTAAAATCAAATTCCATTGTTAATTTTCTAAGAATATTTTTAATTTGTTTATAAATTTTATATTTTCTTCTTCATTGCCTATCGAAATTCTTAAGTAATTTGATAGACCATAAACTTTCATACCTCTGACTAATATTCCATTTGAAGCTAAAAAGCTTTCTGCTTTTTGCGCATTATATTTTGCTTCATTAGGAAACTTTATTAAGAAAAAATTTGCAATGGATGGTTGAAATTCCAAATTTAACAATTGAAATTTTTTCTCAAACCATAATTTCCATTTAAGATTATGTTGAACAGATTTTTTTTGAAATTCTAAGTCTTCTAATGCTGCTATACCTGCTACAATTGCAGCAGTATTGACACTAAATGGACCACGAACCTTCATAAGGTTTTGTATTATTTTTTCAGATGCATAACCCCAGCCTAATCTTAAAGAAGCTAAACCATGTAGTTTTGAAAAAGTTCTTAACATTATAATATTTTCAAATTTATCTACTAATTCACTACCATCTATATAATCAGTATTAACTACAAATTCTGAATAAGCAGCATCATAAATTAAAAGAATATTTGCAGGTATTGATTTATGCAATCTAATTACTTCCTCCTTTGGTATAAAAGAACCAGTTGGATTGTTTGGGTTTGCTAAAAAAATAAGTTTAGTTTTTTTTGTAATTTTAGAAAGGATATTGTCTACGTTAGCTGTAAATTTAACATCCTTTGCTATAACCCCTTTAGCACCAACTATAGAAATAGCTTGAGGAAATTGTAGAAATCCAAATTCAGTATAAATCGCTTCATCATCAGAATTTAAAAAAGTTTGAGCAAGTATTGAAATTAATTCATCTGAACCATTTCCTAAGATAATTTTTTTTTTATTAAGAGAGTATCTTTTTGATATTGCACTTATTAACTCATCGCTTACCTGTGGTGGATACCTATTAAGACTGTTAGTTAAAGATTTAAGAGCGTCAGTTACACCTAAAGATACCCCTAGAGCGCTTTCATTTGCTGATAATCTTATTAAATTATTTATTTTACTTTTACCAAAATTTGGTTTGTAAGTTTGTAATTTTTCAATGTTTGATTTTGGAGAAGGAAAATCCATTGTGTAACCTTATGACTCTTCTTTTTTTAGTTTTACAATACTGTAATCATTTTGATTAATATTTTTGTAAAGTGGTACATTTGCTATTACATCAAAATTGACTTTTATCTCTGTTTGCTTTTTTAGTTTAAAAATGCTCTCACTATCGATAAAACCGAGTTCTATATCTTTTTTTTCTAGTGAAGCAAGCAAGCTTACAACGCTTGAAAAATATTTTGTTTTAAAATAATTTCCAAAAT